>NZ_JCAUAS010000071.1:0-1013 GCF_059692075.1 Paenibacillus sp. J31P190 | reverse complement strand
CTAAACATTCCTGTTAGTCCTAAGAATTGGACTTTGAAAGAAAAGGAGCGCCTCGGTATGATGGGTTTGTCAAAGGTTTTAACCCAACACCATCAAGGAGGCGCTCTTATTATGAAGTTTAAGCAATCTGACGGTCAAAATCAACGAATCGAACGAATTTCCACGACTCACCTCATTGTGGGAATCGATATAGCGAAAGAAACACATGTCGCACAAGCAACAAATTTCCGAGGAATCATACTTACTAAGAGGCATCTTTCTTTCTCAAATACAATTGAAGGTTATATGAAATTAGAGCGATGGATCCATGAGATTGGGCAGAAGCATCATTTAAAGAACGTCATAATCGGAATGGAACCAACGGGACACTATGGATATAACCTTGCTAATTGGCTTGCCGACAAGGGCAAAGATGTTGTCATGGTGAATCCAGCTACCACCAAACGAAACAAGGAAAACCGCGATAATTCCCCCTCCAAGAGTGATCCAAAGGATGCACTCGTCATTGCTGATGTGGTTAGTCGAGGTTTCTACTACGATTTCGCTCGGCACGCTGTTGTCTTTCAAAGGTTGCAAACGATTATGAGTGATCGGGAATTTTGGGTAACGAATAGTGTGAGGTTGCAGAACCGGATTATTCGCTGGTTAGACATACGTTTCCCAGAGTATTTCTCTGTCTTTAAAGACTGGACAAGCAAGCGATCGTTGGCCACTCTTAAGGAATTTCCTTCTCCGCAAGAAATAGATTTGCTTTCCGTATCCGAAGTGATTACAGCCTGGAGGAAGCATATGAAGCGTGCCGCTGGTTCTACCGGCACGCAAAAAGCTGCTCAGCTAATTGCTACAGCTAAACAAAGTATAGGTGACACTACCGCTCTTCTTGAAGCGAAACAGGACTTCAAGCGGTTATTAGAAGAGTTTGAACGGATTGTAGGAGTACTAGATACAATTGAAAAGGATATTGAAAAATTGCTTAACGGTATTCCAATGGCCAAGCAATTACGTTCGATCGG
>NZ_JCAUAS010000070.1:0-1035 GCF_059692075.1 Paenibacillus sp. J31P190 | reverse complement strand
TAGTGTAAGAATGCAGAACCGGATCATCCGTTGGTTAGATATTCGGTTCCCCGAGTATACCTCGGTGTTTAAAGACTGGACCTGCAAACGTTCCTTAGCTACGCTTAAAGATTTACCCTCCCCGCTAGATCTACAGTCTCTGACGGTATCTGAGGTGATTACAAGTTGGAGAAAGCATATGAAACGAGCGGGTGGTTCTACGGGGACTCAGAAAGCTGCGTTGCTAATTTCGCAAGCCAAGCAGAGTGTAGGAGAGAAGACAGCTCTTCATGAAGCCAAGCAAGATTTACGGCGGTTACTAGAGGAGTTTGAACGTATTGTTGAAATACTAGAAAAGATTGAAAAGGACATTCTAGCACTGCTTAGTGAGATTCCAATGGCCATTCAGCTTCGATCGATTAAAGGCCTGGGTCCAATCTTCATAGCTGCCATACTATCATGTGCTGGTGACTTTAGACAGTATGCGCATGGACGTCAGTTATTGCGTAAAGCAGGTCTAAACTTAGCAGAAAGGATGTCAGGAAAACACAAGGGACAAATCAAGCTCTCGAAACGGGGAGATGCAAAGTTGCGCAAGTATATGTATCTGGCAACGATAACGCTCGTAGGAACGAATCCAGTCTTTCGACAGATGCATGAGAATAATGTTCAGATCAAGCAAATGAAGAAACAACAGTCTCTTTTTAAGCTGCTTGGAAAATTGGCACTAATCCTCGTTGGCATTGTTCAAAGAGGTGAGTCATTTTTACCTGAAAAAGTAATTCCCAACTACGCTCTAGCTGCCTAAAACTTCTTAAATATAACGTAAATTGACTCATTCGCAGGAGTTTTCAAAAAGAAAGCACGGAGGACCGAGTTCGTTTTCCAAAAGGGCACAGACCCATCCGCTAAACGCTATCGGCCACCACACCTTGGTCAGGTATAACGAAGCATTCCTGTAGAGCGTTAATTTTCCGCTTTGAAAAAAGTGAAGCGCCCCCGTAAGATGGAATTATGCACAGGGTCATAACCCTAAAATTCACTATCTAGGAGGAC
>NZ_JCAUAS010000069.1:0-1090 GCF_059692075.1 Paenibacillus sp. J31P190 | reverse complement strand
TCGATTCGGTGTACGTTCATGAATAATCTGATTGGACTCACAGAACGTTCCGAAAGCATGGCTAATGAACTGAGGGCCATTATCTGTTCTAACGGTTAATGGCTTCTCCTGGTCCATTGTGCCTCGCATCAGGATGGCCTTTTGTAGCACGCGGAGAACATGACTTGTATCACAAGCTTTACCGCGATGACATCCGACTAGGTGACGATCATAGACATCAATAATATTAGCGGTATAGAAATGCCTCTGTAAGCCAGTTACGTAACCATATTTAATATCCAGCTGCCACAATTGATTAGGGCCTGTAACCTCCATATTATTGGCTAGACGGCGTGGATGAGCTTTAGAAGGCTTTGCAGGTTTAGCAAGAATCTTCATCTCTTTACATAGTCGGTATACTTTCTTCTTGTTGATACGAAGTTTGTATTTACGGCGTAAACAAGTGGTTATTCTACGATAACCATAAGCAGACTCCTCGCCTTCTAGGAGCTTTTCAATGTAATGCTTAATGAGATGATCTCTTACTTTTTTGCCCGCGAAGGTAAGGGAATACCCTGAGGCGGGGCGCCCACGCCGAGAGGTTTTCTTCTGAGAGTTAGCTTCTTTCGGTTGATAGTAATACGTAGAACGAGGCACATGGCAAATCCTTAGAATGGTTCGAACTTTATAACCTTTTAAGATCCATTCTCGGGCCACTTCCATTGGATGTGTGGATGTTTTTTTTTAACTAAGTCACGAAGTACTGCGATTTCTAGTTCTTTTTCACCTATGAGCTTCGTAGCCTGCTCGTACTTCTCTTTCCATTCTTCTGTGGTTTGAGGATTGTTAAATTTATCTAGATCCTTCTTCTTGCTCATTGTAGGCTCCACCTCATCTCGATATTGTTTCATCCAATTGTATAACGAGTAAGGGGATAATCCATGGTTCCGTGCTGTTAAAGCAATGTTCCCCCGCTCAAGCGCTTCTTCCACGACCTGTATTCTCAGTTCGTCAAACTTGCTATGCTTTACCCTCATACGAACAACCTCCGGCTAATTTCATTGTATTTTCTTAGCCTAAAAGTGTCCAACTTAATTAGGGGGCTTTATAG
>NZ_JCAUAS010000068.1:0-1153 GCF_059692075.1 Paenibacillus sp. J31P190 | reverse complement strand
AATGAGACGTTTAAACGTGAGGCGGTAAAGTATGTGCAGGAACAAGGAAAGTCCCTGGAGCAGATCGCTGACGATCTGAATGTAAATCCAGCTACGCTGCGAAACTGGGTGGGGAAATATCGAGAGTTTGAACACGAACCTGTTAATCAGGGGGAGACTCTTCGCCAACAATCCCTCCTCCTTGATGAACAAAAGCGCGAAATTGATGACCTGAAAGAAGAAATAGCCATCCTAAAAAAGGCCATGCACATCTTCAGCAAAGAAAAGAATTAAGGTTCCAATTCATCGAAGATCATCGCTCTGAGTTTCGATTGGAGAAGATGTGCAGCGTATTCAAGGTGTCCCGGAGCGGCTTTTATAAGTGGAAATCATCAGCGCCTTCCCAGAAGGAACTACACAAAGTGAAGCTTACAGAACGTATTAAATGGTACTTTTATGACTCTGACGAAATCTATGGCAGTCCAAGAATCCATAATGATCTGGTCAAGGAAGGCTGGACGGTATCGAAACGCACTGTTGGTCTCATCATGCGCGAAAAGGGGCTCCGCTCGTGCATGGCACGAAAATTCAGAGTCACCACAACCGACTCCGATCACGATAACCCAATTGCCCCAAATGTCCTTGAACAAGACTTCTCAGCAACGAAGCCAAATGAAAAATGGGTAGCCGACATTACTTATATTCCATGTCGACAAGGCAAGCTCTACCTCGCCAGTATCTTGGACCTGTACACGAAACAAATCGTTGGATGGAAGCTAAGCGATCGAATGACAACAGATCTTGTCATGGATGCACTGAAACAAGCTTATGCATCAAAGAAGCCCGGAAAAGACTTGATTCACCATTCTGACCGAGGTTCTCAGTATGCCTCCAAGGATTACCGAGAGCAGCTAGAAAGCTACGAAATGAAGCCCAGCATGAGTCGCAAAGGAAACTGCTATGACAATGCCTGTATCGAGGCTTTTCATAGCATTTTAAAGCGTGAGTTCATCTACAGCAAACCAAAATTCAAGACGAAGCAAGAAGCGCAGCAAAAACTCTACCGGTATCTTGAGTTCTTTTATAACAGAAAGAGGTCTAATAGTACAATTGGTTATTTGTCGCCATTGCAATTTGAACAGTTGTACTACGAAAGTGCAGCTTAGCTAAGTGG
>NZ_JCAUAS010000067.1:0-1285 GCF_059692075.1 Paenibacillus sp. J31P190 | reverse complement strand
TAAGAGCGCCTCCTTGATGGTATTGGGTTTCGAACCCGTGCACAAACCCATCATACCGAGGCGCTCCTTTTTTGACAAAGTCCAAATCTTAGTCATTACAGGAATGTTTAGCTGAATAGAGCTATGAGCCAGTAAATTGCACCAATAGCTGATTAAACTTATCACGTTCTTCCCAAAATGAGCCATGACCGCTGTATTGAAACGGGACAAGCTGTGAATTTCTTATTTTTTGATTAAGTTCCTGTGCTTGTGCAAATGGAATTACTTTGTCGTGGATCCCGTGAACAATTAAAGTAGGGACCGATATTTTTGGTAGATCGGTATATAATTTCTCATCTCTTAGCATAACTACGACTGATGCGGTTGACCAACCTGCTGCCTGTAATCCCAATTGAAAAAACCAGTCTGAGAATGGGGCTGAGATATACTGAAAGAAAAAGGTGTCTGTTACTTCACGCATCATCTTAGGGCGGTCGTTTAATGTTTCATTAAGAAATTTATTGGCAGTGTCTGTTGTAAAGCCTATAGGAGCGGCAGCGTCTACAAGAACAAGTCTAGAAACTCCGTAACCATTGTATCGGGACATATACCTAATTGCGATCGATCCGCCCGTGGAGTGACCAACGAGTGTGAAGTTGTTTAATTGAAGTACACCAACTACAGTGCGGATATCATCCGCCAATCGGTCATAATTGTAGCCACTTATTGGCTTATCCGAAATACCGAAACCTCTCCAGTCAATTCCTATACAGCGGTATCCCTTTGCGGGAAGAACATCAAACTGATACTCAAACTGTTTATGGTTTAACGGCCAACCATGTATAAAAACTATGGTCTTGCTGCCCTCAGGATTGATATCTTCGACATATAAATTTACACCTGGTTCTACATTAACAAAGTATCCCACACCGGTTCCCCCAAATAACTAAAGTGGCTTCAAGAATAAGATACTCACTTAGCAAATATGTGTGAATACCTATTCCCTTGATTGCACACCATGTCGGTTGAAAGGGACTGTGTTTACTGAACTAATTTACTTGAATGAACAAAAAAAGGAGCTACCACGATGAACTGCACCCCAATTGTTAGACACAGTCTAACAATTGGAGGTGCACTTTTTTTGGCTAAATACTCAACCGAGGAGAAACTAGAAGCAGTCCTGGCTTATCTAGATGGTAAAGCGTCGTATAAAACAATTGCTGAAGAACGAAATATGAGCTCTGCGCCACTAAAAAGATGGGTATTACGTTATCAAAAACATGGAGAGGAAGGAATCACCTCTTCG
>NZ_JCAUAS010000066.1:0-1786 GCF_059692075.1 Paenibacillus sp. J31P190 | reverse complement strand
CATTCCTCCCTCAGAATGATTAGATTTTCTTACGTATGCTCGCTTGTTCGCAGGATTTCACATCCCATAAAAGTGGTGAACGATAGAATCAGATAGTGGTGGGAGTCCCTTTGATACATGAGGGCATGCGGAAACAGAGGGATAGTCATCTATTCCCATATCTTTCCATATCCTGCACACTGCTCCATGCTGCCCTCGGTGGTTCTCCCTCCCATGACTCAACGGGTCATTGTACCCTGTCATTCCATCGTTATACCTGTCCAAGGGATGGAGGCTGATCTGCTTCGTTCACGGGTCTGTGCCCTTAAGGAATGAAAATTCAGTACTCGGGTGCTTTCTTTTTCTGAAATCCTGCGAACAAGCCAATTTACGTTATTTATTAAGCTTATTTTTACTCAAGCTGCGGTTGTAGCAGTAACAACTTTCTCAGGAATGTAAGTCTGTTCTTGACGAACAATGCCTACCAGAATTCGTGCCAGCTTACCACATAGTTTTATGATTGAATGTACCTTTTTCATCTTTTTCGTTCGAGTGTAGTGATGATGGAGTGATCGAAATTCCTCATTGTTTACAACTAGGTGTAACACAGCTAAGTACAAGAACTTTCGAAGACCGGGGCGCCCTCGTTTGGTAATCCGAATTTGACCCTTATGCTTGCCAGAACTATCTTCGCCTAAATGTAACCCCGCGAGTCGGAGCACTTGTTGGCCATGGCGAAACATGCTTAAATCCCCAGTCTCAGCTAAAATACCGGCTATTGTGATTTTACCGATGCCTGGAATGGTCAATAAACTTTGAGCTTGTGGAATCTCTTTCATAAGTGAAATAGCTTCTTGTTCAAGCTGTCCCAATTCTGCTGTTAATCGTTCATACTGATCTAGCAGAAACAACAGGGAACGTTTCACTTGCTCTGGAGCGACATTCTGAGCAATGGATTGCTGCGCTTGCTCCACTAGTGCTTTAGCGAACGATATACTTGCCCTGCGTTTCATATGGGGTTTCCAACTGGCATAGATTTCTTCCGGAGAAAGGATCTTTAGTTCTGATGGTAATGGGAACAACCTAAGGGTTACTAGAGAGGTTTTACAGCTCCAATCTTTGAATACTCGATGGTACTCTGGGAACCAGATATCCAACCAGCGATGAATCTGATTCTGGATCGAGATGAACTGTTTAATGATAAACTCCCGGTCGCTCATTAAAACACGGAGTGCTTGATATTTCCCAGTTGGCAACCGCAAGGGGGAGTAATAACCATTCTTCACCATATCGGCTATAACCAGTGCATCCTTCAGATCATTTTTGGTGGGGGAATTATCTCGATTCTCCTTGTTGCTTTTAACGTGATAAGGATTAACGGTAACTACTTCAAAACGCTGTTCTAAAAGCCACCAGGCGAGGTTAAGCCAGTAATGACCTGTTGGCTCCATACCGACAATAACACTGGTCTTGTTCTGTTGATTTTGTAACGATTTAATCCAACTTAATAGTTTTTGATAACCCACATCGTCATTTTTAAACGAGCAAGGCCTGCCAAGCTCGATACCACGGTAAGTTACAGCTCGAGCTACTTGAGTCTCTTTGGCAATGTCGATACCGACAACAATGTGATTACTGGTGATACGTTCTATCCGTTGATTTTGAGCATTCTGTTGTTTGAATTTCATAGTAAAGCGTCCTCCTAGATAGTGAATTTTAGGGTTATGACCCTGTGCATAATTCCATCTTACGGGGGCGCTTCACTTTTTTCAAAGCGGAAAATTAACGCTCTACAGGAATGCTTCGT
>NZ_JCAUAS010000065.1:0-1850 GCF_059692075.1 Paenibacillus sp. J31P190 | reverse complement strand
GTGCAAGCCATAGCTTCGGTGGCGTGTTTAGCCCCGTTACATTTTCGGCGCAGAGTCACTCGACCAGTGAGCTATTACGCACTCTTTCAATGGTGGCTGCTTCTAAGCCAACATCCTGGTTGTCTGTGCAACTCCACATCCTTTCCCACTTAACACACACTTGGGGACCTTAGCTGATGGTCTGGGCTGTTTCCCTTTTGACAATGGATCTTAGCACTCACTGTCTGACTCCCGGATTTAAGTTTGTGGCATTCAGAGTTTGACTGGACTTGGTAACCCTTGGCGGGCCCCGCACCCAATCAGTGCTTTACCTCCACAACTCAACATCCGAGGCTAGCCCTAAAGCTATTTCGGGGAGAACCAGCTATCTCCGAGTTCGATTGGAATTTCTCCGCTACCCCCACCTCATCCCCGCATTTTTCAACATGCGTGGGTTCGGGCCTCCAGTGAGTGTTACCTCACCTTCACCCTGGACAGGGGTAGATCACACGGTTTCGGGTCTACGTCCACGTACTAAAGCGCCCTATTCAGACTCGCTTTCGCTGCGGCTCCGCCTTTTCAGCTTAACCTCGCACGGGAACGTAACTCGCCGGTTCATTCTACAAAAGGCACGCCATCACCCATAGAGAGGGCTCTGACTTTTTGTAAGCACACGGTTTCAGGTTCTTTTTCACTCCGCTTCCGCGGTGCTTTTCACCTTTCCCTCACGGTACTGCTTCACTATCGGTCACTAGGGAGTATTTAGCCTTGGCAGATGGTCCTGCCGGATTCCGACGGGGTTTCACGTGACCCGCCGTACTCAGGATACCTCTAGGGATTTCGTTCGATTTTGGCTACAGGGCTTTTACCTTCTATGCCGGACCTTTCCAGATCACTTCGCCTACCAAACTAACCCCATATCGAGGTCCTACAACCCCAAGGAGCAAGCTCCTTGGTTTGGGCTATTCCGCTTTCGCTCGCCGCTACTGACGGAATCACTTTTGTTTTCTTTTCCTCCAGGTACTTAGATGTTTCAGTTCCCTGGGTATGCCTCCAATGCAGCTATGTATTCACTGCATGGTAACTGCGCATTACCACAGCTGGGTTCCCCCATTCGGACATCCCCGGATCAAAGCCTGCTTACGGCTCCCCGAGGCATTTCGTCGTTCGCCACGTCCTTCTTCGGCTCCTAGTGCCTAGGCATCCTCCGTGTGCTCTTTCTAGCTTAACCTAATATAGGGATCTTTTGTCGTAGACTAAAGTCTCACCTTTTCAGGGATCTTTGGTCAAGATCAAAGTCTCTCCTATTGAAAGAGTTAAAGATTTTTGCATGACCCGAAGATCACACAACCTAAGTTCTTACTTTACGTTTTGTTTCGTTATCTAGTTTTCAAGGAACAAATGTGTTGTTCTTCCTTCGCCTCTCAGCGACAGGAACTATATCTTATCATGCCATCTCATCAGCAGCAACAATCAAAAATTACCAAATGGTGAGGTGAATCATAAGTTATACGGATGGCTTTCTTTTCATTAGCCTAGTGTCAACAACACCGCCTTATCGGCGGCGGAAGTATGCATTAAGTTAATGGTGGAGCCAAGCGGGATCGAACCGCTGACCTCCTGCTTGCAAGGCAGGCGCTCTCCCAGCTGAGCTATGGCCCCATATTGATGAGATACACTTCAAGAAGTGTACAAGCTCCATCAAAACTGAACAAATGAAATGAGTAATCAGCGATAGTACTTGACTGGGTCTATCAGACCCGAGTCTCCATAGAAAGGAGGTGATCCAGCCGCACCTTCCGATACGGCTACCTTGTTACGACTTCACCCCAATCATCTACCCCACCTTCGGCGGCTGGCTCCCTTGCGGG
>NZ_JCAUAS010000064.1:0-2361 GCF_059692075.1 Paenibacillus sp. J31P190 | reverse complement strand
TAGAGCGCCTCCTTGATGGTATTGGGTTTCGAACCCGTGCACAAACCCATCATACCGAGGCGCTCCTTTTTTGACAAAGTCCAAATCTTAGTCATTACAGGAATGTTTAGCGGAATATTCGATTCTATATCCAACTTTCAAAATGCTCAGTTACAAAACGAATCTCGCTCTCATAATGCGCCAAGTGACCCTCATCAACCATTTTTTGAAAGGCAGGATTCCCTTCGGCTGCACCATTTCTCAATGTATCACACAGTACCATCAAACGTTGAATAATCCACTCCCGCAGATTATTAGGGATGGGAATTCCATATGATTCAAAAAACAAATGAATTCGCCGACGGCGCTCTGCCGCGTGCATTTCATTTTGGTATGCTACCGTTGTTCCAGAAGAATCTTCAGGTGCGAAATTGGCAAGTGGAACCGATGTGTAAAGGAAGTAAGCAATGTCCCACATACGCGGACCTGGGCCTGCCATGTCAAAATCAATCAGCGCCACAGGAGCCCCCTTTTGAAAGACAACATTATACAACGCTACGTCATTATGACAGATCACTTCGTGTTCGGCATCATCGGCATAGATAAGCTGCCATCTGTCCTCCGTATTGGGAGTGAACGCTTTAGTCGCATCATGGAAACGACGCAAAAGCCGTGCCAAACCCACAAGCGTTTCGTCCGACCACATGTAAGGTTCAAGTTTTGGTTAATTGTTACCTGGAACTTCTACAGGAATAAATGTCAATATTTCACGACCAGAGTCATCGATTCCGAGAAATCTGGGTGCTCCCTCAAAGCCTTGTTGTTCCAAATGTTTGAGTAGTTCATAAACACTCGCACTCCAATAACCTATAGGGCGGCGAACAGTGTTCGCCATACGGACTATGTGATTTACATTACCGCCTTTTAACACTTCTTCCTGAGTCACTTGGTTAATTCCTCTCTTGTCTGTACGTTATCTATTACAGATTTTTGCATGTTAGTTATAGGTGCTACTCAGCTAATATTAACAAAAAGTTGAAGATTTCTTAATTATGATTTCGCCTATTTGACCAACTAGTGAACAAGTAAGTTTACTAATAACTAATTGAGCTGAGTGAGGATCTCGTTCTTCATGTCCTGCTTCCTTCAACATCAATTTGTTTCTAGCATACTCCATAATGATGTATTGAAACCCACCACAAGTTCCTAACAAAGGCACATTGTTTTCGCGAGAAAATTCAATAATACTTAATACCCCATCAATAGAATTAGGGGATCCGGGAGCTATCCAAAAACCTTGATATGTTTCTTTGATATTATCAATTTGTTCAATTATAGTAGTTGTTGGAATCCACTCTTGCTCGATAGAGACTCCTAATTTCTTAGATGAATGAATAAGTGCATGATTTGTAGCGAGCTGTGATGGATATTCTGAATTATAGTCACCAACAATTCCTATCTTCACAAGACATGCCCCCCTCAAAGTTAACTAGGCTGCCTATCGAAATCTGCGGCAGCCTTATTGTTTAATTTATTGAGCTCTTGTTTTGCGTTAGTTGAATGCCTTATTTTTTCTAAATATCTTTGCTATCCTGCACTATGTTAGGCATTATAGGAAATTCCAATCACTTCTTAACATGCCATATACAACGTGGTCAATGTAATGGTCATATAACCATTCGGCTTCACGGATTCGACCTTCATTTGTAAACCCTAATTTCTCTGGAATCGCCCTGCTTTTTAGGTTGTTAAGCCCACATCTTATTTCAACTCTGTTTAATCCTAATTCGTTAAAGCTATAATCAACTAATCTTTTGCAAGATTTTGTCATGATACCATTACCCTGAAATTGTTCGCCTAGCCAGTAGCCAATACTGGTTTTTTTATTAGCCCAATCAATTGAGTGATAACCGATACATCCTACGATTTCCCCTTTAAACCATATGCCTGTATTGAATCCATTGTTAGAAGCATGTTGATTTTGACAGAATTGTATAAAGGATTTCGTATATTCGACACTTAGAGTCCCATCAACCCAGGGCAACCATTCTCTAAGGTAACCTCTAGAATCATCCGTTAATGCAAATAATTTATCTGAATCGTCTTGTTCGAGTAATTTAAGCATCTTATCATCGTCAATTTCTAAGATCATTTTATTCCTCTCCCCAATATCCATTTAATGTAATTATATCAAATGATATTGAAGGTTATAAGCTTCTTTTTTTAACATTACTGCCCGTTACTACAATGAACATCAAAAAGGAGCTGTCATTGTGAACTGCACCCCAATTGTTAGACACAGTCTAACAATTGGAGGTGCAGTTTTTTTGGCTAAATACTCAACCGAGGAGAAACTAGAAGCAGTCCTGGCTTATCTAGAAG
>NZ_JCAUAS010000063.1:0-2730 GCF_059692075.1 Paenibacillus sp. J31P190 | reverse complement strand
TAAAGGCAAAACTAAAAGGCATGAGCCCGGTACAGTACCGAACTCATGCGCTAAAGGCAGTCTAACTATATACTGTCTAACTTTTGGGGGTCACTTCATTGCGGCAGCTCCTGACTATCGTTCTTACGTAAGTTGAACAACCATCATGAATATAATGGTTGAATCTTTTCAATGATGGAAATGGCGGTCAAAAATCAAACTTTGTTGTGTCTTGAACATCCAAATAAATAACAACTTGAACTCAAAGATGTTGAAAATTTCAAAGGTGGAACATAGCCGTTAGAAATCATATTTATAATACTTTCATATTCCTTTTTGTCATCTTCTAATTGCTTTATGTATATGGCTTTTTCGCTCTCTGTCCAATCCTCATTGCATTGAACTGCGTGTTCTTCCCGAATATCGTTTATTTTTAATTGAATACATTCATTTGCCATTTCAACCGCACGATTCAATGAACTTGTTTTAATTAAGGAATAAATATACCTACAAACCCAATCTGGACTCTTATAATATGTGTCCCATGATTTTTCAAACCAACGGACTGCCTCAGAAAAACATTGCAACTCAAAGTACAGTTCAGCAACATGAACTTCTCCGACGAATTCATCATCACTTTCCGAAAAAGCATCCAACTTACATTTTGCTTCATTCGTTTTACCGATTTCAATCAAACATTTTATGTAACTATACATTGTGTAATCAGAAGGCTTGGCACTTTTTAGAAATAAAGCTGAAGCTTCATCCAATTCCCCAAGATGATATTTAGCTATAGCTAAATTATTATATGCTTCTTTGGAAGGCTCGATTGCGATTGAGTTCAACAATACATTCGAGGCATCTTCCCATCTTTCCAACGCAACATATATTTCTCCTAAAAGGTTGTAGGGAATATGCGAAGCTGGATTTAGACTAGTTGCTTCTTTAACTAATTCCAGAGCAGTTTCTGTGTCACTTTCTTCGTGATAATAAATCCAAGCAAGGTTCGTTAAAGACTGAATATTTCTTGATTCGTTCACAGCTTCTTTGAAAAGAGCCAAGGCTGCATCATATTCATTACGTTCGAAATGTTCGATAGCTTTCTGGTTAATATTCAACTGGTTCCTCCTGTCAATTTATTCAAATGTTGAATATGAAGTTGATGATAAAAAATTTACTTGAAATAAATTATATCACTCAATTCAAAGCCTTTTTCGCCAACCTGTTTGTGCCCGTTGTTTCATTAAGCTAATCTGCCCGTTAAGGGGGTGAAGTGCTGCCACGCGGCAGCACTTCACTGTTTAACTCGTTCTCTCGTTAGTTCAATGGTTGCTAACTTAATCACTGTTATTCCAAGTTAAAATTCCTTCATCTTCATCGAATCCATTAAATAATGTTTTATCTATCGTTTCATTATCAATTATTACATTAAGCCATGCTTCCATTGAATCTTCGAGTCTTTTCCTGTCTATTGAAAAAAACTTCCCCGCTCTGTTAGACAGAAGTAATTCGTCTAAGAAAACTGCATCTTCCATTGTTAACTTTGTTTTGTTTAAACAATACTTAGAGAGTTTTTGCAATAATTCCTTTGTGTCATCATCAAGTATTATAAGTATCCCTTCTACTGAAGGTTGTAAACAAGAATAACCTCCAGCTTGGTTATAGTAAACAACTCCAGACTTTATTTTTATAATAAGAGCAAGCTGTTCCAAGCCATGCAGACAGACTTCACGTTTTATTGGCAAGAGAATAACCTCGTTTCATATCTTCATCTAACTATCAATATATTACCATAATTAGGGTACGTAAGTTGCGCTATACTGCCCGTTAGTTTAATCACGTGCCTAAATGTAAAAACAACAAACCGGAACTCCAACGGAGACCCGGTTCTTTTACCCACCTATCCAACTTCACTCAAACGCCCATCCCGAAAATACACAACCCGCTTCGCCTGCTTAGCAATCGCTAGGTCATGCGTAATCAAAACAATCGTCCTGCCTTGCCCATTCAATCTCTTAAAAATGTCCAAAATCTCCACGCTCGTCTTCGAATCTAGTGCTCCCGTCGGCTCATCCGCGAGAATGATTGCCGGATCGCCGGCCAATGTCCGGGCAATCGCAACACGTTGCTGCTGACCGCCAGACAGCTCCGAAGGCAGATGCCGCCTGCGGTCTACTAAGTCAACCGCTTCCAATGCCTTCATGACAAGCGACTCCCGCTCTTTCTTGCTCATCCCTCGGTAAATGAGCGGCAGCTCCACATTCTCATATGCATTAATCCGTGGCAGCAGGTTAAAGCTCTGGAAGACAAAGCCGATCTTCCGATTCCTTATTTCAGCCAGCTGCGCATCCTTCAGCCGATTAATGGCCTTCCCATCCAGCACATAGTCCCCATGATCTGCAATATCCAAGCACCCAATGATATTCATCAATGTCGATTTTCCCGACCCTGAAGGTCCCATAATCGCCACAAACTCGCCGTGATCGATCACTAATGAAATATCATCCAACGCCCGAATCGTTTCCCCACCCATCACGTAGTTCTTACTCATATGCTCAATCTGGATTAAGGTCATTCCCTTCGCCTCCATTATATGAAACCAAATAAATGAAGTATGCGACTCCTCCGACTGACCGACCTTTACCGCTTCGCCTTATAAAACTCATGATAAAGCTTCATGAGCGCCCGCTTCTCAATTCGCGATACATACGACCGCGAAATCCCCAGCTCCTTCGCAATCTCCCGCTGCGT
>NZ_JCAUAS010000062.1:0-2954 GCF_059692075.1 Paenibacillus sp. J31P190 | reverse complement strand
ACCTCCTGATGTGGGATTTTAAGGGCTGTAGACCCGTTGTATACTCCCATCGTACAGAGGCGCTCTTTTTTATTCAAATTCCAAATTATTCGTTCCACAGGAATTCTAACGAAAACTATAGTTTCATAAAAAACAATCCGAGCAGGTGTCGTAGCGAACCTGCTTTTCGTGTACCAATAAGGCAGGATAATTTAGAGAATTTATTGAATATTATGGAAAGTGGAAGTCGGATGAAAATATGGAGGCAAAAGATTTGAATCATACTGAGTTCCAATCTATATACCAAATATGAGCAAGAACTGATTAATTTCGACCATCAGTGGACTGACGAGTACCGACGTCCGTTTATAGTAAAGGTTGATGGAGAGATTGCAGGTTTTGTTTAAATTGAGTACAGCAGAGAAAACGAATTCAATTAGTGATTTTTTTATTATGAGGAAGTACCGTCGAAAAGGAGTTGGTAGTAAGGTTGTGTACTCACTCCTTGAGAGGTTCATTGGCACATGGGAAATAAGGCAAACAGCTGCAAACCAACCTGCGTATACGTTTTGGAGTCAGATAATCTCTAGGTATAAACAAAACAACGGTTATCAAGAGAGTTTTCTACAAAATGACAAATGGAATGGTCCTGTCTTTGTTTTTGTTTTTGAGTCAGGTACAGAGTGAACTAAGCTGATAGTAATATGGATAGCTTCGTATAATATTTCATGAAACTCCAATTCCATTTATTATTGCAGATGTAAATACTAGAAATGCAATAGCAAAACGTTTTTTTTAAACTTTTTTCAAGGATACACCAAGGAAAATACATTAAGCCGTAGTTCACTAGAAACTATTCCATTATATCAATAATTTAATCAATGATATTCCGTTTATTGACTTGGATTTCACAAGTCTTTGATGTAAATATGAAGCTTGCCTAACTAACGCTGTACGACAATAGTTTACTACTTACTTCAATAGGCTTAACGCTCGCTCAACTAACGGAAACGATAGTGGGGCTGCTACTTTAAGCAGCTCCTCTTTGCTTGCATTGAAGCAACGGGCAGGATGGTTTGAAAACACAAAAATAAAGGATAATTTCTTTTACATACAGAAATAAAAAAAACTCATGGTTTGACTGGTTTTAATTAGTTTTTCCGTCTATATAGTGTAAGGGATGTTGAGGTGAGTTATGGAAGATAAAGAGGTAGTTAAATCTGCGAACCAGGGCGATTTAGAAGGTGAGTGGAAAACCACCAATGGATGTGGATGGACTTGTTGATGAGCGGCAAAACCCATGAACCCTCAAAATGTTATATTTTAGAAAATTTTTAGAATTGCTTTCGAGGGTGTTTATACTTCTCCTTTAGACTAAGGTTGTAGGCAAGAGAAACCATATAACCTTAAAGGAGAGATTAATATGAATACACAAAATAAAGCACAAAATGCACTGGAAGACATCAAAGTCAGTTCGAAACTGAAGATTGCTACGCTGTGGGCGAGTTTTATGTTTCTCTATATTTATGTTGATTATTTCGCCTTATATATGCCGGGCAAAATAGAAGGTATTCTGGCAGGAAAAATATTTATATTTGACATCTCATATGTCTTTCTATTGATAGCACTGATTTCGGTAACAATTCCAGCTCTTATGATTTTCCTTTCTGTTGCCCTGCCGGCAAAAGTAAGTCGCTGGGCAAATATCATTATTGCCGCGGTGTATATTCCCTATACATTGTTTAATTTGACAGGAGAGGCTTGGGTGCACATGGTGTTTGGCGCTGTTGTAGAAGTCGCTCTTCTTTGTCTAATTATCTGGTATGCATGGAAATGGCCTTCTTCGTTACGGTAATTACGTTACTAATTATCTTTACTGCATGGAAGTGGCCTAGGCAGGATAGCTAGCAACGCGGGTTTCGGGCATTACTAAGAAGAATGATGATGACATAGTCGCAACTTTTGCATATCGGTATTCATGGCGTCGAGGGGTATGCTCACTTTTGTACGGAAAATCATACAAAATGGTTGATTAATTGCGATGACCGCCCACTTTTGTACGAAAATTCACACAAGTATCCGAAGTAAGATAAAATATGTTGCTGTTACATTTCTTGGGTCAGCGGTGGGACATCGTGTAATTTATATCAGTTAATTATTTGCACAATTTTAACTACTGGAAAACATTGGCGGTTGAAGGAGCTGCTAATAAAAAGGTCCCCAATTATAACGAATTAGATAAAAACAGGCATATAGAAATACCTATGATGATATTGAAGTTACCATATCCAAGTAACTCGTTGTTCAATGAATCTGCAAGTATTATTGTAGATCATGATAGAAAAAATTCAATGTCAAAAATCAATTTAATTTGCCCATATAATTCAAATAAAAAAAGAAAAATAAAACCAACAGAAATATCACATCATACAATGGCATTGGCAATGAATAATCCATCATATTCAAGTCTAACTGAAAGATACGTTAAGAATTTAGATATTTTCAGGACGGATCAGGGCCATGCGTAGCGAGTAAATTAATCTCGCGGCTTTTTTTTATTTGGAAAAAGCCGGAGAGAATCGGAACAAATTCTTGTCATTTATCGGAACAACTTTTTGTCATCCGACATTACTGAATGAAAAAAATTTTGTCGGGTGACAAGAACATATAAGCTTAAAAGTCGCGTAGTTGCGGCTTTTTTTATTTTAACGATATATGTTCTTGTCAAAAGCCAATGACAAGAACATATATCGTTTGCCGAATGATGACAAGAACTTGTATTGTTATACGAAACTGAAAACCTTTCTCAACAACTGATTAAATAAGATGAATTTAAAACATAAGCTGGAAAGGGGCAACGACTGAGCTAAACATTCCTGTTAGTCCTAAGAATTGGACTTTGAAAGAAAAGGAGCGCCTCGGTATGATGGGTTTGTCAAAGGTTTTAACCCAACACCATCAAGGAGGCGCTCTTA
>NZ_JCAUAS010000061.1:0-3564 GCF_059692075.1 Paenibacillus sp. J31P190 | reverse complement strand
CACCCAGTTTCGCAGCGTAGCTGGATTTACATTCAGATCGTCAGCGATCTGCTCCAGGGACTTTCCTTGTTCCTGCACATACTTTACCGCCTCACGTTTAAACGTCTCATTATAATGTTGTCTCTTCACACTCATGGCGCCGGCACCTCTTCGATTTATTAGATTTATTATCTGCCTGAATCTAAGAGGTGTCCACTTTTTATTCTAAGTCCAAAAACGCGCTTATTCTGGAGCGCCCGAGCAAGTAAGCGCGAAAAACGCGCTTACTGCGAGCGCTCAGTGATCCGAGCCCACCCACAGAGTCTGAGAAGCCGGAAATCGACTTCTCAGCAGACTCGTGCGCGCGTCCGTGCAGATTAAGCGCAAAAACGCGCTTAATCTAGAGCGCCCCAACAAATAAGAGGTAAGCAATGCTTACCCCTATCCCTCTCTAACAAAAAAATGGATCCCGGCATCATGGCCGAGATCCATTTTTTCTTCTTCGCCTTTTTAAATAAACAGCAAGCTCATATCTATGGGTATATGCGAGCAGTAGAAAATTCCCTAACCAAACCCAGAGGATCGCAATCGAATAATCCCTCATATACAAATAGCTACCTACCAACAAAAAACCGACAACGACCTGCAAGCCATCTGCCTCAGTCGATATAGACTTTCCTCTGTTGATCACCTTGAATGCACTCAGTAAAATGGCCAAAACTACGGCAAAAGCAAGAGAAGCTTCAAAGTTGGTTAAAGCACTCCATACGCCGAAGGTCACAGCGATTGCTTTACCTCCTTTCCCCTTAAGGAATGGAGAAAAGGCATGCCCGATAATTGGAGCTAGTGCGATAGAAATAATGAGGTACCCTTGAACACTCTCATAATGCAATATAAAAAGAAGGATAAGGTATCCTTTTAAAAAGTCGAGAATAATACCAACAACACCAAGCTTAAAGCCAGCTGCCTTCCACAGATTTAGAGCCCCTGGATTCCCGTCACCGACCGTCTTTAAGTTTTTTTTTGCGATAAGTCCAAGCCAGTAAGAAAACATGAAAGATCCTGATAGAAAGGCACAAACCGTCCAAACGATGGTCATTGCCCCCTCCTGCTTCCTACCTTGACGTGCCGCCCTTTCCATGACACATGCCCAAGGAATACAACCTGATAAACGGAAAATAGCATGACGTAGATGAAAAATAACGTTGAGAGAACATGCAAAACAGGCATGATGATTCCAAACACTCCAACATGTTTAACCAAATAAAACAGCTGTATCATGTATAAGAGATATCCAATAAAAAGCGGTAGCGCCCACGAAGTGTTGATAAATAGGAAGAAAGTTTCTGAAGCAATGAGCCCGATAACCCAAATCGCAACAAGGAGAATCGTACCCGGACTTAACGTTGATGTGCTCAGTACCGCTCCTTTCCCGAAGCCTTGAACCTCGCTCTTGATCCCTTGTGGATACATACGAAAAGAAACCAGGCCTCGCCCGATAAAGTTCGTCACTTGAATCCCGGCATGCCGATAGGTAGCCCCAAGGTTCAAATCATCCAACATTTCCGACTTGATGCTTTGATGTCCTTTGATTTTCTCATAATCTTCTCTGGTCGTTAAGATGCAAGAGCCATACAGACCTTTTTTCGGATTTTTCTTTTCAAAAGGGGACGTAAAAGCGAATACACCAAGCACATTAAAGATTAACGCCAGTCTTTCAACGAACTTCTCCGTATAATGGAAGGGAACGACAGAAACGACGCCTCCCGTTTTATTTCTCGCTTTAACCAATGCCTCCAGCGCACGTGGAGCTAAGCGAATATCCGCATCAAGAAAGGCAATTAAATCACCCGAAGCATGCAAATATCCGTTCCATACAGCCCAGTTTTTCCCTGTCCATCCTTGCGGGAGACTCGTGTTGCTAATCACAGTAACCCCGTAACTTTCAGCAATTTCTTTCGTGTCGTCCTCCGAAAAATCATCAACAACGATAATTTCAAAGGGTTCCAGCGTTTGGACCTTGAGTGCATGAAGGAGATGCGGCAAATTGCATGCTTCATTCCTAGCAGGAATTATGATAGACAGCTTCACATTTTTTGGGACTTGTTCTTGACTTACGGTGACCACATTCTTTCTAAATAACAAGAAACCACATAGACATCCGATGACAAATAATACGAATATCGCCACCCTCGAACCCCCTCCTTCGATTCCCTCATAACGGATGTATGAAAGTGCTGCCTTTACAATATGGAGAACAGGTTGTATTGATATATATGAACTTTGAGGTAATTTTAAGCCATCTTCATAGGTAACTACATGCGGTAAGTACAGCAAATCACCTTTTTCAGCCAATAGATACTTTCTTTGTACTTTCGTAATCTCCCCACTGCTGCTGCTCATCAAGCGAACATTTCCGCAATTGTGTTATAATGTTCAATATCAAATTACTGGAGGCACATTGGCATATGAAATTATATGTTATCCTCTCCTTCGATGGCGAAGGAATGGAAAATGTTTATGTTGGCGCAGATGAGGAGAAAGCACTTTCTCTGAAGCCGGCTGACTTTGAAAACTGCGAGGCCCTTTTCGTAGAGATATGGGAAGATGGAGAGAAAACTGATGATTACCGCTTAGAATAACTAGCGATACATACTTCCAACAAATAATAGAAAGGCGGAAATATCATGGTCCATGCGTTTACCATCCAACCCACTTCGTATAATACTTTCGAAGACGAGAGCGATCAGCTCGAACAGTGTAAAGAATGGGGCTTGCTTTCAGAGAAAGCAGCGAAAACAAAGGCATTCTTCTACAAGGGGCATGGCATGAATCTGCCGTGCGGCATTGTAGGTTTTGTGGATAAAATGACGGCTGTCATTGAATTCGACAACAAGCAGCTGCACTGCATCCACCCCTCTTACCTGAAGGAAATGCAAGCTGCCAATTACAGCCAGAGGGGTGCAGGTACCGCTGACGCCACAGAGGCGGAAGTCTTAGAGCTTGAAACTTTGCAAGAAGATGCTCCAGTTAGCTTCGAAGCAAATGTGGAAGTTAATGTGGATACTAGTGTCGAGGAAGTTAAAAAGGCCCCCAAAGAGCCGAAAAAAGAGAAGGCCAAAAAAGAAAAAGCTCCAAAACTTCAACTTCCCGAAGAAAAAGTGAAAATGATCGCTACTGTAAAGGAATTTACAACGGTACCGAACAATTTCTCTGATACGGAAGATGAAGTCGTTATTTACGAGGCTGTTTCCATGACAGAACCAGAAATGGAGATCGGCGAAGCTTGGTCCAGCCACAGTGCTACACTTAAGAAATTGGAACTGGAAATCGGGGACAAGCTCTCATTTGAATGTAAAATTGTAGCGAAGAAGCTCTCGAAACATCCGATACCTTACAAAATCAACAATCCTGCTAAACTACAAAAGGTAACATCCTGACCTAAAAACTTGAAAACATGTAAAGTTGTACTTTGGAGTCAATTTCATAATGCAATTTGCCCCAGGTAATACCCGCCGAAAATTGCGGTATTATTTTTTAAAATTAGCTCGCTTGCTTAACAATCCCAATTTGTTGGTTCATCCG
>NZ_JCAUAS010000060.1:0-7932 GCF_059692075.1 Paenibacillus sp. J31P190 | reverse complement strand
AATAGTACAATTGGTTATTTGTCGCCATTGCAATTTGAACAGTTGTACTACGAAAGTGCAGCTTAGCTAAGTGGTGTCCACTTTCTTGACAGAAGAGCAAAAACGCGCTTACAGCGGGAATTCCACGAGCCGAAGCTCTTCGACTGTGTCTGAGAGGTCGAAAATCGACTTCTAAGCTGACCATCCTGCGCATCCGTACTGTGAAAGCGCGGAAAACGCGCTTAATCGCGCAGTCTCGAACAAATAAGCGCGAAAAACGCGCTTTCAGCGGGAATTCCACGATCCGAAGCTCGTCGACAGTGTTTGAGAGGTCGGAAATCGACTTCTCAGCTGACCATCCTGCGCATCCGTACTGTGAAAGCGCGGTAAACGCGCTTACAGCGAGAGCTCCGCGAGCCGAACTCGTCGACTGACTGGCAAACAGAAAAGGCCCCTCACGGAGCCTCTTTGTCAACAATAATTATAGATGAGAGCAACATAAAAACAATAGATTGATTTATACCGGTTGAGTCTTTTTCAAATACGCCCGCCAAGTAATGCACCATTGCTTCGGATCATCTAAGGATGATTCATCGTTTCGATGAACAGTACTGTTATGCGGAGCTGACTTCACTATATCCGGCTGTGTGTAGGCTTCATTCGAGATATGCTCAAGCGCATGGATGTATTCGTCCAAATCCTCTTTGGAATACGACTCTGTCGGCTCCAAGGTAAACGGCTGCTTCACGATATACGGATGATGGGACGTCCAGTAGTGCAGGCCGAAATCACACATGCGGCGAGTAATGTCCTCTGTCGTGACACCTGTCTCATCTGTAAGCTGCTTCCAGCTGTAGCGAACCTGCTCGAGGCGGCGTCCTTTGATATAAGGTGCACTCGCTCCGCGGATTTGCAAGATTTTATGGTAGAGATAGTTGTTGTTCAGAACCGCAATTTGGGCGACATCCTTCAGCCCATCTGGACCGAGGCTCATAATCCAAGCGTAGGAACGCAGTACAGTCTGTGCAACCCCGTGAAAACTGCGGACTTTGCCGATGCTGTCTGCTGTCTGATTCTTCAAGACATAACGGCTTCCGTCGTAATCTACAAGCGGTCCAGGTAAGAAGCGTTTCAGTTCCTCGCTTACACCAAGTGCGCCCGTAGCCGGACCGCCGCACATATGAGGAGCCGCAAACGTCTTGTGCAGATTGAAGAAGCACATGTCGAAGCCCGCTTCCTTCGCTCTAGTGATGCCAAGCAAGCCGTTTGCGTTGGCCTGATCGTAGAAGCAGACTCCGCCCGCTTCGTGAACAATGTCGGTAAACTCGCGAATGCGGTGGTTATAGATGCCAGTGTCCTCCGGGTTCGCAACGACAAAACCAGCTGTTCGCTCGGAGATGACACTCTTCAGCTTCTCTATGTCTGGGAAGCCGTCTTCGTCTGGGTGCAGCGTAATGATTTTGTAGCCCTTGACCGCAGCTGTCGCAGCTTGGGAGGGGTGGGAGAAAATCGTCGTAATGATCTCATCCCGCTGATCTCCCTCCCCCCGCGAATCATGATAAGCACGAACGATCGATGCCATCGCAAGCAAGGCCTGCGTGCCGCTGCTCGGTTGGAACGAGAAGGCATCCATCCCGCTGATCTCACGCATCGCAAGGTCCAGCTTATAGAAAATCTCCAGCATACCCTGGACGGAATCAGCATCCTGTAAGGGATGCAGCTCCATCATATGGGGCGTACGGATAAGCATCTCGTTGATGCGCGGAATATACTTCATCGTACAGGTGCCTTGTCCGATCTCAACATTCATATCGGAGCCAAGAGTCTCCTGGGACAGGCGTAAATAATGCCGAAGTACTTTGGCTTGACCGATCTCGGGTAAAGCCGGAGCTGATCTTCGCTTCATAGAAGAAGGGATACGTCCAATACCGTCTCCCACCTCAGCTGCAATGCCATCCTCCGTTCCTGGCGGAATAACACCTCGCTCACCCTGACGGTGAAGCTCAAATATGACTGGCTCATCCCATTTGGCTTGATGAAAATTACGGACTTTATGGTCTCTGCGAATTCGTTTCATGGCGTTCCGTCCTTTCTTTATATAAGTCGATCACGGTTTGCGAACGATGGATTGAATGGTGTCTGCAAGACGATCTAGATCAGCCTGCGAATGAATTTCAGTAACACAGTAGAGGGCACATTGTCCCCATGCCGGGAAAGAAGCAGATAAATCTTTGCCTCCAAATATTCCAGCTTCTGAAAGGTGCGCATTAATTTCAGCCACAGTCAGGCCTGTATCGTTGAAATCAACAACAAACTCCTTGAAGAAAGCTGTTTCTGCGAACCGAAGGGAAATGCCTGGAATGGCGGAGATTTTCTTGGCCGCGTATTGCGACTTCTGCATGATGGTCTCGCCGACCTCCTGCATACCGGTTGGTCCTAGCAAGGACAGGTAGACACCTGCGGTTATGCCCCATAATGCGGTCTGGGTACCAACGGACTCCTTCCCTTTCTCACGAAGGGCGAAGGATGTGCGCTCATAAGCTACATCGCCGAAGCCATATTCGCCTTCAACCTCCGTCGGCACGATGCCGAACAACCGAGAAGGATATTCCATGACGTAGGTCTCTTCATCGCGCGTCGCGATAAATCCGGCTTGCCCGCCGCCGTAGTTCATATGCATCCCCAGCGGCTGCAAATCGCCACAGACGATATCTGCGCCATATTGGCTCGGAGGCTGAAGAACGCCAAGTGAGATAGGATCCACGCCAACGATGGAGATGGCATTCACAGAATGGGCAAGCTCCGAAATTTCTTGTCCTTGGTCTTCGATGATGCCGAGGTAGCCCGGATTCTCGAAGTATACCGCAGCTATTTCACTGGATAGCTTGCTGCGCAAATCATTCAAGTCCATTTTGCCGGTTGCCTCATTGATTTCAACAAAACGCAGCTCCATCACGGGTGTGCAGTAGTTGTTGATAATCATGACTTTGTCGGGATCGACTGACTTTGGAAGCAGTGCAACACTGCGGCCTGTGATGCGGCCCGCCATCCGAATCGCTGTTGAAGCCGCTTGTGCCCAGTCGAAGGTGGGGACATTAATGACGTCCATATCAACCAACTCAGCCATTAGACTTTGATATTCGAACAGGGTTTGGAATCGTCCGTGATCTTCATAGGGTTCACCGGCATAAGCGGTAACGAACTCGGAACGCTGATTGATTTCGTCACAGACAGCCGGAATAAAATGCTGCCAGCAGCCCGCTCCGAGGAAATTCAGATAAGCGGCACCGTGCTTGTTCTTGGCGAGCAAACCATCTATATGACGGCGGAGCTCATATTCCGTCATTGCTGGCGGGAGGTTCATCTCCCCGTTCAGCTTCAAGCTGTCTGGAATGGCGTCATGAAGCTGATCCATCGAGGTCAGACCGATTTCCTTCAGCATCGCATCACGAACCTCTGGCACGGTATTCGGTATATAAGGATGGGCATAAGTTCTGTTATTAGGCAAAGGTAACGCCTCCATTCATCGTTGTATAACGCATAGATTCTTAACTACCAAGCGGAGTTAAACACGAATTGCCCTTAGGCAATGCCCCCGCCATCCACAACAAGCACGCTTCCCGTTACCCAAGAAGACATGTCACTGGCTAGAAACAGGACCGCATTAGCGATATCACGCGGTGTTCCGAGCCTCTCCAACGGACGGCCGCCGGCCGAGGCGATTAGGAATTCGGCCTCGTTTCGCTGCAGCTGCTTCGCTTCATCACGAAGCAGCGGTGTGTCCGTATCACCTGGCGATACGCAGTTCACGCGAATGTTAGCGACGCCATGATCGATAGCCATAGCCCGCGTTAAATTGACAACGCCAGCTTTGGCAGCGCAGTAGGCAGCTGCGCGGTCTCCGCCTTTAAGGCCCCAACCGGAGCCGGAGTTAATGATACTGCCTCCGCCTTCTCGCTCCATGATCGGAATGATAGATTTGGACAGGAGATAAACCCCCTTCAAGGAAACATCTATAACCAAGTCCCAATCACGTTCTTCCAGCTCAACGACTGTTTTACGACGAATAATCCCAGCATTGTTGAACAAAATATCAATTCGTCCGTGTGCAGCATCAATTTCTGCTGCAACACGCTGGCAATCGGCAGAGGAAGACACATCACAGCGGTAGAAACTCGCTTGGCCTCCCTGCTGTTTAATTCCAGCCACTGCTTGTTCACCCTGCGCTTCGTTAATATCTAGAAGGACGGAATAAGCTCCAAAGCTGGCCAGCAGTTCAGCCGTTGCAAGGCCAATCCCTGAGGCACCGCCGGTCACAACCGCTATTTTTCCAGATAAGTTCAGTACGTCTTGTGCGTTAAGCATGGTTTGTACCCTCCTGTTGTAGATGTTTCACTTTCGCTTCTAGTCTCATTTGATGGCTCAACCGCTCAGGTAGGGTATCTTCGGATAGATAGGGCTTAAGCAGCATCTGGAAATGGAATGCTTCTGATGTGACAGTGTTTTCCGGGGATTGAGCTGGTCCACAGCTGTTGCTGCCTAAACCATTCTGCCTGTAATCCAGGTTGAGTGTAATGAAATCCCGCGGAATAAGATCACTCGCATGTTTGGCTGCTTCTAAGTCAGCGTCGGTATAGCGTCGTGCGCTGAATTCAAGTGTCGATACTCCTACCGCGAGCAAGCCGATTCCGGCACCGTCTGTAATGGATACCCACCTTACATCAGTGCGGTTGCCGTTTTCCTGCGGATAAATATACGGCGTGAATAGTTCTTCTACAGACTTCCGATACACACCGAAGCGTCCTGCTTCCTTACTATCGGAGTAGTTCTCTCCCGGACCACGTCCATACCATTTCACAGCGTCCATGTCTCCCGGTATCTCCATTTGAAGTCCAATCTTCGGAAGCATGGCAGGCGGCTTGCCTTCTGGAACGCCGTGCACGTCGATCACGATAAGACCTGAGCCCGTTATGGTGTAAATCGTTTCACATCGGAAGCCCCAGTCGAATACTGGTGGTGCAATGCGAGACTCCCAAGTTATACGAATCGTTCCCTCATCCAGCCGCTCCCAGCGACAACTATCAATTCGTTCGCTTAGCCTATTGAGATGCGCCTTGTACCAGTCAGGCAGGACATACATATCGTTATCAATCGGTGCACGCCAGAAGTTAAGACGCGGCCCCGTGTTCACTAGCTCTTGGTCGTTCATTCGCAGCGAGCTGATTCCTGTCTGCCGTGTATCGAATGCGATTCGGAATGAATCGTTCGCGAGGATGAGCTGACGCCCTTCCTCTGTGCAGGACAAGCTCCGCTTTGGCAAACTAGCTGCTTCAGAAACGGACGAATCATTTGTGTTCCCAACTGCTTCGAGAGCGAGCTGTGCCCAAGCTACCTCATGTCCTTGATCACCCCAGATGCAATCTGCCGCAAGCGTGAAGCCGACATTCAACCAGCGCTCAGCACCCTGATCCAATATGGCTAACTGCAGATCTGCTTTTACTGGAACATACAGCTCTGCACTTTCACCAGGGCCAATTCGCGGCAGAACGAGCACACCGCTTTGGACGGTCCGCCCATCTACCGTCACGCTCCAATCTGCATAGAGGTGATCAAGCGTTATAAAATCATAGCGATTCATAATGCGTATGCGATCATCTTTTATATACTCGACCCTAACAGGTTCAATAATTTTCTTGTATTCAATCAGACCTGGGGAAGGTGTACGATCCGGACGAATAAGACCATCAATGACGAAATTGCTGTTGTTCGGCACATCGCCATAGTCTCCGCCGTAAGCGTAGTCGTCTTTACCATCCGCTGTCTTCCTGCGGATACCGTGGTCGATCCATTCCCAGACGAAGCCGCCCTGCAGCCTTCTATAAGCATCGAAGGTATCAAAATACGGCTTGAGTCCGCCTGGACCATTCCCCATGGCATGAGCGAATTCGCATAAAATATGCGGTTTAGGATGATCCACCAGCTGACCGAAGCCTGCCATCTTCTCTACGGAGGAGTACATGGTGCTTACAATATCGCACACTTCCGCTTCGCGATCTTCTTCATAATGAATGAGCCGGGTTGGATCTGCTTGTTTGCACCACGCCGACATCGCTCGGAAGTTGCAGCCGAAGCCGGACTCATTGCCGAGTGACCAGAACAGGACGGACGGATGATTCTTATCGCGCTCCACCATGCGGCGTACGCGGTCGACATACGCTTCCTGCCAAGCAGGATCATCGCTTAACCGTGAAATATTGCCCAGAGGCTCGAAGCCGTGAGTTTCCAAATCCGTTTCTTCCATGACATATAAACCATATTCGTCGCAAATATCGTAGAACCGCGGATCATTCGGATAATGAGCGGTTCTGACCGCATTAATATTATGCTGTTTCATCATCTTCACATCTTGAATCATGGTCGACAGCGTCACTGTGCGTCCTGTATCCGGATGGTGATCATGACGGTTTACACCTTTCAGCATGATGGCCTTGCCGTTCACCAAAAACTGGCCGTCCTTCACTTCGATCCTGCGGAAGCCAACTCGCTGAGCAACCGTCTCCACCACTTTATCGTTCTGTTCCACTACTCCTATCGTCAAATGATATAGAGTTGGGGCTTCAGCACTCCAAAGCGCAGGTTTCGTGACTGGCATTGAAAATTCCAGAATCGTCTGATCATTAGTTGAGACTGTGATCTGTTCTTCAGCTGAAACAACGAATGAACCTTCATTATCCAACAGCTGCAGTTGGAGCTTCCCTTGCAGCGCATTTCCATGCAGTTCAACTTGAACGGATAAAGTCGCATCGCTATAGTCAGCGTCCAATTCGGTAACGATTCGATAATCCACGATCCGTATGGAGGACGGCTCCGAAACCAGATACACATCCCGGAAAATACCGCTCATATACCACATGTCCTGGTCTTCTAGATAGCTGCCGTCTGACCATTGATAGACGCGCACCGCCATACGATTGATTCCCTGCTTCACAAACGGTGTCAGATCAAATTCTGACGTCAATCGGCTTCCTTGGCTGTAACCAACGAATGTCCCATTGACCCATATATGGAATGCGCTATCCACGCCATCGAATTTCACGGCCAGTTTTCTGCCGTCCCAATGGTGTGGAAGCTCAAACTCTCGCACATAGCTGCCTGTCGGATTATCGTTAGGCACATGCGGAGGATCTACCGGGAACGGATAATATAAGTCCGTATAATGCGGATTGCCATATCCCTTCAGCTGCCAGTGGCTCGGAACTTGGATCTCATCCCAGCCAGACAAGTCATAATTCTCTAGGTAAAAATCATCCGGCGCCCATTCAGGCCCCTTCGCATAATGAAACTTCCAATTGCCATTCAAAGATTTGAACCAAGGCGAGCTCCCTCGGTCATAGCTCAAAGCTCCGGCTTGATCGGAATGTGGGATGAAATATGCCCTGCTTTTCGCGCGATTGCGCTCTAACACCGCAAGATTATCCCAATCACGTGCCGCTTTCTCGTTACGCATGGCTGTCTCTCCTCTCGAATCTCTCTCTATGAGTCTCTATTGATCTTCTGTTCAAAAAAACCTAATCTGGCCCACACGGCGCGTATCCATTGGAATAAGGAGACCGTCGATTCATTCATCTAATCTTGCTCTGCATGGAGGTGTTTCTTAGATCGGGTTCAATCGTCAACTGGGGTCAATTGAGGTTGCTAGATGAATGAATCCATGTGCGCGGTTGAATGATGTTGTAGAAAGTGCAACAATTGCTGCCGTTATCGCGCTTTTCCCGTACATTGTTGCATCATGTACAACAATTTGGTCCTATACAGGCCATTTCGCAACAAATGGGCTAATAATCTATAAAGCCCCCTAATTAAGTTGGACACTTTTAGGCTAAGAAAATACAATGAAATTAGCCGGAGGTTGTTCGTATGAGGGTAAAGCATAGCAAGTTTGACGAACTGAGA
>NZ_JCAUAS010000059.1:0-8095 GCF_059692075.1 Paenibacillus sp. J31P190 | reverse complement strand
GAGCATACTGTCTAAGGTCACCAGTACTTGATAGAATGGCTGCTATGAAGATTGAACCTAGGCCTTTGATCGATCGTAGTTGATTGGCAATAGGAATTTCACTTAGCAATGTTTGAATGTTCTTTTCAATCTTTTCTAGTATTTCAACGATACGTTCAAACTCTTCTAATAACCGCCTTAAATCTTGCTTGGCTTCATGAAGAGCTGTCGTGTCTCCTACACTCTGCTTGGCTTGTGAGATAAGCTGCGCAGCTTTATGAGTACCCGTAGAACCGCCCGCTCGTTTCATATACCTTCTCCAACTTGTAATTACCTCTGGTACGGACATTGATTGAAGATCCAACGGTGAGGGCAAATCTTTAAGAGTAGCCAAGGACCGTTTGCAGGTCCAGTCTTTAAACACCGAGGTATACTCAGGAAAACGAATATCTAACCAACGGATGATCCGATTCTGTAACCTTACGCTATTCGTCACCCAAAATTCTCGGTCACTCATAATGGTACGTAACCTCTGAAAGACGGTTGCCTGTCGGGTGTATTCATAGTAATAGCCACGGCAAACTACGTCCGCGATGACAAGTGCATCTTTAGGATCACTCTTGGAAGGACAATTGTCACGATTTTCCTTGTTTCTTTTGGTTGTAGCTGGATTTACCATTACAACGTTTATTTCCTTGTCGGAAAGCCAATTAGCTAGGTTAAACCAGTAATGTCCGGTTGGCTCCATACCGATAATTAAAGTCTTCAATTGGTGCTTCTGTTGTAATTCAACCATCCAACGTTGTAATTTTTCGAATCCTTCTAAGTCGTTTGTAAATGGTAAATGTCTCTTGGCAAGTACGATACCTCGAAAGTTAGTAGCCTGTGCTACATGAATTTCCTTCGCCATGTCGATGCCTACAACAAGATGAGATGTGGAAATTCGTTCTATACGTTGATTTTGTCCATCGTTTTGTTTAAACTTCATAGTTAGAGCGCCTCCTTGATGGTATTGGGTTTCGAACCCGTGCACAAACCCATCATACCGAGGCGCTCCTTTTTTGACAAAGTCCAAATCTTAGTCATTACAGGAATGTTTAGCCCAATTCTACCCAGTCTTTGAAGATTAACAAAATTTCCCCTAAATTTTTAGGACCACCAAATCCTTCAAAGTAACCTTCTTTCAACCTACAATGTATCCAATCATGCTCGGTTCTTTCTTTGACAAGACTTTCAAATGCTTTGTTTTCTAAAATAGTTTCTTGCAAGTTTATTTTGACACTCCAACCTGGATTATCAAGCGTACTGATTTTCACTCCGTAATAGCTATGTTCCCAATCTCCGTCACACTGTGATAAATACCAGTCTTCCAACCATTCTATTATATTCAAATTGAACTCTCCCTGAATTATTTCATTTAATAATATAATTCAAAACTAATGATCAATATTCTTCCCATTACTTTAAAAAACAAAAGAGAAGCTCTGTCACGAAACAGACTCCTCAACTACAGTTACCCGTCGTATTATGAGGTCAGCCAGTTTTTACTGGTTGACCTCTTTTCATTTTAGTGGTGTATTTCTCGGTAGCCGGGGCAGATCGGTAGTTCCCCTGGGTCTGTAACCCGTCGCTAAAACTGATCGCTAAAAAAATCCCTGTTTTCAAGGGATTTTTTTATTGGTTATTTAGGCAACAAGAAACTTTTGATGGCATCAAAGCATCCTTCAATGTCTCGATTAATTTGAGTCCCTGTTATCACATTAAGTTGCCATCCATTGTTTGTTGCTATTGTTCTTTTAATTGCATCGTTATTGCGTTGTTCGACTGTCTTATGATAGTCGTGTCCATCAAGTTCAATAAGCAACTTAGTTTGTTTATGGAAATTGACAATGGCGAAGTCAAATCTGATGTTCACTTTTTTCGATTTCAAGTTAAATCTGAGAGAATAATTGTCATCTAGCTTGTAACAGAAGTAATGGTATCTCTCTGCATAAATTTCAGGAATAATTGCGGGGTTGTCAGGATGATAAAAATGTTGAAGCCAATACTCATAGAACATTTTCTCTATTGGGCTTGTTGAAAGACTTATCAGGCAATCCTTAAGACATGTTTTATGCTTTTCCTTCAGCTCTTTTTCAACATGGGTAACAGACCAAGGAATTAATTCTGAATCTTCAACAATTTCTGTCTTTTCGTTACTGTAACCATTTGTTCCATTTTCTTTTAAGCCGTAGACAATACCGAAATTTTTCATTTCTTCCCATCTGAGACCAAAGCGAACTATCTCACAAATAGGGGATTTTTTCCTTGCTAACTTCTTGTTTCTTTCGTACTTCGTTGTAAACCTTGAGATAATAAAATCTCGACCATCATCAGAAACCATCCAAAGTTGTGCTTGTTTCATTGGAGATACCCATTCGCCATTAACTTTACTTTTGTAGCCATACCACCCTTTAACATGTGGTTCTTTAAGGTATTCCAGTAGATCGCAGTACATCTGCTCAGGTGTCCAAACAAGGTTTACCCTTATATATGTATCCATATACTTCGCTATAACCCCATTTATGTGATTTTGCTCTTCTACAGAAAAATCATTAAAATTCAATTATCTCTCTCCTTTTGGCTTGTCCAAACCTAATACGGAATACACATATCGACCGAGTACGCTTATATTTATCGATTCGATAGGAAACACTATGCAAGTTGGTTAATATTAACAAATATTTTATCGCTAAAAGACCGATTTGACAATTACGAATCATTGAATTGTAAGAGGGTTGGCTACCTGATTAGGTTCTACATGTATAATTTACGGAAGTAAGGAAACCACTCCTTTGTCAGAGTGGCTTTTTATCTTTATATGCTGATGTATATTTTGTGGTCAAATTGTACTTTGTGTTTAGATACGTTGCGGTGACCCGTATCTCAAATAGGAAGCTATAATAAATAGCCGTTCCACCACGCTAATCTGCCCGTTACTTTAATGAGCAAAAAGAGGAGCTGCCGCGAGGCAAGCTCCTTCACTATCGTTCCTCGTTAGCGTAACATCAGTTACGCAAAAAAGCCCTTTAATAGGGCTTTTCAGCATTTTGAGTTGTTATCGTATCGGTAATATTCGCTGAACGGTCGGCATACAGCAGGCGCATCGCAAATATACTAAACTTCTGAAAAAGGGACCTTAACTGAGGTCCCTTTGTGTTGATCAACCATCCATTTATTTATCCAATGACTGGGTAGCCAGCCATTCCATGAGGGTTGTTTGTTTTCCGTTGATCGTAGCTTTGACTTCGTTGTTGTAGACATAAATCCAGGACCAATGACCAGAGTATTCGTACGGCGTACCGTCCGCTTTTTTGTACAAGCCCGTCGTATCCGCCACTTTATCGAATAAAGATAGGTTGACATCTTTTGCACCGGCTTGGACTAAACGGTCGTATGTAGGCACGGTGAATGCATTCGGAGGCACGATCGTATCTGTTTTGGCTGCAACAAACCAAGTTGGAAGGCTTTTCATTTTCTGGATGTCTTCATCCTTCACGAGCGTATCCCTTAAAGCTTCGCATGTCGGGATGGCAGCTGCAAAATAATCGGTGTAATCGCGAATCATCAACATCGTCATATATCCGCCGTTGGAATCTCCGCCGATGTAAATTCGATTCGAGTCAATGTCTTTGTTGTTTGCTACATAATCTTTAATAAGTGCCATAAGCGATTCCTGATATTTCGATGTACCGTCCCCAAACCCACTATTACCATCCATCCAATAAGTCGGTGTCTGAGGCGCCAAAACGTACGCACCGTCAAAATAGGATTGAATATTTTCAGAAGCAAAGTTGACCGCTTTATTTCCGGAAATCGGAATCGTCGGGTCTGTGCCGCCTTCACCCGCCCCATGAAGCCAAATAATCAAGGGATTCACATGATTGTCTTTTGCCGGCGCATAGTCTGCATAAGTCAAAGTTACGTTGTTGTATGTCGCTTTTCCGGTTGTGAATTCATCCACCAGTTCTCTGACTCCACCTGTAAACGTATTCGCGACCAATCCTGAAATTTCCTTTCCGGCATGCGTTTTTATCTCTTTTTGTTGGGTAATGGTATATTTATTTTCATTCCATGCGTTGAGTCCTGTTCCAGCCCAATCATAGTTAATGGCAGAGCCTAATGATAGAGCCGGGCCGATTTCCATCTCCAGTACGGCATATTTCCCTGTTTGGACAGCCGGCTTTCCGTCTTTATCCGAGACGTAGGCTTTGATTACTTTTCGGTTGCCTTCTTCCAAAAAGGGGGTTTTCAACCGGCTGTCACTTCTTACGACATGCACGTTGAATGTATCCGTTGTTACTGCACCTATCGGAACCGGCGTACCTAAATCGACGATAACTTTAGTGATGGCGGCTCCCCAATCTTCAATTTCCGTTACCGTCCGATAAGAGGCTGACTGCTTTTCAACGTTCTTGGCTATTGCCCCGGTGCTGAAAGAGAGGACTGTGCTGACTGCTAACGTGCATAACATGGCGGTTTTCAAGTGTTTATTGGAGCTTTTTTTCATAAACATAACAACCTACCTTCTGCATAGAGTGATGTTCTGTAAGCGCCGAATACTTGTCTATCCCTTAGGTTGAAAGCCCTTACAAATTATATTTTAGATGAATACTCCCTTGGATTCATGTCCTTTTATAACTTCTTTATCGCCCAATCCTGACATTTTGATCACGAACTTAAAGATTTGGATGCTTTATGCATTTTACGATATTGATTAGGGGTTACATGATAGACATTCTTAAACACTCTAGAATACGATTTCTCGTTCGGAAACCCGTGATCTAACGCGATCTGTAAGATCGAGTAATCACTATTCATTAAATCGGGATAAGATTTTTCAAGACGAATCGTATTAATATACTGAAGTACTGTCAAGCCTACATGTTTCATAAAAAATCGTGATAGATACTCAGGCGACAAATTAAAGGTCGTTGAAATGAGCTGAATCGATAAATCACGATGATAGTTTTCTTTTATATATTGCGTAATCAGTGTTAACCTGTCCAAATATTTCTTAGTATGGATGTTTGATCCAGTAGCTTTATCGACTTTAAAATATGTCAGCAGCATATGGATTAACTCGTAGGACAGTCCCGTAATCTTTATCGATGCTGCAGGATCTTGTTCTCTATTCGAGTAGACGCGAATGATCGATTGTAGATGATCACGCAGCTCGTCAAACCGCATTCCCCTGTTTTCGTCTTGATTTCCGATGGATATACAATCGAAGGCGATTTGATCCATGTTCGCATAGTTGGCTTTAATGAACTCATAAGGAATGAGAATCGTAACGGCTTTCCGGTCTTTTCCCACATTCACAAAAAAAGAATGGATCGCATTCGAGTTGATTAACACAATATCTCCTTGATGGGACTCATAATCTTTTCCATCGATATAAATTCGATCGATTTTACCTTTGAGAACGTACGATATTTCGATGCTTTCATGCCAATGACATGGGATAAGCGCCTTTCCGTCCGCAGTGTGAATGATAATTTTTATAGGTAAATTTTCGTCGGTTTGTACCCTTTCATATTTGTACCCCATATCATCATACTCCTTAACTATAGTTACAATAATTTCCTCAAGATAGAGTCAAAGAACATCATACCATATTCTGGGTTCATGCTTTACTTATCGTATTTTTACCCTTCTAGTAGTTGACTAGTGTATAACGCCCGATAGCAAGCAGACGCCTCTCGCTAACGAATTAAACCTCTAGGTAATGATGAGCGGAAGTCCATTTGCCTATGAAAAAATGACAAATCGTCCGTTAACGGGTTGCCAAGTATTTTAATAATAAACAAGGTCAGACGACATATCATCGTCTGACCTTGTTGTATATTTATTTATTCACATCATTGCATAAATTCTATTTTCTAATCAATTTAGAAAGTTTGTTAGTGAAAGCATCGTCAAGAAAATTACAAAAATGGTCAGAGTAGACCAGATGACTATCTTTCTCTCAAGCAAGTAACGTCTTCCTTCTTCATGCAAAGTTGCATTAAACTCCCGTTACTTCAATAAGAAAGAAGAGCTGCAATGCTGCAAGCTCTTCCGTTATCGTTCCTCGTTAGCTTAACAAAGATTTGTACCTGTTTATTATTTCTTTGTGACTTCTTGGTATGTTCTCTGGCAATTCATTTAAGTCTTCTACATAACCCATTTACTTCTCCTATCGAAGGATTTATTGTAATAGTAATTCTTTATTCCCATTGTAAATTCCTTTTTATTCCAATATCCTACCAGATAACACAATAAGGTTACCAGTCAATACGCCGGCAGCCTGTTTTAATATTGTACTATCGTTCCCCTTTAGCTTAATCAAGCAAGTCAATCTAAAACTTTATTTTCTGAGAGCCATATTACCCATATTGATTCAAAATATTAGGAAAAGGGTAAACATACGATAAGTGGGAAGTGGTATTAAAAACCAGCGAAAAACGGAATTCAATTTTAGTTTTCGAAAGGTTGTTGATTCACCATGAAAACACTAAGAAGGATAAAAAGATCGAGATTTCTGCTTCGATACTTTTTGAGTAAGACTTAGCATTAGAAGTGCATTTTTGAAATAAATCGCTTCCCACTATAAGAGGACTCTGCGATATAATTCGCGGGGTCCTCGCTTTTATGATGTTATCAATCAATTTCTCCTTTGTTATTAAGCTACCCTACCAGCTAGCTTATAAAATGAGCAGGCCACCGCAGTGCCTGCTCATCTAATGTGTGTTATTCAACTATCGTTATCCGTTAGTTGAACAATTTTATGTCTTTTTAAGAGTGATTTTTGAAAATAAAAAAGTGATTATTATAACTGACAACAGTGATATTACACTTCCAACAAATAAATCATCGTTGTATTCTTGGATTTTAAAGCCTAATGATAAAGACTGACCGTCTTCGTTTCCCGTCGGGAGATAGTACATAAAATGGTCTGCAATTAAGTCAATTAAACTAAGTACCCAAAAAAACAGAAATCCTAATAAGGCAGAGCTACCTAAAATGTAACTAATCCCACGCTGGCGTTTAGAAAACAAATTAATAAGTATAAATATAAAACTTAAAGAACCAATTATAATAAATAACTCTGTCCACTCAACATAAAGCGATTTTGTAACAAAAAGTAAAATCATTGTAACTACTACAATTAGAGCAGTAATTTTTTTCATGAAATCCCCCTAATATTACATTCTTTAACATTAGACGTTTCGTGTTTTATTTAAGTTTCATTAATAAACTATGCTGCCCAATAGCTTAACAGTATAGTTTCATCTGACCCTATACAACCTGGTCCTAGTCAATTCAATATTATTATCAACTTCCCTTATAATCTCAATATCTAGATTGTCTTTATCAAGAAGTCTAAGTAATTCAGACGTTTTCACTCTTATCTCTTCCCATATCAAATTACTTTTCAATTGATCAAAATCGGTGAAAAAATCCAACTCTTGTTCACTGCATTTCTCATCAAGAAATTTATCATAATTTTTTAGTTCCTGTAATTGGTTGTCTGAGAAAAGCCCTAAATCGAGGTAATATTGAGTCATGCCGAGATTATAATGGCTTTCGAATTCAAGAATCATATCGTCCCCTACATGTCCATAGCCCATAATATTTTTTTGCTTTTCAGCAGAAGAAGCCAACGTAACTAATGACTTAATCAGCTCATCGCAATGATACTGAACGATATCTCTATCCATAAAATCGCTCCAATCATGTGTCGTTTTCCAATTGTTCTCGGCGTAGATTCATTAGAACCCCATTTTAACACATATTGGAAGTATCCTGCCCGTTAGCACAATAGGCTGCACGCGGCAGCCGTTTTGTGTTGAACTATCGTTTCCCGTTAGTTGAATAGCATTTTCCAATTGGATTTCTATTCCTTTATTCATAACCACCCTCAGCTTTGGGTAATTCTTTATAAGAATCCTTACCCGCAACTATATGTTGGATGAATGTTCGCAATCCTAGTAGTTGCTTTGCATCGCTCGTTACGTCACAATTTTTATCTGACCAAGTAAATGTTTTTGTTTCTCCATCTACACTAATTTTCCAACTGTCTTCATTATAGGGG
>NZ_JCAUAS010000058.1:0-8467 GCF_059692075.1 Paenibacillus sp. J31P190 | reverse complement strand
CAGTTCGTCAAACTTGCTATGCTTTACCCTCATACGAACAACCTCCGGCTAATTTCATTGTATTTTCTTAGCCTAAAAGTGTCCAACTTAATTAGGGGGCTTTATAGAATTGGGCTCGATAAAAGCGATTTTGCAACAAATGGGCTAGAAGTGTTGTACGAACTGCAACTTCAAGTTGCAAAATAGCCTTTGGGCGTGCGAATTGTTGTAGGAATTACAACATTGGATTAATGCTGATGAGTAAGGATGCGTGCAAATTCCGTTTTATACCTCGTCATACATCGTTTCAATATGTCGTCGCCCCTTCGCGACCTGGGGGTGAAATTGAATCAGCGCTTGTTCACGCACCGTCCAAACATGCTCTACAGCACGCTGCAGCTCTTCATCGGTTCCGCTAACCCCATGAAAAGCCGCGATCGAAATACCTGCAACCGTACCTTGGGCGGCTGCTACCTTGGCGCTCTCAATGCCAGTAATATTCCCCGCTACGAACAAGCCAGTAAGCGGTGTTTGCATCTGGGCGTTGTGGAGCGGGACATGTCCGGCTAATTCGGGTACGAAGCGGAAGGGACATCCAGCTACAGCTGCCAGTTCAGCTAGAGGATAAAGGCTGCCCGCCATGCAGACGAAATCGACGGGAACGCTTCGCGTGGAATGAGCCGCGATTTCTCCGTCTGATGTTAGATCAGCCAACTGCACGCTCTCGACTTTTTCCTCTCCTTCAATAGCGAGGGCTGCTTTACGCAGTTGGATGGGGATCCCCCAAATTTTAAAACCGTTCTTTGGGTAAAGCCGAAGTCCCCATGTTTGCAGCGGGGAATAACGCATCAAGCCGCTGCCAAGTCGAAGAATAGGGGATGGTGCGAGGTGCCCGAGGCGAAGCATCGACTGCATCACTTTTTGTGGATCTCCCGCATCTGTATTTATAATGTTTTTGGCGGGAAGCACCATGGCGGCAATATCGATGCCTGCTAATTGCAGTTCGCGTGCAATGGCAATGGACAGCACATTGATCCCCACAATGATCCCGCGCATGCCGACGCGGACCCTATGCACATTCGTCATTACCTGAGCCGCTCCTATGGACATAACACCCGGAAGTGTCCATCCTGGAATAGGTGCAGCGGTCTCCGCCGCACCTGTAGCAAGCAGAAGAGCAGGCACTTCCTGCACGCCGCTTGACGTATAAACGATCCAACTGTCTGCCGATTGTTTAATATCGTATACAGAAACGCCGAGTTGGATAACCACGCCAAGAGACACAGCTTTATTCTGAAGTTTGGCTGATTCTTCAATTCCATTCCACCATGTCCCGTTAGGTTCTTGATGCAGCTGTCCCAGCAGTCTGCCGCCTGGTTTCATGAATTCGTCGACAACCGTTACTTTTAACCCGCGCTCTGCACAGGAGATTGCGGCTGACAAACCGGCTGGACCGGCTCCGACTATGAGAACGTCTGTCATGGAAGATGAGCTCCTTTCTTCAACGGAGAGGGAAGTGTCTTGCCTGTGCGGATGTCCATTCCGTTTTTTAGTGGTGTGAGGCATGCTCTTTGTCCGTCTATCCCGTCGACCGTAACGCGGCATTCGAAGCAGTGTCCGATGTTGCAATAAAGGCCGCGCGGCGTACCGGTATCTTCGTGGTAACGAAGCGTACGGATACCATGTGCGAGCAGCGCTGCGGCGATCGTCTCACCCTCAAAAGCTTCGTATTCCTGTTCATCCAAACGAAAGGAAATGCCTATTCGTTCGCTACTCCATTCACCTAAAATGGGGTGGTTCATAATTCGTCCGTAACTCATGGTTGTTCTCCTCCTAAGCTGCGAAAAGAAACAGGTCGGACAGGAGGCTGATGTTTTAGCGGTATTTCATTTGAAATTAGTGTATCCGATAGCTCCTGTACGATCTTATCGACCAATAAACGGCAGGTACGTCCACCGCAATAACCCATGCCTGCCCGTGTGCGCAGTTTCAATTCACGTGAAGAACAAGGATACTGTTTGGCGGTTTCAAGTAAATGAGCAAGACTTACTTCCTCGCATCGGCAAATAATAACGGATGTCATGTTCATATGGTTCCTTCCTTTTCGGATTGGTGCGATTCCTTCTTACACGTTTCTAGCAATAATCGCGCCAATCTGTTCAAAAAAACGTAAAACTGGAAATATTGGCACGGTTTTTGCTAATCTAAGGACGACTGATACGAAAACGGGAGGGTATATGTATGAGTTCCATTTATGAATTGAGATTGCGCAAACTTCGCGATTACTTGGAGAAAAAGCAAATTGATATCGCCTTGATTACGAATCCAACGAATATTTATTTCTTTACCGGGTTCCATTCGAATCCGCATGAGCGATTCATGGCACTTATCGTCGACATGGGCAGCGCTCGTGAAAGCATGATTGTTCCCGGCTTAGATTTGGAAGCTGCGCAGCAGCATTCATTCGTTCGCGATTTGATCCCCTGTTCAGACAGCGAGAATCCTTACGCTCTGTTGAAAGACAAAGTAGGTAGAACACGCATCGGTACGTTGGGATTGGAAAAAAAAGCAATCAGCCTTCACAGGGTGGAGCAGCTGCAAGCGTTGTTTCCCGATTTGCATTGTACGGATATCGAACCATTTATCATACAAGAGCGGCTGATTAAGTCAGAACAAGATCTTGTCAGCATTCGCCGGGCGGTCGATATTGCCGAAAAGGTGCTTGAAAGTACCGTGCAAAAAGTTAGAGTCGGCATGATGGAGCAAGAGCTTGCGGCGGAATTAGAATATAAGATGAGGATGTTCGGAGGCGATAAGCCGGCATTCGAATCGATCATTTTGACTGGAAAAAGGTCATGCTTGCCTCACGGCAAACCAGGTGCTTATTCGATCCAGGAGAATGATTTTTTGCTCATCGATTTTGGCGTTTATGCGGGCGGGTTTTGCTCAGATATTACCCGTACGTTTTTAATTGGGGAAGGAACCAAAGAGCAGGAAACGATTTATGAAACCGTGTTAACCGCGAATCTGGCAGCCATTCAAGCGGTCGCAGTGGGTACACCATACGGAGTCATCGATCAAACGGGGAGAGGTATCATAGCAGCAAAGGGATATGGCGCTTATTTTAATAATCGGATCGGTCACGGCATAGGTCTGGATGTGCATGAAGATCCATCGATTAACGGTGAAAACGAGATGCTCATTGAGCCGGGACATGTATTCACGATTGAACCGGGTATTTATATGCCTTCGCTTGGCGGCGTTCGAATCGAGGACGATGTGTATGTGCAGCCAAACGGCCAGGTTGAAGTGTTGACACGCTATCCCAAGCAATTGCGCAGATTGTAAGATCGCAAAAAGAGGTTGTCCCAAAAGTCATTGATGACTAAAGGAAAACCTCTTCCTCATACCGCATGTACAGAATCGCCTTTGACCAAAGTCACATAGATGCGTTCGTGATCGATCTCTTCATCCGCAATCAGCTTTAATAGCTGCTCGGAGGCCAAAGCTCCCCACTTTCGCTTCGAGTAATCAATCGTCGCAAGACGGGGCTCCGTATACTGTGTCAATTCAATATTATCGAAACCGATGATATGAATGTGTGTGCCAATCCTATACTCGGATTCCTTGACGGCATTATATAAGCCGATAGCCATCTCATCGTTCAAACAGAAGACGGCGACAGGCTCCGTATATTCTCGAATGATTTGCTCGGCAGCTTCTTCCCCGGCCGACTTGTTAAAGTCGCCTTGAATCTGCGTACAGGCAAGCGGCTGATGACGTTCAACGACCTGACGGACAGCCTGAAGACGCTGCATCGAGTCAAACGAGGCTTCAGGCCCCGTTATGACATAGATCTTACGATGCCCTTTTTCAATCAAATACTCCATAGCTAATGCGGCCCCCGCCTTATTATCGAGCAGTACTTGATTCACATTCGAATGGTTCAGCTCACGGTCGAGCACAACCAGCTTATGTCCGAGCTCCGCATATTGAAGTATCTCTTCGCTTGAGAATGAAGAGTCGAGCACGATGGCGCCGTCAATATTCCGTTCTGGCAGCAGACGGTGGGATTGCGAGCCGCTGCATACGATTAAGTCATAACCCTTTTTATTCAGCACTTCTTTGATCCCCTGCAGCAGCTCCCCGTAGAACGCTCCGTTAAAATCCGTAAGAAAAGCCCCAATAATCTTAGTTTCCCGCTTCTTCAGTGATCTGGCCGCCGCATTGGGCATGTAATTTAATTCCTTGGCCACGGCCAATATTCGTCTGCTCGTTTCTTTCGTCACTTTGGGGCTCCCGTTTAACGCATAGGAGACCGTGGAGATCGAGACCCCCGCTTTTTTAGCGATATCTTTAATACTAACCACAATAACTCGCCCCAATCATTCACTGCATCATTTCCCTTTACTATACCAATATATCGGTGCCCCCGAAAGATCACTGGCTCCACTAGATGTAAATCGCAATAACATTATCTTCACCGCTTAGCAAATACTCTAATTGCTCGCGCCGCACTCTTGTTCCGCCTTGGCGATAACGGTTTGGCATGACTTCGGTCTCGACTTCATGACCATTAATCTCGATATGGCATTCCAATGAACCGCTGATATGATACTCGAATCTGACGCCGCGGTTATTCCAGGCAAATTCGAAATGAAGACCATCCATTTCATGCGGAAGCACAGGATCAATGATCAGATCACCTCCGTCTTGGCGAATGCCGAGACAGTTGGAGATGAGCTGGTTCATGTAGATTCCTGGTCCGCTGGAGTAGATTCTCCAGCCGCCTTTGACCGGAACCGTCCCTTCAAATAGCTCTTGGAATCGTTCCCCAGCATCATAACGTGTATTAAATTTTCCGTCTGAGCTGCTGAAGTAGGCATTGCTTTGGCGCAATTCGGCGTTCGGCACCACTTCCCGGATGCCGATCGGATTAATCATGGCAAGACCCTGCCAAGCCTCGTCCACCTTGCCGAGCTTCGCCATCGCTTCGACGAAGCGGATATGAGCGTGCACATACTGCAGCCCGATTTCACGGCCAAAGTTCGCCGCTTGCTCCGCACGTTTAAAGTGCGTGCTTACGCCGCCAGCATATCGTGCCGGACGGTTCATCAAGCGGACGCCATCAGGGCAGTACAGCTCCTGCTTAATAAGCCGGTAATGCAATTCAGCCTGCTCTTCGGTCAGCAGCTCAGCGATCATGCTGCGCGTCATTGGCAGCAGGCGATATTGAATGCCCGTCTTCGTATCAGTCGGATGAAGCATAAGCTCCGCTTCCCCTGGTTTCTCCATGTAGACGAAGCCGGGAATGACATCCTTTTGCAGCATATATCGATTGAAGTCGGCTTGAATGCCAGATGCTAGCTTATGCAGCTCCGCTGACAGCTCTTGGTGTTCATCCGTTAAAGCGGTGGATAATTGATTCAGCACTTGATAAGTCAAGGCGACCGTCCAGCTGCTGATCATATATTGCTTGAGCTGCGCATTAGCTGGCTGGAGCGTATCGTCCCAGTCCCCGTCGCCATAAGCGGACAAGTGAGTATCGTGAAGAAAGTGATTCTTCATGTATGTCAACTGCTTCTGCACATGCTCAAGCAGGGTCGGGCATTCCTCGGTGAACTCAAAGCTTTCCCGATTCGTATAAGGAATTCGCTCCTGAAGAATGCTGTAATCGTGCGTAGCCGAGATGTAATCGGCAATGACCTTAAGTGGCCATACAATGATGTCGCCATGGCTTTCTTCTTGTTGGATGCGGTAATACTGATCGAACATAAACCATTGCGGCCAGTTCCCGTCATCTTCATATTGGTGGGCATATACGGTCTTTATAATTTCGCGCACTTGATCGTATTTCTGTGTAGCCATGAAGTATTCCGTTGGCCCTTGGCATACGTCTCGTGTGCCCCAAGCTGCTCCACCGTATTGTTCCAGCCCGTGCGGCACGGAATAATGGACCAGCATATTATGGGTGTACCACCATGCAAGAGCATTAACCTTATGTAACGATTCCGTTGCTTCGCCACTATGCGATAATTGGAAGCCATTCATTACTTTTCTAAAATACTCGCGGTATCGTTCTATTTCTACAGCCGTATTCGGTCTCTCGAACGGCAGCTCACCGCCATGAATAAGTCCTTGAACTGTCAAGCTCCATTCCGAGCTAGCACTTAATTCGAGCACAACGAGCGAAGAGGATCCCGGATCAGCATGATCGGCTAGGGCTGTCTCGTCGGTCACGGTCACATCCGCTCCCGTAAGCTTCATACGGTAACACAGGTCTGGCAGGGTTCCTGCGTTATCCGAACCTTCACACGAACGGAATACCAGAACATCGCCTTCACGTTCCATGAGGAAAGGCACTCCGTATTCATTGTTATTCATGGACACCTGATTCGTAATCAGATATCGGTAGGGATTTCCGCTTACGGATTGTACGGTCAGATGAACCTCCGGCGTGTCCATTACAGTGAGGTTCGTGACGACAATCGTGTCTTCAACCGTCTTATAGGTCCACCGCACGTAGTTAAAGCCAATTTCGTACATCGATGGCATTGTGAGCATCCGAAATTCACCGTGCATCTCAATAAATATCCTTTGGCCTGAAGTCTTCAGCACATTCAACGCATTGCGGGCATTTGTTAGCATCTTGTTAGAGGACGTATTTCCCACCACAAGTTGCGAGTTGAATATACCGTACATATAAGATGTGGTAGTAAGCACTTGTTCGTTCATGCGAGCGTTATCCCCCGTCATGAGAATATGTCCATGCGGACGTTCCACAAGCAGCTCTTTCTCCTTTAATACAACATGTTCGTGCCCCTCTGTGAAGAAAGACAACAGAACCCCGTTATCCCATTCCTCCTGATGGCGGCTAGGAAAGTCGCGCCCGATCTCCTCGATTGCTATAGATTCAACCTGAAGAGGGGCGCCGATTCTGGGCTGAAGGCTGACAGATTCCAGATCTTCCTCCCACTTTGTATCTAGTGCCTCCGCATATGCCCATGCTTCCTGTACTTCCTGTTCGTATGCCAAGGTTACAACTGCCTCCGGATGGTGCGGCTTGAACAGACCGTAAAAAACAAATCGCGCCATGCCATCGACGATCACGCGCTGCGATTGCAGAGCTGTATAGGCAAATTCATATTGATAGATCTCGCTGGCCAGCTTGACCTTAGTCAACGCCTCAGGCTTGTTCGTTGCCTTATAGGATAAACCGAAGAATTGGAAGCCGTCCGTTGAATATTCCGCAGCATTTGTTAAAGAGCCCTGCTGTAAGTACGGGAATTGTCCCTGCTGCGGCATATTTTGACGAGAACAGACGACCCAGCCTTTGACAGGGTCCTTAAAGACAGAGTGATCCATGTATTGAGACAAATAGGCTTCATTTGATCTGACAGCACCTTGATCCGCAATGCCCACATCCTGCCCATAGACAAGATCGATGTCCGCTCCATGACCATGGACCCGTACGTCCCAGAACCAGATCAATTGAGGAGTGAGCGTAAAGATGACCTCATATTCGAGTTCCTCGGCACGCCCCTTCCAAGAAATCTGACAGTCACTGCGACTGATCCGGCTTGAAGAACGGATGCCAAGCAGGGGTACGAAGGATAGCGATGATTCCCGATGGATACGCAGATAAATATTGTTCATTGAACCGTCAATGGGGTTAGCTATCAGCTGATTGATCATGGTCTGATTGTATGTGATTTTTCTAATATCTCCGCTGTTCATAAAAGTGAACGCCAATGCGCCATTTCGGATGCAGATGTCGGTTGTATTAGGTCTTGTCATATTCTTCGCTCTCTTTCTTATTCGGACTATGCATTTGGTAATTTGATCGAAACGTTTCGATTGTTATTAAATCATTATAAATAGCAATGGTTTTGGAGTCAATAAACAATTGAACAACAATAAAATTACCTATATAACCACTTCCATTCACATGAACACTGTGTTTTATTGTGATTTTATCAAATACACGACTCGAATAAAAACGTTTCTATTGCACCGAAGCGTAAACAAAAGAACGGCCTGAGCCCATGGTTGAACGGTTACCCGAAAGATGGACACTTTGAGTAAAGTGACCTCTATAGGGTCTTTTTTCGTAACTATCAATGAGTAAGGAGAGAGCTGATATGTGAATTAGTTGGGGGTGGGGGAAATGAGGTTTGAATGAGTGAATGAGTGAGTAAGAGTGAGTAAGAGTGAGTGAAGAGTGAGTGAAGAGTGAGTGAACGAATCCACACTCTCGGTCAAATGATGTTGTAGAAAGGGCAACAATTCTGCCTAGATCCCACCTTTATCCCTTCAATGTTGCATTGTGTACAACAATTTAGCCCCATACAGGCCATTTCGCGACAAATGGGCTCGGATTCTATAAAGCCCCCTAATTAAGTTGGACACTTTTAGGCTAAGAAAATACAATGAAATTAGCCGGAGGTTGTTCGTATGAGGGTAAAGCATAGCAAGTTTGACGAACTGA
>NZ_JCAUAS010000057.1:0-10683 GCF_059692075.1 Paenibacillus sp. J31P190 | reverse complement strand
TCTATCGTTCACCACTTTTATGGGATGTGAAATCCTGCGAACAAGCGAGCATACGTAAGAAAATCTAATCATTCTGAGGGAGGAATGTAAGGGCATAGACCCGTTGAGCCGCGGGAGGGTGAACCTCCAAGGATTTTGTGGAGCATGCGTGCAGTAGAGAAGGATCTGGGGAAATGTTCCATATGTTCCTCTATTCCCGCACGCCCAAAATATGAATCAACGGTTTTAATCAACTTACTTTCTGAAAAATACTGATTTATAAGGTGATGAAATCCTGCGAGTGAGTGAGCATACGTGAGATAAACCTTTAAAACCGAGGGACGGGCAGATTTGTTCGATAAGAGCCTTCAGATTTTATTACATAAAAAGGAAAACGGGTTTTTCTCACGAAGTAATTCTTTAACAAGTTGGATTTTACGATGTTTGCAATCACTAAATTAAGAACCAATTTTTCAGGGAGGAATTTTAGAGATGTTAAGTTGTATTACTGAATTGCCAACAGAAAACCAATTGGTGGAAGACTTGAACCTGGTGAATCAATAAATGAAGGCTTAGATTTTAGTCACAGGAGCTAACCGCGGTATAGGAAGGGAAATCGCATATCAACTGGCTTTGAATGGGTTAAAAGTTGGCAGCCGAGACGAAGATAAAGGGCGTCACACCGTAGAAGAGATGCGTCAAGAAGGACTGGCACAAAATTAAATAAGTTAGAAGCAACGCTTAATGTTCCAGTCAACGAACACGGAAATGGCGAGGGGAGAGCTGTGGTGGTTGGTATGCGACAAGTAGAACCTAATAAAAAGGAATGAACCTATTTTTCTAAATGCTGATTACTGTCGGGTGACAAGAACATAGTCCCATTAATTGCCGCGTAAAACGCGGTCTTTTATTTTATGGGATCAAGTTCTTGTCACGAGCCAATGACAAGAACTTGATCCCATTCCCGATTTTGACAATAATCCGAGGCGTTATGCAAAAGAAGATAGTAATTGGTTGAATCTATCGCGCTCCTCTAAAAAAGCGCAATGGCCGCTGTATTGGAACGGAACTAGCCTCGAATTTTTGATCAGCTTATTTGTTTCCTGAGCTTGGGTAAACGGAATGACTTTATCATGAATTCCGTGAATAATTAGAGTGGGCACATCGATCTGCCCAAGATCATTGTAAACATTTTCGTCTCTAAGCGTGACCATAATGGCGGAAGTCGACCAATTCGCCGCTTGTAATCCCATTTGAACGAACCATTCGGATTTCGGATCGGAAATGTACTGAAAGAAAAAAATCCCTGTTTGGTCTTGCAGCATTTTCGGACGGTCATTGTTTGTTTCTTCGATGATTTTATTAGTAAATTCTTTTGGAACGCTCGATGGAGAGGCAGCGTCGATAAGAACGAGTTTAGATACCCCGAACCCTTTGTAACGAGCCATATAACGAATCGAGATCGCGCCTCCGGTAGAGTGTCCAGCCAGTGTTATGTTTTTTAACTGTAACGCTTCGATGACCATGCGAAGATCATCTGCTAATCTGTCGAAACCGTAGCCCCCGAATGGTTTATCCGAATTGCCGTATCCTCTCCAGTCCATTCCGATACAACGATATCCGAGCTTAGGAAGGAAATTGAACTGATATTCGAACTGGTTATGGTTTAGCGGCCATCCATGAATAAAAAGTATCGTTTTATTTCCCTTCGGATTGATGTCCTCTATAAATAGGTTGACCCCCGGTTCCACAGTAACGAAGTATCCCAAGTGTATCACCTCAATTTATTAAATGTAATTTCCCTTTAAGATATTCGCCATAGGCAGGGTGAATGCCTAATTTCGGCGTTAAACTGTGTTGATATTATGCGAAGAGGTTTCTGAGGAATACATGCTTAAGGCTAGGAAGTGCATACCGCTAATGGGGAAACTATCAAAAAGCAGTAGAGACTTTAAGAACAGAGCCAAGGAGTTCCCGTAAAATCGTGCCATTCAAGTCTTCCTTGCCATGGCGCTTTACAACAGCGGGCAGCACAAGGAAAGAGTTAACCTGTTAATCACCAACTTGATAGAAACGACTTCGGACAAGAAATTGCATTATTTCAAACGTGGGATACTAGCATATAACGAAATCCTCGACGAAATAGCCAAATGGTGTGTTTTTTCGATTTCAAAATGCACGTGGGAATGAGATGAAATTCTTGTCATTTATGGGTTAAATTTCTTGTCATCCGACATATCTGTCGGGTGACAAGAACTTGATCTCATTCCCGACGGATGATAAGAAAAAGGTGAGGCCACTGAATATGATCGCGTCCAAGCGAGAAGCCTCATCAGATCTATGGACACGCTGTCCCCGAACATGCTTCAGCTTGAAGATGGGAACGGGATATCGTTATGCCGAATACGAAAAAAAGAAGTCGACCATTTCGTTGGTCGACCTCTAATTTTTCTATTGCGCGGTCAAAATTTGTGGACCTTCAGCCGTGATGGCGATCGTATGCTCGTATTGGGCGGCGAGCTTGTTGTCCTTCGTCCGTGCGGTCCAGCCGTCCGGATCGATTGTCATGAAGTAGGTGCCTTCGGTGATCATGGGCTCAATCGTGAACACCATACCTTCCTTGATACGGAGGCCTTTTCCAGGCTTGCCGACATGCATATAAGTCGGCTCTTCGTGCAGGTCGCGGCCGATGCCATGGGCGAGAAGGTCGCGCACGACGCCGAAACTGTGTGATTCCGCATGCCGCTGAATCGCGCTCGTCACATCGCCGAGTCGATTGCCGGGCTGCGCCTGCTCGATGCCCAGGTCAAGACATTCCTTCGTGATACGCATCAACTTCTCGGCCGTCGGCGAGATCTGCCCGACCGCATAACTCCAGGCCGAATCGCCGAGCCAGCCATCGAGCTCAGCGACAGTGTCGATCGTCACGATATCGCCTTCCTCAAGTGGCTTATTGCTAGGGAAGCCATGTGCGATCACATCGTTGGCGGAGGCACAGGTCGCATATTGATAGCCCTTATAGCCTTTCTGGTATGGCTTTGCGCCGTGCTTCAACATAATGTCCTCGAATATGCGCTCAATCTCGTGTGTGGTAATACCCGGTTTGATAAGCGGGGCGATTGTACGATGGCATTCAGCCACCACTTGGCATGCCTTGCGGATAGCCTCAATTTCATGCTTGCTTTTTAAAATGACCATGTTCGTATCAGGACTCCTTCGTAATAGCTTGCATAGCGAGTCGGGCGATTCGATCGACGTCCAGGTCGGAATTGCCCGCATAGTAGTGCAGCCCACAGCAACCGACCAGCACGGCAAGCATATGGTCGACGCTGTCGTCTTCGCACTGGGCGATCGATTGGAGTGGAACGTACAGCCGTTCCATAAATTTTCTTTTGGCGTGGTGTCGATCCCTTTCAGGCAAGCCTGCATAATGTTCCGCCGCCATTTTGTAGACGAGATATGCGCGGGCGTCCGACTGCCACAGCCGGAGCAGCGCTTTACAATACGTCAACAACTGCCAGTCATCCGGGGGGCTGCCGCTGATGTTCGCCCATTTTGCGATAACTTGCTCGCATCGCTCGAAGCCGCTTCCTAACACATCTTCTATTAATAAATGCCGGTTGGGGTAATAATGGTAAACTGTGCCGTAACCAAGCCCTGCCTCGCGGGCGACGTCGCGAATATCAAAGCTGCCGCCCGTGCGAAAGTAGGAGCGCGCGGCGACGTCCAGGATCTGCTCTCTGCGCTGTATGCGTATGAGCTCATTTTGTTCTTTGGTACGGGGGCACATAGCGTGTTAACCTCCTTGTATGACCTGCAAATTTGTCAATATAAAAATAGTAACTCATGGGGTGGAGAAATGCAAAAGTTTTGTTGGTATTCGATAAAATGAAGTACTGAACAATAAAGAACTGTGATAATAAAGTTGTAGACTGGGCGCTGGCGTTAACCTAACGAGAAACGATAGTTCAAATATAAAACGATGGCAGTCGGAAAACATTCCGGCTGCCGTTTTAATTGAAGTAACGGGCAGATTAGAAATATGGAAATGACTGTAACTTTTTCTCGGGATTAGGAGTCTAAATATTAAAAGTGGTGTAATTTGTATGAAGAAATTATTTTATTTGGGCATGGCAGCCGTTATCACTATTTTATTAATCATCAGTTGTTCAGCTAAAATAATGGATAAAGGCAATGGTTCATATGCTGATGATTTAAACTTTGAGAATAAATACTATATAAATCATTCGGAATTTACAATTACTGATATTTATTAACAGTATTCGTTGCATTGATATCTTACCCCCAAGATTACGGGCCACACGTCATAATAAAAATCTGGAATGATTTAAAATGAATCAAAAACAGCCATCGGAGGAATAAAATGTATAAGTGCAAAGTTTAGGGGGATCATTGCTTGCTTTATTTGGAGAACCTCTATACAAAACAGATGATGCTTCGAATGCTTACACATTTGTGATCCAAGTAAAAGAAAACAATCAAAATGCATGTATATTTACGGTTTACGAAGGACCTAGCGGAACAGCGATTGGATATAATGGAAAGGGAGATAAGGAAACGGAAACAGCTGCTGAAGCTTTAATAACCGAAATTAAAATGACCACTCCTCTTGATTATAAAGAAGTGGTTATTTATCATGATTTAGGTAATAAAATTACATATGGATGCAAGAATGGAATTTGCTATTTTAGTGAAGAATTAGGTGCAATGAACTTTGAGCTTGATCAGGAATAGACTAAAGATATACTAAGGGATTCGTGGCTAGTGGAATTATGAATGTGAGTGGCGATTAACGAGGGACGATAGTTGAACAAACCTAAAAAGGCTGCTGCGTGCGGCCTTTTGTGCTAACGGGCATCTATATTTAAAAGATAATGGAAAAGTGCGTACGCTGGATTATGTAACTGTTAATCGAAAGGTAGGTTCAGAATTTGGCGACATATGTAATACTGATCAAAGAGTACGATGATGCAGAGAAGGTAATTTATAAATTTGGTCCAACGGAAGAACGAATGGGAAGAATTGAATTTGACAAGGTTGTTGAAGAATTTAGGGAGCTAGAGCAGGTGCCTAATACAAAAAATGACCATACATTCATGAGGGCCGTTTCAGCTATTGCAAGATGCTATAAAGAGGGGAATGGATTCCCAGATAGAACTTTTTTTGCTTCATAAGTTATTTCACTAAAGTCAAACCACCTTCCGACCAAACTGGGTCTCTTTTTGCTATTCAACTAACGAGCAGAATTGTTCAGTGAAAATTGTATTTACTTACAGCAAGGAACGAATATATAATACCAATTAGATATTTATCAAATTAGATGGATATCTAATCTTTTTCGAATCGAACCTGAATTATTAAAAGGAAGGAGTTGGTGCAATGAGCACAAATTTCTACCTTGTCAGACATGCTAAAAAAGTAAAGGGAATTGAAGATGTCGCTATATCGCCGGAAGGCTTGTTGCAAGCTCAGGTGACCGCAAGCCATTTTAGTAAAATGTCGATAAAAAAAATCATCTGTAGTCCACTAAAAAGGGCTAAACAAACAGCCCAAATCATTGCGAACGAAACTAAGACAACAATTACAGAAGATATTCGTTTGCGAGAGCGTGCCAACTGGGGTGATATACCTGGACAGACATTTGAGGAGTTTGTTGATTTGTGGAATCGATGTACACATGAGAGGGATTTTTCACCACCAGTTGGTGATTCTGCGAGGAAAGCGGGCGAGAGATTAGCTTCGTCCTTATTGGATTTGTCAGTTGAACATCCACAGGACAGCATTATCATTGTTACACATGGCGGTCTGATAACAGTTTGCTAATAACCCTCATTTACTTTAGTACCAGTTGTATGACTAAGCTAACGCGAACATTTGTTCAATGATAGCAATGTAAGGTTTGCCAGTTTGTACGAAAGGTGATCGTAGTCTTTTTTACTAGGCTTACATTATAGATTTAGCGTTTAAATCCATTTAACTGCTGCTCAGCAATTTGTACAAGACGCTTTGTAATTGTTCCTCCGATAGAGCCTGCATCCCTTGTAAGGAGATTTCCATTGTAGCCATTTGGATGAAGAGGGATGCCCAATTCTTGAGCTACTTCATACTTTAGTTGGTTAATTGCCGCTTTAGCCTGTGGTACGAGTAAAGTGCTGTTATTTGCCATGGGATAAAATCACTCCTTTTCTCAATATCTTTATTTTGTGGAGATTAAGGGAGGATTATGCAAGAATAATCTCATTTGAAAAGCTTTAGTTCCCAGTAAGAAATTATTGTTTAATTTCGCCGACAAATTAAGTGATTGGCACAATGTGTCTGCTTAAATTACTTCTTAAGTGAGTACAATATATATGTTTCAAATTACTCAAAGGGGTGTGCTAAAGTTATGACTAATCAAAAGAAAAGCGTGAAATCCGAAAAGCAAAAAAACCAAAAACCAAATCAAAAGGGTAAAATTGATGAGGCAAATATTAATTAAGGTGGTTATTTAACAAAATGGTTCACATATAAAGCCCTAAAAAAGCCTGAGGAAACTTTCCCACAGAACAGGCTTAATTTTTTAGCTTATTTCATCAAGATAGAAAGGAGGTAATCTCAATGTCCGATAAAACTAAAACTAAGATAACCAAATCTCAGCGTACCGTAGATAAGGAACTGCAATCTCGAACTCGAAAATCGCCTGACCAGTCTGCACAAAATAATACACATGATCAACCAGGTGATGCTTAAAAACATTCAAGCGAACCATTAAATTAACAGTAGCTGAATCTGTTGATGTTGATTACACAATTGCATGAGGCGAAAACGAACCAATGAGGCTCTATGATTAGATACGGATGTCAGTTCCTAAGTTAAGCTTCGGCATGGAACGATCTAAAATAATACGAGTTAGAGACCTGCGGCATGCTTCATGCTGCGGGTTTTTTTCTTGTTCGGCGGCACAAACATAATCGTTGTTTACAGTAAGTAAATGCGTAACAGCGAACACCAGTTGAGTGGCTTGCCTCGCGGCAATTCCTTTTTTTCTTCACTCAAAGGGAGGTTAAAGTTCATCGAGTTCAATAAAAAAAGGGGATCATGTCAGAGAATAGCCATTCAAGGTTTTTGCTCCCCACCTTCTACGATTAATAAAACAAGCACACAATCTTATCTCAACTTGGCTTCATATAATAGATAAGCTTCGACAAAAAGGAGGTGTATTTTAATGGTAAGATTACTAGATACAAGAACATCGCAAAATGCCAGTTTTCAACAATCGATCAGTTCTGCGAGTCCTACCACTCCCACATTATTTGGACAAGTAGGGCTAGAATGTTTGAATCCAGGAGGACTCATACGCGTTGAATTTACTGCAACTGTGACCATTTCGTTTCCAGCCGACTCACTAAATGTAACTATCCTGATCGAAGTTGTACGAGGAACACAGATTACAGATCCAACCGTATACTCTGCTAACTTAACCATACCAGCTCTGGGAAGTGAGGGATCGCTCATCTTTCCTTATACTGTTACAGGGTCAGATTACAACGTTCCTGCTCCTCCAAACAACCAGCTTGTTTATTCCGCATTCGTAAGTTCCAACAGCACCCAACCGTTTCGGGTCGGTCCGGAAAGTTTTAATGCCGCAGCCTATTCGGACTTTTAACGAATCGCTTGAGATCAGCATTCCTAGTCTATAACTTTATTTTCAATATACAGATGGAGATGGAACCGAACACAAAGTTTAGAAAAATGCGATAATAGAGGCGGTGGTTCGTCAGGTGTTATTGAACCAAGGAAAGAAGCATCTTTTCATACCGAGTATCAAATTAAGGAAAACGTCGATGTTGAGCAAGCAAAATCAGTTGCACTTACCGGTACTTTGCTTGTGATAGATGGTGACAAGGTTATCGCTGAAATACAGTTAGATAGCTAAGTCTCAAAAGAACTGATGTTACGCTAACGCAAAACGATAGCTGAACGAACAAGGAGCAGTTTGCCAGCGGCAGATGCTCCTTGTTCTGTTGAAGTAAAGGGCAGATTAATGAATACCCTAATTGATATTATGTGCTATTCTAAACTTACTTGATAAACGAAGGGGGAGTTCATAATAGTCACAAAAGTTTCGATTGGCAGGAAGATTATCTCCAGTTTACTTATGGCGGTGATTCTTTCGTATAGTCTCGTATTAATGCATGGCTATGCCCCGTTTTTCATCTATTTTATGTACTCTGCTATCGGATACGCAATAATTGGCATACCCTGCTCAATTATTGCGGAAATTATTGTCTTGAAAATAAAGGGAAAAACCCTTGGGACACTCGCAGGGTTATCTTTACATCTGATATTTGCTGGTATTATTGTATATTTGTTTACTCATGGCGAACCCTTTAAGTTTGACAATATGCTTGTATACTCGGTTATTGTTGCAGCGGCAGGGTTTTGGTTATCAGACAGCATTTTGAAACAAGTTAAATTTCTTAGTTGATTAAGCTATACTTCGATGTTTAACGGGAGACGAGTGTTCTTACTAGCTACTACTTAGAAGTCAATTCCATCGACCTTACAAGGAGGATGTATGAGAACATTACTTTTTTGTCTAAAGATGCGTATCTGGTCAAAGATGCTTTTGTAAACAATTTATACGATCGTACGTTTTGTATATTTGATTTAGAAGGTACGGGTATTAACGTTGAGACAGAATATATAATCCAGTTTGGTGCTATTATATTTCAAAATGGAGTGATAATACGAGAATTCAACACTTCCCTTCGGGTTGTAACCATTCGGTAACAACAATGTTTGATTCAAAGGGTAATATCGTGCAGTGGTACATAGATATATGTTCCCAAAACGGGGTTAGTGAGAATAATGTATCGTGGATGGATGATTTGTTTTTGGATTTAATTGTATTACCAACTGGTGAACTAATTAATAAGGATACCGTTGAACTGGAAGAAGCTTATATCAGCGGAATAATAAATAGGACACTATATAATTTAGCCAAGACAGAGTCAACTAAGCTCTGCGAATTAATTAAGCTTGATGAGTTCGCATTATTAAAGCTTTCTGAAGTACATAAAGAATTGCTGTCTCAAAAGCTAGGAACAAAGGGCGGTTCATTCAACTAATGGGGAACGATAGTTGAACAAATGTTGGAGCGAGGCTGCCGGCGTGAACCGGCAGCTTCGTAACGAACGGGTAGGGAGGGGAATATCATATGCATTTCACCAAAAAATCAGTAACCGTCTATCTTATCTCTGGCCCACTTGGTGTAGGGAAATCAACCGTCTCGAAGACTCTGGCCAACGCGATGCACCAATGTGCGTTGATTGAAGGTGATCTCCTTCTCCATGTCTACCGAGGAGATATCGAGCCGCCGTGGGAGGAACGACTCCGACTGGCTTGGCTTAATATTGCTGCGGTGACGCGGAATTTTCTCTTGAAAGGGCTAGACGTGGTTATCGATTTCGTCGTCGAAGATGAACTGCAATGGTTCTTTGACCAACTATCGGACCTCGAGGCGACGCTACACTATGTTGTGCTGTATGCGGAACCGAACACCCTTACCGCTCGACTCCATCAGCGAGGAGATGCACAATATATCCACCGTTCGCTCTTCCTTCGGAACAAGTTGATGGCGTCGCCGATCAATGAGCCATTCCTGCTGGATACCGATAATAAGCAGCCGGATGAACTTGCTGAGGAGATCATTAATAATTCCAGATTTCGGACACACTTGAAGTGATAAAATTATTTTGTGACAATTGAGGTAACGCCAAACGATAGCGTAATCACGCAGCGGCATGAAACATTAATATATGACGAAAAATATACCAAATTCCTGTGGGACCCACAACATATTTATTGTGGGTTCTTTATTTTTTGCTACATCCAAGAAAGAGGTACCAGGTTCCTGTCCTATAAAACCCTTGTTCTTGTCTTACAATCTATTGTCGTTCTCAAATGACAAGAGAAGTTTTAATTTTCGGATTTAGCTTGTCGGTTCATTTGTTGCGTCCTTTTTGTTAAACCATTTTTCAACGAAAGCGGCCTCCTCCTCCGGTGAATTGACTCCGGTCGAGAATCCAACAGTCCATGGCATATCATTTGGAAATGTGCATTTATTGTCGGCTTCGGCGTTATTTTCTACGGTGGTCTGGCAGGAAATCGGTTGCTCAAATGACTGTTGCTACTACAGTAGTTATAATCTTCATTGGAGAACTTATGGCGCAAGGTATCATTGAGAATTCTGTGTTACGATCGGTTGTAGCCGTTGCATTATTTGTCGCAATCCTATTTCTTATGGAAGTATTAGTGCTCAAATACAAATGGATGGAACGATGGATAACCGGAAAACCTGCAATCATCATCAGAGACGGCAAGGTTGACGAAAAGCAGTTGAAATGAATGCGCATGACCTATGGGCAGTTAGAAATGAGATTGCGACAATATAGTATAACTCGAATATCCGATGTAAAGACAGCATCGATCGAGGTCAATGGGGAACTTGGCTACGAACTGAAGCCGCAAGCTCAATTCCTTACCATGAAAATGTTTGAACAGTGTATGCAGTAGCGTTTTGGAAACCTTGTGAAGATAGTAATAGTATCGCTGAAATTGTGCAGCATTTACTTTATTGGAATGAAACTTGGCAAACTAGATACCAGAAATCTCATGTCAATGCTGTGCCTTCCATAGGAA
>NZ_JCAUAS010000056.1:0-13595 GCF_059692075.1 Paenibacillus sp. J31P190 | reverse complement strand
TAAAAGGCATGAGCCCGGTACAGTACCGAACTCATGCGCTAAAGGCAGTCTAACTATATACTGTCTAACTTTTGGGGGTCACTTCAACGCGGCAGCTCCTCTTTTTGTTCAGCGTGCCCAGAGGCACGCATTATCTAGTTGGTGCAAGTCCAACCACGGGAGGGACCAAGCCACCCTTGTAGCTAGGATGCTTGCGTATGGCGAAATCTGTGCGTAAAGCGCATCGACAAAAGTACTTGTCAGAGGCAGGGCGAGCAACATACCAGGCCGTAACATCAAGTGAATCCTGCCGTATCGTCAAAGAGGCCTCGCAAGAGGGACAAGAGGAAGCTGAGTCTCGTGAACATAGACGAAGGCCAAGGAAGCTGCGTAGATCTTGGAACAGCAGTGAAGAATCCTCCGGTGTAAAGGGATCGGCATGGTATGAAAGATAATGCAGTGAACTGGGGAGACCCTCCCCTGCACGGATTTTTTTTAGAAACCGTAAAGAGACACTCTATAGGCTCGAAAAGCGAAGTGAGCCGTCTGTAGGAAGGGAGTCCGAGGGGCTCATAGTACCAAAGAACCGAAGGACAACATAACCTTCGGGAGGGAAGGTGCCCTGCTTTGTTTATGCTTTTTAAGGAGGTACGAGTGAGTGAATGCCAACCGGCTAACGACACCAAAGGAAAAAGTTCAACAACTCCAAGAAAAGCTAGGTCATGCAGCCGAGGAAAACAAGAAACGTAAGTTCCACTCCTTGTACGACAAGGTTCACAGATGGGACATTCTATGCGAAGCATGGGAAAAGAGTGCGTGCTAACAAAGGCGCGGCTGGTATAGATGCCGTTACTCTTGCAGACATCGAAAAGCACGGGGAGATTTCGTTCATCAAGGAATGTAAGCGTGAGCTACAAGAAGGCACATACCATCCTGATCCAGTGAGACGTCAATACATTCCTAAAAAGGATGGAAAACAAAGACCGCTCGGAATACCGACGGTTCGAGACCGAGTCGTACAAATGGCAACAAAACTAATGATTGAACCCATCTTTGAAGCGGATTTTCATGAAACATCCTTCGGATTTCGCCCGAAACGTGGTGCAAAGGGAGCACTAGACCGAATCCGTAAAGCCTGCAACCGTAAAGGGAATTGGGTAGTCGACATCGATATCGATATCCAAGGCTACTTCGACAACATTAACCAAGACAAGCTAATGAAACTGGTGCAAATGCGCATCAATGACAGGCGGATATTGAAGTTAATTAGGAAGTGGCTGCAAGTAGGAGTTATGGAAGAAGGATCGGTAAGACGCTCCGACTTAGGCACACCACAAGGTGGCGTCATCTCGCCGTTGCGAGACTGCCGGCACGATCGGCAGCCTTTCGCTCAGCTAAACAACAAGCGTACTAGACATTCTGTCTAAAATTTTGACGAAATTATAGACAACTTGTGAACTTTGTTATAGTATAATTGACAATCGGTTAATTGATTAGCAAGTTGAACATGCTGGGTAAGTTAACTCTATTTATGTATCCTTTTTTACATAAATAAAAAAATTACGAATCTACAATGGGGGAACAACATGAAGAAGAATATCTTTGGAAAAGTTTCGTATGCGGTTATGAGTACATCATTGTTGGCGGGACTGCTGACTGGTTGCGGTGGAGCGGGAAGTGGGTCGGGCAGCTCAGGTGATGTTATCAAAATTGGAGCTAACTTGGAGCTTTCAGGTGCTGTTGCTTCTTACGGACAATCTATTGCACAAGGGATCGAGCTCGGCGCAGAAGAAATTAATAAAAATGGCGGAATCAATGGTAAGAAAATCGAAATTATTAAAGCTGACAACAAGTCAGAGGCAGCCGAGGCAACGAATGCAGCTATTAAATTAACTAGCCAAGATAAGGTGGCCGCGATTATTGGTGCAGCAACAAGCGGAGACACGGTAGCACAGGTTCAAATCGCTACAGATAACAAAACGGTATTGCTGACACCTTCTGGTACAAGCCCGAACGTAACTGTGGGAACGAGCGGCAAAGTCAATGACTATATCTTCCGTACTTGCTTTATCGACCCTTTCCAAGGTAACGTTGCTGCGAACTTTGCAGCTAAAAACTTGAACGTGAAGAAGGCGGCAATCTTTGCTGACAACGCGAGCGATTACGCGAAAGGACTTGCAGCTTCCTTTAAAGATACGTTCTCAAAAGCTGGAGGTACTGTAGTCGCTCAAGAATCTTATGTAGCCAAAGATACAGACTTTCGCGCGACATTGACTCGTATTAAAGCAGCGAATCCAGAGTTCGTCTTTATTCCAGGCTACTACGAAGAAGTTGGTTTGATCATCAAGCAAGCACGGGAAATGGGAATCACGATTCCATTCATGGGCGGAGACGGTTGGGATTCTCCAAAGCTGGTTGAACTGGCGGGCGCTGCGGCTCTGAACAATACATTTATTACGAATCACTACTCCTCCGAAGATCCGGACAAAACGATTCAAAACTTTGTTACAGCATTTAAAGGCAAATACGAGAATAAATCCCCGGACGCATTTAACGCACTTGGTTATGACTCAGTTTACCTGATCGCAGACGGTATCAAACGTGCCGGCTCGACTGATGGAGCGAAAATTAAGGATGCTATGGCGCAAACCAAAGATTTGGCTTTGGTTTCCGGAAAAATTACATTTGACAACCAGCACAACCCGATTAAAACTGCAACAGTGTTAAAGTATAAAGACGGTAAGCAACAGTTCGAAACAAAAGTTAATCCTTAATACGCATTTAGCATGGGTGGGGGAATCTCCCTCACCCGTTTCATTTTCAGAAGGGGATTGAAAATTATGGATTGGATACAGCAGATTATTAACGGGATATCACTTGGCAGTATCTACGCGCTTATCGCGTTAGGCTATACGATGGTCTACGGTATTATTCGCCTCATTAACTTTGCGCATGGCGATGTGTTCATGGTCGGCGCGTTTATCGGCTTCTATGCCATTAAGTACGCTGGGTTAGGCTTCTTCCCGGCTCTGATCATCGCTATGGTTATCTGCGCGCTTCTTGGAGTCGTTATTGAGAGAATTGCATACAAGCGCTTGCGCAACGCGAGCCGAATAGCAGCGCTGATTACAGCGATCGGGGTTTCCCTTCTGATTGAATACGGAACTATCTATTTGCGTGGTGCTCAGCCTGAAGCGTTTCCGCAAGTATTGCCGAATCAAAGCTATAAATTTCTGGGAGCATCGATCAGCAGCGCTTCAATCTTCATTCTCTGCGTATCAGTGTTCTTAATGATTATTCTGCAATTCATTGTTCGCCGTACGAAAATCGGAAAAGCGATGAGGGCCGTATCCCACGATGCGGAAGCCGCTCGCTTGATGGGCATTAATGTGGATCGGACGATCTCGGCTACCTTTGCCATTGGTTCTGCTCTAGCAGGTGCGGCAGGGGTTATTTTCGGGATCTACTATACGAAGATAGAACCGCTCATGGGCGTGATTCCAGGCTTAAAAGCATTCGTTGCGGCCGTGTTAGGCGGGATTGGTATTATCCCGGGAGCTGCGATCGGTGGACTTGTCCTGGGCTTGGTTGAAACGTTGGTTAGTGCGCTGGGCTACTCCAACTGGCGGGATGCTGCTGCATTCATTATTTTGATTTTAATTCTCATCTTCAAGCCGTCAGGCATTTTGGGTAAAAATACTCGAGAGAAAGTGTAGGTGACGGACGAGGATGAAAAAAACTAACGGATTTTGGTTATTCCTTATTGTTTCCATTATTGTGTATGGCCTTGTTCAGTTACTCATAAGCACAGGCATATTGAATGCTTTTTATTCGAATACGTTAATTTTTATTGTGATTAATATTATTCTCGCTGTCAGCTTACATCTGGTCATCGGGATTACAGGTCAATTCTCTATTGGTCATGCAGGTTTTTTGGCCGTAGGTGCTTATGTAGCCGCAATTTGTACGAAGCTGCATCTTCCTTTTCCGCTTGCTTTAGTTATTGGAGGCGTAGTTGCAGCAGCAGCGGGCTTGCTGATTGGCATTCCGAGCTTGCGACTAAAAGGTGACTACCTAGCAATTGCTACACTCGGTTTTGGGGAGATTATCCGCATTGTGTTCGTAAATATTGAATATGTAGGCGGGGCAGCTGGGATGCAGGTTCCACATTTGACCAATTGGACATATGCCTTCCTTTGTCTGTTCGTTACCTTACTTGTTATTATGAACTTTACGAATTCCACGCATGGTCGAGCTTGTATTTCGATCCGGGAAAATGAAATAGCCGCGGATGCGATGGGAATTAACACGACGTATTATAAAGTTGTTGCTTTTGCAATTGGGGCGTTTTTTGCTGGTATTGCCGGCGGTTTATACTCGCACAATTTCTATATCATTCAGCCGACGAACTTTGGCTTTTTGAAGTCCTTCGATATTTTGATTTTCGTTGTACTTGGCGGATTGGGAAGCTTATCCGGCGCGGTGCTTGCCGCGATATTGATGACGATCGTTTCCACTTTTCTGCAGAGCTATCCGGAAACTCGGATGGTCATTTACAGCGTCATACTGATTGTTGTCATGCTGTATCGACCAACAGGTTTGATGGGAACTAAAGAAATCACTTCTTACTTAGGTAAATGGTCGTTTGGCAAAGGAGGACGTTTGCATGGCAAATAAACCTTTGCTGCTTGTAAAAGATGCCGGCATTCAGTTCGGCGGATTAAAAGCGGTATCTGGATTTAATATGGAAATTCATCAAGGAGAACTCATTGGTCTTATCGGCCCCAATGGAGCGGGAAAAACGACTAGTTTTAACCTGCTGACGGGTGTATATGTGCCAACAGAGGGCGATATTCTTTTCGATGGCAAGAAGTTGAATGGACTCGCACCTTATCAAATTACACGAAGCGGGATTAGTCGGACCTTCCAGAATATTCGTCTCTTTAATGAACTGTCCGTACTCGATAACGTCAAAGTCGCTTATCACTCTTTGTCTAAGCATTCGATGATGAGCTCTATTTTGCGCCTTCCTTCGCATTTTGCCGGAGAGAAGGAAATCGAAGAGAAAGCATTGCAATTTCTCAGGATTTTTCAGTTAGAGTCCTATAAAGATGAAATCGCCAAAAATTTGCCCTATGGTCAGCAAAGACGATTGGAAATCGCTCGCGCGTTAGCCGCAGGCCCGAAGCTGCTCCTTTTGGATGAACCGGCAGCAGGGATGAACCCGCAAGAGACACATCAACTGATGGAGCTTATTGCGTTTATCCGCAAAGAATTTCAGTTAACCGTCCTATTAATTGAACACGATATGAAATTAGTAATGGGTATCTGTGAACGGATTTATGTGCTCGATCATGGACAGCTCATCGCACAAGGAACCCCTGATGAAATCCGCAACCATCCCAAGGTCATTGAGGCATATCTGGGCGAGGAGGTGAAGAGCGGCGATGCTTAAAGTTGATGAACTGGGTGTATATTACGGCAACATTCAAGCCCTGAAGGGAGTCTCTTTGGAAGTGAATCAAGGGGAGATTGTCACCTTAATTGGTGCCAATGGTGCAGGCAAAAGCACACTTTTGAAGTCATTGTCCGGTATCCTTAAACCCAAGCAAGGGGATATCCAGTACATGGGCGAATCTATTGCAGGCAAGCCTGCACAAGAGATAGTAAAAGCGGGGATCTCCCATGTACCAGAAGGCCGCCGCGTATTTGCTAACATGTCCGTTGAAGAAAACCTGGAGCTCGGAGCTTATCTGCGAACAGATAAACATGCCATTCGCGAAGATATGCAGAACGTGTATCGGTTATTCCCTAGACTTCTGGAGCGTCGTAAACAGTTGTCAGGTACGCTATCTGGCGGCGAGCAGCAAATGCTTGCGATGGGTCGGGCGCTAATGGCACGCCCTAAGCTGCTTTTACTGGACGAACCATCTATGGGACTTGCGCCTTTGTTGGTTAAAACCATTTTTGAAATTATTGTAGAAATCAACCGCACCGGCACGACAGTATTGCTGGTCGAACAAAATGCAAATATGGCGCTATCCATTGCTCATCGCGCTTATGTGATTGAAACCGGAAAAGTCGTGATCTCGGGAACGGCTGCTGAGTTGCAGGCCAGTGACCAGGTGAAGCAGGCTTATCTTGGCGGTCATTAAAGAGCGGCAGCTCTGGACGGGTCCTGCCAACATTTTAACGAAAATATATGCCAAGCCTTCGAACGTGATCGGCTTGGCGTTTTTCTTACTCTAAAAAACGGTCGTATTCGCATCTCTTGCGCGATAGGACTGTTTTTGTTTTTCTCGGTACTAGATTAAGGAATCTTAGATTGCAAAAGCACATGTGATGATTACCAAAAGATATACTTTATGGAAAATAAGATATTTATGGATTATGATTCCGAAAGTGGTGAACATCATTGGAGGCTTTGGAGTACAGGGATCAGAAATTATTGGGATGCTCAAATTCTTATGGAAGATTATGTTATAATTATAGTTGAAAACGTTTCTGGGAGGGGATAGGAAAATGAACCCAAGTAAGCGACTGAATGATCGATTGACACCGCTACTTAAGAGTGTTATGGAAAAGGGGCCAGCCGGCTGTGCCTGTACCGTTGTGCGGCGGGGAGAAGTTGTTTATCAGGAAACCCTGGGTTATGCGGATTTGGAGAAGAAGAAGGAGATCACTCCGGATACAATCTACCGGATCTATTCGATGACTAAGGTAATTACCTGCGCAGCGGCACTCATGCTTTACGAGAAAGGACTTTATCTGCTTAACGATCCGTTGGAGGAATACCTGACGGAGTTCAAAAATCCGCAGGTGTACCGATATAACGAATATGGTACGAAGTCTTTATCCCCTGCAGTGGGTCCGATCCGGATCAAGGATCTTTTCACGATGGCCTCCGGGCTTACGTACGGTGGTGACGGCACGGAAACCGAACGGCAAACCCGTACAATCATGGAGAACGCTGCAGCGACCGTTGACATGCAGGCTTTGTCCAAAGCGTTGGCAGAAGTTCCGCTGGCTTTCGATCCCGGCACGCACTGGAAGTATGGTACAAGCCACGATGTCTTGGCAGCATTGATCGAAGTGCTGTCCGGACAAACATTCGGAGAGTTTCTGCAGAAGGAAATTTTCGCTCCGTTGGGAATGACCGACACCTCATTCCGGATATCGGAGGATAAGCGAGAACGATTATGTACCATGTACGATCGTGCAGAAGACGGTACGCTTACTCCTAATACCAGGATGGACGCCCGCTATCAACCGGGAAGCCGTCATGAAAGCGGCGGAGGTGGCCTGCTTTCGACGATCGGCGATTACAGCCGATTTGCGCAGCTGCTGACGAAGGGCGGGGAGCTGGACGGGGTGCGGATTCTTAGCCCGAAAACGGTTCATTTGATGGCGACCAATCATTTAAATCCACAACAGATCAAGGATTTTAACTGGCCGCAAATGAGTGGTTATGGCTATGGTTTGGGGGTCCGTGTTATGACCGATCCTGCAGCCGGCGGCATCAACGGCTCGATCGGTGAATTCGGCTGGGCCGGTCTAGCCGGGTCTTACTTGTTGATCGATCCTAAGGAAGAATTGTCCGTCGTGTACATGCAGCAGCTGCTGCCGAGCCTTGAGCCTTTCATTCATCCTCGACTGCGGGCTGCCATTTACGGGGCATTGGATTAAGTCCGGGGTTAACGGTGGCGAGAGAATACATTGGCGCTATAATCACAGCGAATGATTCAAAAACTGAGAAGCATCGAATTAGATAATCCATTCCTTTATTGAGACTGATAAATAACATGTGTTGAAGAAAAAAAGTTTTGAAGTAATTAGGCGTTCACTCTACTGGGTGAACGCTTTTTTAGTAGGTTGGAGTGATGATTAATCTAGATGAAGAATCTTTGTTAGGCGGGTTTGTAAAGTGATGGCCGCCCCGGCGACTAAACGAACGGGGCAGGATTATGTACTACAGGAAGAGAAAGAGAATAATATGTTTTTAAAGAGGTGGAGAAATATTAATGTTTACCCGTATTACTCAGTTAATTAATTTTCTTTTAGTTGAGATTTATGCTGGTGATACTTTCACCCATGATATTAAGGCACGTGTTGGGAAGAAACTAAGAGAGGATGAAGCTGCTGAGCTTCTGTTTGCACAGCTCCCAGAGGACTTCAAAAGCGAATTCAATGAATTGTGGGATGAGTTTGAAAAAGGAGACACACTCGAATCACAATTCGTTAAGGCAATTGATAAGATGCAAGCTTTTGCGCAGAACGTACATTCAAAGGGAACGGTTTGGAAAGAAAATCAAATTGCACCCGAGAAGATATTAGCTTATAACGAAAGCTGGAGACATGAAAATGATTCGTCAAAGTTTTATCTATGAGATTTATTAGTGAAGCTTAAATTAGGTAAAGCAACTGAACTGATGATGATGTGAATTTGTCGAGTGACAAGAATATAGTCCGATTAATTTCCGCCAAAATGGCGGCTTTTTTATTTTATCGGAACATATTCTTGTCATTTCTCAATGTCAAGAATATGTTCCGATTGCCGATCCAGGCCAAGAATATCGTCCGATTGCCGACAAAGTCAAAATATATATACTTTTGGGCATTCAGCTATTCGGGCAGGATAGTTCCAATATGTAGAATTGTAGGACAACCAACTCAATGGAAATATTATGTCATTCAAAAAAGAGCATAACGATTCTTTACTGATCGTTCTCAATATGTTATATTAATTGAGGGAGGGAGATGGGAATGGCGAGAAGCAAGGAGTTTGAAGAGAAAGAGGTCTTGGATAAGGCGATGCGGCTCTTTTGGGAGCAGGGGTACGAGAAAACGTCCATGACCGAGTTGGTTGAGCATATGGGTATTCATCGAAGAAGCTTGTATGATACTTTTGGAGATAAGCATAATCTGTTCCTGAAAGCGATGGATCGGTTTGACGACAAAATCAGCGCCGCGCTTGCAGGAGGGGTTAAACGATCCAAGACCGCATCGGAGGCATTACAGTTTATTTTTGGTTTCATGATCGACGGGGATGAGGACTCGCCAGCAGGCTGTTTAATGGTGAATTCGGCCGTAGAATTGGCGGCGCGCGACGTCGAGGTGGATAACAAGTCCACGAAAGCATTCACGACAGCAGAGCAATTGCTCAGGGAGATTATTATTTGGGGACAACGTGACGGTGAATTCACCTCCACATACAATGCTGAGGAATTGGCGGAATACCTGCATAATGTATGGATTGGGTTAAGGGTAATGGCAAGAACCTCGGCTTCCAAAGAAAAGCTTCACCGTATTACTCATATTTCGATGAAGCTCCTGGAAAAATAAGGGTAATTGTGGTAGTCAGTTCAGATGTAAAGTCTCCCTTCTGCTAATCCATGCTATTTGCGATCGAGTTATCTTACGCCTATTTTAGAATGAACATTCTCAAAAATAATCGCCGCATAGTTTACAATGAAGTTTATCAGCGCAGTTAAAACAACAAACAACACAACACACAAAAACAACAGAGTAAGGCACGCAGCATTTTTTTTACGATATTGAGAACGATCGTTCTCGTTAAAAAACAAGTATCGAGTAAAACTCGCTTACCGTACTTACTACGTATCAAAACGCAGACCGAATAGCTTCAAGAAAACAATTTCATAAACAGAATACAATAAAAGGAGCACATGAAAATGAATATTTCTCAACAAGTTGCATTTGTCACTGGCGCGAACCGAGGTTTTGGTCGCCATCTTGCCCTTGAACTTCTATCCAGAGGGGCTAAGGTGTATGCCGGAGCAAGAAATCCGCAGTCCATTGACATTCCCGGTGCAATTCCTGTAAAGCTTGATATTACGAACCCTCAAGAGGTAGCTTCAGCTGCTATGGCCGCTCAAGATGTAACGCTTCTGATCAACAATGCAGGATCGGCTACAGGCGCTACTTTGCTTGACGGTGATCTCGATCAAATTCAGTTGGAATTTAATACGCACTTCTTTGGCACATTATCCATGATTCGCAATTTCGCACCTATTCTTATTAATAATGGTGGAGGATCCATACTGAATATCCTTTCCGCATTATCATGGTTCAGTAGTGGGGGGAGTGAAGGCGCTTATTCGGCTGCAAAGGCGGCTGCGTGGGCAATGACGAACGATTTGCGCTTAAATCTGTATCCTCAAAATGTGAGAGTAGCTGGCTTGCATGTGGGCTTTATGGATACAGACATGACGTCAGGCGTTGAAGCTCCGAAGTCCAACCCTGCTGATATTGCAAAAATTGCAATTGATGGAATAGAGTCCGATAGCTTTGAAATTCTTGCTGATGAACCGAGCCGTCAACTCCAGCGTGCTCTCGCTGGCGGTGTAGCTGCTATTTACCCACAGCTTAAATGATGAGCAAAACTGTACTAATTACCGGAGCGTCGGGCGGAATTGGAAAAGAGCTGGCGGATCGTTTCGCCAAAGACGGATTCGACTTGGTGCTGGTCGCACGCAGCGAGGACAAGCTCGTGGATCTCGCGAGGGAATATCGGGAAAAGTACCGTGTCCAAACGACATACATCGCCAAAGATGTTGCGTTACCTGGCGTGGCGGAGGAAATCTACAGGGAGCTTAAAGAAAAAGGGATCACCGTCGACTTTCTTGTTAATAATGCGGGCTTCGGCTTGTACGGGGAATTCTTGGAGACACAGCTGGAGCAAGAGACGAATATGATCGACATTAATATCAAGGCTCTGACTGTAATGACGAAGGTGTTCTTACCGGATATGGTCAAAAGGCACCAAGGGGGCGTGCTGAATGTGGCTTCGTTGGTGGCTTTTTTTCCTGGACCACTGATGGCAGTTTACTACGCGACAAAAGCGTACGTACTATCGTTCACTGAGGCTTTGGAGAATGAGCTGCGCGGCACAAGCGTGACTGTGTCCGCACTCTGTCCGGGAGCGACAGCGACTGGCTTTGTCGATCGTGCTGGGCTAGCCACCTCAAAGCTGTTTAGAAGCGGCGTCATGGAGGTTGGGCAGGTGGCTGACATAGGATATCGCGAATTCTTGCGGGGCAAGACTTTAATCATAACAGGGGGGCGCAACAAGTTCATGGCGTTCTTGCCGCGGTTGCTGCCTCGCAAGCTCATGACAAATGCGGTCAGATCCGCACAGGCTAAAGTGGAGCGATAATCGAAAGAAACATTGGAGTTAATAAAATAAACTCAATTCAAAGAGGGGTTTTTAAAATGGGAAAACTGTGGAGCAAAACGAAAATTGGCAACCTGGAATTACCCCATCGGTTAGCGATGGCACCAATGACACGAAGTAGAGCGCAAGAGGATGGTACGCCGGGAGAGCTAACTTCCCATTATTATGCTCAAAGAGCATCGATGGGTTTAATTATTACTGAAGGCACACAACCTTCTGATGATGGTCAAGGTTACTTAAGGTCACCGGGCATCTATACGGAAAAGCATATTGAAGGTTGGAAAAAGGTTACGGATGCGGTACATGAAGCAGGTGGATTTATATTTATCCAATTAATGCATGTCGGTCGTGTTTCGCACACCGACAATACACCACATCATCGTCAACCCGTTGCACCATCTGCGATCGCACCCGGTGTAGAAATGTTTACGGCTAAAGGGATGCAGGAAATACCCGTTCCAAGAGAGTTAAGTGAAGAAGATATCCAGACGACAATTGCAGACTTCCGGAAAGCAGCAGCGGCAGCTATTAAAGCAGGAGCTGACGGCGTTGAAATTCATGGAGCAAATGGTTATCTGATTAATCAATTTATTGGGGAGAATTCTAATACACGATCGGATAAATACGGTGGATCGATAGAGAACCGTGCTCGCTTTGCAATTGAAGTAACGAAAGCAATCGTTGAAGAAATTGGAGCAGAACAAACAGGCTTCCGTATTTCGCCGGGAACATCTCTTAACGGAATTGATGAGGGCGAACACGGTCCTGAAGTTTATCTTCACCTTGTAAAAGAATTAGCTCAATATAATTTAGCTTACCTCCATGTTATGCATTTAGGGAACGAAACACTGCTCCGTGAAATTCGCAACATCTGGCCAAATCCATTATTAGTCAATAGAGCTGGACGGGCTCTAGATGATCTTAGTGTAGATATTGATAATGGCCTTGCTGATATGGCGCCAGTCGGGGCATGGTCATTAGCTAATCCGGACTTAGTTGAACGTCTTAAAGAAGGCTTTCCTTTGAATGAAGCAGATCGTAAAACATTGTACTCTGGTAACGGAAGCGAGGGTTACACAGATTATCCTACGATGAAAGAACTCAACAACAGTAAAGAATAACATGGATATTGCTTTATTATGGCGTACAAGTTAAAGTACGCCGTCAATTTTTCCAATAAACGAATGTGGGATTAAGATAAAAGAGAAAAGGAGAAGATGAAGAATTGAAAGCTGCACAAATGGAAAAATATTCAAAACAAATCCAATTAGAAATAAACAATATAAAAATACCGGAAATCAATAACCATGAGGTTCTTATCAAAGTAAAAGCTGCAGGTGTAAATCCCTTAGACATTCTTATTTTAAATGGTAGTATTCGCATGATTGCCGATTATGACTTCCCTTTAATTTTAGGAAACGAATTATCCGGCGTTATTGAGGCTGTTGGAAAAGATGTTGTGAAATTCAAGGTTGGAGATCACGTTTATACGAGGCTGCCAATAAATAAAATCGGAGCTTTTGCTGAGTATGCGGCAGTCCATGAGGAAGCGATTTCCGTTATGCCTAAAAATCTTTCTTTTATTGAGGCCGCCGCGGTACCCCTCACGGCTTTGACTGCATATCAAGCCTTGCATGATGTACTTCATGTTCAACCCGATAAAAAACTATTTATTCCTGGAGGAACTGGCGGCTTTGGTACGATGGCTATCCCGATTGCCAAATCGATGGGGTTATATGTGATTACGAGCGGCAGTGAAAGAGGGAGATCACGTACACTGTCCATCGGCGCTGATCAATTCATTAACTATAAAGAGGAAAATTATTTTGATTTGCTATCTAATATCGATTATGTTATCGATACATTGGGGGCAAAAGAAATTAAAACGGAACTTGCTATTCTCAAACCCCAAGGGAAATTGGTATCATTGAAGGCTTTACCCAATTACCGCTTTGCTGCTGAAAATAACTTTCCAATATGGAAAAAGCTATTGTTTGGTTTAGTAGGTGCTCGTTTAGATCGATTAGCAGTTAAACAGAATAAAGAATATCGCTTCTTATTCGTGTCCGCCAATGGCAGGCAATTACAAAAACTGACGAAACTAGTTGAGGATGAAGATATTAAGCCCGCTATAGATTCAGTTTATAATTTTGATGACATTAACATGGCTTTAAATAAAGTTTCTACTGGCCACTCCGAAGGAAAAGTGATAGTAACCTTTTAAGGAGAGGATATATGAATTTTGGAAATACGCTCGAAAGGTGCCTTGGCATAACACCGCATTCACGCTTAGTAGCATTTGGCTGATTACGCTCCCTCGATATGATTTAATTTTCTCACGAAAGCTCGTGAATTCGCAGGATTTCATCCCATTTAGAATAGGTTGACGAATGAAAAGAGTAAGGATTGCTAGGCTAATCTG
>NZ_JCAUAS010000055.1:0-14741 GCF_059692075.1 Paenibacillus sp. J31P190 | reverse complement strand
TCTCATTGTAATGTTGTCTCTTCACACTCATGGCGCCGGCACCTCTTCGATTTATTAGATTTATTATCTGCCTGAATCTAAGAGGTGTCCACTTTTTATTCTAAGTCCAATAAAGACTGTTATTTGCTAACACACATAGCGAGGAAATTATTAAGCAGCTTCATGCCGATATCTCCGCTTTTTTCGGGGTGAAACTGCATACCGTATACGTTGTCTCTGCCTACAATGGCCGTCACTGGCTGATGGTAATCCGTTACCGCGAGCAGATCGCTTTCGCGCTCCGGCTTCGCATGATAAGAGTGGACGAAGTACACGTGCCCTTCTTCGATACCTTGGAAAATCGGACTCTCATTTTGCTTGGTGACTAATCGATTCCAACCCATATGCGGCACCTTGTAGTCACCGCGAAAGCGAACGACCGAGCCAGGCAAAAGCGCAAGCCCCTCATGATCCCCATGCTCCTCGCTGCTAGCGAATAACAACTGCATACCAAGACAAATGCCTAGTAGAGGTTTACCCGATTCCGCATAACGGATGACGACATCATTCAAGCCCGACTCGCGCAGCTGCTCCATCGCATCCCCGAATGCGCCTACACCTGGCAGGATAGCGCCCTCAGCTGCGAGGATCTGCTCGGCATCCCCTGTTACAACAGCTTCGTAACCTAGACGCTCGACAGCCTTGCTTACGCTGTGTAAATTGCCCATTCCATAATCAATAATGGCGATCATTCTTACAGCACTCCCTTCGTCGAAGGAACCCCCTGCACACGAGGATCAATCGATGTCGCTTCATCTAGCGCTCGGCCTAAAGCTTTAAATACAGCTTCAATCATGTGATGCGTGTTTTGTCCGTAATGCACGATAACATGCAGCGTGATACGGGCTTCAAGAGCAAACTTCCACAGAAACTCTTGAACAAGCTGTGTATCAAAACTGCCCACAGTTTGTGAAGGATACTGCGCACGATATTCGAAATGCGGTCGGTTGCTAATGTCGATAACCACTTGAGCAAGGGCTTCATCCATAGGAACGAACACACTGGCATAACGTTTAATCCCTTTTTTATCGCCTAGTGCTTCACGAAGCGTTTGACCTAAGCAAATGCCGATATCTTCAACCGTATGATGATCATCGATCTCGATATCGCCTTTAGCATCAACATTCAGATCGAACTGTCCATGTTTCGTGAACAAATCAAGCATATGGTTTAAGAAAGGAACATCGGTTTGGATCTCAGAAACCCCCGTTCCATCTACTTGAAACGCGAGGACAATGTCAGTCTCATTCGTTTTGCGGGCTACACGCGCTGAGCGAGTGATCCCTTTATCTTGTTCAGCCATTATTTCAACTTCCCTTCCTTCTTGAGTCGAATCTCTACCGCTCTAGCATGACCTTCCAACCCTTCGTTACGGGCCAGCGTCATAATCATTTCGCCGTTTGCGATCAGTGCTTCCTTGCTATAGTGAATAACGCTTGATTTTTTTAGGAAATCGTCCACATTCAGTGGTGATGAAAAACGGGCAGTGCCATTCGTCGGCAGTACATGGTTAGGCCCAGCAAAATAATCGCCGACGGGTTCCGTACTGTAGGCACCAAGGAAAATAGCTCCTGCATTCTCAATGCGAGGCAGCAGGTTAAAAGGCTCCTGCACCAGCAGCTCGCAATGCTCCGGCGCCAAACGATTGACAACGTCAACGCCCTCGTCCAAGTTATCCACAAGGAGTATAGCTCCTTTGGTTGCTGTGGACACAGAGGCGATCGCTTTCTTCGGCAGCACATCCAACTGCCGCCACAGCTCTAGCCGAACCGCTTCGGCTAGTTCTCTCGATGGTGTCACCAGAATCGACGGTGACATCTCGTCATGTTCGGCCTGCGCCAGCAAATCGGCCGCGACATATTCAGGATCGGCGTGCTCATCTGCAAGCACGACGATGTCCGTTGGTCCGGCGATCATGTCGATATCGACGACGCCGAACACGAAGCGCTTCGCCAGCGCGACGTAAATGTTGCCGGGCCCGACGATCTTATCGACCGGCGTGATCGATTCCGTGCCGTAGGCCAGCGCGGCTACCGCCTGCGCCCCGCCTACGCGGTAGATCTCTTTCACACCCGCTTCGGCTGCTGCCACGAGGATATGCGGGTTGATGCCCTCTTCCCCCGCGGTGGCCGGAGGCGTCACCATCGCGATCTCCGGCACCCCCGCGACGATCGCGGGGATGGCATTCATGAGCACGGAGGAAGGGTAAGCCGCCTTCCCTCCGGGCACGTACAATCCGACCCGCTTCAGCGGTCGGATGATTTGGCCCAGCAGGCTGCCGTTCGCCTGCAGGTCCATCCATGACGTGCGTTTCTGCTTCTCATGAAACGCACGAATATTGGCGGCGGCTTGTCGCAGCGCCGCCAGGAACTCGGCGTCGACTTGCGCGTACGCCGCTTGGATCTCCTCGTCGCTGACACGAAGCTCAGCGACGGTGACGCGGTCGAACTGCTGCGCCATGCGTCGCAGCGCGGCATCTCCGTCCTGCCGCACCTCATCGATGATGCGGCGGACGGTCTCATTTTGCTCGGGTGAGCCGTATTCGACCTCGCGGTTCAATTGAAATTCCGAGGCGGGAAGTATCCGCATCTTCATCATCCTCTCTTGATCTTGTTACTTTATCTCTTGATCTTGTTACTTTATCTATTTGCCCCATTTTCCGCGCATTACAATAACATTTCCTCTATGAGTGGGAACGTGGATACGTTATTTGTCGGAAAACAGCCTATTTCATGAATTCGAGGAACGAGGATCCCTTATTTCGTTGTTTCTGCCTCATTGAACCCTAATTTCGCTCAAATAGAGTACTCTCGTTCCGCTAATCTGAGTTTCTTAACGTTTTCGTTCAAATAGAGGATCGTCGTTCCTCTAAAAGTGGGTAAACTTAGGTTGTATAACTGATTCAACCTTTCAATGTGAGTGATCTAATCTCGATGGTTCGTTCTACGCCTTAATCACAGGCAAAACAGCCTGGAGCATATCACATAACCGCTGAATGGAATCATTCTTCATGCGATAACTCACCCGATTCGCAATTAAGCGGCTCGTAATCTGAAAAATCTCCTCTTGCTCCACAAGTCCGTTCTCCCGAAGTGTTTCTCCCGTTTCGACCATGTCCACGATCCGGTCAGCAAGGCCAATCAGCGGCGCAAGCTCGATAGAGCCGTTTAGCTTGATAACTTCAACCTGCTGCCCTCGTTCGCGAAAATACTGAGAAGCGACGTTCGGATACTTCGTCGCGACGCGCGGATTAATCTCTTGCTTCCAATCTGGCAGTCCAATAACCGACATCCGGCAGCGTGCGATGCCCAGATCCAGCAGCTCGTACACGTTGCGGTTCTCCTCCATCAGGACATCCTTACCGACAACCCCGATATCCGCTACGCCATATTCGACATAGGTAGGAACATCCACCGGTTTGGCCAAAATGAATTCCATTCTTGCTTCATGAACCGGAATTATTAACCGGCGTCCTTCTTCCAGGTCCTCCGGAATCGGCAGACCTGCTTTATGAAAAAGCTTCGCTGCTTGTTTATATATACGGCCTTTCGGCATCGCTACTTTTAGAATATCATCCACCGTACCAACCTCCTTCAAAACTTCCAACCAACGGAGCGAGACGCACTCATGCATTTGATTTCGCTTTTGCAACTGCATTTTCTACTGCACTTGTGGATCTTGCACTTGTACTTGCTCTTGTACTTGCTCTTGTACTTGCTCTTGCTCTTGCTCTTATTCTTGCACTTGCACTTGTTCTTGCTTTTGCCTTGCACTTGTTCTCGTTCTTACTCTTGCTCTTTCAATGCTCTTTCAATTGCTCAATATCAAACCGCTATATCAATCATCGTAATAACATCACTATAAACCGTTCCGCCAAGCTCATACTGGCCGTCTCCCTTGTTCAACAACTCGTTCGACCAAGCTTCATACTCGCTCACCAACTGTGTGATAATAATAACCTCATCATCACTGCTGCGCATAGCCTTCGCCAACTGCAGCGCTTCTTCACGATGCTCAGCATCGTAGGCAATCAGCACACGGCCTGGCTGCTCCACGCTTTCTTTGCCTGTAACCTCTAGGATTCGGTTCGTCTTAAGCGCAAACCCCGTCGCCGGAGCTGGACGCCCAAATTGACTTAGCAGATTATCATATCTGCCGCCGCTACAGACCGGGAAGCCTAAATCGGACGCATATCCTTCAAAGGTCATGCCTGTATAGTAGGAGAAATCTCCGATCATCGTTAAATCAATGACTACATGCTCACTAACCCCATAGGCTTTCAGTACATCCCATACTTCGCATAAATGACGAATCGCATCCTGCGCGATAGGGTGCTGAGATACCATACGAGCTTGCTCGCATATTTCATCTCCGCCTCTAAGCCGCAGCACGCCAATAAGCTCACGCTCTACCTCAGGTGTAAGAGCTAGAGACTTAATAGCTTCGCGGTACCCCACATAATCGCGACTGAGCAAATGCTCCTTTAGCGCGAGCTGTGCATCACTGCGTCCTTCCAGCGTTTCCTGGAACAAACCGTTCAGGAAACCTACGTGACCGAGCGCAATTTTGAACGCGCCTACGCCAGCCGCTTGCAGCGAAGCAATCGCTAACGCTACAACCTCAGCATCCGCTTCAGATGAACCATCTCCAATAAGCTCGACGCCCGTCTGGAAAAACTCTGAATCCCGGCCAGCTTCCTCTTCAATCGAACGAAAGACATTCGAATGGTAGGACAGACGCAACGGGAACGCATGTTCTTTGAGCAAGGAAGAAGCCACACGCGCAATTGGCGCTGTCAATTCAGACCGCAAAACAAGCGTCTTACCCTTACGGTCGAGCAGCTTGAACAGCTTTTTATCTTCTGTGGAGCTTGCAACACCAACGGTATCGTAATATTCGAGTGTAGGTGTAATGATCTGGTTATAACCCCAGCGTTCCATACAGGCCAATACACGGAATTCTATATTTCTTAATTTCGTAACCGCTTCGGGCAAATAATCTTTAACCCCTAACGGTTTTTCAAATACTTTTGGCTTTGACACCGTCTCACCTCAATATGTAGGAATTCAATTTCCTTTTATTCGCTTTAACACGGTAACGTGCTACCATACTACCAAAATAAAGAATGTACGGCTATTTTATCACGTAAGCTTAGGACCGTCAATCGTCTTTCCCCTGATTATCCGCTCTTGATATCTCTTCATTCATACGCAAAAAAAGAGCTGTACGGCTCTAGAGCATACAACTCTCATTTCTCATTCATTCTTTCACGAATCGTCTGAAGTGGATTCCCTGCTACAAAGCTATACGGTGCCACATCCTTGTGCACAACCGAGCCCGCTCCAATAATGGCATAGTCTCCAATCGTCACACCCGGTAGGATCGTCGTATTGGCACCGACCATCACATGCGATCCTATATTTACATCTCCGAGTCTATATTCATTGGTTAAATATTCATGGGCCAATATCGTTGTGTTATACCCAATAATCGTATTGCTCCCAATATGAATCTTCTCTGGAAAAAAGACATCCACCATCACCATCAAAGCAAAAGCGGTATGTTCACCAACCTTCATCCCCAATACGTGCCGGTAGATCCAATTTTTCATACGCAGCGAAGGCGAGTACCGCGTTATCTGTATGAAAACGAAATTCCGCATCGCCTTCCATTTGCTAACGGTATGATAGATTTGCCATAAAGCATTAGGTCCATCTACCGGATACTTATCCGTTTTTCTCAAACAGCATCCACATCCGACGTCAGCCCCACAATCGGAAGCAGGTCAAGCATATCGTCGATCAAATGATCCGGGTTATACTGCTCTAAGTAGGAGCGCCCTTTCCATGACCAGGATACGCCAACAGATATGACTCCCGCATTTTTGGCTGCCTCAATGTCATAATGGCTATCTCCAACCATAACCGCTTGATCTGCAGTACTTCCTAACACCTTAAGCGCTGCAATTATGCCTTCCGGATGCGGTTTCGGTTCCTTTACATCTTCAACGGTCACAATGGTACTAACGAAAGTATCCAGCCCACATAGTTTTAAACCCATCAGAGTCGTTTGTCGAATCTTGCTCGTTACGATCCCGATTTTAATCCCGTTTGCGTGCAGCTTCGCCATCGCCGTGTGCACATTCGGAAATTCTTTGACCAGCTCATCATGCTTGGATAAGTTGAAAGTCCGATACTTCTTAATGATTTCTTCAACTTCTTTCCTGCCTGTAAAGAATTCCATTTGTTCCACAAGCGGACGCCCCATATTCGGAATGATGAGTTCCCGACTGACAGGCTCTGCCGTCTCACCTTCCAAGCTATGCAAAAAAGATTGTACAATCAGCTCGTTTGTATCAACAATCGTTCCATCCAGATCAAACAGTACGGTTTGAATCATAGTCTGCTCCTTTATCTATCTCTTGATCTTTCATTACTTTATTTTTCTCTTCAGCTTTCGTGGAAACAATCGGATCCGCATAACGCACATTCGCGTAACCCTTTTGCCTTCTCACAATAATAACGATAACCATCCCTATCACAATCAGAAGCGCTAACAACTGCGAGAATCTCACATTGCCGCCATAGGTAAGCACGCCCGGTTCAAATACAACCGTCATTGGTGACCACAGTGTATTCAAGAGCGACGCAAGCCACGTGGGCCCTGTGAAATCAAGACTATCTGTACGCACACCTTCGATAAAGAAACGACCAATGGAATACCAGATAAAATAACTGAAAAATAGTTCCCCTGCCCGAAGGAACGGCCTACGACGAAGCCAGAGCAGAACCAGCAGCCCTAAGATATTCCAGACGGATTCATACAGGAAAGCCGGATGATAAAAAGTACCCTCAATGTTCATTTGATTTACGATAAAATTAGGTAGGTGCAAGGTGTTGCGTAAGAATGACTCCGTAACAGGGCCTCCGTGGGCTTCCTGATTCATAAAGTTGCCCCAACGTCCTATCGCTTGTCCCACAATTAAACCCGGTGCACAAATGTCCGCGATTCTCAAGAATGAGTACCCTTTGGCTCTTACATAGAAAAAAGTACCGATAATCGCACCAATTAGCGCTCCATAAATGGCAATACCGCCGTGCCATATCATAAAAATTTCTGCTAAATTATCCTTATAATCGGACCATTGGAAGGCTACATAGTAAATTCTAGCGCCAATAATCGCTGAAGGTACCCCAATTAACAATAAATCCATGAAAAAGTCAGGAACGATTCGGAACCGTTTCCCTTCTCGAATTGCCAGTAACAAACCAATTAACGCGGCTGTACCTAAAATAATGCCATACCACCGGACGTGTATCGGTCCTAAGGAAAACGCAACGCTTTCGAGCATATTTTCACTCCTTCATTATCTTTATATAATTTGCTGCTTAATCAATCGAAATCCTCAAAATCCTCGTTCAACGACTCCGTCAGTTTATTCGTAAACTGAAGTGCCGCGTTGTATCCCATTCGTTTTAAACGATAGTTCATCGCGGCCACTTCCACGATAACCGCTAAGTTTCGTCCTGGTCGGACAGGAATAGTGACGAGTGGAAGATCCGTATCAATGATACGTGTCAATTCTTCATCAAGACCCAATCGGTCATATTGCTTGTCCTGCTGCCAATTTTCCAATTTAACAACAACCGAAATTTTCTTCACATTACGAATCGCACCAGCTCCGAATAAAGTCATTACATTAATGATACCTACACCGCGGATTTCAAGCAAATGACGTATAAGCTCAGGAGCATTCCCTGTCAGCACCTTATCGCCATTTTGACGAATTTCTACTGCGTCATCCGCAATAAGCCGATGACCTCTTTTTACAAGCTCAAGTGCTGTTTCACTTTTCCCGATGCCGCTGCTCCCTGTAATGAGCATACCAATTCCGTATACATCGACAAGTACACCATGGATTGTCGTACTTGGAGCTAATTTATTCTCTAGAAACCCTGTTAAACGACTCGCAAAAATCGTTGTAGACATTTGGCTTCGAAGTACGGGGAGATCACGCTTAGTCGCTTCTTCCAGTAATTCAACAGGAACATCTAATCCTCTTGTCACGATGATACAAGGTGTTTCCTCCGGCGAACATAGCTGCTCTACCCGATTCCGCCTTACACCCGTCGTTAACATTTCCATGAAGGTGACTTCCGTCTTCCCTAACATTTGGATACGTTCTCTTGGATGATAATTAAAATATCCGGCCATCTCGAGACCTGGACGGTATAGATCACCGGTTGTTATGGGACGTTTCAGTCCAGACTCACCTGCGAGAACCTCCATATGGAGTTGTTCTACCAATTCGGAAACCTTCACTTTTTTGGCCATCGTCCTGTCTCCTCCGAGTTTTGCCTGTGCAAAACGTGCTTCATCTGCTATTATTCATTCTTTCCAATAGTTTCATCGTAATGGAATAGTTAGTTGAAATCAACTAAAGTGTTCATGAAACTGTATGACCATACAAAAAAGGCCAGCCGTTAACGGCTGGCCTTACTGTTAAAACTTATAGATTAGGGTTAACCAAGATGGACAATGTTGTATCTTTATCGAAGAAATGAACTTTGTTCATGTCTAGAGCCAATTTAACATTTGTGCCTTCTTTGATTCCTGAACGACCGTCAACACGTGCGATTACAGTGTTAGCGCCGATACCATTCAGGTACAAGTACATTTCGTGACCCAAGTTCTCAGTCAACTCAACGTTAACGTTGAATACTGTGTTCGGGGATGCTTCCAAGAATACTGGCTCTTCGTGGATATCTTCTGGACGAACACCCAGAATAACTTCTTTACCAACGAAACCTTTATCTTTCAACACTTGTGCTTTACCAGCTGGAACTTCAACGTTCACAGTACCTGCTTTGAAGAAAACACCACTGCCTTCTTGTGTCAATGAACCTGTCATGAAGTTCATGGATGGGGATCCAATGAAGCCCGCAACGAAGATGTTCACTGGGAAGTTGTAGATTTCTTCAGGTGTAGCTGCTTGTTGAATGATACCTTTATCCATAACAACGATGCGATCGCCCATTGTCATTGCTTCGATTTGGTCATGCGTTACGTAGATCGTTGTAACACCAAGACGTTTTGTTAATTTTGTGATTTCCGCACGCATTTGTACACGAAGTTTCGCATCCAAGTTGGAAAGTGGCTCATCCATTAAGAATACTTGTGGCTCACGAACAATCGCACGACCCAAGGCAACACGTTGACGTTGACCACCGGAAAGAGCTTTTGGTTTGCGATCAAGCAAATGAACGATATCCAAGATTTTCGCTGCTTCACGAACGCGAGCATCGATATCTGCTTTTTTGAATTTACGAAGTTTCAAGCCGAATGCCATGTTTTGATATACAGTCATATGTGGGTAAAGAGCGTAAGATTGGAAAACCATCGCAATATCGCGGTCTTTTGGAGCTACGTCATTTACAAGGCGGTCGCCGATGTAAAGTTCACCTTCAGTAATTTCCTCTAATCCTGCGATCATACGAAGAGTTGTGGATTTTCCGCAACCGGATGCTCCAACCAATACAACGAACTCTTTATCTTCAACTTCAAGATGGAAATCTTTAACTGTGGATTCTTCTGCACCAGAATATCTTTTAACGATATGGTTTAAACGTACGCCTGCCATGGTTTCATTCCCCCTACGATTTATCGATCATATGCTTGCTGATCAACTTTTCAATATACTCATCTTACCTTACGAAGTCCGGACTGACTATGCACAATCCCTACAAAAAAATCACTTTCTTTTCGTTACTTTGTACAATAGTAATGCAAGTCTCACTAAAACCGCATGATTGAACGTTCTCACATCGAGTCCGGTCTCATTTTTAAACTTGTCCAAACGATAGAGCAAGGTATTGCGATGTATATATAACTTCTTCGCTGTTTCACTAACGTTGCAATCCAGTGTGAAGAAATGTTCCAACGTGATGACCGTCTCTGCATCCAGCACGTGGTCTATGCCGCGAAGCACCTGCTCTAAGAATTCAGCCTTTTCCTCTTCATCAATCAAGTGCAGCAGCTTCTCCAATCGAAGCTCCCAACGAAGATGAATAAAGCTGCCTACATGAAAGGAACGCCCTAACATGATGGTTTCCCTCAGCTTGAGAATCGTGGCAAACAGCGATTTCGAAGGCTTTACCGGGTAATCAATGGCTAGATGGCATTCGCCAACCCATTCATTAGCAAGCATTTCATACAGCCCAGAACCGAGAGCGTCGAGTATCTGCTCTACGCTTTCTTCCTCATCCCCTTCTCGCTCTTCGCTGCCACTAGTTAGTAGACCTTCGGGCGCTAGGATCAGCCACTCTTTTTCTAGTAAAGGAATCAAGATAATCTCCGATTCAAAAAAAGACTCCAACAGTTTCTTCAGTTCCGTATAGGAAACGCGCTGATTTTGAGAATAATCCCCATACAACAACAGCGGAATTTTCGTTGAATACAGGGAGGATTGTGAAGCAAGCGCATCCGGGAGCTCGGCATGGGTTGAACCGCGTTCCATCTGCAGCAGCAGCCAATCTTTTAATTGGTGTGCCTTTCTTTCATCTTCAGATAGAAAGACTCCCCACTGCTTCTTTTCTAATGTCATCTTAGACTCTACAGTTAGTTCCACGAGCTTGCGCTCTGAAGATGTTAATTTGTCTTTGGAAACCTGCAGAATGCGAATATCTTTATGTTCTTTGGATAAATAAAAAAGCACATCCTGACCACGCACAACACTTCGATTAAAGCTCTCAAGACTCTCTGCCTGCTCTTCCGCCAAATGCTCCCAATCTGCCACGGGTATCAAGCTAATCTGCATAGGCGACTGTAAAACCGCTTCCAAACGCTCTTTGACACGCTCCCAATCCATCTGCCTCTCTCCTTACTCCCATATATCTTCTATATCTATCTCCTTATTGTAACATATGTGCCCCCCCTCATGTGAATGTGAAAGACCCCTCCCGCAACTACCGCAAAATGGATCTGTTTAGTTAGGTGACTTTAGTTAAGTACTCGACGAGCCGTTACAATGGAAGCTTGGTAAATATGGCCAAATAAAACCAACTCATATTCTTTGGTAATTTGGAAATAATTGTACTAGGGTGATTCATCCGCTCTTGTGATTAGTTTCGTTTCCTTCATCAGTACACTGCAGAATAGCAAAGGCTGGTATATAGTGACCCATATCTGCTTCTGGCTTGGCGTCATTCAAGGAATTATCGGCTTTATTTTTCACATCAAAGGTGTTCAGAAACGCGTAGTTGGCTTAGAATTACGAAATTTTCTTACGGGTCCGCCGATGACGATGCCTTACTATTTTCTGTCATTAGCATTTTGGGTCATACTGCTATCTATGGAGGTTGATTTACCTTGAAGAATCATACTTATTATCCGACCTACAACGTCATGGATGAGCAAAAAGAATGGGATTCCCATACACGATCCATCGTGTCCTCCCGACTGGTGCGTGAACATTCTTATCAATTTCTAACTCCAGTAGAAACGGAAACATTACGGGCTTGGTGCGCTCTGCTCATGGATGATCATCGAGGAGATATTATTCAAACGATCCTTACTCATATCGATCAAACGTTGGCAGAAAATAAAGGGGAAGGACAGCGCAAGGTCAATGTCCCCCCCATTCAAAACCTGCTGCGTCAGGGACTTAAAGCAATTGACGAAGCTGGATGGATAGCCGATAGCCGACCTTTCTTCCAATTAGACGAAGCTGCTCAAAAGCACATCATGCTCCAGATCAGTGAGGCCAGCTACCCTCCGACGGAAGCTTGGGATGACATTCCACAAAAAGCACTGTTTCATAAACTCCTTCAGCTAAGTGTTGAATCCTATTATTCACATCCTTTGGTTTGGTCGGAGATCGGTTTTGGCGGTCCTGCCTATCCTCGCGGATATGTAAGAGTGGATCCAGGCCAACTTGATCCTTGGGAAGCAGTGAGAAAGCCATGAAGTGAAGACATGAACATGCTGCTGTCGAATATCTCAATTATAGGTGCAGGGGCAGCAGGCGGTGTAATAGCCAAAGACCCCCTAAGTCCTAATGCTTATTTATTTCAAAAAGGCTGTAAAGCACTTGGCATTCAATCCGCGGCTACACCGCTTGCTATTCTATCTGCTCCTTTTGAAGGTCGTCCTCCATGTACCAATCGCGGCTTCTGTAGCCAAGGCTGTATGCCGAACACCAAGTTTGGTACCTTGATCGTTCATATTCCTAAGGCCGTTCAAGCCGGGGCTGAAATTCTTCCTAATTGTATGGATACGCAAATCGAAGTCGATAAAGAGGGGCATGTGAGCGGTGTTCTCTTTGTTAACCATGGAAAGACCTACCGCCAACGTGCCAAAACTGTCATTTTAAGCGCTCATGTTGTTAAGACCCCCCTTCTGCTGCTTCACTCCGCTACTTCTCAATTTCCTGACGGTCTGGCGAATTCCAGCGGCTGGGTAGGCCGTGCGATAATGAGCATAGCAGTAATGATGTCTACGCCAAATTTGAGCAAGAGGTTCGTTTGTACAAAGGCACACCTGTGTTAGCTTCTACACAAGATTTCTATGAAACCAATCCGCGCAGAGGCTTCACTCGTGACTATACGATTCACTCTCACGGCTCGAGACCGATAGATATGGCTCAGGGGATCAGCAAAGCGTCTCATGAGCCCAGCTGGGGGCCGTAGCTTAGGCAAATCATGCTTGATTACAATTACTATGGGCGCGCTTAACCATGGTTGGTGAAGTGCTTCCACAATGGGACAACCATATCTCCTTATCCGCTGAACAAGATAAAAATGGAATGCCTCGTGCCTCCGTAACCTTCAATTATGGAGATAACGATCGCAAATTAATCGATCATCCCGTTGAGAATATGAAACTCATCCTCAAAGCAGCCGGTGGTGAGGTTGCTCACGTGGTATCTGACACACAGCATCTCATGGGCGGCTGCCGCATGGGGAATGACCCAGCTACCTCCGTCGTCAATTCTTACGGTCAAAGCCACGACATTCCCAACTTGTTTATTTGCGATGCAAGTCTTTTCGTTGCCTCCAGTGGAGGGAATCCCACCAACACCGTCATGGCGCTTGCAGCAAGAGCAGCTGATTATATTATTGACATCGCCAGTTCTTAATTTGCGGAGTTAGCTTCATGGTGAATTGCATTGCCTGTTGTCACTCATCTACAATGGAAGAGAGCATTACAAAATGAAAGGAGAAAGTGACCTCCATGGCCATCGCAGAATTCACTATTATCCCTATAGGAACTGCCACCACCAGTCTTAGCGGTTATGTAGCAGATCTGCACAAAGAACTAGAAAAACATTCCGATATCGCTTTTGAAATGACGCCTATGGGTACCATTCTTGAGGGTCCCATAGATCGACTGCTGGAAGTCATTCGTGCCGTCCACGAAGTCCCTTTTACGAATGGAGCAGAGCGAGTCTCGACATCTATTAAGATCGACGATCGCCGTGATAAACCTGCCTCTATGAAGCAAAAAATGAAGTCCGTTGCAGACAAGTTGAAATAGAAAAAAAGCATCCTGCTTATGGATGCTTTTTCTTTATGTAAGGGGCGAATTCGCCCTTATTCGGTTATATAAAACAAAAAAAGACCTCACGGCCTTCTACGTTTACTAATAAAAGTGAGTCATGTAGGATTCGAACCTACGACACCCTGATTAAAAGTCAGGTGCTCTACCAACTGAGCTAATGACTCAAGGTAAAATGGAGGCTGATGGATTCGAACCACCGAACTCGAAGAGAGCAGATTTACAGTCTGCCGTGTTTAGCCACTTCACTAAGCCTCCGGATACGAGATACCCGTACTGCCAAAGCAATACAACCATCTCAATGGCTTTGGACGGAATCGAACCGCCGACACGAGGATTTTCAGTCCTCTGCTCTACCGACTGAGCTACAAAGCCAAATGATTATTTATAGCATGTCCTACATTAATTGTAAAAGAAATGGCGGAGCTGACGGGATTCGAACCCGCGGTCTCCTGCGTGACAGGCAGGCATGTTAGGCCACTACACCACAGCTCCATGCTACAAAAGGTCTTACCATAAAAATGGTGCCGTCGAGAGGACTTGAACCCCCAACCTACTGATTACAAGTCAGTTGCTCTACCAGTTGAGCTACAACGGCGTAAAGATGATGGTGGAGGCTGACGGGATCGAACCGCCGACCCTCTGCTTGTAAGGCAGATGCTCTCCCAGCTGAGCTAAGCCTCCATCTGGTCTTTTGGTTTTATGGTAGCGGCAGAGGGGCTCGAACCCCCGACCTTACGGGTATGAACCGTACGCTCTAGCCAGCTGAGCTACGCCGCCACATAAAAGTGTATATATATTTGGAACTGGCGGAGAGAGAGGGATTCGAACCCTCGCACCACTTACGCAGTCTAACCCCTTAGCAGAGGGTCCCCTTATAGCCACTTGGGTATCTCTCCAAGATATATATACGATTCAGGAATAGTATTCCCTGAAAACTAGATACGAAACTTACGTAAAGTAATCATGTGCATGGCTACGTTAGACGTAGGTGCTAGCTGCTTAGTCAGCTGATCAGAGAGACTTTGACTTTCGTCAAAGATCCCTATATTAGGTTAAGCCCTCGACCGATTAGTATTCGTCAGCTGCATGCATTGCTGCACTTCCACCTCGAACCTATCAACCTCGTCGTCTACAAGGGGTCTTAC
>NZ_JCAUAS010000054.1:0-15610 GCF_059692075.1 Paenibacillus sp. J31P190 | reverse complement strand
ACCTTCTAGATAAGCCAGGACTGCTTCTAGTTTCTCCTCGGTTGAGTATTTAGCCAAAAAAACTGCACCTCCAATTGTTAGACTGTGTCTAACAATTGGGGTGCAGTTCAGTTTGCGAGCTCCGTTTTATATTTATTTAATACGCGCGGATACTTTTTCATTTTTATCGGAACGGTCGGGCAAGACCTTTGCAGTAATTATAAGGCTGCTCATATGTTTCACAAAAATGATAAGTGACAAGACTAATCCAACTTCAACAGCGCTTGTCAGATCTGTAAATACAGTAAGAAGACAGGTAATTAGCAAAACGAATGACTCCGTAGTTTTGATTTTTAAAACGTGAGCGAACTCTTTACGTTGCAATTTGTCCCGCCAAGGTATGATATGATATCCATAATAATTCTTAAACAGAGGATGCGAAGCCATGTTCTCTTTCATCAGGCAGCGGTTCATGCCGTTTACCTACAAAATGATGTTTCCCTATTTGCTGCTGGTTCTTTTGACCGACGTTCTGATCGGTTATATTTCCTATACGATGCTGACCGAATCCCGGACGGAAATGGCTGAAACGACAATTCGCACAGGAATGGAGCAGGCCCGGAACAATATCCGCTATCAAATGGACGAAATTGAACGGATGTCGGACACGCTGTTCAGCAGCCTGCCGTTCCAGCGGGCGCTTCAGCAAAGGGGCGAACCGCTTGATATATATTTGACGATGATCGATGAGATCATACCCGAAATTACAGCACCGCTTAAGCTCTTCGGCAACCACATCCGTCTGATGCTATACACGCCTAACAGCTACCTGAACATCATAGCCGGCGACAATCCGGAAACACCGATTAAAAACAGTGACTATTATATCTTACCGTATAGTGAAATATCGGAGGCAAGCTGGTTCCAGACATCACGCCGTTCAGGGCTGGATAACATTTGGCTGCAGATTGATACGGATCAACGTCTGGGCAACATCTCCCACTTCCGCAGGCTGGTTTCCTACAGCGATTATAAGACGGATATCGGGTATGTTCGGATCACGGCTTCCCTGGAGGAGTTGTTTGGCGATTTTGCCACATTTCCCGTTGAAGAAGGAATAACGGTCAGTCTGGTGGATACGAAAACAAGCGGGATCCTGTTCCGCCGTGGACCGGTCGTACAGAAGGCGGATGTGAAGTCTTACTTGAGTCTGTCTGAGCGGATTCCGGGCACGACCTTCGAGATGGAAATTCTGGTGCCGGACGAGTATCTGACGAAGAATGCGGTCAGACTGCAGCGGATCATTCTGCTCGTGTGCTCGATCAGTTTTGTCGTAATGGCTTTAATCGGCCTGCTTGTTGCACGTCTGTCCGGGCGAAAGATGTCGAAGATTGTTAGGTTGCTACACACCTTTCAGGAAGGAAATCTGGACAAACGGCTGCGATTCTCGGGAAACGACGAATTTGTGCAAATTGCAGACGCTTTTAATATAATGGCTGAGAATATCAATATACTGATCCGCAGCGTCTATGTGGAGGGTGTCCAAAAGAAGCAGGCGGAGCTAGAGGCTCTGCAGGCGCAGATCAATCCTCACTTCCTGTACAATACGCTATCTACCATCAACAGCCTGGCGAACCTGGGGGAGATTGGCAAGGTCACGCAGATGGTTCAGGGGTTGTCACGTTTTTACCGGTTGACGCTGAATCAAGGCCAAGTTTCCATCACCCTCGAGAAGGAATTGGAGCAGGTCAGTACCTATCTGGATATTCAGCGGGTCAAATATGCCGACGCCTTCCAGGTACACCTTCAGGTAGAGCCTGAGATCAAAGCTGTGAAGGTTATCAAACTGATCCTTCAGCCCTTCGTGGAAAATATATTCAAGCATGCCTGGTTCGGGGAATCCATCACCATAGTCATTACTGGACAACGTGTGGATAATTTTATCGAATTGAAGATTATTGACAATGGAATTGGCATGCGTCAGGAGACCGTTAGCCGGCTCCTCGAAGAGGAGAGTACAACCGGAGGTTACGGCATCAAGAATGTGGACGAGCGGATCAAGCTACGATATGGAAACGAGTACGGGGTGACCATCGGAAGTATATATGGAGGGGGAACAGCGGTCAAACTGTTGATTCCTGCCGATGGGGGCATTGAGGAGGAACCCATCCTTTCTGCAGCTCTGCATGATCAGAAGGAGGGAAACACATAATGGCTATTCAAGTTTTGCTGGTTGACGATGAGGCGGTTGATCTGGAATGGATTCGCCGAAGGGTGCTTGCAAGCGAGCTGAATTTGGAAGTAGCCGGTACTGCCAAAAGCGGGTTTGCCGCATTGAAGCTCTTGGAGGAGCTACCGGTTCATATTATCTTATCCGACATACGCATGCCGATTATGAGCGGTATGGAATTCGCCAAGCGAGCTAGGGTGTTGAGGCCTGATGTCAAGATCGTGTTTATAAGCGGCCACGAGGACTTTGGCTATGCAAAGGAGGCCATTGCTGTCAGTGCCTCCGGATATTTGTTGAAGCCGGTGGAGGACAAGGATCTGTTCGACATGCTGCGCTGCCTGTGCGACAAGATCGAGATGGAGAAGGAGCAGGACCGTTCTATCGCGGAGGCGCTGTCACTTGTTCAGGAGGAGCTCTTGATCCGCTGGTTCAATGAGGATGAACCCGAACAGGCAGGTAGTCATCTGCGCAGGGCCTTGGACCCGCTGCTGCTGACGGGGGGCTCGACTGTCGCCATTATTGAAATCGATGATCTGGAGCGGAAGCTTAGAGATCTGGATGAGGAGACGCGCCGGAGTGAAGTACGCCGGATTACGGGGTTAATCTGTGCTGCAACTGCTGAGGCGAAGCTTGGTACGATCATTCCGCTTCGGCACACCCGCTTCGTTGTTCTGGGGACGTCCACCAGGCAACACTTTGCGGATGAGCTGGAGCAGTTGATTCGCACGGTTACCAGCCGTTCTTCTTACACCGTGACGGTGGGTCTTGGATGTTATGCGGAAGACGAGGCCGGCTTACATGAGTCGTACAGGCAGGCATTGGAAGCGCTAAGCACCAAATGGCTTCTCGGCAAAAACCGGCTGATTGAGGATACCGACGGCTCGTACTCCGAAGGTATCCCCGGGACCCGAATTAACGAGGCGACCGAGCGTCTGCTGCAGGCGATCATGGAATACGACCTTGTTGCCATAGACGATGTCCTACTGGAGTTGTTCCAGAAGGATACGAGTATGGTGGGCAAAAAAAATGTGTACGAGCTGATCGTACGCTTGGCCTCCAGCCTGCATGCGAATCTGCAACAGCAGAATGAGAATTTGTATGAGCTGCTGGAATGGGAGAGCCTTAACCCGGACATGCTGTTTGAATTTGAGACCCTTCACGAGATTATGTCCTGGCTGCGGCGCAGATTCTTTGAGCTGTCCGAGCTCTTGTATATCAAGCATCAGAGACAGAAGCGCAAGAGGATCGAAGAGATCATGCAGTATGTCCAAGCCCATCTGGAGCAGAAAATCACGCTGAAGGAAGTAGCGGCCCATTATAATTTTACCCCAAACTACTTGGGTTATTTGTTTAAGGAAGAGACGGGAACCCACTTCAGCGATTACTTGAATGCCCGAAAAACGGAGCGAGTATGTGAGCTGCTGCAGGACCCCGGTATGAAGATCTACGAGATCGCCGAGCGGATGGGCTACAAGAATATCATTTACTTTAACCGTCAGTTCAAGCTAAGCACGGGCATGACGCCCGGAGAATACCGGAAGAAGCATAAGATATAGTCCTGAAAGGGCCGCAGGTCACACTGACCTCCGGCCCTTTCAGATGCGCCACGCATGGCGATTAACTAGGTGGTGAAAGTCCGCTGTGGGGGTGCGGGTAACGCCTCGGAGACCGGGGCAGAGTCTGAAGGGCTTGAGGAGAAGCGTCACCCCTGTGTCATTATTTGGAGCTTGGAAAATGAAGAGGTCATTGAAGGCACGATTACGAGGACGCGGATTCAAAAAACTCTTGCGGACACCGTAAGACGGATGGACCCGACCCGCCCGACGCTTGCGACTATGAATCACGGGTGGAACGAAAATGGCTTTAGCGATGTGGTTGATATTGTCGGCTACAACTACGCCATCGGGAAGGTCTGGATGTGCAGGATCATCAGCGGTATCCGGACCGGATTTCGGAGAACAGCTTGTGGAGCGTACGGAGCATCTGACCTAGCAAGTATCCTTCGAGCCTGGCGAACTGAAGGCAATCGGCAAGTGCAGTGGCTTGCCGGTTGCCTTCAAAACTGTGATTACCGCCGGTCCTCCGGCCCGGATTGCCCTGTACCCCGACCGGCAGTCAGTATGACAAACATAAAACGATTACGCGAATGATTATATGTGAAAGGCCCATGTATCCGCATGGGTCTGATTTATTTTTCCCTGCTGAAGCAGGTAATACATATTCAACAACGATCGGTGAAAAAGTATTAGTTTTTGTTGTTTGCCTGAATCCCTTTGAGACATGCCTTCCCCTATAATAAAGCCATAGAGAAAGGGAAGGAGAGTTAAGATGAACCTACAAGGATTTTGGGGAGATGTGAAGAAGCACAGGACACTTCTCATCATGCTGGCACCCGCTATATTGTTTTTCCTGCTGTTCGCTTATGTGCCTATGGCTGGAATCATCTTGGCATTCAAGCAATTTAACTATAATGGCGGGGTTTTCGGAAGTCCCTGGAATGGGTTGGACAACTTCCGGTTCTTCTTTGAATCCGGAGATGCTTGGCGTGTAACGCGCAATACGGCGCTGTACAATATCGCTTTTATTATCGTCAACAACGGGCTTCAGATATTCGCAGCGATCCTGCTGTTCGAGGTAGCCGGCAAGTGGTTCCGCAAATTCGCCCAGACAATCATGTTCCTGCCTTACTTCATTTCCTGGGTCGTGGTCGGCGCGATAGCGTACAATCTGTTCAATTTCGATGTCGGCACGTTCAATGTTCTGTTGAAGACTCTGGGGATGAAGCCGGTGGATGTTTACAACACGGCGGCCTATTGGCCAGTGATTCTGGTCGTGGTTTCGGCATGGAAGGCGCTTGGGTACGGCACGATAATGTATCTGGCGGCTATTACCAGTATCGACACCGAAATGTATGAGGCGGCTGAGATCGACGGCGCGAACATCTTCCAGCGTATTATCAAAATTACGTTGCCGAATCTGATGCCGACAGTCATCATCCTGATGCTTCTGGCTGTAGGAAATATTTTCCGTGGGGATTTCGGTATGTTCTACAATATGGTCGGCAATAACGGCCTGCTGTTCTCGGCTACAGATGTGATTGATACCTTCGTATTCCGCGCGCTCACCACATCGAATGAAATCAACATGTCCGCCGCTGCCGGCTTCTACCAATCGCTGCTTGGTTTTGCTACGATCATGTTTGCCAACTATGTGGTGCGCAGATACGATAAAGACCGTGCGCTATTCTAAGGAAAGGAAGGTAACGTCATGAGTTCAACTCTTGCCAATGTAAACAAAAGGAACCCAGCAGGGACACTGTCGAGCAAAAATCGAAAAGTCAGAAGCGACAAGCTGCTGCTCTCGATCATCGGCTATACGTCATTGACGATTTTCTCCTTGTTCTGTATATTTCCGTTCATTCTGGTAATCTCCTCCTCTCTGACGGAGGAGAACATAATCATTAAGGAAGGCTTCCAGCTCATTCCGACCAGCTTCTCAATTGAAGCGTACAGTATTCTGTTCAAATATCCGGATAATATGCTCAAGGCGTATGGTGTTACGATTACTGTGACAGCCATCGGCACAGCTGTCGGGTTATTCCTGACAGCAATGACAGCCTATGTACTGGCCCGCAAGGATTTCAAGTGGCGTAATCAATTCTCGTTCTATTTCTTCTTCACAACCTTGTTCAACGGTGGTCTTGTACCGTGGTATCTCTTGATGGTCAATTTTCTTCATCTGAAGGATACGCTGTTAGTGCTCATACTGCCCCTATTGTTGAATGTGTTCTACATTATCGTCATGAAATCATTCATGAGCAGCATTCCCGAAGCAATCACCGAATCGGCCAAGATAGATGGCGCCGGTGACTTCCTGATCTTCCGAAAGCTGATCCTGCCGTTATCCAAGCCGGCGCTGGCTACCATCGGATTGTTCATTGCCCTCGGTTACTGGAACGATTGGTACAACGCGCTTCTCTATATATCGAAACCCGACCTGATGCCACTGCAGTACTATCTTTACCGATTGCTGGGCAACATGGACGGTATGCGCAAGGCTATGATGGAATCCGGAGTGGTGGTCAGCTCTGACCTGCCGACCGAGAGTCTGAAGATGGCGATGACAATTGTAGCGACAGGCCCGATTCTGCTGGCTTATCCGTTCATTCAACGTTATTTTGTGCAAGGCTTGACGATAGGCGCAGTAAAGGGATGACAATCAGGCAAACTGATCATCATATAATACTCTTATTTAGGGGGACACGGTCATGAAACAAAGAAGAAAATCCGCAATTGTTCTACTCTCAGCCATGCTCATAACAACGGGGTTGCTCACTGCCTGCGGCGGTAACAAGGCCGGAGATAACAGCGCTTCAAGCAGTCCGGCAGGGCAAGTCTCCACGGAGAAGGAAGTGACCCTCAAGATGCTGCTTCTCGGTGGCAAGCCTGTTGATTCTGATGCCGTATTCGGTGAGCTGAATAAGCAGCTGAAGGAGAAAATCAATGCCAAGGTACAGGTGGAATTCCTCGATTGGTCCGACTGGACTCAGAAATATCCATTGAAATTCGCAGCGAACGAGGAGTTCGACATTGCTTATACGGCTAACTGGGCTTTCTACAACGACCAGGCTGTCAAGGGCGGCTTCCTGGAGCTGACAGAGGAGATGCTGAAGAAGTACACACCGAAAACATGGGAAGCGATGCCAAAATCGTCCTGGGATCAAGCGAAGGTCGGCGGCAAGCTGTATATGGTGCCTCAGAACAATAACGAAATCGTGGATAAGCTTGTATTGATCCGTGAAGATCTACGCAAGAAATACAATCTTCAGCCGGTCAACAGTCCTGAGACATATGCTGCTTATGTGAAGGCGATTGCTGCCAACGAGAAGGGCATCAGCGGCTTCGGCGCCAAACCGGCCGATGGCTATAAGTGGCACGAACTTGATCGTATCCTGCTCGAGCAGCAAAACAACTGGAAGATTATTGATCCTAACATTCCTTTAGCTGTCAAGGTAGACGATCCGAAGGGCAAAGTGTTCAATGTATATGATACTCCGGAATTTAAAGAGTTGCTGAAGTATTATAAGGATCTGGCTGACAGCGGTGGCTGGTCCAAGAATATCGTCAGCAATAAGAATGACGTATGGCAGGATCTGAAGGCGGGCAAGGTTGCTTCTTACGCCCATAACCTGGGGACGGTTGCATTCAACATTGCAGAAGCCCGTCGTGACAAGCCGGAGTATGAAATGAAGTTCGCAGACCTGACGCCGGATAAATACAAGACAAGCGCAATCTCCACTCAAAATGGTCTGGCCATTCATGCAAGCTCCAAGAACGTGGAGCGTTCACTGAGGCTGATCGACCTGCTTCAGAATGATAAGGCCATCCATGACTTGACCATGTACGGCATCACAGGCAAGCATTACGAGCCGGTAGGCGACAAGCAATTCAAGCCGGGCCCGAATGCCACCAGTTATACAGGCTTCTCGAACTGGGGCTGGAACTCCTTGCTGAACAGAACTGATACATCCTATCCGAAGGAAGCGGATGATCAGAATGCCATCTGGCTGAAGAAGGTGTACCATTACCCGCTGGAAACCTATGTATTCGCTGACACGAAGATGAAGAATCAGACGGCCAACGTCGGCAACGTCATGCTGCGCTATGCGATTCCGTTGGAATACGGTCTGATCAACGATCTGGATAAAGGTCAAGCGGACTTGATCAAGCAGGTGAAGGCTGCAGGCCTCGATGAGATCCAGGCCGAAATACAAAGCCAAATCGACGCATTCCTGGCTGCCAATAAATAAAGTCTTCTCAAGATAAAAGATAGCTGTTCCCGTGGAGCATGCCACTTCCGGGAACAGCTTTTTCATTTAACAAAGTGAAATAAGTGAATATGACGATTATTAAAGGAGCGATATACATGACAACGAAACACTTTCCGATAAGCAGCAAACTGCCTGTTTTGATGCACGGCGCAGACTACAATCCCGATCAATGGCTACATGATCCGAAGGTGCTGGAGGAAGATATCCGGCTGATGAAGCTGGCCGGTTGCAACGTGATGGCAATCGGCATTTTCTCATGGGCTTCGCTGGAACCTCAGGAAGGCGTCTTTACATTTGAATGGATGGATCAGGTGCTAGACCGCTTTGCGCAGAACGGGATATATGCCTGGCTTGCTACGCCAAGCGGCGCCCGGCCCGCCTGGATGTCTGCCAAGTATCCCGAAGTGCTGCGCATAGAGGCGAACCGTGTCCGCAACCTGCACGGGATGCGTCATAACCACTGTTACACCTCACCCGTATACCGGGAGAAGACCGCCATCATAAACGGCAAGCTGGCCGAGCGTTACGCCAAACATCCTGTCGTCATCGGCTGGCATATCTCCAATGAATTCGGCGGCGACTGCCACTGCGGCTACTGTCAGGAGGTTTTCCGGGGATGGCTAAAGAAGAAGTACGGGACCTTGGGGGCGCTGAATGCGGCTTGGTGGACAACCTTCTGGGCCCACACATACACGGACTGGTCTCAGGTGGAATCCCCGGCACCTCACGGAGAGAACGCAGTTCACGGACAGAATCTGGATTGGCGGCGGTTCGTAACGGATCAAACTATCGATTTCTGCCGGCATGAGATTGAATCGGTGAAGGGGGCAAATCCGGATTTGCCTGCCACCACGAATATGCATATGATCGATGGCCTGGATTACCGCAAGTTTGCCGATGTGCTGGATGTGATATCCTGGGATGCGTACCCAACCTGGCATGAAGGGAAGGACGACATCAAGCTTGGCGCTTCCGTGGCGTTCTATCACGACTTGTACCGCTCGATCCTGAAGAAGCCGTTCCTGCTCATGGAAAGTACCCCGAGCCTAACGAACTGGCAGCCTGTCAGCAAGCTGAAGCAGCCCGGCATGCATCGTCTGTCCTCGCTGCAGGCAGTCGCCCACGGTTCGGATTCGGTGCAGTATTTCCAGTGGCGCAAGAGCCGGGGCTCCAGCGAGAAGTTCCATGGCGCTGTAGTGGACCATGCGGGACACGAGCACACCCGCGTCTTCCGGGATGTGGCGGAGCTGGGCCAATCGTTGGCAGATATCTCAGAGGTAACAGGGACATCGAGTCCGGCGGAAACGGCGATCTTATTCGACTGGGATAACCGTTGGGCCGTAAAGGATTCGCGGGGCCCCCGTAATATGGGTATCCATTACGAACAGACAGTTATGGCTCATTATCGGGCCTTCTGGGAGCAGGGAGTGCTGACGGACGTTATCGGCAGTGAAGACGATTTTTCGGGGTATAAAGTGATTGTTGCGCCTATGCTGTACCTATGCCGTGAAGAGACCGGAATGAAGCTGGAGCAATTTGTCGAAAACGGCGGAACCCTGGTGGCTACCTATTGGTCGGGCGTTGTAGACGAGCATGACCTGTGCCATCTGGGAGGCTTCCCAGGACCGCTACGCAAAACGCTGGGCATCTGGGCCGAGGAGATCGAAGGCTTGTATGATGAGGACTGGAACGGACTGGCGATGTCCCCTGACAACGCGCTTGGACTTTACGGAACTTTTGAGGCACACGAAATCTGCGAGCTGATCCATACGGAGAACGCCGAGGTACTGGGGTTCTACACGGAAAGCTTCTATGCGGGCCGTCCCGCATTGACGGTTAACAAGCTGGGCAAGGGACGGGCGTATTATATGGCCACCCGGCTGAAGGATGATTTCCTCTCCGCCTTCTACAAGAGGATCGTAAGCGAAGCGGGAGTGACCCGTGTACTGGACACGGACCTGCCGGCAGGTGTTACGGCCCAACTGCGGACTGATGGCGAATCAGACTATGTGTTCGTGATGAACTTCAGCGGGGAAGCACGGCAGGTGAAACTGGATGGACGGGGCTATATCGACCTGGAGAGCAAGGAATCCACAGGAGATACGATAAGTCTGCCGGTCAACGGCTTCGCTGTGCTGAAGCGTAAAGCATAAAGTGAAGTGCCATAAATCTGTCCTGATAAACTCATCATTTATTCTCATTGTGCCTTATGTAGACACGGGCGGCGTAGCTTCCTGCACCGGCCGTTTCAACTCTTCCAGTAAAGGAGTTCTGGTCAGGGTAATACAAGATACATGCGGATATCGCACCAAAAGTGATCCGTCCTTCTTCTCTGCGGCTGGGCGGGGCAATCCGGAGGAAGACCGGATCGGTTCAGCAATTATTATATAGAGAGATGAACAGGCAGCTTTACTTTGGCATATGCAGCGAATATTACGCAGATGGTTCAAGGATTTAGGCTCGTTTATGCTCTACGAAAAGTTCTCAAAAAAATTGTTATAGGAGAGAGCGGAGTTGTGAATGTACACGAGTAAATACTAAATAGGGAAATTGAATCATTACGAATGCGACTTCATTAAGTCAAAGGCTAGATATTTTAATCTCGAGGGCTCAGGAAATAAAACGATCATGTAATCAAAGGTAATTAAGGATGAACAGGCACTGGACGCATGCTGCCTTGGTCCCCGACGTTGCCAACCGAGATGCGCGTGCATTCCTCCACGACATAAACCAGTTTTGCCTTGGCAAACCGCCCCGATTCACCACAGAATGGGGCTATTTCCCGTACCTTCCGAAGATGACCCTATTTTCTCATAGATACTCCCGCACTGCTAGGTGTTCCGTATTTGTCGCTTATTTGCAAAATGCAACCCAAATCTCTTTTACCACTGGCAGATAGGATTACCCGCGATTGGATAACAAGAGCAGCCGAATGAAGGGAGAACTTCACGTTCGATTCTGTGAGAGACTGGGGTGAAATTCCTCCGATCTACTCATCTGTTGAGAGCGAGTCTGACGGGGCGTAAAAAAGCCCGCTCCCATGGCAAATTTCTTTGCCGTGAAGCGGGTTTTGGGACTGTCGGCTTTATCCAGCCGCCAAATAGCCAACGGCATCGCTATACCATTTTTCCGAGGTCGTCATTGGAATACAGGCATGCTAATCCTGAGGTTTCTCCGTAGAATTCTGTAATTTCAGCTTTCGGAATTTCTATAGTAACAAACATTCATCTGCTGCAGTATCAATCTTGATATCGATCACTACTTTTTACCCGGCGGCTTCGGATTCTTTGGCGTCAGAACAAAATCGTCATAAGAACCCCAGTCACCAGGCTCCGCATCCAGATAAACCCCTATTTTCAGCGTTCCGTCAGTGACCTTAATATTTTCAATGGTTGCTTTGTTCCATACATTCCAACCCTCATTTGCAAAGCTGGAAGTTAATGTGATCTGTTTTTTACCGCTTACTGCGTACAACTGATTCTTCATTTCTTTGCCAGCGCCTTGCGACCAAGCCGACAAAGTGTAAGTTCCATTCGGCAAGCCGGTAATCGTTTGAAATGCTTCAAATGTATAAGTAGTTTCCTTCCAATATCCAAGTGACTTTGTACCTGTATAGGCGGAATTCGTTGTTAAAGGCGAAGAATCAGGAATGGTCCAACCTTCGGGAGTACCATCTCCGTTGATTTTTTCAAAGCCGGAGTTCATTACTGGGTTCGGGTCCACAGTGAAATGAATGGTATACGTTCTTGTGCCCTCTCCCGCTACAACAACCGTTGCTTTGCCAGGCAAAGCAGTTGCTTGCGTAACCACTGCCACTCCGCCTCCTACTGTTGTTGCCGAAACTGAAGGCATGGTAGTCGTACCATACGGCAGAACCAAATCATAGTCCTGAATGGTTGGATTAAAGCCCGGAACCATAACACCATTCACTTTTAAATCTGCCAATTGAGTATTATCTTTCTTGATCAGTTGGAAATCGTCAATGTTTCCCCACTGCCCACCGGAAAGTTTATAATGGGCACCTACGGTTAGCGTTCCATCCGTAACTTTAATATTATCTAGTGTTGGCTTACTCCATTGTCTCCAGCCAGTATTGGTAAAGCTCTGAGTTGCACTGCCGGCAGAAATTTCCGAAACTTCTTCGCCGCCTCCACCGGAGACCCAAGCCGATAATGTATATGTTCCATTTTCCAGCCCCGTGATGGTTTGAGAAACATTGAATTCCGCAGGATTCGTACTATAGTAGTGTAATGTCAATGAACCGGAGTGTGCGTCAATATCTGTGCTAACCGCACTTGTATCCCCTGTAATGGTCCACGAATTCAAACCGTCCTCAAAACCATGATTCTGAATCAAACTTGTACTAGGGACTACGGTAACTTCAGAAGAGTCTGTATAGCCGCCGTTATATGTCACTACTGATATTGTTGCAGTTCCAACTGAAAGTCCAGAAATAATACCACTATAAGGATCTACTTTTACAACTTCCGGATGAGAACTTGTAAATGTAACTCCTTTATAGGTTGCATTCGCAGGATTGATGATTGCCGATAACTTATCCGTTCCACCAACTTCAATAATAGCCGTGTGCTTATCTAGAGCTACAGATACAACGGGATTCCGGTTGATTTCGGCAGCACCATCAATGAATGCATCCATAGCGAATGTCGGTGTGCCATTATCGTTCCATGCAGATAACGGATATCCGCTCCAGCTTTTCGCTCCTTCAGGTTCCCAGTAAAAGATACCAGTTCCCAGATTGTTTGAAACTGCTTTCAGTTTTTTTTGAACGGCTACAAGCATGTTGTAGACGCTATCGACATCGTAGGAACAGTCTCCGCCGACTTCAACAATCATAACTTCCTTCCCATATTTCGTTGCCAGTTTGTATAAATTCTCACCTAAAGCATCAATTGTGGAAGTATAGACTGAATCCGGATAATAGGACAAGCCTATAATATCGTAATCGCTAGCTTTGAGACCGGCAGCTACGAGACCGGCATAATACGGATCAACGCCCGCCTCAGCCCCACTTGATCTATGGATGATAACCTTGATGTCTGGAAAAACCGATTTGGCTGCAGCCGAGCCGGCTTGAATGAGTTGAACGAGATTGGAAGTATTGCTATAGTTTCCTAACGGCCACATCATTCCAGAATTGATTTCATTTCCTATTTGTACCCACTCCGGTGTTACTCCTGCCTCTTTTAAAGCATTCATCACTCCAGCAGTGTATTCCGATACATGGGCTTTCAGTTGATTTATATCATCATTGGCCCATGCTGCAGGTGTTACCTGTTTTCCCGGATCAGCCCAACTATCACTGTAGTGTAAATCAATCATAATCCGAAAACCGAAAGCGCTTGCGCGAGTTGCTAAAGCAACTACTTCTTCCGTACTGTTATGACCATTGGTAGGGTCATCTGAGGGATTAACCCATGCCCTTATTCTTATGGAATCAATTCCATGATCCTTTAAGATCTGTAGAAGATCCTGCTCTTCACCATTATCGTTATAAAATTTGTAACCGGAAGCTTCCATTTGCGGCAGCCAACCGATATCCGCGCCTTTGGCGAATGAGTCAGGAGCAGATGAAGCTTCTGCCTTAGTGGTTATACCGAATGATGTCATGGATAGAATCATTGCAAATGTTAGAATTAGTGCAAAAAATCTGTTTCTTTTTTTCATATTACAGCCTCCATAATTAATTTCGTAAAACTTGGATCCTTTCTCTCTCAGTTACTCTAAGCGCTTTCACAAATATTTTAACCTCATCTTATAGATATTGTTTGCAGTGTTGTTGCTTCCGCATGCGCTTATTACTGTTGTAAACACAAGCATTAAGGCGAATAATAGTATGATTGTTTTTTGTTCTGAATGATGGATAATTCCCCCTTAAAATAATTTTTATATGATAACCAGGTTGCCCTGAGGTCATCCTTTCACAGCGTCAATCTTTAATCCTAGTACGAAATACCGTTGAATGAACGGGTACGCGAGCAGAATCGGACCGATAGCGACAATCGTCATTGCCATCTTCAAGCTTTTGGTCGGGATATTCATCGTTACGACTGCTCAACAGCTGATCATAGCTTTGCGCATGTCGTCCATATTGCCAAGCATTTTATACAAATAGTATTGAAGCGGCATCAAGTTACGCTACTGATAAACAACAGCGCGTTATACCAAACGTTCCAGTAAGCTAGGGCGATGAACAAGCCGATCGTAGTAAATGTTGGCTTAGACAATGGGAGCATTTGCTGGATGGAAATCTGGAAATTGCCACCGTTTTCCACGATTGTGCACTAGCAGCAGCGTTTTGCTTTTACACGTACGTCGCCCCAAAATCCGTGACGGTTCATTTGTACTATCCTGTCGTAACTCTTTGTTGTACTCATTATATAAAGAATTCGAGAGTGCGATAATAAAGCCAAACAACTAAAAGTAATACATAATCTACGATTTGAAATAAAGAGGATTAGATTTGGACACCTCCCCTTTATCATGATGTGGGAAGTTATTTCATGACGCTAATCGGTAGAACGCTCTGGCAGACGAAGTTTCGGAGAGAATAATGCAACGATATAGGCTGTACATACGTCAAATATGTGATGAAACGGTTTGCATGCATGATACTAATAAAGATAACGATCGGGTTATTGTTAGTATCATCAGGGTATTGGTAATGATCTTGGTTATTAATTAACTTCTGACAATGATGTACTTGAAAGAAAAGATAATATGCTTCAGCCTTTCAATAAGGTGGATGTAGATCGCTTAAATGAGAAGGTATAATGTCAAAAAAATAGGAAAGGCGATTATCTCATGCTCATTTTTATGCGACTGAAAGAGAAGGGTATTTTGAGAAATTTATTTTAAACCCTTGAGTTTGCTGGCTACTTGCACTTCAAAACTTTATTGTCTCCTAACAAAAAAATACTTTCTGTATCTAATGGCCCGGTTCCATTGTGCTTGTAGATGGTGGCTTAACATTGTAAGTATTGGAATATAAGGGCTTGTTTCAAGGTTAGTCGCCGAAAAGTATTAGATTTAATTTCTAAGGGACCTGGACAATATTGTCCGGGTTTTCGTTTTTAATTGAATGGAGACTTTGGTTCGTACATTACTTATCCTGAAAAATGAGGAATTTCATGATATTTGACTCGTAAAGCGCTATCGAAGTGTGAAAGATATTTTAAACCTACCAACTGAGCCAAGCTACACTAAGAAATTGAATCACAAATGTCTTGTATTGTATCAAAATCCCACTAGTTTAACCTTCTTTATGAAAAGGCACTGTGTATTATTTTGAATTTACGTTGCTTCGTGTCCACAACCTCAAAAAATTCGACAATACAGGGGAAGATCTCGAGGATTTGATCTCGATCGGGACGATCGGATTGATCAAAGCCATCGAATCGTTCTCGCCGAACAAAGGGACCAAGCTCGCGACGTTCGCCGCTCGCTGTATCGAGAACGAGATTCTGATGCATCTCCGCTCGCTGAAGAAAACACGGAAAGATGTGTCCTTGCATGATCCCATCGGAACGGACAAAGAGGGGAATGAGATT
>NZ_JCAUAS010000053.1:0-18206 GCF_059692075.1 Paenibacillus sp. J31P190 | reverse complement strand
ATTCATACTGCTTCCACTTAAACAAATCTAATTCTGTTTCCAACGTAATTGCCCCATCCCATGAATTCATTTCAATAATGCTATCATGGATTAGAACTTTGCACCAGAACCCGCATAAATCCCTACATTCACCAGAAATTACCTCCTAGTAGCCCCAACTCCTTAAAACTGTTTTGAGTGGGGTTAAGAAGGCATTAGTAATGGTCCTTAATTTATTTTCAACAATGCTTTTTGTTGGACTGACCAAACTCCACAATTCTATTCTCACCTCGACGTCCTCGTTCCAGTCTAAACCTCATTAGATATACAAACGATTGCGTCGGACTTTGTTTTTTGTGTTGAGGTTGAGCACTCGAAGCAACGTAAAAATCAAAAATAACTCATTAGCTCAGAATGGCTTTTCCAGCTAATCGTTCCGTATTGAACTATCGTTCTCGGTCATATTGCGCATATTCACTAAATGCTTGCGCCTTTTTTGTTCTCATCATCTTTGCCTATCCTTGTCATTCTACCTTTCTAAATTGAAAAAGCTGCCCTAAGACAGCTTACCTTCACTTCATTTATTTCAGACCCGATGTTGCAATGCCTTCTACAATGTATTTTTGAAAGAACATAAATATTAAAAAAACGGGAACGATTGATAACGTTGACATTGCGAACAAGGAACCAAGACCTGATTCGCCTTCGGCATCAACGAACATACGTAAAGCTAATGTTACCGTGAAATTTTTGACAGTGCTTAGATATAAGAGTTGACTAAAGAAATCGTTCCATGTCCAAATAAATGTAAAGATAGTAGTCGTTACGAGAGCCGGTACTGTTAGTGGTAGAATAATACGCCAAAAGGTTTGAAAAGGACCACATCCGTCAATCGACGCCGCTTTATCTAGCTCACGAGGTAAGGAACGGATAAATTGAACCATCATAAAGATGAAGAAGGCATCGGTAGCAAAAAATTTAGGAACTACAATTGGCAGAATACTGTTCACCCATTGCAGATTATTGAACAGAATATATTGAGGAATAATCAAGACATGCTGAGGAATCATTAAAGTAAGCAGCATACATGCAAATAGTATACCTTTGAATTTAAAATCTAATCGCGCAAATGCATACGCCGTTAAAGAGCAAGAGATTACGTTAGCAACAATAGATAAACCAACCATGACAAAGGAATTCAGATAAAATGTTGTAAATGTGGTGCGTGCCGTACCAGCCCATCCTTTGATATAGTGGGCTAATGTTACCTCTTTCGGCCATAAACTCAGATTCGTAAACATAAGATTTGACGGCTTAAAGGAACTGCTGATCATCCATAAGACAGGATACATCATAATGATAGCTCCAAAAATAATAACTAGATGGTATATCATTTTTCTGTAATTTGCAGTTAACGCCATGGATACACCTCTAATCGTTGTAATGAACCCATTTCTTTGAAGTAAAGAATAAAAGACCCGTTGAACATGCGATGATAATTAATAAAATCCATGCCATGGCGGATGCATATCCCATTTGAAAGTTCCCGAAAGCATTCTGATATAGATACAATGTATAGAATAAGGTCGAGTTAACCGGACCGCCCGTTCCGTTGCTAATAATATAAGCAGGCGTGAAAGCCTGGAAGCTGCTTATGATTTGCATAATCCCATTAAACAAAATAATCGGTGACAGCATAGGCAAAGTTACAGAGAGAAATTGTCTTCCTTTTCCTGCCCCATCTATCGAGGAAGCTTCATAAAGTTCTTTCGGAATATTTTTAAGGCCCGCAAGAAAAATAACCATGGGTGAACCGAACTGCCATACCTTTAAGAATATAAGTGCAAACAATGCATAGGTGGGCGTACCTACCCAACTCGGAAAATGGACATTGAAGATAGCAAAAAATTGATTAACAATCCCCTCGGCTCCAAAAACCTGCTGCCATAAAACGGCAATCGCGACACTGCCCCCGATAAGCGAAGGAACATAATAGATGGCTCTATACAGACCCAAACCTTTTAGTCCATGATTTAACATAATAGCTATCATCAGAGCAAACATTAGTTCCAGCGGTACAGCAACAAATACATAAGTGAATGTTATCTTCAGCGCTTGAATAAATTGGGGATCATTCGAAAACAAATTGGTGTAGTTCTTTAAGCCAACCCAAGAGGGTGTGCTGGTAAAATTATAGTTCGTAAACGATAAATATAAAGAGCTAGCCATCGGAATCGCACTAAAAACGAATATCCCGATAAACCATGGAGCAAGGAATCCGTACGCAGCTAGCGAAGGGTATTTTTTCATAACAGTCTTCTGCATGTGACTAACCCAACTCCTCTTGTATAAATCGGGAACTAGACCGTTTGTCCAAGTTCCCGAATGGATAAAAACATTGTTTACCTCGTCAATATTTGGTTAGCTTGTGCAAAAAAATCGTTTACTGCTTGTTCAATACTAGTTTTACCGAAAGCTATGGCTTCATTTTCAGCTAGGATGAGTTTTTGTACCGATGCGCTTCCTGCAGGTTGAGCTGGATACGGTTTTATGACGGATTGCATATCATCCGAATATTTGTATTCCTTTTTCTCGGCATCCCCAATTAACGGCTTAATCACTTCTCTCATTGATTTAGCTGGCGGTTGCCCGTGTTCGCCTTTGAATATTTTGGCCGCTTCAGGATCGTTCACTAACCAGTTAATGAGCTTTGCTGCTTCCTTTGGATGCTTGGAATTAGCGGAAATGCCTACACCCGATATGATCATCGGCACTTCTTTCTTCGCATTTGTTGTCCAAGGGTAACTTACAATGTTCAATTCATCTTTCGTGCTTGCCTGATACGTTCTAAGCTGATTGGAGCTCGTACTGATCATCGCGACTTTCCCTTTAGCTAGCATCGACTGCTCTTGACTTTTTCCACCCTGTTCTTTCTGAATGCCTGCCGGCGGTATGACCTTGGCTTTGCGGAGTTTGTCCCAAATCGTATACCAATCTATCAAATCTTGTTTAGTGATGCCCAAGCCTTTATCTGTAAATACCGTTTTCCCTTTTTGAATAGCGAAATTTTCTAGTACTCTGTAGGAGCCGCCCTCATCTTCTGTTGCCCACGCGCTGTCACCAAGCGTCTTTTGAAGGTCTGTTAACGATTTCTCATAATCATCCCAAGTCCAGTTGTTCTTCGGAAGCTCAATCCCCGCTTTCTTATATATATCAGCATTATAGATGATACCCGTCATAATATGGCCCCAAGCCACAAGATATTGCTTGTTATCTTTCTTTCCAGCATCCACATCAACTTTTTCATAATCCTTTAAATTAATGTCTCCCGATGCAATAAGGGGATCCAAATCCATATACATTTTTCTTCCTATAAAATCATCTAAGTAAAAGCTGCTGGCTTGAAATACATCCGGAGCACTACTACCAGCTGCTTGAGCCGTGACTTTCTCAACAAACTGGGCCTCAGTTCCGAATTCACGAGCCACTGTAATCGTTGGATTTTTCTGCTCGAAGGCATCCAACAATTTATTGAACATATCATGACGGGCTTGTCCACCCCACCAAGCCATTCGTAATTCTACCTTTTCCTGCTTTTGACCCTTTTCTTTTTCCTGACTTTGGTTGGTACCTTGGCTACACGCCGTTAAAGCAATCATCGAAGATATTAATAAAATAGTTCCTTTTTTCAGCATTTTTGTAACCTCCCAAAAAATCGTTAATTACAAACAATAGCGTTAACATTTATAACACAATCAACAAGAAGCAACAACTAAAAGTTCGTAAACATAACATTTGAATGTATAAACTGGGTTCATGTCAAGTTTTCCTTACTCAGACCTGACATCATCAGGTAAAAAAAATATCCTTCTTGGAGCCCCGAAAGAACCTTATATACAATCAGGGCTCACTACAAAGCAACATATAGATCGGATTTTAGCAAAACAACGATGTCATGTTCTATAGTTTTGGGATTTGTCCATACCAGTTCATTGCACTTTCCAAAATAAACCAGTATGAATCATCGGCATAGTGTACAATGGTTGTTCCCAAGCTTCGTTTTACAAAACGTCCTTCTGGAGAATGACAACCACAAGCGTGAACAACAGCCTCTGGCAATCCCACTGTCAAAGCAATATAGGCGCCATATGCTGGATGTCTCAATGCAGGACTTCCACTTTCTCTTGGATCTTCTCTCCACCGTTTGATGTTCTCAGGATTGAATTCATAGGGCTTACCCACGTCGTGACATAGAGCAGCAGCCAACAACATATCATCGTCTACGCCCAAAGGCTCATTGAATACTTTTTCCAAACATTCTTTCATAGCAACAGCCATGTAAGCCACACCTAGAATATGATGCAGTTGATTTCCCTTCACAGGCGCATCCGGCATCCCCGAACCCGGCATTTCTTCAATCCGATTATACCCATTCAATGCGAGCGACAGAGCCCAGGCATCAATAACCTTTTGGCGAAGCTCAATATCTTTAATATCATTAACCACAGGTAAGGATTGTACGACACCGTCTTTGATCTCCTGCGGGATATTTACATTTACCTTTAACAAATCTTCCATTCAAATCTCTCCTTTTATTGGTTTTGTTAATAATTAACGGATGTATTTACGCAGGTTGGAAGAGATTCTCTTGCGAGTCCAGCCAACAGATTATCTGCAGTCAGCATGGCCATCCGATTTCGAGTCTCATACGTAGCGCTTCCAATGTGCGGTGTAATTAAAATATTTGACAATGTTAGCAAAGGATGATCTCCAGGCAGCGGTTCCGGATCGGTTACGTCCAATGCGGCGTACGCAATTTTTTTCTCATTTAATGCGTTGTAAAGCGCTTCGGTCTGAACAACTGACCCTCTAGAAGCATTTATAAAATAAGCGGTAGGTTTCATCCGATTAAACTGTTCCTTGCCGAACATGCCTTTGCTATGATCGGATAAAGGAACCAGACTAACAATGAAATCCGCTTGCTCTAACAAAGATTCAAAAGCAACATACTCAGCTCCAAGCTCCAGTTCATCTTGCCTGCGTGTGCGATTGTGATAAATAATACGCATTCCACTGGTCTGCGCTCTCTTCGCAACCTCACTTCCAATGTCCCCCATTCCGATGATACCCATTGTTTTCCCGTATAGGTCTGTTCCTAACACTTCTCTCCATTGACCCGTTTTAACCAAGTTCCAGCCTTCGTGAATACGGCGCGCTGCCGATAACACCAATCCAAAAGTAAGGTCCGCCGTCGCTTGTACCAAAACACCTGGCGTGTTGCTGAACGGAATTCCCTTTTGCGTGCAGGCATGAACATTAACGTTATCATACCCCACCCCTGATTGAGCAATCACACGGAGTTTCGGAGCAAAGGATAACAATTCTTCATTTATCTTAATCGTGTTATCTACGTTGAACAGCCCTTCGGCGTCAGCTAACCATTCCTTCAACTGCTCCAGGGGAATGGAGCCGGAACCTTCCCACCGTTTCACATCGCAGTGTTCGCGTATTTTGTCGTAAGGTTCAGGCCATGTTTTACCAGTTAAAACTACTTTATATTTACTCATCCCTAGGTAGACCCCTTTTACAGTAGAATGCTTTCAAAGGCTAAGCGGTATTAACCTTTCCTTCACATAGATGCTGTTTTTCATCATACAACCGTCGGGATCAGCTACAGCTTCGGCGGATTCTTCTTCTACCATAATCCAGCCCTCGTAACCCGAATTTTTCAACATACGGACTATAGCAGGAAAATCTATAACGCCTTTCCCCATTGCCTTCCATTCATGAGCCAAGGATGCATCTTTAAAATGTACATGTTTAATGAAAGAGCGATAATTATTGAAAACATTCAGCACATCCATCCCGCCTGCGGCAATATGCCCCGCATCCGGTGTGTAACCAATTACATTGGTGTCCAACCCCTCAAATAGTACTTTGTAATCCTCTTCAGTCCGGAACACAGATCCAGGGGGAGAGTTCGGGTGGAATGCACAAGTAATTCCATTCTCTTGCGCTCTTCTAGCAAGCGTGTTGACACAACGAAGAATATTTTGCTGGCGAAGCTCTAATTGTTCCCTATCCTTTCCTGGAAGCGGAACCACATTTAACAAGGCATTGGGGAAATGTTGAAGGTATTCAAGGAAGTAATCCGCTTGCCTGCGCTCATCCTCCGTTTCCTCAGAGTGAAGCCATTGTAGAGAGAGTGTCAGGGCAGTCAATTCGAGGTTTCTTTTTGCAAGCTCTTCTTTAAGAAGCAGGGGATGCTCATGGAACCTTCCCAACATCACGACTTGTGTATCCAACCCTTTGAATCCACCCTGTTCAATGACATCAAGAATATGCGGAAGATTATCCATTTGTTTCTCATAGCTCATTTGCCACGTGTATCCATGACATCCAAATCTCATACTTATTAGCTCCTTCCTTCTCAGAATACCGCAAATAATTATCGAATGATAACAAAGTGTTAATAATTCAATAATATACAACCATCAATATCTTGTCAATCACTCATTTCACATCTCTTTTTGTTTTTTACAACGGGCAAACTTAAGTAATATTCAGAGATTCAGATTAACTTTTAGTGATTTTATCCATTATCGTTATTAAATTGACATTATTACAATAAATCGATAATAATTAAAGCATAACTATCATCATTGTAGTGATGAAACAATAAAACAATAAATTTAATGGGGTGTTTGTTACTATGTCATTAGAAAGACACCAGAAACTGCTTCAAATCCTCGAGGAAAAAAAATCCATTGATATCCATTTTTTAAGAAACGCCCTGAAAGTCTCCGAACCCACAATAAGAAATGACCTGCGTTTTCTGGAATCGGAAGGCAAGCTGCAAAGAACACACGGCGGCGCTACGTTGCAAATAAAAACGAATGAAGTTTCGTATAGTCAGAGAGCGGTTATTAATCAGACTGAGAAAGCGCGCATTGGCAAAGCTGCAGTTCAGTGGATTGCTCCTGGCGAAACGGTTTTCCTTGATGCAGGATCAACGATTATGGCGCTGGCCTCCCAGCTTCCGTCGGGATTTGATTTTAACGCCGTGACGACAGCGCTTCATATTGCATTGGAGGCCGGCAAGCAGACCAACGTATCTGTACATTTGATCGGCGGCATGCTGCAGCCTTCGCTACAGGAAGTCGTCGGTCCCAAAGCTATCCAAGGAATTAAGGAAATTCACGCCCATAAGGTGTTTCTCAGCATTAGTGGTTTGGACCTAACGAAGGGGATTACGGAGAACCACGTCTTCTCTGCGGAAGTTAAAAAAGCGATGATTGAAGCCTCAGATCAAGTCATTGTCCTTGCAGATTCCAACAAGATGGACAAAGTATTCTTCGCAGATGTTCTCCATTTAAATGACGTCGATGTGTTAATAACCGACAATGGCATCTCGGAAGAATATCATCAAGCCCTTCTTTCCCGCGGCATACATGTCGTTATTGCTTAAGTAAAACAATAAAATAATCTTTCATTGACAATATCATTTTTTATCGTTTAGTATTATTTCGATAATACATTTATCGATTAAATAAAAACGATAAGGAAGTGTACCTCTATGACTTCTTCTGTATCTGCTCAATTAAAAAAGGAATTAAACCTGTACGGCAGCAAAATTGTCGACAAAAACCTCGCTGTAGGTCCAGGTGGTAATATTAGTGTAAGAGACGGCGAAATCATGTGGATTTCCCCAAGTGGCTTTGCTTTAGATGAAATTACAGACGACCAATGGGTTCCCGTTCATATTCCAACCGGTGAACCTCAGCACCCTACCCTTAAAGCTTCTTCTGAGATTGCGATGCATTTATACATTTACCGTGAACGTTCGGAAGTTTATGCCGTTGTCCACACACACCCTCCTGCCACTATTGCAGTCATTAGTTCTGGACATGACGAAATTCCATTTATGTTTCCGGATCATGTTGCTCTGGTCGGATCTGTTCCAAGCATCGAATATGTCATTCCATGTTCAGAAGAACTGGCGCAAGCCGTTGTACAAGCTATAGTCCCGGATTATCCTGGCTTACTCCTAAAAAACCACGGACTGATTACGGTTGGCGCCAATCTCAAGCAAGCTTACTATCGCACTGAGCTTATGGAGGATTCAGCTAAAGTCTACTGGATGGCCAAATCCATCGGTACGCCACGAACGTTAACTCGAGAGGAAGCAGATGCTATTCTTAACCTGGAAGCTGAGAAGTACCGGCAAAAGCTGCTTGACAACAGTTTAAACGGGGTGAAATAAAAGATGACCCTCTCCTCCTTCATCGGTATAGATATTGGAACTCAAGGTCTTCGTGTAATGGCATTGGATCAAGCAGGCCATGTGCTCTGCTCAGAAAAAAAAAACTTTCAATTGACGGATAACAGGGACGAACAGAATCCAGAGATGTGGTGGTCTATCCTCATCGATGCTCTGAAGGAATTTACAAAGCATTTTGTGAAGGTTGCTCCTTTATCGTCTATTAAAGCTATTTCTGTTACTTCTACTTCAGGTACCGTCATTCCAGTAAACCGAAATTATGAACCGCTGCATGCCGCGTTGATGTACAGTGACAAGCGTTCAATCAATGAATCCGCTATATGCTCAACCATATCCGCAATTCCTATTAATCCTTCATATGGTCTACCCAAAATGCTCTGGTTTAAAAATCACTATCCAGAGCAGGCTGAGCATCTTCATCTTTGGTGCCATGCGGCCGACTTTATTATAGGAAAATTATGCGGAGTTTGGGGGATCACTGACTATACGAATGCTCTTAAGAGCGGGTATAACTTGGAGCGTGAAGAGTGGCCTGAATATATAAGCACATCTTTAGAAATCCCTTCCTATCAGCTTCCTAGAGTCGTTCCTCCCGGAACTGTAATTGGTCAGATTTCAAAAGAAACCAGCACTCTTACTGGACTTCCTAACTCTATTAAAGTTGTCTTGGGGATGACCGATGGCTGCGCCTCTCAAGTCGCTTCAGGCTGCACCAAGCCCGGGGATTGGAACACCACGATCGGTACGACTCTGGTCATAAAGGGTATAACCTACCAACCCGTTCATGATCCGCTTGGACGTATTTATAATCATAAACATCCTCAAGGTTATTGGATGCCTGGCGGAGCAAGTAATACGGGGGCGGATTGGATAACGCGTGATTACAATGATTATGATCTGCAGCTGTTAAATCAACAAGCTGAATCCTTTCTTCCTACCCCCTGGCTAAGTTATCCGTTGACACAAGCCGGTGAACGTTTCCCTTTTCTAAGTGCTGTTGCTCGAGGTTTTGATACTGAAGGATTAACAATCGAACAACGCTTCGCCGCTCGATTGGAGGGAGTTGCTTACATTGAGCGCTTATCCTATGAATGTGTTGAATCTCTCTCTTCCGAAAAGGTGCATGGTATTTATACAGCTGGCGGCGGAAGCTTAAGCGATGTATGGTTAAACATTCGCAGCAATATTTTACAGAAACCAATTTATAAAATGAAACATGTCGAGGGCGCCGTCGGTGCAGCAATGATCGCTGCATCCCAAACGCAATATCAAACCTTGGGTGAAGCCGTTTCGAATATGGCGCAGGTCGATAAATATATCGAACCTGGAAATTGGCAGGAAACCTATAACGAAAACTATTATCGCTTCAAATCACTCTTGCAGGAAAAAGGGTATATCCCTAAGCTCGAAAGCTGAGGGACTCCGAAAGGTCGTGAATCTATAATGACTCGCTTTTATGTATTAAGGCATGGGGAAACAGAATGGAACCAACAAGGAAATAAATACTGCGGTATGACAGATATATTCTTAAACGAAACAGGACTAGAACAAGCAAAGCTCGCTGCTGCCGCATTCGCTAAGGAAGGTATAACTGCCATCTATTGTTCACCCTTACGAAGATCGCAGCAAACTGCCGAAATTATAGGGCACTCATTGAACCTGGAACCCATCATCGATGAGCGTATACGCGAAATTGATTTCGGCCAATGGGAAGGGAAAACGAGACATGAGCTTGAATCCGAATTTCCAGGTGGATGGAACGCTTGGTTATCCGACCCTCATTCAGTTCGGGCTGGTAATACGGGAGAGACAGGCTATGAGGTAGCCTCCAGATATTTATCTTTTGTTCAAGAACAATACGTGAACCGTCCCCATGATAAGATATTGGTCGTTGGCCATAATACCTCCAATCGGCTTTTCTTAGCCGCTTCATTAGGCCTTGCCTTCAGCAAATATCGGAGTTTTGTGCAGCATAATGCAGCTATCTCTTTGTTGGAAGCGAGCCCGAATGAACTTGTATGGGTTTATATCAATCAGACAGCACATTTGAATACATGATTTATAACGGGAAAGTAGTGATACGATGAGTGTATTGGCTTTCGATTTAGGAGCAAGCAGCGGAAGAGCTATAGTCGGTCGGTTACTCGATAATCAATTGTCCATTGAAGAAATTCACAGGTTTGCCAACACCCCCGTTCAAATCGGACAACATCTGCATTGGAATATTTTAAGTTTATTCCAAGATATAAAGCTAGGCCTTCTAAAATCCAATCAGTTAAAACAAGAGCTGCTGAGCATGGCTATTGATTCTTGGGCACTTGACTTTGGTTTGATCGCTCGTAATGGTGAATTATTAGGAAATCCTTTTCATTACCGCGATGAACAAACACATGGCATGATGGACGAAGTGTTTGGTCTCCTCAGTCGTGAAGAAATCTTTAACCTGACAGGAATTCAGTTTATGCCTGTGAATACCCTTTATCACCTTTATGCAATGAAAAGAAATCAGTCACCTATACTTGAACAGGCGGATCAATTATTAATGATTCCCGATCTGTTGCGATATTTTCTAACAGGAGAGAAGCATACGGAATACACGAATGCCACAACCACCCAGCTTTTTAATGCACGTTTACAATCATGGGACTACACGCTGCTTGAGAAATTAGGAATCCCGTCGCATCTGTTTGCACCTATTATTAAACCGGCGTCATTCGCAGGCCATTTACTACCTTCAGTTTGTAACGAATTTGCCATTCCTTCTATTCCCGTCATGGCTGTAGGCGAACACGATACAGCATCCGCTGTTGTGGCTGTTCCAACAGATCAACAGGAGTTTGCTTATATTAGCTGTGGAACCTGGTCACTGATGGGAACGGAAATAAGTGAACCTTTGATAAACAAAGCTGTACTGGATTATAATTTCACCAATGAAGGCGGAATTAACGGGACTATTCGTCTGCTCAAAAATATAATGGGGCTTTGGATATTACAGGAGTGCAGACGGGTTTGGGGACACAATAACATGGACATATCTTTTTCGGATATGGTGGACGCAGCGGTCCATGTGCAGCCATTTCAATCCTTCATCGATCCCGATGACCCTATGTTTCTTCTTCCAAGCAATATGCCCTTCCAGATTCAAGAATACTGCCGTAAGACCAATCAAGCGGTTCCGTATAGCGTAGGCGAGATTGTTCGTTGTATATTGGAAAGTCTAGCTTTTAAATACAAGATGACCTTAGATATGATGGAGGAACTTACCGGTATCATGTACACAGGCCTCCATATTGTAGGTGGGGGAACTCAAAATGCACTACTTTGCCAATTTACTGCCAATGCTATTGCTCGCCCCGTTTGGGCAGGTCCTAAAGAAGCTAGCGCCATCGGGAATATTGCTGTGCAATATATGGGGCTGAATCAAATTGGCAGTCTGCGAGAAGCGCGCAAATTAATCAAAGATTCATTTCATATATCAACATATGAGCCTGAATCAATTGAATCTAGCACAGACGCATACGCTAATTTCTTAAAGGTAACAAATATTCTTAAACTAAGATCCTAGCCACGAGTTACTAATTGCTATAAAATTGCTTTTAATTTTCCGCATCCCAATATATTGTTCATCTAATGGCATCTTAACACTTATTTATTGAAGAATTAGGATAATTTTCCGAATTAAAACGGTAGCGCCAGGCTTTATTGAAGCGGAGGCAGCACAAAGGCTGATTAACCGGATGCCAAGATGACAGGTTACCGCAAAAGTGCATTAAACCAACTGATGGGCTCCCTGGGAGGAATTCCAATCGGTCGTCCAGGACTACTAGATGAAGTCGCTTAGCTCGTTGCTTTTCTGCTATCCGATAGCACTGCTACAGGTAGTGAATATACGATTGACAGTGGAACAGTTCCAACGGTTTAAGTAAAGCCCTTAAACGGTGTTTCTGTTGTATTCATCTAACCATCGCATTAATTTTCAAAGCCTTCTCATTGTATTTGAAAATGTGAGATGCCGCTTAGAAAGTACGATACCGCGAAAATTTGTCGCTTGTGCTACATGAGTTTCCTTTGCTATGTCTATACCCACAACAAGGCGAGAAGTGGTAATTCGTTCAATACGTTGATTTTGTCCGTCTGTTTGTTTAAACTTCATAGTGAGAGCGGCTCCTTGATGGTATTGGGTTACAAAGCCGTCGACAAACCCATCATACCGAGGCGCTCCTTTTTGACAAAGGCTATTTCTTAGCCCTAACAGCGTAATGCCTCACCTACCGCTGCCGGCAGCCTGTTTGTCATGTTGATATTGTTTCCCGTTATCCCTTTGACTCGGATACTAAAAAAACCTTCAAAGGGACTTCTGTCGGCGTTCTAATCTTGTCTTCATTTCCTTAATAAGTTTTTCTTGCCCTGGAACGGGACTATCCATCATTTGCCCTAATCCTTGTTTAAGAAGCGTCTCATAGGCAACGTCGGATGCTTCTTCCTGTGTAACTTCGATATCCGGAATAACACCTTTTCCTTCCCAAGTGTCCTTTGTTATTGGATTAATGGCATGTGCGTTCGGATAAACACTTCGAAATGGTTATTTATTCGATGTATCCAACCTGGGTTACCACCACCACCTGTATTTTCACCTACAACCAAAACTCTTTTAAGTGCTTGAAGGCTATAAGCAAACTCTTCAGCCCCTGAAAACGTCTTTTTGCTAGTTAAGATACATACCGGTTTCTTTCCACCAAATCGCTTTCCAGAAACATACGGCAGATTCCAGAAAGATTGTGTTATTCCGTAATATCTCCAGTAGTATTCACTAATTGCAATTGCATGGGTGCTCTCCAATAAATAACTTGCAAGGAGAGCGACCATAAAGGATGACCCACCATACTTTTTCCGAAGGTCGATAATCAAGCTGGTTGTATTTGCTATAAAATTCATCGCGCTGACAGCTGTTTCACCAGCAAATTCCGGCGGAACGAACGTATGCAACTCAAGATACCCAATATTTCCAGGAAGTCGCTGCACTTTAGCAAAACCATAGTTATTAAGCATAAACTGCGTTTTTAAACTCTCTGATGGTACCCTTTCCGAAAAGAATATTTATATCATATACCATATTTTACCTTAACAACTTCGATTTAAACTATTATCCCCTTTCGTTCAGCGCCCACGGAAACTGATGCGGTTTTTTACTCGCATTTTCTATGCTTCAGTAAAAATTCATCTATTTAATACAATAAAAACTCCCAAGTCTCCAACGAAGAGAACTTGGGAGTTTGTTTACTTAGCGTCCAAAAGAGGCCACAGCCGGTCGCGGATCGCTTTCATGATAGATGGCGCGCCGGCGGTGTCACTGTGTACGCAGATCGTCCCGATATCTGCGTAGTCCGGGTCCTCTAGCAGCGCGGCCACGCGAGAGGCGATGTCCACAGTCGAACCGATCTCTTGGAGTGTCCACCCGAACATCTTCACCTTGCCGGCCGAGTACGGTCGATCGGCGAAGTATTCATGAACGACCCGAATGCCGAGGCGTGCCGCGCTCGTCGAAGTATAGCACCCTGGCAGGGTAAAGACGCTGAGCGAAGGGTCAAAGGCGTAGACGGCTTCAGTGAAGGCGTCGGAGAGCGCCGGATCGTCGGATGTCATCATATAAAGGGCTCCGTGAAGCTTCACATGCGCCATGGTCATTCCTTCCGCGCGAAGGAATGCGTCGAGCGCACCAAGCTGATACAACGAAAGATCGTATACTTCATTCGGCGACATTTGTATATACCTACGGCCGAAGCCTCCTCGATCGGGCAGCCCGATATGGGCGCCTACTCGAACACCGTACTTTTTGGCCAGGGCCACCGTCTCGCGCATGACGCCAGGCTCCCCACCATGGAAGCCGCAGGCGATGTTGGCAGAAGTGATCAGCGGCATCATCTCTTGGTCGGCCCCGTACCGGTATACGCCGAAGCTTTCCCCCATATCACAATTTAGGTCCATTGCAGTCCTCATAACCCTGGTTCTCTCCTTGGAGATGCATGCTGCTCGTAATCGTAAGCAAACCGCAAGAGATCCGCTTCTGCGAACGGCTTACCGACTAATTCAAAGCCTACGGGGAGATGACCGGCGAAGCCTGAGGGAACCGACATGGCCGGAAGGCCAGATTGCGAAGCAATGACCGTATTGGTCGGGAACGTCAGACACGTCCACTTCTGAGCGTACAACTCCTCGCGCTTCGGTGGCAGCACTTGAACGGTCGGATAGAGCAGGAAGTCCACTTCATTGTCCAGCATCAGGTGAACGATCGCGCGCCGGAATTCCTCTTGGCGCACCCGCATGCGGTAATATTTTTCGTTACTCTCCGGGTCCTCCGGTCCGGCTTCGATGTCGTGGAACAAGTCGTTCATCGGGTGGAACGCATTGGCGTCGTAGATTTCCTTGAAGCTCTTGAGCGGAGCGTTCGGCCGCTTCTGCAAGAAGGCGTTGATGTCCTTCTTCGACTGCAAAATGTACAGCGACGTTTCGGTAATCCATTGACCAACATCAGGGATCTCGAGCCCTTCCACGACCTCGACGCCTTGCTCCTTCAACCAGTCAACAGTCGATCGAATCCGGTTGTTCACAGGAACGCAGTCCGGATCGCTGTCTGGACCAAATGCATTCGAGAGGACGCCAATGCGGTACTCCTTCATGCTGGCGCCTTCGAGCGTGGCCTCGTACCGCCCAGCATGCGTGGTATGAGCCGTCGCAGCCGTAAAAACGTCGTTCCGGTCAAAGCCGACGAGGACGTCCATTAGCTTCGCTGCGTCTTGAACCGTACGCGTAATCGGACCGGCCGTGTCTTGGTAATGCACAAGCGGAGAAAACCCGTTCCGGCTGATCAAACCGGTCGTGACGCGAAGGCCGAACAAGTTATTGAAGGAAGACGGTAACCGAATTGAGCCTCCCGTATCTTCACCGACGCCGATCAAGCCAAAATTAGCGGCGATGCCGGCGCTCGTGCCCGCGCTCGAACCGCCGGATTCACGGTCCAGATCGTACGGGTTTTTCGTGTGATCCGTCACGGACGAGAAGGAGAACCAACCCGCCGCGAAGTCACACATACTCGTCTTCGCAAGGATCACCGCCCCGGCTTGGCGAAGTCGCTTGATGAGCGAAGCGTCTTGTTCCGGCACGTAATCTGCGAACGCTATGGAACCGAACGTTGTGCGGATGCCAGCTGTCTCGGCTTGGTCTTTCACAAGCACAGGCACCCCATGCAACGGGCCCTTGAACTCGCCCGTTTCGGCGAAATAAGTATCCAGCGCCTTCGCCTCCTCCATCGCGGAGGGATTGACAGTCACAATCGCTTGGATGCTAGGGCCTTGATTATTGTAAGACTCAATTCTATCTAGATACCATCCTACCATATCTGCCCCGGTGACGGTCTTTGCCTTCAAGGCTTCGTGAAACGACTCCACGGTAGCTTCCATATACGTAAAAGTACTCATATGATCAACTCCTTTTTCTGTCTGTGCATATATGCTACAATGGCAGCAATGAATCTCCTTTGCTTCGTCGGAGAGACGCGTTGGCAGACGCTCCTCTCGCTGCCGATTCCGTTACTGTTTCGCAGCTACCGTTTTGGGAGCAACGACGGACGATTTCTTGGAAATCAGCCAATAAGTAATGGCGGAAACAATCATCCCGCAAATCGCAGTGGATACGCTAGGAAACTGAAAGTTGGCGAAGAGAGCGGCAGCTGAACCGATGCCCCAAGCAAGGAAAGGCTGGTACCGAATATTGGCGTCGATGGCAGTCGACGACTTGCGCGTTACCAACTGGTCCATAATGATAATCGTACCGATCGGCGGCACGATCACGCCTAGGAGATTCAGCCAGTTAATGAAGAAACCCCAAATGCCAAGCGCCGCAACCAGAATCCCGATAATGCCGAGTGCGATCGTCATCGTACGCATCTTGGTCCCGGTAATGTGCGACCAACCGACGGCTCCGTTATACAAGCAGTGTGAGCAGACCGAACCGAGATTCACGAAGAGAAACAGCACCGCAATCCAAGTTAGAACGCCGCCTTTCTCAACGATAACACCGAATACATCGCCCGAGCCGCTTAGCGTCGCTGCGGCAATCACGCCTCCGACGATCATTGCGATCAAATTCGAAACGGGGAATGCGGCAAAGGTCGCGATTAAAGCGTGCTTGCGATTTTTCGCCCAGCGGGTAAAATCGGACGTCATCGTACCCGAGTCGGCGAACAAGGCGAAAACGAGCGTGACGCCAACCCAGAACGCCAACGGGGAATTAGGATTACCGGCATAGCTCATAACTGCATTGCCGTTCCCGACAGCCTCTACTGCAGAGTACAATCCTAGTATGAGAAACAGAGGTACTGATATGATTCCAATAATGGACAATGCCTTTATACCTATCAGTGTCAACAGCAAGTACAAAACGCCTGCTACCACTACGATGAGCACTTGATTCACGCCAAATGCGCTGCCAATGCTGACGCCGGTTAATCCCGTCTGCACCGCAAACCACCCTATGACGAGCGTAGACAAGAGCGCGGAAGAGACCATGTACCCTTTTCGTCCAAATGTCTTCGAAGCTTGAAGGGAGAAATTATACCCGTCCTTTGCCCCAAGGATGCTCAGAAGCCCGACATACGCAAATAACAGCCCATTACCAAGAACCATTGCAAGTATCCCGCGCATGAAGCCTAACCCATGAACGAGCGTGGCGCCGGTGACAGCACCGGTAATAATCATTGGAAATCCGACCCACACGGAGGTAACGGATAACAAGGACTTTCGTTTCTCCTCTGGAACGGCTGAATGCTCGTACTCGCTCTCAAAAAGCTCATTATCAACTGTAGCTTGACTCATTTGAATACACCTCCGTTAATTTTCTACGCATGTTCTTCTTCAAGCCTTAATCGCGCTACACCTCACGCCATGGCATTCACCTCTATACTGAGTTTACTATTTATTGGATAGAGCTTTTGAAACCACGTCGCAAGTATATATCAGGTGGTCGGCGATCTTCTCGAGAAGTAGGGGGAGGTTATTCTGCCGAATCAAATCCAAAATCTCGCGGTGCTGAATTTGCGCTTCTTGAAAATCGTCCACCGACGACGAATAGATCGTCATGTAAGGTTCCACCTTATCCCACACATTCTTGATCAGCTCGAGCATATGGGAGGATTTTGAACATTCGTAAAATCGAAGGTGAAAGAGCTTATTCAACTTCCTCCATTCTGCCACGTCCATGTTCGGATTCGCCATCGTTTCCAAGATGTCTTCCAAAACCCCTATGTCATCGTTTGTTACCTGTTCGAGGGACCACTCCGCGGCGAGCATTTCCAGGTGCTGGCGAATGGTGAACATTTGCTTCACTTCCTCCACCGACAGCTCATTGACGGTTACACTGCGCCTTTCGAATGTAATGAAACCTTCCGCCTGCAGCATGCGCAGCGCTTCTCGCACCGGCATTGTGCTTACGCCAAACAACTCCGCTAGCGTGCGGATCGAAATCTTCTTCCCGGGCGGGATCACCCCAAGGGTAATGCGCTCTCTCAAGCGGTCATACACTTCGTTATTCACTGATAGCACTTTAATTATGTCACTCATTCTTTCCCCTCCGCGATATGTGATATGTGATCACACTAGATTTGATAATGTTATTATGACAAGGCAAGGGCGATACGTCAATACTATTTATCAGAAAACATATTCCCCCCTTATACCCATAAATAATTCTTCATGTTGCTGAACAATGCTGCCTGTTAGCGGGGAAAAGGCAGCCGCTTGATTCGGCTGCCTTCACTGGTGTTTTATTAAGCTATCGTTCTCCGTCCCTCGGTTTTAAGGGTTTATCTCACATATACTCACTCATTCGCAGGATTTTGACACCTTGGTTTGCAGATATTGTTCAGGAGAGCTCTCATCAGACGTAGCTATCC
>NZ_JCAUAS010000052.1:0-18232 GCF_059692075.1 Paenibacillus sp. J31P190 | reverse complement strand
TTTGAACGATTTCTCGTTCGTGCTTACTCACTCGTTGTTCAGTTTTCAAAGATCAATTTCTTTCGTTCACTGCCGTGTTACCGAAGCAGCGAGAAGTAATATACCATATTGGAATTTCATTTGCAAGCTTTTATTTTATTTATCCATTCGTGAAGATATTCAACACGTTCAGACTCATTAATAATCGTTTGCCTTGCTTGTCCGTTTGGAACAAGAATCATAATATAGCACATACAATTTCGTAATGCAACCTCTAATCATTTTTTTTATTAAGGAACCTCCCGAGGTGCCAGAACTTCTGACAAACGAAAGGTTCAGTAAGACTATTTGATGAAAAATTGTTTTAATCTATTTTAACCTAATGCTTTTGAGCAATAAATCGAGGGGCTCTCTCTCTTGTGGCTCTCCGCGATGATCATGCTGGGCAAGCTTATCCAACCGCGCTATCTGATGACCGTAGTCGTACATTGCCGCAGCCACAACCGACAAACGCAACATTCCTTCCGATTGCTTATTATAACGTTCGATGAGTACCGTCATGAAACGCTCGTTCTCCGCTTCCATCTCCATACCTTCCGAACAGTCATCCTTGAGCTTGTCATCAAATTTCAACAGAATGTGCTCGTGGAACTTTATTAGCTTTTCCAAATGATCATCGAAATAGACATCGATTGCCTGTGTGCGGGACGTTTGAAAATAGTGCTCATCTACGGCTTCAAGAACCTCAAGCCCTTTGTACATCACAAGAAGCTTCTGCTTGTAAACAACAAGTTCACGAATGCGATTTAACCCGCTTCCCTTAATTTTCTTAATCTCTTCTTCCATGAGTCTGTACTTATCCGATAAAGACTTCAAACTGCTGCGCAAACCTTCTTTTTCCTCACGGAATACAGCCTCTTTCATTTCATTAGAGATAACCGTGCGAAGGAGGAGCGACATTTTGGCAAAAATCGTACGAATCTGTGCGGCGAATTGCTCTTTGGGCTTCGGTGGAAAGAATAGGATATTCACCACGAATGCACAACCGATACCAATCAAACTCAGAAGCAATCGATTGATGGCAAATTGCCACTCTCCGGAAGCCTCCATGACCGCTACCACAGTAACTAAGGTAAGGCCGATCGTTTCTTCCATACCCATTCTTAAACTTATGATGATGACAATGATACATACAATTCCAATAGCAATCACGTTATTAGAAAAAAACATACCCGCAAGCAGTGCCAATGCCGCGCCTAGAATATTCGTCTGCAGCTGTTCTAGGAAATAGCGCCAAGATCGATAGATCGAAGGCTGCATAGCAAAGATTGCCGCGACTGCTGCAATAACTGGAGGGGTGAAATTAAGCCAAGCACTTATGTATAAGGCCAAAGCAACAGCAATCCCCGTCTTCCACACGCGCGCACCGAAAACCATGAAACCCCACCTCATCCACAAAAATCTTATTCATTATTATCTTACACAGGTACGGATATGGATGCAAAGATGTGGTTTAGAATTTTCATACGCCTTAGCCGGTATCCTCCGAATGATCCATCCAGGCTCGCAAAGGCAGACTAAGAATGAACTTACTGCCATTACCTTGCTCACTCTGAAGAGTAAGGGAACCACCGAGCAATTTGGCAAGCTGCAAACTGATGGATAAGCCTAGACCTGTTCCTCCATATTTACGAGTCGTAGCTCCATCCCCTTGCCGAAATGCTTCAAATATCAACTGCTGCTTATCTAGGGCAATGCCGATGCCAGTGTCGCGAACGGCAAAGTCGATCCACTTAGGCGAAGCATTATCGTTATGATCACGAATTTTAACGGATAAAGTAATCCTGCCTTCTTCTGTGAATTTTATCGCATTCATAAGCAGGTTGCGAAGTATCTGGTTGAGCTTCTGTGAATCCATTTGAATGATCGTTGGCACATCTTTTCCCACGGTCACGTTGAAGCGCAGCTTTTTGGAATCCATCATTGGCTTGAATTGTTGTTTTATGTAATAGGCAAGCTCTTCGATAACGACTGGCTGCCATAGCATGTCCATTTTACCCGCTTCGATCTTAGATAAATCTAATACGCTATTGATCATTTGAAGCAGTTCATTTCCCGATGTATGAATGATATTCGCATATTGATTTACTTCCTTTGTACTCGTTACCTCTTCACTTTCCCGTATCAGATCTGACAAGGCGATTATACTGTTTAGAGGTGTTTTGAGTTCATGTGACATGTTGGCAATAAATTCCGATTTATAGATTGAAGCCTGCGCCAACTGCTGTGCCTTCTTCTCTAGCTCACGCTTCGATTGTAGAAGTCTCTTGGTCTGTTTTCGCAGAATCACATTCATATTACGTATCTTGTCCGCCCGCTGCTGCTCCTTATAGAAATCTCGAATAATGAAGACAAAAAAAGCACTAAGTAATAGGGCGGCCGGATAGGTGTACGGGGCAACTTTAGTCAAATAAGTGACCTTAGGTACAGCACCGAAACTAGCAATACCGAAGACCTGAAGCGAGTTAATTGAGAGGATGGAAATGAGCGCCTTTTTCTTATAGCTCCATGCGCTTTTTTGATATTTAGCCACAAGGATCGCTGCCAAACAACCCATCAGCATAATATTTAACGACCCCGTAATAGATTGTGGATTAATGCCGGTAATGCTATATCTGGCCAGCGCAATTCCAAATCCAATAATGAGTAACATATAGTGCTTACGGAATAATAGTGTTCCGTATATGATTGGAACGACTCGCAAATCAAATAACATGAATTCAGATACCCTCACGCCAAAAAACATCGTTAGCCATCCTGAACCTATAAAAATGGCTACAAGCACCGTCTGTTTCACGGTCCAAGATGCATGCTGAAACATATATTTAAAGCCAAGATTGAATAAATAAGCACAAGTTATCAGAATACAAATATTAACAAAAAAGCTTATACAAATGGTTATGATAGCACCTCCTGATCCTAAGTTCATACTAACTTATTTCCAATTATAACTACTCATCTTCTTTAAAATACCCTAATCTATGTAGGTTTGAAACAACTAGAAATAAGCACTCAATTTCCGTTTGAATGACACCTCATCCGAGTAGCCATACTGTAAAGATAACTTAACTAATGCTGCAGGAGGATACCAATGATCAATCAAAAATGGCGAATTCCCTCCACGCAAGGGCTTGGTTTTCGACTAGGAAAAGGGCAAGTCATCCGTATAACCGATGTGAAGGGCGAGCAGATTGCAGACTTTGTCGCCTATCGTGCCGATGATACCAGCGTGCGCCTGGATCCAGGCGTTACCATGGATGTGCTGCGTGCGATGAAAATCAAGCCTGGGGATCTTCTCTACTCCAATACATATACTCCTCTGCTCACCGTTTTGGCTGATACTGTAGGGCAGCACGATTTCATTAACTCTCCTTGCCGATCTGAAATGTATGAATTGCTGTACGATAAACAAAACCACGCAAACTGCTTTCATAATCTGAATCAAGCTCTTGCTCAGTTCAGCATTCCAGCTCCGGATCAACATTATTCTTTGAACTTCTTTATGAATACGGTTATTCAACCTTCTGGAGAAATCAGAATAGAACGGCCGTTATCCAAAGCTGGCGACTATGTTGAACTTCTCGCAGAAACGGACTTATTCGTGGCAGTATCTGCTTGTCCCTGTTCAGAAAGCGCCTGTAATGGATATATTTGCACACCTATTGATGTGGAAATTATGAACTAGAGACATTCACCCACCTTTCCTCCTTCGCATAGTATGCTCCGAATGGATGAAGGAGGGTGATGACATGGCTAACTTAATCTCCAAAGACTGGTTTGAGGCACATCAAGCTGATCTGCCGGAATGGCAGCAGGATGCTTTTCGCAAATTTGGTCATATGATTAATGATCCGGACCAGATGTACCCTTGCATACCCGGTCGTCTTGGTTATATCTCTAATAATCTACGATTCGGATTTGCTGCAGATCCTAGATCCGAAGAAGCCATCAAAAATGTCGCTAAGCTCTTGCAGCAATACGGCGATTTTTCGCGTGAAACGGGTAAATATGCTTCTCTTGTCATTTTTTTCAATACACCTGACGAATTAGTCAATGGCTTTTCCATAGAAGATTACGAACAACTGTTTTGGTCGGTTTTAAGCCGGGTAAGCGCTAAAGATCAGGTCCCCTGGCCATCACATATTTCGTCGGATCCTACCCATCATACCTGGGAGTTCTGTTATAACGGGCATCCGTATTTTGCTTTTTGCGGAACTCCTGCGCACGAGATTCGGAAAAGCCGACGGACTCCTTGTTTCCTCATCACGTTCCAGCCAAGGTGGGTATTCGAAGAAATCAACGATTCGACCCCTTTTGGCCGGAATATGAAAAAGCTGATTCGTCAGAAGTTAGTCGAGTACGACGGCGTTCCCGCGCATCCCTCCTTGAAGTGGTACGGCCAATCGGATAATCTAGAGTGGGAGCAGTATTTTTTGCGTGATGATGAAAGTGTGGCTTCTAAATGCCCTTTCACTTCTATGAGTAATAAAGTCAGTAATAAAGTTTAACGAGCAAAGAAAACCAGCATGGGTCGATGAGACCGATACTGGTTTATTTTAAAATTAGTGTATAGTTCCTGCTCTGTTATTAGGCGGCATTTGTGGCATTCCTTGTGCCGGAACAAAGGTATTAAGCATTTTTTGCATATCAGTGGCTTCAAGTTGGGGAACTTGATAGTAGGCATTTCTATTTTGATACAAGAAAATTTCATAGGCCATCTCGATAAAGTTCTGTACTTGAGATGCCAATACACGACGCACAGCAGGATTCGTCACTTCAAGGGAAGTCATCGTTAGCAGCGTAGCATGGGATTTCACAAGGCCTAGCATATGCGCGCTAATGCCTGCATCCTTCACATCAGCCAGCGATTGATTCGGCTTTTTGGGCTGTGTTGGTTTGATACCGTAGATCGGCTGCGACAGATTTCGGATCATATACGTCTGCGTTTCTTGACTCGGCTTTTGCCCTGTTGAAAAGCACTCTGCCGTTATGTTGTAATGGAACAGCGTAAAGTTGTACTGACGATCCAAAATATCCAGAAGCTCATTATCTTGGACGAATTGTCTGAATATCATGAACTGGTCCAGTACATTAATTGTACAGGCTAACACCTCGTGCAAATCAAAGAGCTCATGCCCCCCATGATTCATGTTCTGCATGCCTTGTGTCATGTTGTTATTTGGCGTTTGCTGCTGCATCTCGAAGTCTCCTTTAATGAATGGAATAGTAACTTCGATAATATGAGTTAAGTTGAGCGATTTTATTCGTGCAGCAGGTAAAATACCCCCGGCAGGATGCCGAGGGTATGGTATTTAAGATATGGTCTTATGAGCAGCAGCCGCTAAGCTTTAGGTTTATCGCCACTGCTGCTACTCGCGGCCTTTGCAGCTTTGGCTGCTGCTAATAGACCTTTACTTTTATAAGGTTTTGGGGCACTCTTTGCTCTATTGGCACTAGCTTGCCATCGGTTCCAACCCTTACTGTCTGTCCCTCTGCCGGTTCCGCCTTTACCCTTTGCTTTGCTCATGTACTCACTCCATTATGTTGTGGTTCTTATTTTTTCAGCAACGATGCCCATGTGGTTTCAAGCCATTGATCGAAGTCAGAGCCTTTGTCACCTTCGTAAGTATCATATACGTCACTTCTGGTCTTCTGTAACTTCTCTTTAAACTCTTCAAACGTATGCCCTTCTGGTAAGCTCTTCTTAATGCGCACAAAAACTTTACCTGCACCTTTAATCAAGTCACCTTTTTTCCTTGGCGGCAGCTGAACATCCTCACCAAATGCACGGAGTTTGCGGTAAGCAGCCTCTTGAATGGGATATACAGCATCGCCGCTCATCATACGCACTAGAATGTTAATGGTTTGTTGGTCGTTATACTGGCCTAATGCTTCAACGGCTTCTAGACGTTCTCTCCAATTGGATGTACGATTGGCCGATTTTTTCAGTTCCTCAAAATTGGGAGGTATTTCGTTTTTTAATTCGATGGTCAAATGATTCAAGCTCCTTCTGTCTGCTGTTATTAGATTGATGTTACACTTTTTTGAAGTGGAGCGCCAACTTTTTGGTGATTATATTTATAAACGGGACATCAGAGTACCATTTATACAGGATTTTATATATTTTATCATATTATACGGGTATCTCTTTTTATCAACGATTTCAATAACCTCAATTTGAGGTAAATGAGATGTCCGATTTTTTAAGACTAGTTGGCGAACGGTTAAGAATGGTTAAGAATGGTTAGAAAGCTAAAGGGTTTAACACAAGATCAGTTGGCTGAAAAACAGGCAAGGATAGTATGAGTAAATCGCACATTTCGGACGAATGATTTCCTGGATACTATTGATGCCAAGGAGTCTGGTAGAAGGAATAAGAAGAGCTAGCGTTCGTGTTTACACAGGGAGGGTATCGTATACTATGCGTTCGCATTATTACTGCCCTTCCTGTATGTTTTTTTACTCTCAATTTAATAAATGCTAAAAAACAAAACAACGACCAGCTCACACTAATGCGAACTGACCGTTGCTTCATTTGCTATTCATTATATCAGCCTCAATTTACGACTACACCCCTACAGTACTTGCATACAGCTGCATCGATGGCAATTTCCTCGTTACAATAAGCGCACGACTTATGTGTTTGCAAATCAGCCACCGGAACCACTTTGCGCTTCTTCACGTTCATGAGAATCAATAAACCAACCACAACCACGATAACGGCCAACAACCAATAAACCATACCGAAACACCTCCTAGTTGATAAACAACTTCTGATGATTCCGTATAAGTATATTCGGTCATTCTTGTCCATTTGTCTTCGTTGTGAACAAGATTAAAATCCTCTTACATCATCATGGTCCGTTCCCGTAATGACGTCATACCAGTCTTCAATGTCTTTTTCAAACCTTGCCGTCTTTTCTCTATACATAGCCAGTGTGTCGTTGCCTAGAGGCAAATGAACCGGGGGCTTTTCAGAATTGGCCAATTTAATGAAAGCTTGAGCGAGTTTCTTGGGATCGCCAGGCTGTTTCTTATTAACTTGTGTGGCAAAGCTTCGCATTTCTCCCACTGTGCCTGCATAATCATCGATGACATTAGCGGTTCTTATCAAAGACGTTGGATCAAGAAATTCAGTTCTGAAAAATCCTGGTGCCACGACGGTTGCAAATATCCCTAAAGGAGCTAATTCCAAAGCCATGGACTCCGTAATGCCTTCAACAGCAAACTTGGTAGAACCATAAATCCCCCAGCCTACATACCCGTTCAATCCACCCACGGATGAAATATTGATGACATGTCCCGAGCGCTGCTTACGCATGTAGGGTAAAATCGCACGGGTAACGTTCAGTAAACCGAAAACATTGGCATCATAATTCTGTTTCACTTCTTCATTCGAAGCTTCCTCAACGGCACTCAGTAATCCATAACCAGCATTATTGACTAGCACGTCAATTCTTCCGAATTTGTCTGCTGCTTGTTTCGCTGCATCTAAGGCTTGAGCTTCATTCGTAACGTCCAGGACAGTTACAAATAAGTTTTCGTTGTTATCAAGCTCCGCGGCTAATTGTTCAGGCTTGCTGCGAACGGTGGCTACCACCTTATTGCCCTCTGCTAAAGCTGCTTTTGCAATTTCCAATCCGAACCCTCTGGATGCTCCCGTGATGAGCCATACTTTTTGATTTGTCATTATTTGTTGTCTCCTTTTGAGCGTCATTTTTGATTGAATCATTCATGACTTAAGATTATCACAGCACATTTCGTCCTACTTTTCCAAAAGGCCCAAAGAATTTGTCTATTTAGCTCAAATAACAAAAATCTTAGCCCGGCAGATGCCGAACTAAGATTTTTGGTTAGCTTTTAGCTTAACTGTTGCTTGTAAAAGGACGGGGTATAGCCAAAATGCTCTTTGAAAACCCTTGAAAAATGCGCAACATTCTCAAATCCCGTCATAAAGCAAACATCCGTAACTGACATAGCTGAATGGGTCAACATTTCTTTGGCCTTCTCCAAGCGTTTCTGCCGAATCCATAGTGATGGGGACGTGTTGTAAATCGTTTGAAAATCCCTTTTAAAGCTAGACATGCTTCTTCCCGATAAATAAGCCAAATCATTCACTGAAACAGGATTCAAGATATTTTGTTCCACGATGGTTGAGATATCGGATCGTACCTGCTGCTTCAACTGAAATAATTGCTGCATGAAATTTTCGTTGGCATGGCTAAGATCAAACAATAATTCCAACAACTTGATTTTAATTAATCCGTCCTCGATGTTATCAGGTTCGTTGAAATATGGTTTTAACGACCCTAAATAGGTTAACAATCGTTCACTTATCGGATTTACGAAAATAGGTACCAATGCTGTTGGCTGCGCAGATGGAATGTCCGCCATTTTAATAAAGTCTTTAAGCAATTCATCTTTTAGAAAAAACATCATGTACTCTAATAAGTAAGCCTGATTAGGTTCGCCTGATTTTTCATATTCAATAACAATGGATTTTTGCAAAAGTACCATTTCATGCTTATGAGCAACGTACACCTTATCGCCGTATCGCACCGTATAGGTGCCATTTAGCACAAACATGAGCAGGTAGTCTTCTAAGAACATAGACCCTTGTTTTCCTACCGTGTTGGTGCACGATTCAATAACTGTCAATCCTTTGAGTTTCAACACTTTTTGATTGAATGGCGATGCTGCTAAGCCTTGCGGTGCTTTTATTATTCTTTGGTTCACGCGCACCTTCTCCTCAATTCTCTACTTCTTTGGCACGCTGCAGTGCCTGCACACGATTATTTACTTTAAGCTTTCTGTACACATTCTTTATATGCGACTTTACAGTTTCACCCGAGATGTTCAACTGATGAGCGATTTGTTTGTTCGACAATCCATTGCCAATCAGCTGTAATATCCTCATCTCCTGCTCTGTTAACGTTTCTTTAAGAGATACTTCTTCTGGAGTGACATGAAAAGCTTGGAGCAGCTGTTTCACGTAGGCAAAGGAAACCCCTGAGGTATTTCTTAAACGACTGCTTTGCTGCCCCTTCAAATAAACCGAAAGCAACTTCACCATTATAGGGCCTTCGTCAATAAAGCTGCGAATGTACCCTTCTGGTTCAGCCAATAACAAAGCGTTCTCCAACGGAGCGAGGGCAGCCTCATCTCGACCCAAACGCTGAAGCATCACACTTTGCAAAATTAACACCTTAATTCGATCCCGAAGACGATCTTCCTTGCTTAATAAAAGATACAACCGTTCTAATAGGTGTAACGCTTCATGAGTCTGTTCACACGCCGCAAGCACTCTGGCTAACGCTAGATGCTCTGTCACACGATTCATGGAAACCTCGTCCGTATATGCCAGACCACAGCTTTGCATCCAATCAATCGCATCTTGGATGGAGCCTTGCTGAAGGGACAAATAGGCTTGTTCCGCTTCGATCTTCATCATCAATAAATCATAATCAGGGGAGTTAATTTGCAATTTTAACTGCTCTAGAAGATCTGTGGCTCGGTTTGAGTTTCCTTTGGCTTGCTGAATTCGAGAGGCGCTGATGGAAATTTGAATCAGAATCCTCGCAAAAGGCTGCATATCCTTGCGTCCTTGTGCCTGATTTATATAAAGTTCAGCCTCATCCAACCGATTCCACTCATAAAGCAATTTGCTATAAGAGACATACAAGAAACCGATAAAAGGATAATTTTTTTTAGTTTCCCACGTTTTAATCCATTTCAACAAAAACGCATCTGCCGCATGAAGATCGTTTATAAACGCCAGATGATCATCAAATGCATCATAACCCTGATATCTATTGCGACCCATCGTTTGGAAGAAACTTCCTTCCGGTATGTATTGTTCAACTAACTCGAAGTATGCCGACGTTTGTACCAAATCTTTTTGAAGATACGACATGACCGCACAAAAAAAGTAAATATTACCCATTGTACGCTTCCATTCTACATCGGGTAATTTCTCCTGCAGTGCTTGAAACCGGATCTTCGCTTGCTCCACTCTTCGAAAAGCCGATTCCCATTGTCCGACTCCGAGCAATACGGATATATAGAACATTTCGATCATAGGCTTCTCCGCAAAAGAGTTTTCCGGTAAAACAGACACCCATCTAATCAACGCGACACTCTTCGATTGCACTAACGTTTGAAGATTTTTCTCGATCAAACGAACGGCGTTCGCATACTGTTTCCCCTCTAAAAAATGCTCCACTGCTTCTTCATCAAAGCCATGATTCTGGAGCCATTTGGCCGCATTTATATGCGCTTGTTTCCATTTATCCGGATTCGTTCTAGACAATTGTTGTTGCAAAAAATCGGAAAGCAAGTGATGATATCGATACCAATTCCTTTGATCGTCTAAAGGAATGACAAATAAATTCAGCTGCTCTAGTCTTTCCAATTGTTCTTGACAGTTCATTTTACCTGTTACAGCCTCGCACAATGATCGATTCATTCGACTTAAGATAGACGTTTCCAGTAAAAAGTCGCGCATAGACTCCGACTGATGTTGAAGCACTTCTTCTAGTAAATAATCGGATATATGATGCTGCTGACCGCTAAATTGATGGATAGACTCTGCTATATTATTACTGCGCTTCAAAGAAATCGCTGCTAGTTGCAAGCCGCTGATCCATCCCTCAGTCTGGCGGAATAGCTCTGTTACTTGCTCCTTCGTTAGTAATAAATCGGTCGTATCCCGAAAAAAAACAAGTCCTTCATCTAATTGAAACCGCAAATCTGGAATAACGATTCGGTGTAAGTCACCTTTAGCCAATAATCGAGCGGTTGGGATCGCCAAATCAGTCCGACTAGCGATGTAAAGATGAATATAGGGAGGCAAATACTCAACCAGATAAACTAACGAATCGTGGATCGCAGGGAGCTCAATGACATGATAATCGTCAAGAATGATCACCATTTCGTTTGTAAAGCGATTTAGTTCATTTAAAAGTGTTTTGATCACCGTCTCTGAAGACTCCGAAGGCCCGTTCTCAAGCAGAGAAGAAACCGCCTTGCCGAAGCCGGGAACTCTCTCCTGGATGGAAGCTGTGACGTAACTCCAAAACTGAATCCAATCATTATCCTGCTTATCTAGTGAAACCCACGCTACAAGCGCACTACACTGTTTCGCCCATTGACTTAATGCAGTTGTTTTGCCGTAACCGGCCTGTGCGGAAACAAGCGTCACCTTCGCATCCATTCCCTCATTCAGCTTTTGCATCACCCTGGGCCGTGAAACCAAAGCGTTACGGATATGTGGTATATGAAGTTTTGTACTTACGATCATAGAAGAACTCCTGTTAGTATCCATACATAAATTATATCTCATTTTCTTGTAACACGGCATAAGTTCCGTAAAAAAAGGATTATCCCTTAAGCAGCTCGTTCGAGCGCCTGAAGGATAATCCCCATTATTATATACGTCAATTTTCTCTTTACTTGCTCTTTTGTGCTAACACTTTCAGTAGAACAGTTACAGCCTCTGCTCTCGTTGTTTGGGCAGCTGGATCGAATTTGTTCATGTCTTTATCTTCTACGAAGCTTGTTGTGCCATTAGCATCGATTGGCTGACCCGAAGCTTTTGCGAGCATCGCTGCCATCTCTGTACGTGTAATTTCTGCATTCACCCTCCGAATGGAAAGAACGCTAATTCTATTTCGCGTTGTTCTGAAGTACTTTTACTCGATGCATCAACCATACCCTTTGAACATAATATATAAATAAAACGCTTCCAAAACCACTGTCGTGGAGAATTTGTAGGAGACATATATAAATAGGGAGTTGATGTCCATGTTCAACCCTAAAGAATGGACCAAACAAATGAAATTCATTCATGGCGTTGCAAGAACTATCTACATCAACAAACACACAGGATTACCAAAGCTAAGTTGTACTTTCACCAAAGAGCAGCAGAAAGAGTTAGAACGTGAAGACAGTAGGTTATCACTTTCGTAATCAAAATCATTTCGTATTACTTCAAGTTAGAAAAAAAAAAGGGGCCCCTTTACGGGGGCCTCTTCGACGTTGAATAAATGGAATCCAACTATTGTAGTACATGACTACATGAATGATTAATCTAGATGAATACCAAAATGCTCTTGCAGCGCTGCTTTATACTCTTCTTCAGACTGCGGAGTGAACGTCCTAACCCCCGCGGATGTAAAGATGCGAAACTCTCGACCAGCCAGCGTATTCCGCCCTTCCAGGGTGCGCATGGCGACCATTGGGCTTTTGGTAAATATCGAATCCGGGGCGTTCTCACACCAGAAGGTCGCAAAGGTGAAGTCCTTCGGCAGCTGAGGCTCCTCCGTAAACGAGTAGATGCGGTTCCATTCCTTGTTCTTCTGCTCACACAACATCCAACCGTAATAGGCATCGCGCTCGAGACGGTAGCACTCTCCGCCTTGGTGCTGTTCAAGACCTTCGATCCACGCTATTGGCCTGCGGGGGACAATCCCCCCTACTCCGACATCGCACAAGTAAATCGTGCCTTCTGCTTCTACCTTCAGGACGTGATGGCGTCGTTTCGGTGGTGTGTTCGGCTCGTCGCGCCAAAATCGAGCAACCAAGTCAGTGACCGAATAGCCAAGTTCTCGCAGCAGCCAGCCAAATAATGCATTCAGCTCGAAGCAGTACCCACCGCGTCCACGCACGACAATCTTTTGATATAGATCCTCAGGATCCAACGATAGAGCTATTCGGTTCATAATGTCCAAATTTTCGTACGGAACCGTGTGCAGATGACACTCCTGCAGGTCAGCTAGTGTCTTTGCGCTGCCATCGAGCGAACCTTTAAACCCGATACGCTCCAGATAGGTCTGAATCTGACTATTTTTACTGAACATGTTGAACACCCCATCCCTATTTTTTTCATTGAATAGACAAGATCGTGCGATTTAACAACAATATACTTTTAAAAAATACCATCATCACCCTATTTCCGTCATATATTCCAGTTTAACTCTTCATAAAAGCTTACAAAACGACAACGGTTTTCGAGCGACATTTTAGTTCTAATCCGTTAATCTATGAAAAAAGATTCATAGGAGGGCTGATTTATGATTCAAAACTTAGAGCTATGTGCAACGGGATTGTTAATTATCTCCATAATGTTTCACCTTCTTATAGATATAATCAAAAAGAATAAAATCATTAACTATCCAATTAACTATCCAATTAACTATCCAATTCAAGAAGAGGAATCTATCCAAGTTATTTACCCACAGTATATCGACTGCAGCCGGAGCATTAATCTTTCACTTCTTCCCAAAGATTATCTTTTTACGGATGGGCAGCTCAGCGAGATTCATTAATTTAAGGGGGTCATACTGTGTCAAACAAGGTAATCAGTGATGAAGAGTTGATGTTGCTGCTGTCTCCCACTAATAGTAACGAAGAAAATGAGCAATCAGAGAAACCGAAGCTAACCATGAAATTACTATATGAGCTTATAAAAAAGCTAAAACAAGAGAACTTGTTGCTTTCCAAACGTGTAGACGAATTTGAACAGCAATTGAATTTGTTGCATCAAATTCGAGATGAGGTGGCCACCACCCTAGATCTGCCGATTATCGAGGAAACCGAAATCACAGTAAGGATGGAAGCTGAGCTCGTTTCCGGCTTCCCGCAAACCATCCAAACCTCCCGCGCCGAACGTCATCCTTCTAAAAAGAATAAAAAGGATAAGCTCTTTTGGACCTATTTATTTAGCCACTTAACCAATTTCCACTTCAATTAGCTTGAACTGTGTAACATCGACAATACCTCGGTTTGAAATCCGAATTTCTGGAATAACAGGTAAAGCAATTAATGAGAATGTCATAAACGGAGCGTTCAGCGGGCAGCCAATTTGTTTCCACGCTTTTTCGAGCTCTACAACCTCTCTAACGACTTCAAGTAATGATTTATCTGACATGAGGCCTGCGATGGTCATTGGTACTTGAGCCAGCACTTTACCGTTCTCTACAACGATCATACCGCCTCCCATTTTGACAAGCTCATTAGCTGCCAAAGCCATATCCTGCTCATTGATCCCCATAACAATTAGATTGTGACTGTCATGCGCCACTGTAGACGCTACCGCACCTGCCTTCAGTTGAAAACCATGCGTAAAACCAAGTGAAATTTGACCCGTTCCACGGTGCCGCTCGATACAGGCGAGGCGGATGATATCCTGCTCTGCATCTGGTTGGATGATGCCTTGCTCAACACCCAGCATTGCTGTCATTTTCTCTGTTCTTGCACTGTTTTCAATAATGTTAATAACATTAACCTTCGTCTTATCCTGATTACTGCGACTTACAAGCTTGAAGTCCTCAGCTGTAAGTTCCCGTTTAACGTTCATGGAATTACGGATGTGCTCGGGATAGACGTATTCAGGGAAATCAACCGTAAGCTTTCCATTATCAAAAACAACCTGACCATCGGTAATAACGGTCGAAGGCTCGACCTTCTTTAAATCGTCTATTAATAAAATGTCAGCACATTTACCAGGAGTGATGCTGCCCAAATCTTGCTCCATTTTAAAATAACGCGCCACATTAATCGTTACCATTTGAATCGCGGTTACAGGATCCACACCCTCTTCGATCGCGCGGCGTACCACATGATTGAGATGCCCCTTCTCCACCAAGGTTTGCGGATTTACGTCATCCGTGACGAGCGAAATATTGGCTGTGTTGACCTTATCTTCCGTTACCACCTTAATGACCTCTTTGACATCATGCCAGGCTGAGCCTTCACGAATCATAAGGTGCATGCCCATGCGGACTTTATGGAGACCTTGTTCCCTAGTTACGGTTTCATGATCAGATGTCACGCCGGATGCTATATACGCTTGCAGCATACGATCATCATCACTTGGAAAATGTCCTGTGACAGTTTTACCACTCTTGATCGTTTCTTCAATCTCCCCGCACATTTTCGGATCACCATAAACGACACCTGGGAAATTCATAACTTCGCCTAGTCCGACCACATTGTCCCACTGCAGTCCCTCTTTAATATCGATCACCTCTAAGCTTGCACCTGCATCTTCCAAGCCGTTAGTCGCTGGTACGCAGGATGGGAAGGTCGTGAATACTTTGAGAGGCAGCTGCTGCCCCTCTTCGTGCATCAGCCTTACACCTTCTGTTCCAAATACATTGGCAATTTCATGAGGGTCCATAAAAATCCCCGTTGTTCCTTTGGCTAATGCCGCTTTGGCAAACTCGGTGACGGAAAGCATCGTGCTTTCAACATGCATATGACCATCTAAAAATCCTGGAGACATATACTTCCCTGTGGCATCGATAACGACCGTTTGAGCCCCAATGATATGGTCTGCGTTCCCTACATACGCTATTCTCCCAGCCGCAACAGCAACATCCATATGCTCAATTAATTCTCCAGAATAAACATTGACGAGTGTTCCATTCTTAATGACTACATCGGCAAAAGCTTCGCCTATTGCAACCTTTGCTAGCGTTCTGCTCACATCAACTAGCTTATTTCTTTTATTTAGAGTTCTTTTATTTAGAGTCATGGATTTTGTACTCCTTATTGTATTTAAATTCATTGACCTATTCCAGTTCGGTGACATGCGTCACCTCCCTTTGAATATTGGATTCATATGCATTATTTGTATCACTTCCACATTAAATTTACCATGAAAAAGGTTTTTCTCAAGGGTTGCATGCTACAACAGAGGATTCCCCATTTCTTTTTATTAAATTATGTGATGGAAATACTCCAAATTACAATTTGAATTCGCGGACTTTCTTTCCTGTACAAACGAAAAAAGACCACCCGAAGGTGATCTTTTTCTGTGAAGTGGGCGGCGGGAATACACCAAATACTGATTTAAATTGCTTCCTACGGCAGCGGCTAGTGGTATATTTGGACGCGCGTCCTACTTGGGTATATTCGATGATGTCTTCACGGACGGTCGAACCCATACGGCTTCTCTTCCAGTTCCCGTTCACAGAAAAAAGACCACCCGAAGATGATCTTTTTCTGTGAAGCGGGCGGCGGGAATACTCCAAATACTTATTTAAATTGCTTCCTACGGAAGCGGCTAGTGGTATATTTGGACGCGCGTCCTACTTGGGTATATTCGATGATGTCTTCACGGACGGTCGAACCCCTACGGCTTCTCTTCCTTTCCCGCTCAAACGAAAAAAGACCACCCGAAGGTGATCTTTTTCTATGAAGCGGGCGGCGGGAATCGAACCCGCGCGATCAGCTTGGAAGGCTGAAGTTCTACCATTAAACTACGCCCGCGTGTCTATCGGGACGACACGATTTGAACATGCGACCCCCTGCTCCCAAAGCAGGTGCTCTACCAAGCTGAGCTACGTCCCGATAAGGTATAACATATGAAAAATGGCGCGCCCTGAGAGATTCGAACTCCCGACCTTTTGATTCGTAGTCAAATACTCTATCCAGCTGAGCTAAGGGCGCTTATTAAAATGGAGCGGAAGACGGGGATCGAACCCGCGACCCTCGCCTTGGCAAGGCGATGCTCTACCGCTGAGCCACTTCCGCATAGGTACCTCAGGAGTTGAATACTGCTGAGGATTTGATGCGCGTAGAGGGACTTGAACCCCCACGGTCACCCGCTAGATCCTAAGTCTAGTGCGTCTGCCAATTCCGCCATACGCGCATGCTGTAAATAAGGCAAAGTGAGTCATGTAGGATTCGAACCTACGACACCCTGATTAAAAGTCAGGTGCTCTACCAACTGAGCTAATGACTCAAGTGAAGAACTGGGGATCAAGGATTTGAACCTTGGCATGACGGAGTCAAAGTCCGTTGCCTTACCGCTTGGCTAATCCCCAATGGTTTGGAATGGAGGCTGATGGATTCGAACCACCGAACTCGAAGAGAGCAGATTTACAGTCTGCCGTGTTTAGCCACTTCACTAAGCCTCCACATTTAAAACAAGCTTTGCTCCACTTTTTTTGGGAATTGTGGTGCCGTCGAGAGGACTTGAACCCCCAACCTACTGATTACAAGTCAGTTGCTCTACCAGTTGAGCTACAACGGCATATTTTGAAAAAATGGCGGAGCTGACGGGATTCGAACCCGCGGTCTCCTGCGTGACAGGCAGGCATGTTGGGCCACTACACCACAGCTCCACACTATATAAAACAACTCTCAGAAAGAGTTTGGTTGCGGGGGCAGGATTTGAACCTGCGGCCTTCGGGTTATGAGCCCGACGAGCTACCGGGCTGCTCCACCCCGCGACATGGAAAGCATGATACAAAATATGGTGGAGGCTGACGGGATCGAACCGCCGACCCTCTGCTTGTAAGGCAGATGCTCTCCCAGCTGAGCTAAGCCTCCAAGGGATAAAACTAGAAAATAGATGGTGACCCGTAGGGGACTCGAACCCCTGTTACCTCCGTGAAAGGGAGGTGTCTTAACCACTTGACCAACGGGCCAAACTCAAAAAAATTTACCGACGGAGAGAGAGGGATTCGAACCCTCGCACCACTTACGCAGTCTAACCCCTTAGCAGAGGGTCCCCTTATAGCCACTTGGGTATCTCTCCAATTTATCTAGTAGCGGCAGAGGGGCTCGAACCCCCGACCTTACGGGTATGAACCGTACGCTCTAGCCAGCTGAGCTACGCCGCCATATTGTCTTTCCTTTATCTAAAGAAACGGAGAAGGAGGGATTCGAACCCTCGAGACGCTTGTGACGCCTACACGATTTCCAATCGTGCTCCTTCGGCCGCTCGGACACTTCTCCAAAAATGGCTCCCCGAACAGGACTCGAACCTGTGACAACTCGATTAACAGTCGAGTGCTCTACCAACTGAGCTATCAGGGAATATGGTGGAGCCAAGCGGGATCGAACCGCTGACCTCCTGCTTGCAAGGCAGGCGCTCTCCCAGCTGAGCTATGGCCCCATAAATTTTAATTAAATGGTGGGCCCTAGTGGACTCGAACCACCGACCTCACCCTTATCAGGGGTGCGCTCTAACCAGCTGAGCTAAGGGCCCTAATGTGTAAACAGTTTACGGGGTGGCAAAAAAAATACCCACTAGGGGTATTCTGCTTGGCAACGTTCTACTCTCCCAGAACCTTGCGGTTCAAGTACCATCGACGCTGGAGGGCTTAACGGTCGTGTTCGAGATGGGAACGCGTGGGTCCCCTCCGCCATCATCACCAAACAGTCAAAGCGTGGTTTGCGCCTT
>NZ_JCAUAS010000051.1:0-19438 GCF_059692075.1 Paenibacillus sp. J31P190 | reverse complement strand
CCCACTTATCGTATGTTTACCCTTTTCCTAATATTTTGAATCAATAAGGGTAATATGGCTCTCAGAAAATAAAGTTTTAGATTGACTTGCTTGATTAAGCTAAAGGGGAACTTTAGTTCAATCAAAGAACCAGATGAGGCTACCGTTAAGATCGGTGGCCTCATCAATCTATTTGACAGAATTGCATAGGAAAAGAAAAGAAAAGTTAAAGCACGAATTAGTAATATATAAAATAAGGAGGCAATAGAATGGCAACTTTACGATTAGCTACCTTAGACGATGTCGATGAACTTGTTCAAATGCGTTGGGACTTCTCTGCAGAGGATTATGGGGTTAGTACGGTTAGCTTTGAGGAGTTTAACCAGATTTGTAGCGAGTTTTTGATCAAGGCGATTGAAAGCCGAGATTGGTACATTTGGGTTGCAGAAGTTGAAAATAATATAGTTTCACATATGTATCTGCAATTGATACATAAAGTACCAAGGCCTGGTAAATCGCCAGACCCTTACTACGGTTATGTTACAAATGTCTATACTCGTCCCGCATTTAGAAGCCAAGGTATTGGAACAGAGATTCATATCGCTATGGAAAAATGGTCAAAAGAAAATAAAGTTGAATTTCTTATTCTTTGGCCCAGCAGCAACAGTGTCCAGTTTTATTCAAGAATTGGCTTTGCTCACTGCGAAGAAGCGATGGAAAAAGATTGGTGAGATGTCATGGCATTGAACTGAGGGACGGGTAACTAGAGACAACAAACAACAGGCTGCCGGCAATCGGCAGCCTGTTGAGGTAAAGGGCAGTTTAACGTGGTAGCAACTGTAAAGCAGAAATGACTCGCTGGGCAACTTCTTGATCTAACATTTCAATTTGTTCTGTGAGGAAGTCAATGTGGGGTTAGAATGGTTTGAGCATCATGCGTTGATGGGTATTAACTAACCTCGAAGAGCGAGTTCTAGTTCTTCCTTGGATAGTCTCGTCCGTGAGGTGGATTGATACCTAAGGAGAGTATACTGGGCAGAAAACGAATGGAGAAAAACTCTCATTAGTTATGCGTTTCAAAATTTTCACAAAATTAAAAATCAGCATTGGTTAAAAAATCAATTCGAAAGCTTTAACAGTGACTGAAATAGGATCTGTTCGGAAGCGATGAGCATCGACTTAAAATAATCGAATAAATCATTGCTTTGACACGGAGTTTAGTTTTCATTGTACAGGGAGATCGAATCTGATTAACCTAGTTGCTGCGAACCATTGAACCACACGGATTTGATCGACAAGGTATCCGAAATATTAGTGGTCGGATCACCGTTTACGAGAATAAGATCAGCGCGGGCACCTTCGGTAATACGGCCGCGATCGTTAAGACCAAAGCAACGAGCCGGTTTGGTAGTAGCCGACTGAAGAGCTTCGATCGGAGTGAACCCGGCCTTCACCAGCAGCTGCATTTCGTGGTGGACACTGGCACCATGAGCAAGGCCGCCAAGGTTTGGAACGGGAACCGGCGCGACATCCGTCCCTACCAGAATATCAACTCCGGCACGGTGAAGGTCCATCACATTCTTAAAGCTGTTCTCCATATTGCCTTGCGGGAACGTATTGAAGCTTGAGTTCAAAATATCGATCCAATCCGGACTTAATTTGGAATGAACACGCGGATCATTAGCCAATTCCGATGCCGGATTTCCAATAATCGATGAATTCAACACCAAGCACGGTGTAACAAAAGCGCCTGAACCCGCTATAGATTTCACTAATTCGGACGTGTACTCGGGTCTGTCAATAAATAAGTGGCCCAAACCGTCGACTCCAAAATCGATGGCTTCTTGCGATGAAAGAGCGGTCAAGACGTGGGCGATGACCAGCTTATCGAACTTGTGGGCTTCTGTCACGGCTGTTTTTAGAATCTCATCGCTTAGTACAGGCAGGCCAGGTGCACCCATGACCGTTCCTTCTTCAATCATGATCTTAATATAGTCGGCTCCATTCTCCACTTGAGTATGCACATGTTTAATCGCTTCTTCCACCGTCGTCACTTGCGGTATTTCTTCGTGATCGTGAGCGTATGCGGCCAACATCGCTTCCCGGTCTTCCTCCGATAACTTCTCTAGTTCCTTTAATACGAATTCCGGTATTTCATCTCCATCCGGCAGTAATTCATCTGGGTGTCCGCCCGGAGCGGTGATCGCTGTGCCAGCAGAACGGACGTCTGCGACGTCATTCACATTTTTCAACTGAATCTCGCGCCCTCTTTTAGTAAAATCGCCGTTCATTTCGAGTTCTGTTGTAACGCCGAATTTTAAGGCATCTCGTAATCCGCCGATTGAGGTGTGGACATGTGCATCAATCAGACCAGGCATTAGAGTCGCATTTTCTCCATCGATAATCGTTGCATCGGCCGGAAGGTCTCCGCCCACTGAAATAATGGACTCCCCTTTAATAACAACATGTCTGGGCGCAATAATTTGATCTCCATCAAAGATACGTACATTTGTAATCGCCGTAACAAGTTCTAACGCAGCATTTTGAGTTACCTTCTCCATTTGAATTCCTCCCAAGTGTTTGTTGCTAAACAATTCGGAGTATAACTGTTAGTTATCTAACTGTCAATAAACTAATATTTGTTTGACAAGTCTATTGGGTCACTGTATAGTTTAGTTGCTTACAATTAGATTTCTAACAATCACAGGGGGGACGTTCATGCAATCCCGAAAGGATACGCCTTATCTGGATTTGTTTCAGATTATTGGTCTTAAGTTAAAGAAAAGAGCGGACGAGAGTATAAAAGAGCTGGGGTTAAACGCTCAACAAGGAAAAGTAATCGACTATATTTACGAGAACCAAAATAATCATATTATTCAAAAGGACCTTGCAGATCGGTTTCATCTACGTGGGGCCAGCATTACAAGCATACTTCAAGGTCTAGAGCAAAAAGGGTTCATCGAGCGCAAAATCCCGGCCAATAATGAACGGCAAAAAAATATATATGTATTGCCAAAAGCGATTGAACTGATTGAAGACTTTCAAGACTCATTCCAAAAGGTGGAGGAAGAAATCGTTCAAGTCCTTACCGATGAGGAAAAGGAAGTCTTAAAGAAATTGTTGATCAAAATCAATAAGCGCATATAAAGAAGACGCGACGACACCATTGTCCAATGACACAAATGTACCTACATCATTTTAGTTGTAATGCCTGAGGAATCAGGCTTTTTTATTTTTATGTGGGAGGAATTGTATCATCAAAAAATGCACAAATGTCCCAACATTGTAGTCTTGCGACAAAAATTCACCTACTTTATAGGAGTTCGATTTTCGGGTCGGATACCACAAGAAATTCTCCGATTGCCGACAAGATAAACTTAACCGCTCCGCTAACGGGCAGTTTTGTTGATGATCAATCGAGGTGAACCGTACCACAAGTAGTGGTAAAGCAGAGAGTAGAAGTGATAGTTGATTTTAATGACATTGAACGAAGTCTTTCTCTTACAACTACCGATACGATAACAAACTGAAATGACGAAAAGCCTTCTATTAGGGGCTTTTTTTACGTTAAAAAGCAATATCTAGTCCTTTAGAAAATAGTTCTGCCAATATCCTGAATTTGTAAATTGGTGATATAATAAGGAGATAGAGGAAGATAGCTGTAAGTTGATAATCAAAGAATGATTTTATCCAAGGCGTAAAGAATTATTGAAAGTGGTGTTGGTAATGGCTAATCGGATATGTATCCGTTCCCAAAATATTAATTTTCAAATGAGTAATGGCACGATGACAGTGTTTCTAACAGTGTTGGGTTTAAGCGGATCAGAACTCGCTAATGACGATAAAGAAAAAGATTTTATCTTATGGCTTTTGGAACACGATCAGGAAGTAAGAGGAATTGGCAATGCAGGATTTGACATAGAAGAAATGCCTTGGGAGTATTCCAAATTTGAAATTGAAAAAGACTTTATATTCAAGGTAGTTGAAGGTGCAAAATCAAAGTTGGGGTGGAATACTTTAGATTACACTCCGAATGAGGAAAGAATAATTTTCTTTTTAGATAATTTTAAGGAACTTATTTTAAGGTTTAACCATGAGAATCTTGATGTTAATGCATATTCTGAATGGATTAATGAAGGTATTACAGACCCTAGATTTAAAAATCCTGATAGCTATCCTAAATGCCAAAAACATGAAATTTTCTTATACTGGCATGGTTGTATAGCATGTAATGATGTAATAATTGGCTAATTTTTAAGTTCTGCAATGAAAGCACGATTTTATTATGAATGTGGGAGATTTCCATGGGTATTGAGAGTAGGTTGGAATTGTTATTTAGCTGTATAGAAGAAGATGGTGGAATATTTGACCTAGCTTGGTGTACTGACCTTCTATACCCTTACTTTGAGCATTTTGCCGACAAAAACTCTAAGTTCAGGGCAGGTGCATTAATTGCTTTTTGGGGATTATTGACTGAATGGGGAGACCAAAGTGGTTTCCTTTTTATAGAGGGGAAGAGAACTATCAATGTCATCATTTTGATAAATACATGGAGGAGTTTTTAGCTTATTCAAGTAGGATTCAGTCAGATTTTCCAAATATCTATTCAGTTATCATCGAATCATTATTCCTCCTCGATAATAGGGATAGCTTTGAAGCTACATTCCCTAATATCCATTCCAGCTTCTTTAGAAATATAAGGAATACCTTGTTCAAAAACGTAGTTAAATTACCAAATCAGATATATCAAGATGCTTTAATAGAAGCAGGAATATTTCTATATAGTAAAGAATAAAAAAGTCAATTTTATCGTAGGAGATAAGACAATGAACATGAAAGAACTGATTGAGAAGGTCAGTACATTACCACTTTGTACTGTTTATTCCCCTAACGGAATCCCTGAAGTTCAGCTACAGCATCTGCTCCCAGAGGATTTGAAAGTATTTTATCAAATATGCGGAGGAATAAGCTTGTTTGAGAACTCAGATCAACCATATAAAATATTACCTCCAAATGAAATAACTCTGGCAAGTATTAAAATAATTGGGGAATACATTGAAGAAGATATTTCATCTTCTTGGTACACGATTGTTGAAGACCATAATGGAGATTACATTTCCATTGATCTCCATCCAAGTAGATTAGGAAAATGTTACGATAGTTTTCATGAGACATATGGGCTTTCTGGGCAGTCTCCGATCATAGCCCTCTCATTCATCGACTTGTTACATCAACTTATTGAAAACAAAGGAGAATACATTTACTGGTTAAGGGATGAGTTTGTGTCATTGGGAGATGCTTACGATATTACTAAATAAAACATGGAGTTTATCGCAACTTTTTGGGGGAAACCATCTCTTATGGATGATGATGAAGAGCTTATTCAAGAAATAAAAAGAAGTAAAAGGCGTTCATGTTTACTATTTTTGCTTATTATCTTTTCAGTTTTAATAACAGTTGCATGGACTGCATTTTACTATTTAGGCAAACTCTCCGATGCTCTTTGTAATTGGACACATTGTTAGGAGTCTAATACTAAGCGGTTTTTTAAATGAAAATGTTTTTATATCTGATGAGATGGTAGAAGCGGCAATTAGTTTTATTGAAGACTTGTCGCCACATGCAAAGAGTAGTTATATGCCACATCATATTGCCCGCGTCAAGCAAACCAGCTACGTAGAATACAATGGTGAGTATTAATTGAAGGTTTAGATTCAACTAACTGGGAACTTTGTGTTTAGATACATTACGGAGAACCGTACCATAGATGACAGGTGAGGTCATTACGCTACGGGTAACGATAGCTTCATAACAAAGATAAAAACGGCTACCGATGATAAACTCGGTGGCCTGTTGTGCGAGCGGGCAGATTAGTGCAATAAAATCAATATTGGATCTCCACTCCAATTAATGGCGAAATGGTTTAGAATGTATATATAGAACCATGGTGGGAGCTGACAAAAGTATGAATAAAAGAAGTGAGGAATTGATAAATCTAGCTAACAAAATCGTTCAAGAATTAAGTATTCCAAATACACGATATGCTACCGTGGGAGGCTCAGTTGGCCGTGGAGATGCCGACAGCTTCAGTGACTTGGATTTAAACATATACGCTAGCAGTGATTCTGCAAATGATAGCATGTTTGTATATGAAGGCGAGGTCGTTCAGCTATTTATCACTGACCAGTTTCCTACCGAAGAGCAAGTGAAAGATAACCCGTGGGAGTTTAGATTCCTCCTGGAGACTGTTCCTGTGTACGACCCAACTGGTGAATTTCACGTTTTGAAAAAATGGGTTGAAACCTATTTTTCATCCGTAGATGGACGTACAAAGCTGGAAAAACAGGCCGTTGACGTTGTAAACAGTAGGACAAGATGGGCATTAGACAGTTTACATCAAGGCAAGAATTATTCGGCCAAATTAGCTGCTCGTGCAGCATGGGCTGATGCGGCGTTCATGTATTTATTTTTTGTTCAAAATACAATGTCCACAGGTTCAGTAATCCCAATTATGAAGAATATTAAAAGTAATTATGATGACTATACCAAGATTTTACCGTTTTCATTAGAATTGCTTAAAGAAGGTACAGGTGAATTTCTGAGGATAGTGGAGCGTCACAGGGAGTTTCTTAGACGAAAGTTCCCCTCGTTTTCTCAGGGTTTTTCATTGTCACCATTACAAGACATAGTGATACATCGAAAAGCACAGAGGTTTTACAATGCCCAGCAGATTGAAAGTTTGATGTGGCAGTTATCGGGTGAAGTGTTTATGTTGTTTCTGGAGTTCTCAGAAGGGAAATCGTTTGAAGAATATTTTAATGAGTTACCAACGACGCTACAGAATGATTTAAAGAACATCGGCTATATCTCTTTAGACGAAGAGCAAGTATTGCAAATATGTAAACTTAGTGAAGAGATTGTGGACTTAGCTTCTCAATTTATAAAACAAAAGTACAGCTAAAACATACACTTCGTTAACGGGTAACATATCTCAATAAAAATCAGGAGAAGGCTGCCGAATAAAAAAGCACTGAAACTGAAGTTGACGATGGCTCTGAGATTTGAAATGGAGAGGATATTAGTGGGTTTTGTTACGTTTGGATTTGGCGTTCATGCTATAATAACAAATTCCGAAGGTCAAATACTTCTGTTAAAGCGAACTTATGGAAATAAGGGATGGAGTTTACCAGGTGGTGGTGTAGACGCTGGTGAAACTATTCATCAAGCGTTATTTCGAGAATGTTGTGAAGAACTTGGGATAGAAGTTCAGAATGCTGTATTAACGGGATTTTATTATCATAGTAGTATTAATGCACAAGTTGGAATATTTCGCTGTTCCATACCAGAGGATGCGGAAATAAAACTTAGTTCCGAACATTCTGAATATAAATGGGCGGATATTTCTTCATTAAGCGAGGTTCAACGAATAAGGGCTTTAGACGCATTGGAGTATCATGGTCAAGTAATAAGTCGTGCTTTTTGAAAAACTTCAGACAAAAATGAATTAATCTATCCCGTATGGTTAGAAGGGAGATTTTTATATGTCTTTTCCATTTGACTGTATTAGCGATTTTATGTTTTTCGAAACCGAGTTGGGTCATTCAGATGTAATTTTAATTCCAGGTGCAAGCCATCCTCAGTTAATGGAAAGAGCCGCAATGTTATATCAACAAGGTATCGCTCCGTTGATCCTGCCTTCTGGTGGTGTCACCCCACATGTTGAAACAACTGAATGGGAGTTTTTGCGAAATGTAGGGGTGTCGTTAGGCGTTCCTCCACAAGCAATACTTCAAGAAGATAAAGCAACTAATACCTTTGAAAATGCACGATTCTCTTTAAAAGTATTACAAGATAAAGGGTTAAACCCTAAAAAAGTAGTGCTGGTTTGTAAAAACTATCACGCACGTAGAGCACTTTTAACATATCAAATTATTTTTCCAAGAGAGACAATTTTTTATGTAAGTCCAGTGATTGACAAGACAGGTACTTCCAAGGATAACTGGTTTCTAGATGAAGATAGAATAAGATACGTAATGAATGAGCTTGAGAAGGTAGGGAAATATTTCAGGCCCGCTATATTCCAAATCGGATCAAATGGCTAGCTACGCTAACGCCGCTGAACGATAGTTGCACAGTACATAGGATGTATTTAAGTGAGGTGAGACATTTTTGAGGATCGGTGAGGTAACATCAGAGGGTTTTACCTTCGCTAAATTAGATAAGGAAACATTCGTCGATTTTAAAGAGTGTAATGAAAATTGGGTTATGTATAACAAGAGGAAAAATAATTGGACGGATGATGAAGTTCAAGCTTTTCGGATAAAGAGTAAATGTGTCGGGCAACGGGATATCTGTGCTAAACCATGTTGTTTTATATTCTTTACAAAGCCTTTTACTAAGATTGAATTTACTAATTTTAATGCAAAAAATGAATTCAGGGATCTTCAAATGAAAATACTTGAAGTTGGATGGACCACATTTGACTTGAGCTGATTAAACTAACGGCGAACTATAATACAACCAATAATACAACCAATAAAGTCAGGCCGCCTCTCACATCGGCAGCCATGCTGTATTAACGAATATAATAGTATATTAACAATGAAAGCTGTCTTAACCGTTCGAGAATCGGATTGTGAAGGTAGTTTTTCATTTTCATTCCTCTGATAACGCCTGTTGTTTGCAAATTGATTTGTAATATCGCTGAACCTTGCTATCATAATAACGACAGACTTCGCTATCAGGTATCCAAATTCCCTTTTTTGAGTAAGGAAGCGATCCACTCTTTTTGTCTCAACTTTAAAGCGGAAAACTTCTTGTTAGTTTGAAGTAATTTTCCATTTACCCGAATATGATTTTTCAACATTAAACCCCACTTTTTTGACATTCATGGTCTAAATTAAGGATACCACGCTTTTTTCTATTATAACTGATATTTCGAACTGTCACGACAAATTGCGGAGTGCTATTTTACGCAAACGAAGTACTCCCGTCATTGCCCCTGTGATGCCGTTAAACTATCGGGAGGTTACTGTAATAACGAGAGTGGATTTAATAGCTTTTATGGAGGGATTATTGGGAGAATCTAGAAATTTATATGGAAGAAAAAGAAGGGTGCTGTGATGACGTATGTTTTTAGTTAATTCTCGTGCAATAATTGAAAGAACTTTGGATGGAACAATTGAAATTGTAGTTCAAACACGAAATAAACCTGGTGAATCTCAACGGATTGAACTTCCTGGTGGGAGAATAGAACAATACGAATCATTAGTAACAGCACTTATTAGAGAAGTAAAGGAAGAGACTGGGCTTGATGTAGTAGAAATTGAAGGTGAGGATACAAGGATTGATACAGTGGGTATCGATCCAAGTTTTGAAGTTGAATGTATAAAACCCTTCGGGGCTTATCAGACCATTAATGGACCCTTTGATTCGGTTGGTGTGTACTTCCGTTGTAAAGTACAAGGTGAGTTATTAAAATTAGGTGATGAAACTAAGAACCCCAGATGGATTACCGTAGAAGAATTAAGACAACTAATGAATGATGATCCCCTCCAATTTTCCAATGTAGACAGAGCAGGAATTATATTTTACTTAAAATATATTGAAATGATGTAAAACTATACTACATGTGCTCTGATTCACTATCGGATTGTTAGGAGGTATTTTTAAAATTGAAAAATGTATTTATAGTCAGACATTGTCAAGCAGAAGGACAATCTGCTGATGCACGATTATCGGATTTGGGTCTAAATCAGGCAAACAAACTTACTGAGTTTCTTATACCGAAAAACATTGATTATATTATTTCAAGTCCTTATGAAAGGGCTTATCGAACAATTTCTCCATTAGCTGAAAGACTTGGTATCGAAATTGTAACAGATAATCGATTGACCGAAAGGATATTATCTGAAAAAAGTCACCCCGATTGGCGTGAAATGCTTCGACAAACGTACTACGATTTAGATTTGTGTTATGAGGGTGGCGAGTCGAGCAATGTAGCTACGCACCGTGTAATTGCTGTGGTTAAAGAACTATTAAATAGTCGATTTGAAAATATTATAATAGCTTCACATGGAAATCTCATATCTCTGCTCTTGAAATATTTTGATGATCGGATTGGGTATAAGGAGTGGGGAAACCTGTCTAATCCAGACGTGTTCCACCTCTCCTTTATAAAGGATACTCCAAATATAGAACGAATTTGGACTGACTAAGTGACTATTTTAGTTAGTGGCTTCTTCAAATATCATTGAACTAACGGGTAACGATAGTTCTCTTGATAAAAAATTGGGTTCATCTAATCAAAAGATGTACGAAGCTGCAGATGAGGTAGCTTAGTTTGTTTTTTGGGATATGATGTTTGTATGAATCGAAAAGGAGCAAAGGCAAATGAAGAGTAACAAATCAATTAAGATAGCTGATCTAGTCAGTGAAATTGAACTTCAAATTGATGATTCTTTTACTTTTATAAACATTAAAACAGGCGAAGTTATTACATTAATGAGAGAAGAAATTGGGGCTGCAGAAGATGAAGAGCCAATCGGAAAATTTCCTGAATGGCAAAGAAAGAATATTGAAAAAGCCATCAGTATAATTGAGGATGAAGATGGGGTTTACGTTGACTTCACATTTAGAAACGACTTCAATGAATATGAAATTATGGAGGAGTTTATTGTAAGTCTTAAGGATCAAAGCATTCGAGAAGAATTATATGAAGCCATTCAAGGAAGAGGAGCATTTCGGAGATTTAAAGATGGAATAATAGAACTTGGCGTTGATAAACAATGGCACAAGTATAAAGAAAATAAGATTAAAGATTTAGTAATTGAATGGTGTAAGGACCACAACATTGAAATACAGGATTAAGAACAGATCTCGTCGTTTCGGCTACCATGTGATCGATGAGGGACGAAGAACGAGAGCAAACAACGACAGACTGCCAGGATAATCGGCAGCTGTTGAAGTAACGGAGCAGATTAACGCAAATGTTGATGCCAACCTACAGTTTAATTTTCAGTGGGATTTGATAAGGGGATGATAAACATAAAAGTTCTGTTTATATGCAGCAGAAACAAATGGCGAAGCCCAACGGCCGAAAAAATATTTCATAAATATAATGGTTATGATGTGAGGTCTGCTGGGACAGAGGATGGTGCTAGGATTAAGGTAACAAGTGGACACATTGGTTGGGCAGATCTCATATTTGTAATGGAAAAAAAGCATTTGAGCCGACTCAAAGATAAATTTGGATCAACACTTAATGAAAAGGCGATCTGGAACCTAGATATTCCTGACGATTATGGTTATATGGATGAAGAACTAATTGAAATACTAAAAGCTAGAGTATCGGAATATATTGAAGTCCCAGAGTGATGATTCTCGGTAAAATGAAACGGATGTGCTGTCTCGTATGAAACTTTTTCTTATTGAAGTAACGGGCAGGATGCTTTATAAAGTACCTAACGGGATACGAGAGCTGAATAACAAAGATCAAGTAGGCTGCCGGTGATAAACTCGGAAGCCTGTTGTGCTAACGGGGCAGTTATGCTGACTATAGTTTTAGTTGACTTGTCAACTATTTTGGTATAGTCTTTTATGGGATGTGATTACAAAATGGATTTACTCGATAATATTGCTGTCTTAATTCATGATGCCAAATTAGAGATATCTATGCACATGACTAAAAGTTTAGCTCCGTATGATATTACGCCTGAACAAGCCTTTATCATTGTTTTGCTCAATGAACGAGATGGGTTGTCTCAGGGTGAGATTGCTTTCGCTTTAAGAAAAGATAAATCAAGCATCACTCGGATGATTGTGAGCCTTGAAACTAAAGGTCTAATGCACAGAATTACTAATAGTTATGACCGTCGTTACTTTAATGTATCATTAACAGATAAAGGTAAGAGCTTAGCTACAAATGTAATACCTTGTATTTCAGGAACTATTGATGTACTTGAAACAGGTTTTTCACTTGAAGAAATGAATGAATTACGAAGGCTTCTAATTAAGGTGCGAGATAATATGAAAAAATGAAATGGGTACACCTAATAGTTGATGAATCAACTATTAGAAAAGGAGGAGTATCATGTTTGAGCATATCAATCAAAATTATGAAGGAATAGACTTTTGTAATCAAGATTTGAGGTATGGCGAGCTAATAAGTTGCACTTTTCATCGTTGCACATTTGCAAACGGATCGTTAGAGGAGATTACAACGAGGAACTGCCGTTTCGTTGAATGTAATTTTCGGGGTGCCTCGTTAAATAGCTCCGTTCATAAAGAATCTGCGTTTGAGAATTGTAACTTTGCCGAAGCCAATCTATTTGTCTCGAAGTTTGAAAACTGCAAAATGACGGGTTCAGATTTTTCCAGTGCCAATATGGATGGAATCACCATATTCCAAGGGGATTGGTCTTATACGAATTTGAGAAATGCCAGACTGGTTAAGCAAGATTTACGTGGAATTAAATTTTATGAATCAGATTTAACCGAAGCAAATTTAGAAAAAGCTGACTTAAGAAATTGTGATCTAACGAGAACAATGCTAGCTAGAGCGAAATTACAGGGAGCCGATGTCAGGGGAGCTAAAATGGATGGAGTGGAATTCAAATCCCTCATACTCAAGGGGTTACGAATGGATACAGAGCAAGCAGTGCTGTTTTCACTCTCTCATGGAGCAAAAATGAATTAAATGACTACTCATCCTTCGTTAATCTAACGGATAACGATAGTTCAATGAAACAGCGACAGTCTAGGACTTTATTTTCTCGTCCTTAACTGTCGCTGTTTCAATTTCCAGCCGCCTCGAACGGACCAGAAGCACATGTGCGAATTATTTAAAACATTTTGAGTAAGAAGGTTGGGAAGTCTAGTGGCATATTAGGGATAACACTTCTGGATGTACCTAGTAATCAAGCATAGTTTCCTCCCCCCCTGAATACTTCAATTACAAAGGCCAAATTGCCGTTATGAGGGGGAGAACAGCATGAGGAAAGATTAGCTTAGCTGGATTATGCTTTCACTGGTACTCGCATTGTCCGCTTGTTCGTCATCGGATGTCGTAGTCGAGTCGCCAAATCCATCGGAGCAGCCGTCTCCGGTCGCGACAGAGGCAGTGCCGATTGCCGCGCTGGCGCATACGCCCGAGCCTACGGTATCGCCGCCAGTGTCATCGAGCACGCCTGCGCCTAGTCAGGAACCTGCATTTGATCCGCCTGTGCATTACGAGTATCCCGATGCAGTGCGCGGTATTTATGTAACTGGCTGGTCGGCTGGCGGTGCTCGCATGCCGAAACTGCTGTCGCTTGTAGACAGCACCGATCTCAACGCGATGGTGATCGATATCAAGGATGATGATGGCTATATTACGTTCAAACCGAACGGGAAGCTTGCCGAATTCGGCCAGCCTTACATCCGCGATCCTGGGGCACTTATGAAATTGTTGGAGGAGCATCACATTTATCCGATTGCGCGTATTGTATCTTTTAAAGATACTGTTCTTGCGAAAAAACGCCCAGATCTTTCGTATGTGGATGGCAGCAGCCTTTGGCGCAACGGAAATGGTGACGGGTTCATTAACCCGTTTCTGAAAGAAACGTGGGAGCATAATGTTGATGTCGCTAAACTTGCGGCAGAGCTTGGGTTCAAAGAGATTCAATTCGACTACGTACGCTTCCCAGAAGGCTTCGAAAGCCGAGATAAATCATTGACCTATTCGATGGGTGACTATAAAGAAAAGAAGCCGTCAAAATTTAAGGAAGAGGAAAAAACATATGCCGAAGCTTCAAAAAAATATGAAGTGGATATGGCTGCTTTGCAGATCAAGCTGACTGAGGCCACGAATACGTACAATGCAGATAAGACGGATGCGAACAAGAAAGGGCTGGATGATGCGCAGAAGAGCGTAGTAGACCAGAAAAAAGAGGCACCTAAAGCACCAGATTTCAGCGAGAAATCAAGGTTAACGCAGCTTCGCGTGGATGCGGTCAGCGACTTTGTCGCTTACGCGAAGGAGCAGCTGGGTCCATACGGCATCAAAGTGTCCGTCGATATTTTCGGCTACTCGGCGACGCTACCGGAAGCGCCAGGGATTGGGCAAAATTATAACCGCATATCAAGCTCTGTGGATGTCATTTCATCGATGATTTATCCAAGTCACTGGTCGGACGGCTATTTCGGCATACCTAAGCCTGATAAAGAGCCTTATCGCCTTGTCGCCGAATATATGAAGGCAGAGAAGAAGAAGTTCGGCGAGATGCAGAAGCCGCCTCTTTCGCGGCCGTGGATTCAAGATTTCACTGCAAGCTGGCTGGGCGCTGGCAATTACATCAAGTACGGTAAGGCCGAATTGAATGAGCAAATTAAAGCTTTGAGCGACGCGGGTGTTCGGGAATACCTGATATGGAATGCTAATAATTCGTATTCAGAGGGGGTTACCTATATCCCGTAAAAAGAGTTAAGTCAAGGGCAGGCTCTAGATGAGAGCTTACCCTTTTTTTGTGCCCACCATGGAAGCTATGACAAGAACATTGTCCGAATACCGACACATAAAAACTAACCGCTAAACTAAAGGGCAGTTTAACGCAACAATATTCTGGAGCAGTAGCCTTAGATTCAGGTTATTTAACGACCCCTATTTGCAAAGGCCTTCAAGATCGAAACATACGCGGTATGTGTGTCCGCAACAGCAAGAATTGCCCTACCGAACTACGGATGGACGGAGCACCTTAGAATTAGCAAAAGAAACCCGAAGTCTCATAAAAGACTTGGGTTTCTCGTCAATCTGAGTAGCCTTTAGGACTACTTTTTATTTTCCAATATTAAACCAACCTGGCATTGCTTGAATTACATTCCAAAGTTTTTCTGGAATATTAAGCTGGTCGAGTTTCGAAACGTTCAACTCAGAATCTACCTCGGCTTCACGTCCATTTGCGACCTTTTCAACCCAAGTAGGATTCATAATTAACGCATGCCCAATGGCGACTAGCGGCAATCCTAATTCCACAGCTTTAAGAGCATCATCCGGTGTTATTATGGAACCAGCAGCCATCACAGGTACCTTACCGTTTGCTCTCTCAAGAATTAAATCAAACCGTGTTTTTTCATCTTGACTATCTACTGGCTTTGAAGACACATTATCTAATGAAGCATGTATATAATCTAAATCCTGTTCAACAAGGATATCAATTAATTCATACGTGTCTTTCATACGTAATCCGTCCACTTTGGAGGATTCTTCAGGGGAAAATCGGAATCCTAAAATGAATGGTTTTGTAGCATGTTTTTCAATGACATTTTTGATTTCTTCAATAATTGCCAATGGAAAACGTAAGCGATTTTCAAGTGATCCTCCCCATTGGTCAGTCCGTTGATTTGTCGCTGGCGACCAGAAGTTTTGAATTAAAAATCCATGAGCCCCATGAATTTCGACGCCATCAAATCCGGCTTCAATCGCTCTTCTCGTTGTGTCTCCAAAAGCACGTATAATCGACAGGATTTCCTCAAGTGATAGCTCTCTTGTTTCTACAGTTGGGCCAAGAGCAGTAGCCTCAGGTTGCAATGCACTCGCACTAACTGCATCCAATTCGGGCAAGGCTTTATTTCCAGCATGAAAAATCTGTAGAATCGCAGGAGAGCCTCCACTTTTCGCTGCCTCAGCTAATTTTCGTAAACTTGTAGTAAATTCATCATTGTACCCAGCGAATTCATTCGTAAAACCCTGCCCATTCGGTGTAACATGAGTACATCCTGTAATGACGAGTCCTACTCCATTCACTCTTTGTTTGTAATACTTTACTTCGTCATCCGAAATGGTAAGATCGTCATTACTTGACCAGGTTGTCATAGGTGCCATAACGATTCTATTCTTAATTGTTATTCCACTTCTGAATGTGAAGGATTCGAATAACCTACTGTATTTTTGATTCATTTCATTAACCTCGCTATCATATTTTCTTTTCTATTTCAGTGTAATTGGTTACCGTTACGGTAAGTAAAGGGTTTATTTTTATATGATTACAAATAGAATTGTTGTCTTATCATTCTTCATATGATATATATTTAGTTACAGTAACTGTAACTAAGGTGGGACAAGTAGATGTTGTATTCAATGACATATGTTGTGGAGAATTTAAATGTATCTGCAAAGACACTTAGATTTTATGAAGAGCAAGGGATATTACCAAATATATCTCGTGACGAAAAAGGCCGTAGAGTTTATAACAAACAACAAATAGACTGGATTTCTTTTATTCGTTGTCTCAAAGAGACAGGAATGCCTCTTTCAAAAATAAAGGATTACAAGGAACTTTATGAATTAGGAAATCATACCTTTTTGCAAAGAGAAGAAATGTTGATGCAGCATAAATTGGAAGTGCAGAAAAAAATTGACGAAAGTTTAAAACACTTGGAAGAAATAAACTATAAAATAGCCATGTATGAACTTCAGAAAGAAGAGGTTATGAAAAATCCCAACTATAACTTTAAATGTCACGGTTACTTAAGCTAACGGTGAACGATAGTTCAAAGATGACATCACGGCAATCGACACACTGTAGGGTGCCGTTGTCCGTAAGACGAGCAGGATCGTGCAAATAGACATCGAATAGTAAGTTGTAAACATTCCAATTTATGGTTAATTTCTAGTGTTAGGTGGGGGTTGATACTTATGTTTTTCGTAAATTCACGTGCAATTATTGAAAGAACAGTAGATGGAGAATTAGAAATAGTAGTTCAAACGAGGAATAAATCAAGGGAGGCTTAACAAATAGAGCTTCCTGGTGGAAGAATCGAGCAATATGAATCTCTAATAACTGCTCTCATTAGGGAAGTTAAAGAAGAAACCGGACTTGATGTAGTACAAATTGAAGGTGAGGATACACGGATTGATACAACAGGCATCGACCAAGATTTCGAAGTGGAGTGTATTAAACCTTTTGGAGCCTATCAAACCATTAACGGTCCTTTTGATTCCATTGGTTTTTATTTCCGGTGCGGGGTACAAGGGGATTTATTATCTTCAGGAGATGATACTAAGAACCCACGATGGATTAAAGTAGATAAATTAAGACATTTGATGGATGCTAACCCTTTGCTGTTTTCCAATGTAGACAGAGCAGGGATAATGTTTTACTTGAAGTCATTGAATCATAAGATTGATTGAGAAACGCATTCCGCTAACGCAAAACGTTAGTTCAACAAGCAGCAGCGGCGGCACCAGACTTTATTTTCTCAAGTCCTAGTTGCCAAAATATGAAACGCAGCTTACTGCTGAAATGAAAGCTGAGTTTGAGGCCATCAAAGAGAAGGACGCAGCCTTGTCGGCGTTTGCTGATCTGTTGGATAGAACCGGGAGCGTAAACGATGCAGTTTACGTTCACGGCAGACGGTTGTGCCGGTACGTTTTGTAAGCGAAGCCTTAAAAGCAGTAGTTAAATGGGAGTCAGAAACCCAATCTGTCGTTATTTACGAAGATTAATCCAGTATCAAATTCTAGGGATCCATCCAGTCGCGGATGGTTCTTTTCTCATTTACAATAACGATTATTTTTCAGACACTATCTTATCTCTATTAACAGCGAAGGGTGGTTGCTCCATCCATCCGTTCTCAATCAAAATTTTCGCTGCATCTTCAACAAATGATGAGATTTTCATTAATGACTTTGCATAGAGGACTCCCATATCATGTCTTCCGTTTACAGCCGCAGAATTTCCAAACGCTCTAATTTTCATTGAAAACATGTCAATCTTATGAAATAACATTAACTTATCTGAAAATGGAGAAAACGTTGATGTTGTAACCAAATGGTCAAGAAATGATGGTGAAGGTAGATTTTCATTATGTAGTTTTTCCATATATTGTTCAATGCTTTTATGAGTCAGATCCTTACCTTCTATAAACAATTTTCGAATCTTTTCCGATTTTACTACTTGGCTAAATGCCATGATTAATGCTTTGCTTGTTACATTACTTTCAATATTATCATATAAATGAGCAATTTCTAATGCGTGTAAAGGACGTACATGTCCCAAAAAACCATTTAAAAAACCTTGATGAACAAATTCCACTTTATCTGGAACTGGAATAATAGGTGGTTTAATGATTAATCCTTTATTCATTAATATATCTTTGATTTGTCCCATCAAAGCCATGGTAGAATCCATACAATAAATAAAAAACTCCTTTACATCCTTCCTATAAACAAGTGGTATGGCTACGTTATAAATACTCATTCCTGCTTTACATGCATATTTCAAGTAATGAACATAGTATACATCTTCAAACAAACGAGGAGCACCAAGGTTAACGTCTTCTTCTGAAAAACCGTTAGGAATTGGGAAGTTTTCTTTTTTGAAAATATCTTTCGTTGTTTTCATGAAATCTACGCTTAATTTTAATGCATTCTCTAATAAAGTTTTGATCTCTTCGTCTTCAACGTGTTGAAGGTAATAGCTTAATATACATTTTGACATGCTGTTTCCCATATATGTTGCCCAAAGTTTACCCATTTCTGCTGATGTTAGTTTTTCACTGATATTCGATTTAGTTGAACCAAGCTGAATGGGTTTAATTATTTCCATGATATAAACTCCCTAATTAAATTTTTGATTAGTATTTTCCTCCATTCGAAATCATATTCCGAACGCATTTGCATATACTGTGGCAGTTTGTTTTTATAACAGATCACATGTGCCTGGAATCTCCCAGACGCATCAATGATTACAACAAATCATTATTGTTATGATTCGATGGCTAGCTAGTGTGTTCATTACGCTCTAACGGGCAGATTTGTGATAAATATAAGCAGGTACTAGATGAAAATAGTACTAATAAATTATCCGCAAATACTGTATTCTTCTGTTGTAGGAAAGAGTTAATACAGGAAAAATTTATTGGGGTGTGAAGATACTGAATAATAATTTTCATCCGAATATGACTAATTTATTTTACATTCAATGTGCAATATTTCTTTTTCTAAATGTGTTAATTGGCACATTTTCAGTAACAGTTTTTATTTTGGGGCTTTCCTTTATATGGGAGTTGGAATGGTTTCTATGTTTTCTTATATGGTCCGGATATATCATTTGTTGTCTTTCCTTAAATATTTTTACTTTCAGGGGGATGGGTACTGGTTTTCGGTGGGGGATGTTTATATTAGGGATATGTATCATAACAATTAGCGGAGTCTTATTTGGGGGAATAGTAGTTGAACTATTTTAATTTTAAATCAACATTGAATAACATGCTTACTGCTAAGCTAACGCAAAACGTTAGCTCAACATGAAAATTAACAGGCCGTCGCATATCAATAAGAAGGAGTGTGGAAAGTATGTTTCATGTAAAGGATATTTTATCCGATCAGTTATTAGCAAATGCTAATGACCCTAGTTGGTACCTACCATTTTCAGACGCAGTTGAAAATTTGTCAGAGGAAGTAGCGTTTTGGAAACCTAGT
>NZ_JCAUAS010000050.1:0-20431 GCF_059692075.1 Paenibacillus sp. J31P190 | reverse complement strand
AAGAGGTCTAATAGTACAATTGGTTATTTGTCGCCATTGCAATTTGAACAGTTGTACTACGAAAGTGCAGCTTAGCTAAGTGGTGTCCACTTTCTTGACAGAAGAGCAAAACAAAGCTACTCCTTCAGTTTACTTTTACTGGTGTACTTCTGTGGTATCTAATTAGTACATATTCTCTTAGTCCGAACATAACAATATTTGGTGATTATTCATTAAAACTTCCCCTTCTACTCTATTTAATAATTATGATGCTCTTTATTGTCGGTTCAGCAAATGCGATTAATTTTACCGATGGATTAGATGGTTTACTTATTTCTGCAGCTATTCCAACATATTTTTTCTTCTTTATAATTTCTGACAAAATGGCTGTTCAAACATTCTCATTAGTAATGATTGGTTGCTTATTAGGATTGTTTTTATATAATATATATCCTGCTAGAGCCTTTATGGGTGATACTGGTTCGTTGGCTATTGGTGGTTCTTTAGCTTTTCTGGCTATTATTGAAAAGGTTGAGATATTAATTCCCATCTTATTTTTTATATATTTAGCAGAACAACTATCAGTTATTTTACAAGTTTGGTACTATAAAAAAACTAAACTTCGTATTTTTCGCATGGCACCTATCCACTATCATTTCAGTTTGAAATATGGCTGGAGTGAAAACAAAATTGTTATGATATTTGGTTTCATTTCATGGGTATCTACTTTGATTTGTGTGTTGATATGGAAATTCATGTAGTTAGTGTAGGAATAATAATTGAAAAAGCATCATCATACGACGGTGCGGTGCTTTTCTTATGCCCATCAGACTCGACATTGCTTCAATACAGGGCTTGTGAGAGTAGGAAAGGAATAAGTGTGATACAAAGTTTGAGTGGTCACAGTTCAGCGGATATGTTATTGCGTTACAGTATGCCTAGTAAGGAAGATAAGCATAGAGCAGCTGAACGTATATTTAAAGATTAGCCACCTAACAGGTGGTTTTTGTTTATGTTGGGGATATTTCAAACTGGTTATGGGAAGAAATGGTCAACGAATCGCCACCGATCAAGGTGTTTTTTTATTGTTCTTGGAGAGGGTGGTGGGGTGCAATAACACCTTTTAGACCTAGACCTCCCCCTTTGGTACTTCCACCACTCGATTATGAATTAAATTTGAAGCGATAACGATAAAAATAGAATTCCATTATATGGTATAATTGAGAAAAGCAACAACGGTATATAGATAGGGATGAGAATATGTTTGATTGAGGAGTTTAAACCAACAAGTAAAGATATGAAGAAAACACATCATAGGCGATTTAATTTGAAGAAGGTTTCATTTGAACCTCTTGCTTCTATGACTGAATTAGCACGCCTTCTTTCTGCTGGCAGTGTGCTTCTCGCAGACAATATGAATGCTTGACAGCACGAATAACGGAATTATTCAGGTTATAAAAGACTTATTTAGAACGAATGATATGAGTTTATGGACATCGGGTAAAAAAAGAGAAATTACTCAATACTCCGTTAAAATCAATGAGTTAGATATGTATGATATTCCAAATACAAAAGATATAAAGGAGTTTTTTGTAAAGGGATATTTTGACTTAGGTGAGGAATTTAATTTTATACCAACAGGTTGGACGCTTGAAGAAGAATTAGAAGAATCGAAAGCGCTGAGGTTCTTTGCCACTTTTATTCCATGTATAACTTTAGTAGTTGATGCGAGCAATAAGCAAGTAGTGATGATACAGCTTTCAGGGGATTCAGGATGAATATTGTGGGTCATACCGCTAACGGAAAGATAGCTTCATAGCAAAGATCGAGTAGGCTAACGACGATAAACTCGGTGGCCTGTTGTGCTCACGGGCAATATAGAACAGTAAATATATATGGTGTATTACATAAGTAGGGTATCTAAATTCTATTGGAGGGGGTAAGTGTAATGTTTCTTTTGAAAAAATTCACTATTTGGTTTTCAGCATTGAGTATTATCATTTGTCTTAGTGACAATTTGGGGAGTGGATTAGCAAATATTATTCTTAGTCAAACTCCTCCAATCACTTGGTTGTTAGTATCTCCTTGCAGAAACTGGATGTTAGATGAAAGCATTTTTAGGGCTAGCAGTGTTTTAGTTTCTTTTCGTTTCCAAGCGTATGTAATTCATTTCTGTTCTTTCCTTCTTGTAGGGCTTCTTTTGGAATACCTTATCCATTTATTCAGACGAAAGCAGAAGATGGAAATAGCTTAATGGTTGGTACTGGGATAAAGTAAAAAGTATGAAGGTACTGACAGGTAGAAGGAATAACGCTGCAATTAGAACGTAAGAACATTACAATTATGTTAAAGACAAATTGTATCTCATTCATTGCCGTGTAAATCGCGGCATTTTTTTATATGGGATAACCCTGATCGTACTGCTTTTTGATTTACAAAACTCAGTAACATCAACCCAGAAATAGTAGGATTCCCCCTGCAGCATCTTCCCAAAAACTCTTATAATAGAAGATACTATACGTAGAGCAATGGGAGGTTATTTGGATGACTAGTTATACATTCCAGAAAAACGTGTCTGTATACGATAAAACAGACATTTTAATTATCGGAGGAGGTCCGGCGGGTGTGGCTGCCGCTGTCGGGGCGGCAAGGTGCGGAAAAAAAGTCACGCTGCTCGAACAATCTGGACAATTAGGCGGGATGGGCACCTTGGGCAACGTCAGCGTATTTATGGGTGTCGGCAATGTGACGGGCATTTATCGTGAGATCGTTTCCGAAGTGCTCCCGCAGCAGGCGGTTCCGGGCGATCATAAAGGTTCGATCTGGCCGCAGTACAATCCGTTCCGTCTGCGGCATTATTTGAACGAGAAGCTGGAAAAGGAAGGCGTTCAGGTCTTGTTCCACGTCAGCTGCGCGGGAACTGTCACCGAACTGGGACGGGTAAAGGCGGTCATCGCGAATTCGCGCGAAGGGCTGCTGGCGTTTGAAGCGGATGTATTCATCGACTGCACGGGAGATGGGCGTGTTGCCATCGAAGCGGGGGCTGACTATACTTCGGGACGCGACGTCGACGGGATGACCCAACCCATGACGCTTATGTTCATGATGCAAAATACCGGTCAACCCGCCGTACGGCAATTGCCGGAGGGCTGTTATCGTTACGAGAACGTATCCGAATTGCCGCAAGGAAGACTTCTCCATTGGGAGCAAAATGAACCAGGCAATCTGCTCGTCAATATGACCCGAGTGAAGGGGAACGGGGCCAAAATCAAGGACGTTAGCTATGCGGAAAGAGAAGCGCTGCGGCAAGCTTTCTCCGTCGCCGACTTTTTGCAGCGCAACGGATTCGAAAACTATGTGCTTTCACATATTCCAGGTCAAGTTGGCGTCAGGGAGACGAATCAGATTGTCGGTCATTATACACTGACCGAGGATGATATTCTCTCCAGCCGGAGATTTGACGATGTGGTGGCGCAAACCAACTACGAGATTGATATTCACAATCCGGACGGCAAGGCGGGCACCGACGAGCGAGCAGTGAAAGGATACGACATTCCGTACCGCTGCCTGATTCCGCAGGGGGTACAAGGCTTGCTCGTAGCGGGGCGCTCCATATCGGCCACGCATGTGGCCATGTCGTCGATGCGGGTTCAGGCGACGTGCTATGCGCTCGGCCAGGCGGCCGGTGTCGCAGCCTCGATCGCGGCAGATCAAGGAATTTCGCCGGAGCATGTTAGTGTGGATGAGCTGCATGAAGCGCTAAGACTTCAGAATGTGATGTTTTTGAAGAACACGCACAAGTGATTCAATCATTGAATCGTCCGTAAAAGCACAAACGGGTTCGCGCTTCGGAGCAGCAGCGAGACCCGTTTGTGCATTTTGCTGTCATATCGTACCTTCATGTTCAGTTAAGGGGGCAGGGTTTATGTATAAGTTGGTCATTATCGATGATGAGCCGGCCGTTCGGGGCGGGCTCAGCAAATTTGTGCAGTGGAGCGACTATGGAATTGTTTTGGCCGGCACAGCGGACGACGGCGATACGGGACTTGAGCTGATTGAACGGGTGAAGCCCGACATCGTGCTGACGGATGTGATGATGCCGGTGATGGACGGAATCCGTATGTCGAGGGACGTTCGAGAGCGGTTCCCCGAGACCAAGATCGTATTCATCAGCGGCCACAATGATGCAAACTATTTGCGTTCGGCATTGCAGATTCATGCTGCCGATTATATTTTCAAACCGGTTAAACGGACTGAGCTCCAGAAGGTCATCGAAGGTATCGTGCGGGAACTCCGCACGGAAGAGAAGGAGCGGCAACGGCTCAAAGACATGCAGGTAAAATTGACACAGAGTATGCCACTGCTTAGGGAGAAATTTCTGATGGCGCTGATCCAGGACGGGGATGCAAAGCCTGAGGTGCTGCGGGAAAGAGCGGCGTTTCTCAATCTGGAACTGCCGCTCGAAACGCCATATCTTGTACTCGTTATAACCATTGACGATTCAAAGGAGATGCTCGGAAGCCGTTCAGAGAGGGACAAGCAGCTGTTGTCTTACTCGCTCTTGAACGTCGTTCAAGAGCTGATCGATCAGTACCTGCACGGGTATGCGTTCGAGAACAGAGCCGCTGAATACGTTGGACTATTGGTGCTTGACGATCAGTTGAAAGACCCGGAGGCTACGCTGCTTTCGCTGGCGGAGGCGATCCGCGACAATCTGCGGCGCTGGCTGAAGATCAGCGTTACGATTGGGGTAGGCGAACGCGCCGAAAATATCCGTATGCTTCCAGCGTCCTTTCGGCATGCCCGCGAGGCGGCGGACCAAAAGTGGTATATGGGCAAGAACCAAGTTATCACGATGGACAGTCTGGAATTTGAAGCAGCCAGCCCAATCCGGTTCGATGCCAGCCAGAGTGAGCGACTGGTGTCCGTGCTGAAATCGGGAGAGAAGCACCGATTGGAGATGGAACTGGAAAGCATCTTCGAGCCGCTGGCGCCGATCCGCAAGGACGGCTTCAAATACGTCCGGCATGCAGGGCTGCAAATGATCGCTCTCGCCGGCAGGTTGCTGATTGACCTTAACTTGCTTACCCGCGAAAAGGAAGAGCAGGAAGCCTGGGCGCTGGACCGGCTACTGAAGCTGGAGACGATGGCGGAGCTGAAGAGCTTCGTAAGCGATTACTTATACGGCATTTGCTGCTGGATTCAGGAGAAGCGGAGCGGACGGTCGAGTAATGTGATCGAACATACTCAGAAGTATATTTACGAGAATTACGCCAAGAACTTATCGATCGCAGAGATTGCGGCTAGCGTTTACCTCAGCCAAACTTATGTCAGCTTACTGTTCAAGCAGGAGACCGGCGAGACGATTTACGAATATTTGATGAAGGTCCGTATCGAGAAAGCGAAGGAACTGCTGCGGGATCCCCGCATCAAGTTCTACGAAGTGTGCGAGCAGGTCGGCTATACGGATCCAAGCTATTTCAGCAAGCTGTTCAAAAAGATGACCGGACTTACGCCAAGCGCTTACCGGGATCAGCAATAGGAGATGAACAGGTTCCATGCAAAAGGAGTTGATCCAGTGAGAAGAGTCTTGCGAAAAAGAAGGAGCCGCGCATCCCATCTATGGGAAGGCATTATGGCAGCCAGGAGGTGGATGCTCGCCTACGGACTGCTGATTTTCCTACCGGCGTGCATCATGTTGTACGTCTACTATGAACAGTCCTCCCGGATTTTGCAGGAGGAGGTGACCCAGACCATGCAGCAGACGCTGAAACAGGCAGGTATTAATTTAAACTCGCGGCTCATCTATGTACAGAATTCATCCAATTCTTTATTCATGAACCATAAGCTGTATGAGAATTTGGATCCCGCTAATCCGATCATCGAGCGCATCGCCCAGTCGAAAGAGCTGCGCAATTTGCTCGAATCGGTTCAAACGGCGCCCGACATTGTTAGGGCACGTGTTTTTACCGAACCAGGGAATCTATACGGCTTCGATTTATTGAATCTTTTTCCACTAGACAACTTGAAAGAACACCCTTGGCACGAAGATGTTATGAACGCGGGCGGCAGCATCGTTTGGACAGGAATTTACGAAGAAAACTATCTGGACTCAGGCCCGGCGCGGATTCTTTCCTGTGTCCGAATACTGAGACACCCGCGAAATTTCGATCAGACACTTGGTGTGCTTATGCTGGACGTTCCGGAGAACATGGTAGCTGACATCATTTCCGAGCTAGATTTTCCAGCTCAAAGCCGTGTTTATATAATGGATCGCAGCGGGACTATCATTTACAGCGCGGAGCAATCCCTCGTCGGCACAAAGGCTGCGTTCTCGAGCGAGCCTGATGAAGGAATTGTTGAACGCTCTGAAGGTGGCGAGGATTTGTTCGAGGTGCGAGCACCCATTAGAGCTGCGGATTGGCGGCTCGTGTTGGAAGTGCCCAAGACCGACCTTACGCACCGCACGGCCGCGCTGAGTCAGTGGTCGGGCATTGCGACGATCGCTGGCATGACGATCATGTTTCTGATTCTCGTGTTCATGTTAATGGCGTTCGTCATTAACGGGATGAACAGCCGGATCAAATCGGTCGTCCAGACGATCCGCACGGAAGGCGTCGAAGGGCTGGACGAGCCACGTTCAGATAGGGGCAGTGACTTTTATTTGCTGGAGCGAGTCGTCGATCACTTGGTGCATCGGGTGAAAGATTTGATGGAGGAAGCCTACCACTCGAAAATGCTGGAGCGGGAGGCTGAGCTTCGTGCGCTGCAGGCACAGATCAATCCGCACTTTCTCTACAATACGCTGGATACGATCAACTGGTTGGCGATTTCCCGCGATGCCGACGATATCAGTCATATGATCGAAAGTCTGTCCGATTATTTCCGGCTCAGCCTGAACAAAGGGAAGGATCATGTCTGCGTAGCGGATGAATTGGAGCTCGCGAGAGTTTATTTGGAGATTCAGCAGAACCGATTCCCTTCCACATTCGAGTTCGTGATTGAAGCTGATCCGGAGGCGAGCCGTTGCGTCATTCCGAAGCTGACACTGCAACCAATCGTCGAGAATGCGCTGCTGCACGGCATCCGAAAGAACAAGAGCAAAATCGGGACCATCTGCATTCGCGCGGAGAAGTGTGGCGACGAGCTTGAGATTATCGTCAAAGATGATGGTATCGGCATGGAGGAGCAACTGGCCTCCAGCCTCTTGTCCACATCGCGCCCTTTGCTGCTTGCCGAAGGAAGCGGCAGCTCGTACGGGCTTTACAATGTGAACGAGCGAATCAAGCTGCTGGCCGGTTACGAATATGGACTGACAGTCCGTTCCCGTCTAGGCGAAGGCACTGTCGTAATCGTTCGTCTCAAGGCGATGCAAGAGGAACAAACTAAGTAGGATACGACTAGAAAGTGTCGGATTACCCTCTACATGACACACCATCCTGCAGGTACAATGGAGCCATAAGTGCAGGAGGTGCAACCACAATATGAGCGAGCTCATCACACAATTGAATGGAAACGCAGAGGTGACCAAGGTTTCGCGCAAGCGTGAAGGCAGATGGCGACTGGTATGGCGGAACATCGATACCTACATGCTGCTGTTGCCTGGGCTGCTTTTACTGCTGCTGTTCAAATACACGCCGATGTACGGCGTCTTGATCGCGTTTCAGGATTACAACATTTTCGACGGGATCGTAGGAAGCAAATGGGTCGGACTTGAGCAGTTCCGCAAGCTCATGCAGTCGGCAGAATTCATGCAAGTGTTCACGAATACGTTGCTCATCAGTGTATACAAGATCGTGCTTTTGTTCCCGATACCGATCCTTATCGCCCTGCTGCTGAACGAGATCCGGTTCACAGGGTTCAAACGGACCATCCAGACGATTATCTACATGCCTCACTTCTTGTCCTGGGTCATCATCTCCGGCTTGTTCATGACGATCTTGTCTCCTTCCGATGGACTTGTCAGCTCCGTCATCCAATGGCTCGGCGGCGAATCGATCAGGTTTTTTATGGACAACCACGTGTTCCGAAGCGTCGTTGTATTCACGGCAGGCTGGAAGGAAATCGGCTGGAACGCGATCATCTTCATCGCCGCTCTCGCCAGTGTCGAGCAGGAGCAATACGAGGCGGCTTCTATCGACGGAGCGAATCGGCTGCGGCAGATGTGGCATATCTCGCTTCCCGGCATGTTGCCGACGATCATCCTGATGCTCATTCTCCGCCTTGGCATGGTGTTGGACGCGGGCACAGAGCAGATACTTACGATGTATAACCCTACCGTCTACGCATCCGGCGACGTCATCGGCACCTTCGTCTACAGGATGGGTCTCGGTAAGATGGATTACAGCTTCAGCACCGCGGTCGGCCTTTTCAATTCGGTCGTCGGCTTCATTCTCATCGTCTCCGGCAACTGGCTCAGCAAAAAACTGCTGAACCGCGGGATCTGGTAAGGAGGTTTGGCATGCATATCCGTAAAAAAACGTTCAGCGACTGGGTATTAGACACCTTCGTCTACGGCTTCATGATCGCGTTAGGACTCATTACCTTACTGCCCATGATCCATGTGTTCTCCAAATCCGTCAGCTCGGATTGGGCGCTTGTATCGGGACGAGTGAACCTGCTGCCAGTCGGCTTCCAGCTCGATACGCTGGTAAACGTTGCCACCTCCCACGCATTCGGCCGGGCTTTCGTCATTTCGGTCATCGTGACAGTAGTTGGGACACTACTAAGCATCTTGGTGACAGCAATCACCGCCTATCCGCTGTCTAAGCGTCATTTGCCCGGCATTTCAACAATCATGATATTGTTCGTCTTCACCATGCTGTTTAGCGGAGGACTCATTCCGAATTACCTGTTGATCCGTGAGCTGCACCTGCTAAACAATCTATGGTCTCTCATATTGCCGGCAATGATCAGTGTTTTCAATATGCTGGTGATCAAGAGCTATTACGAAGGGCTTCCCGAAGCGCTTGAAGAATCGGCGCGGATCGACGGAGCGAAAACATATACGATTCTGTTCCGCATCATTCTTCCGCTCAGCATGCCTGTACTCGCTGCAATCGCCTTGTTCTATGCGGTCGGCTTCTGGAACGACTACTTCAGTCCGATGCTCTACATCAGCGATCCGTTGCTTAAAACGCTTCAACTGCATCTGCGCGATATCGTGATGGAGAACGATACGGCTAACGCGCTCAACAAGTCGGCCGACGATCTGATGAATATGTCACCGGAAAGTATCCGGTCCGCTACTGTAGTGGCATCTACCGTACCCATTCTTCTCGTATATCCGTTCCTTCAGAAGTATTTTATTAAGGGTGTATTAATCGGTTCCGTCAAAGGTTAATGCTGCATTAACGCCGGCGGAATCCATGCCGCTGCTTAATGATAAATTGCACTTCATACACAGGAGGGTTTAAAAGATGAAAAAAACGATGAAATGGGCCGCGCTCCCTATAGCTGTCAGCCTGATGCTTCTTTCCGCTTGCGGCTCGAATAGCGAAGGGGAGAAAGGCTCCCCGGCGCCGTCCGCCCAGCCAGCGAGTGCCGGCCCCAAGCCTGAACTAAAAGCACTCATGCGCTTGGGCCCCAACTTCAGTAAAGATCCAATCGCCATTATGCTGGAAGAGAAGACCGGGTACAAAGTAAATTACGAAGCGCTTCCGGTCGATAAGCCGGAGGACAAACTCAATCTCTTGATCGCTTCCTCCGAGCCTTACGATATCGTCTCGACAGGCGGGGACAGCAGTTCCAAAGCGATCTATGCCGATTATGCCAAAAAAGGCGCGCTGGTCGATCTGACTCCGCTCATTGACAAATACGGCAAAAATATCAAAGCGTCGTTGTCCAAAGAGACGCTGGAAATGGCCAAAGTCGACGGTAAAATCTATGCGATTCCGACCCGAACCCTCGAATCCGTCGGCACGAGCCTGATGATCCGCAAGGATTGGTTGGATAAGCTGGGTCTGCAAGTACCGACAACGCTTGACGAGCTGATGGTTGTCCTCAAGGCGTTCAAGGAGAAGGATCCTGGCGGTAACGGAGCCAAAAACATACCGATGTCTATTAAAGGCGACGTTCCGATGGTCGACAACCTCATCGGTGCCTTCGGCATGGTCAACGATTGGAACGATGTGAACGGTAAGCTGATCCCCCGTGCTATGAATCCTGCGTTTAAGGAATATTTGACTTATATGTCCGATCTTTATAAGCAAGGGCTACTTGATCAAGAGTTTGCGATTAACAAGGACGCAACGGTGAAGGAGAAGTTTACAAACGGCAAGGCGGGCGTCATCGTGTTGCATTGGGCTGACATTCCGCAGATCGACGATGCGCTCAAGAAAAACTTCCCGGGAGCCACTTATGTGTACATTCCTGCGCTGACAGGCAAAAACGGCCAGGCAGGTCTGGCACAGTCATTCGGATTCGACCGATTGACCTTTATTCCGAAAGCTTCCAAACATCCGGAAGATGCGATCAAATGGATTGACGCCAAACTGGAACCGGATACGTTCAAAAACTTGGCGATTGGCATAGAGGGCACACATCATACGGTCAAAGATGGCAATTATTACCCGATTTTGCCGATCTTCAATGACGAACGCGGCTCGGCCAGCAATTATTTGTCCGGCATCGACGAAACCAAATATCCGGTCTATTGGCAGGCTCGCGTCCGTAAAGATGATCGGCTTTACAAGGGTTGGGAATATCTGAACAAGCAGCAGAAGCCGAATGTGTTCAAGCAGAATCCTCTGGGATTAGCGCCCTACTTCCCGAATTACTCCAAGGAAAATGCGCAGCTAAGCCAGATGGTCAACGATTATGCCATCAAAATCATCGTCGGCGGCGAACAGCTTACAGGATTCGACGCATTCACGGAAAAATTCAAGAAAGCCGGCGGCCAAACGAGCTACGACGAAATTAACGCATGGTACGTGACCGCCCATAAATAACGCAGTGCGGCAGGCTGCCGTTGGCGCTAGTTGGCGCAGGCTGCCGCATCCGCTGTGCATAATCAGGAAAGGTTGAATAAGTAAAGGGGGATGTTGCTGTAAGTTGAGCAAGGCCAAATTATTTATAGGAGGGAATAGGGATGATTGTTTTAGAATTTTCGAAAAGATGGAAATCGCGCGGTTTCATGATGCTCTTCTTTCTGATCGGTATGCTTCTATTTGTCGCTTCTTCCGTTAATGCCGCTCAACAAGAACCTTACAATTGGCAAAATGTGCGTATAGGCGGAGGCGGCTTTGTAACCGGAATCGCCATTCATCCGACTGAGCCGGATCTTGTCTATATTCGTACCGACGTCGGTGGAGCCTTACGCTGGGACCCTGTTAATCAGAAGTGGATCCAACTATTGAATGCGATTCCAAGAGAAAAATACAATGAGTACGGCATCGACAGTATCGCTCTTGATCCTTCGAATCCGAATGTGGTTTACATCGCAGCGGGCAAGTACAACTATGTAGGCGCTCCTGCGGATATTCTGAAATCAACGGATCAGGGAGCCCATTGGACGTCAACCGGGTTCGCTCCCAGGCATTATGGCAACGGGCCAGGACGGGATTTAGGCGAACGGCTTGTGGTAGACCCGAACAACAGTCAAATCATTTATATGGGAACGCGTTATGACGGGCTGTGGAAAAGCACATCCGGTGCCAGCTCAGGCTCATGGGAGCAGGTGACTAACTTCCCGACCCTCGGTGCCGATCCAACCGGACTCAATTTTGTTTTATTTGATAAGAGTACGGGTTCTCCGGGCATTGCGACTCAAACCATCTATGTCGGGGTCAAAGGCACTGGCATTTACCAGAGCGTAAATGGCGGGACGACATGGTCGCTGATGAATGGAAGTCCGCTTACGCCTCGTCGGGCTGTTCTGGCAGGTGGAGGCACCCTGTATGTCACTTATGAATCTGGCGTCACGAAATTTGCAAACGGTGTATGGACCGACATTACGCCTCCGTCAACGGGGAGATACAACGGAATTACCGTAGATCCTACGAACCCGAACATCGTGATGACGGCCATTGAGGACGGCTCGAACACACCGGCGCCGATCTACCGGTCGGTTAATGGAGGAGCGAACTGGACGCAGATCACCTTCGTCAAACATCCGAATGTTCCCTGGTGGACGAGTAATTGGTTTGCTGCCAATACCTCCACCTTGACCATCGATCCCCATTTTCCGAATCGGGTCTGGTTAACCGACTTCTACGGCACATGGCGTACAGATGATATAACGGCAACTCCGTCCCACTGGTATACGTACGAGGAGGGCCACGAAGAAGTGGTGACGTTCGCTTTGCGCAGCACGCCGATCGGTGCACCGCTGCTGAGCGGGCACGCGGATGTCGACGGTATGCGTCATACTTCGCTTTCAACGTTTCCAAGTGGTAAATTCGGCAGTCCATCTCTGGGCGATACGGTATCCATCGACTTTCAAGAGAGTAATCCGAACTTCATCGCCCGGGTAGGTTCCACTCGTTATGCCGGTACAGGCGGAGGTGGTTACAGTACCAACAACGGGGCTACCTGGACGGCGTTTCCCAATCCGCCTGGCATGGCGGGCCGCATCGCCGTATCCGCCGGAAGCGAGACGATGGTCTGGGTCCCGCAGAGCGGAAGTCCGATCTATTCAACCAATCGGGGACTAACGTGGAACCCGAGCACAGGCGCACCATCCGGAACCGTACACGATTTCTGGGTCTGGTACCAGCCGCTGGCATCCGACCGCGTCAACAACAATACGTTCTATCTGTTAGAACGAGGGACGTGGAAATTATTCCGCAGCATAGACGGGGGCGCGTATTGGACGCTAGCGTCCACGATGCCGCAAGCACCGGCAAAAACTCCCGCGTATTTCAGCGTCAAGGCAGCGCCGGGTAAAGCGGGCGAAGTGTGGGTCAGTCTGGATGGGGGAGGTCTCTGGCGTTCCAGCAACGCCGGCGATTCTTGGACGCAGCTGCCGAATGTGCAGCAGGCGACATTGTTTGCATTTGGTAAAAATAAGCTCGGTTCTCCAGATCCCACAGTTTTCGTATATGGCAAGGTGGATAATAGCGTGGGCATTTTCCGCTCCGACGATTTCGGCACCACCTGGGTGAAGATTGACGTATCTGATCCGGCGATTGGCGCTGAGGCCAACACGATGGAAGGTGACCGTCAGACATGGGGACGCGTCTATATCGGAACGAACGGAACCGGTGTTTTTTACGGTGACACCTTGATGAGTGAAGGAACCGATACGGAGCCGCCGACAGCTCCAACGAACCTGTCATCTCCATCTCATACATCTACAAGCGTTAACTTATCTTGGACGGCCTCAACCGATAACACCGGTGTAGCGGGGTATAATGTTTACAATGGAGGCGTATATGTCGGTGCCACGACAACACTTTCGAGTACAAACTATACTGTAAACGGATTAACGCCCAGCACCGCCTATTCGTTTACGGTGAAAGCCAAAGATGGGGCAGGGAACCTCTCTACGGCAAGCAATACGCTGAGTGTGACGACAGCGCCTCCGCCGGCACCGCCGACGAATCTGGCAACGACATCGACGACACTCACGAGCCTCAGCCTAAGTTGGAGTCCGCCATCGAATCTCTCCGGTGTAGTCGGATATAACCTTTACGTGGGAACCAAACAGGTGGCTGCTACCTCGGGCACGACGTATACACTCACGGGATTGCTGCCCAACCAAACGTACTCGGTTACCGTTCGTTCCGCAGACGGTGCAGGCAGCACGTCAGTAGCTAGCAATACACTGGCTGCAACGACAGCGACAGGTCCGGGCATGCTTGCTTTCAGTGACGATTTTCAGGATGGGGTAGCGGATGGTTGGACGCCTGCGAACGGTACGTGGTCTGTTGTAACATCAGGCGGGTCCAAGGTTTACAAGCAAGCATCCTGGCTGGCGACGAATGCGTTCAGTACCGTCGATACCAGCACATATACCAACTACAGCGTGGAAACGAACATTAAACTTACTCAAAATGATATTGACCTGGCAGCCGGTATTACGGCGCGTTATCAGGATCCGAACAATTTTTACTATTTCCGAATAAAAGCTGGCAAACTGCAAATTGGCAAATCAGTGAACGGAACCGTCACGATCCTGACTGCGAAAAATTATACGATGACGACGAATGAAGTTTACTCGTTCACTGCGGTTTTAAACAACAGCACACTCGAGTTATATGTGAATGGGTTTAAGGAATTAACGGTTACGGATTCGAGTCTTACCTCGGGAAAAGTCGGCCTATATGCCTTCAAAACGAGTGTTGAATTTGACAATGTGAAAGTCGTTCATGATCGCGATTTCACGCCGCCGACGGCTCCTGGGAATTTACGCTTGTTGTCCAAAAGCGAGACCACGGCAGATTTGGTTTGGGATGCATCCTTGGACAATATCGGTGTAAGCCAATATGAAGTATATCAAGGTTCAACGTTGATCGGAACCGTCACGTCTAACACGTATTCCGCGACTAACCTTACGGCGAATACCGCTTACACGTTCAGCGTAAAGGCAAGGGATGCAGCAGGCAACGTGTCCGCAGCGAGCGGTCTGCTCAGCGTCACGACAGACCCGTATCTGTTTCAAGCGAAGAAAACAATCGCCCCCATTACCGTTGACGGATCCTTGGACGAACAAGTTTGGTCCTCGTTCAAGCAGATAAAGAAAGCAATTATCGGAACTCCGAATAATACGGCTGAATTCAGCTCGCTCTGGGACAATACTTATTTGTATGTAGGCGTCAAGGTCATCGATGGGAATCTGTATAATACCTCTGTGCAACCGTATTACGATGACTCCATCGAAATCTATATCGATAGCAACAACAATAAGGGTACAACGTATGACAGCTATGACCAGCAGTATGTCAAGGGCTGGAACGACAGCACGCTATGGCTGAAGAGGGTGATGCCAAGCGGTGTGCTGCATGGATGGGCGCAGGTTCCAGGCGGATACAGTGTCGAGCTGGCGATTCCGTGGAGTACGCTCGGCCTTACGCCGACCTCCGGGATGACCATCGGCTTCGACGTGGCGAACAATGACACAGACACCGGTGCCGGCAGGCAAAGCCAGCTGATGTGGGCCGGAACGAGCGACAACTGGACGAATACGTCCGCCTTCGGGAGCCTGCAGCTTTCCTCCACCTCTATTGGAGATACGCAGCCGCCGACAGCTCCGGCGAATTTGACATCGCCCTCGCACACCGACAGGACTGCGGCATTGTCCTGGACGGCTTCTACGGACAATGTGGGCCTTACAGGATATGACATTTATAACGGCGGAAGTCTGGTTGCAACGGTAACTTCGACGACCTATACGGTCACCGGGTTAACGCCGGGAACAAGCTACACCTTTACTGTAAAAGCCAAAGATGCGGAAAACAATGTGTCGGCGGCGAGCAACACGGTCAGCGTCACGATGGATGCGTCTTACACGCTCATGTCTGTTGCCAAAACGAGTGCCGCCATCCAAATCGACGGTTCGCTGAACGAAACGGCATGGGCCATTACGAAGCAAGTAAGCAAAAACGTGTCCGGAACCTCCAACAATTTGGAGCAATTCGGAGTGCTATGGGACGATACTTATTTGTATGTCGGGGTCAGCGTCCTCGACGCCAATCTGTACAACAATTCGCCGGAGCCCTATTCCGACGATTCCGTCGAGATTTATGTGGACGGAAATCATAATAAGGGCGCGACATATGACAGTTATGACCGGCAATTTATCAAAGGGTGGAACGACAGTACGCTATTCGAGGCGGCAAGCCGCACGGGCGGCGTGCAGCATGCATGGGCCACGATGACGGGTGGATACAGTGTTGAGATGGCGATTCCATGGAGTTCGCTTGGCATTACGCCATCCGCCGGGATGATGATCGGCTTCGACGTAGCGAACAATGACGAGGACGATGGCAACGGTCGGCAGAGCCAGACGGTATGGGCCGGCGAGTCCACGAACTGGACGAATACATCCGCATTCGGGGAATTGAAGCTGCTAGCACCATAAGATAGGGTAGCTGCAGATAACATCTGCTAGGTTCAACCACAAGGATAGATTTGTAAATGTTAAGCACCTATGGCGTCGGTTCCGGTTTATTTGCAAGGTGGATGGGAGCCCAGTCAATACCGGACCGACTATCAAAGGACACCCCGCACTCTAACGGAGAAACGTTTCAGGCGGGGAGAGAGAATAGTTGCAATTTTCACATCATTTTGAGATCAAATGGTTGAGAGAAGGTGGCTGAAAGTATGGAAATCATTCGACGCGTTTCAACATCACAAAAAGCTATTGCTTTTACATTCGACGATGGTCCTAATCCGATCTATACTCCGCAATTGTTAGATATTTTCGAAGAGGTTTCCGGTCACGCAACGTTTTTCATGATGGGTAAACAAATCGAACTTTATCCCGAGACCGCTCTGGATGTCCATGTCAGAAAACATGAAATTGGGAACCATTCTTACTCCCATCCTTATATGACTCAAATTAGTTTGGACGCATGCGAGCGCGAGCTTTTCGATACGGACAGCTTAATTTCACAGGTAACAGGCGGCCGGCCTGCTGTTATGCGTCCTCCATACCTCGATTATAACTTGGAAGTCCACGCGATTACTGCCAAACTGGAGTATCATGTCATAGGAGCTCTCAACGGAGAAGCCAAAGATTGGGGGATGCCTGGAGTAGAGCATATTCTCGATTCAACCCGTAAGCAGGTTGGATGCGGGAGCATCCTTCTCTTTCATGACGGCTTCGGAGACCGGTCCCAAACCATCGAAGCCGTTCGAATTTTGACCAAGGAATTAACAGAAGAAGGTTATCAGCTTGTAACGGTTAGTGAGCTCTTACAAATGCAGGAATCATAATCAAAAAATAGTGATCGTGATAGTGAAGAGGATCTCGAAAAGAACCGAACCAACGGCTAGGTTCTTTTCGTTCATGTTGAACGCAAATAAAGTAAATATAGTTGCATGAAAAGTGAAAATAGAAGTGTGAATACGCTTGCCAACTAACGAACGAGACGCCGGTGATTTCAGCGGACACCAAAGTAGTGCATTGGCACGGATTGTTTGTTTAAATCCCCCCCTATTGTTGGACTTTTATAAGTACTCGTTAGAAAAAGCACTTTGGATGGTTGACGATTACTATAAAGAAATGTTGTTTTTGAAATATTGTAAGTGGTTCAATCTGGATGTGAGATAGGTTGCCGCTAGCACAGCTAAACTAACGGAAAACGTTTGCGCCGCGATGGAACCGATCCATCGCTTGTTTTCGTTCTGGGCTTTTTGCTCAACAAACGGGTGGCATAGAGGATTAGCTTACTTCCTCTTGACCATAACACTGAGGTCAGGGTTTATAATGAGATTATCTCGAGCAGAAATCTACTGGAAAGGAAATAAGATACGTTATGGATATAACTCCACAAGAAGAAAACATGATTAAGGCTCTACGTGAGGCTGTATTACCCCCTTTATATGTGCTCATACGAATTAGAAATGATATTTCAAATGACATTGCAAATGTCGAAGAGAGCCGAAGAGATGACGTCGTTAAAACATTAGAAAAATACATCGGCCCACTATGGGAAGACTATCATGAGGGGAAGAATTCAAAAGCCAAAGAAAGATCTTAACGAATTAATCTTAACTATGCAATGGCTGCAAACCCCAAACTCTCACCACTTAGATTTATATCATTACGCTTATGGGACAGATAGTTAAAAAATAATTATTAAAAGGGTTGCCGCGCTGCATCCCTTCGGTTCTGTGAAAAAAGCGACAAGGAACTATTCCTTGTCGCTTTTTATGGTGAATTTCAAGATGACTTTGTAGGAGGTGAGCTCCTTCAAGGCATTTCTTATCCGGAGAAGATCATGATCCCGAGCTGGAGGCTTGAATCGTTGGGATTGAATCGACGCCTGCCGCAGACAGTGGTGCGAGAAAACGCTCCAGTTCCTCTGGATTTGTTGCCAACTTGGCGCCGTAATTAACCGGTTTCCATTGGGAGAAACGGAAGATAATCGGGAAGTCGGGGCCGATTGCGGCTCGCACCGCTTCGATAACCTCCACCGCGAATCGGGTGCGGCCAACCAGATCGCCGCCATAATCATCCGTGCGCTTGTTGGTGACGTCCCAGAAAAATTGGTCAATCAGGTAGCCGTGTGCGCCGTGGATCTCCACCGCATCAAAGCCGAGACGTTTCGCGTCGGCTGCGCTCTGGGCATAAGCCTGTACGAGACCTGAAATCTCCTCGACTGTCAGCGGCTCTGATACCGACTCACCGGTCAGGCTTAGACCCGACGGCCCGATTGGGTCGACATTCGAATCCGGGAATTTCTTCCTCTCACGGGCAGTACCGGTATGCCAGATCTGAGGAGCGATTTTGCCCCCGGCTTCATGCACTTCGCGCACGACGCGCGACCATCCTTCCAGAGCTTCCTCCCCGTAAAAATGCGGCACGCCGTGGTCAGCAGCCGCAGCCGGATGGTTAATGATCGTTCCTTCAGTGATGATGAGACCGACGGCGTTTTCGGCCCTCCGACGGTAATATCCGGCCACGTCAGGACCTGGAACGCCTTTCGGCGAAAAGCAGCGGGTCATTGGGGCCATGACAATACGATTTTCAAGCTTCAGTCGGCCGTTTTCAAAAGGCTTAAACAGAGCCGCTGCTGTTTTGGATATGGTCATCTTATTCTCTCCTCCTATATAAAAAAAGTTAGTTTATTCATCTACAAATACAAATTTATAGATGAATAGATGTAAGTGTCGGCAGATTCTCGTTCATCTTTTCCGGCTCCCGCAATCAGCAAAGGATGTTGAGACGGGTCTCATTAGACAGAGCCTTCAGCACCGCAAGCATACCTTCATTTTTCAAATACTCGACACCCATTCCTAGTTGGTTTGCTCCAAGTATACCAAAAGTACCGCTCATGAGAAATATGATAACCACATTAGTATTTATTCAGACTGTGCATTCCGCTTGGGGAGGCATAGGCGGTCGGGACAGTAAGTCTCTCTGAGTCAAAACAGCTGTTTGCATGGATAAATCACTTCATAAATGACGAACGCAATACTCCGTCAGAAGAATGTGTGGATTGGTTGAGAAATGAACTTTTAGAGTCAAAGGCATTTCTAATTACAGAAATTCTTAATGAGATTAAAGAAGAGGGAAAATAAGAACAAGCACGTAAGGCTAACGGTGGACGAGAATTCAATCAACAAATTGCTGCTCTCTATGTGAAGACAAAGTTCTTATGGTAAAAGAAAATAAAGCATGTGTTAAAAATAAATGGAACTTCCCTTCTGGAAGAATCGAGCGGGATAGGTATTAAACGGTAAAATTAATGCAGACAGTCGTTTTGTGCGAATATGAGTGATACTATTTAAGGAGGCAACAGCTATATGTCCAAAGATCGGTTACTAATCATTAATGCTGATGATTTTGGTATGTGTCATTCTACAAATCGGGCGATTGGTATCTTACTGAAAGAAGGTTATATTACTTCAGCAAGCATCATGATGACATGTCCTTGGGTTACCGAGGCTGCGTCTTTTGTCAGACAATATCCGTAAATAGATGTAGGTATCCATATCACCCATACAAGCGAGTGGGAGAACTATAAATGGGGACTATTAAGAAGAGATTTGTCAACACTAAAGGATCAGTATGGATATTTTCCGTCAAACACAGCTACGGTTATAGCTGAAGCTGACCCAGAAGAGCTACAGAAGAAGCAGTCGCACAAATTGAATTGGCAATCAAAATGGGCATTGATCCGACGAATATCGATAATCACATGGGTAGTATGAATCATGTAACTGATATACTCTTGGAACTTTGTCAGGCGTACAATCTTCCCTTAAGATATCCAAAACATGCTCATCCTAAATTGGACATTTCCCATAATGAACAACTTGTAAAGCACGCGGAAGAAAAAGGGATACTTTTACCCGATCACGTTATGTTTCTTCCCTTTTTTTCACCGATTGAATAGGTAGAACCCACCTACGATTCAACCAAAGAGGCAACGATTCAATGTATTAGAGAATTAAGACCAGGGATTACTGAATTGTTGTTTCATCCATCCATGGACACAGAAGAACTTAAATCGATTACTAACACATGGATGATGCGTCGATTTGAATTTGATGTATTTAAGGATAAAGAGATCATCAAGTTACTAGATAAAGAAGAAATACGATTAATCACTTGGCGTGACATTGAAATATGCAACGGGCTCTGTGACGATTAGGAAAGAAGATATTCAACCATCCGTGTCACACTGGTGATAAACCATTACACCCACGGAGAACGATTGGGAAGGAGCTTATCGTGAACTGCACCCCAATTGTTAGACACAGTCTAACAATTGGAGGTGCAGTTTTTTTGGCTAAATACTCAACCGAGGAGAAACTAGAAGCAGTCCTGGCTTATCTAGAA
>NZ_JCAUAS010000049.1:0-20479 GCF_059692075.1 Paenibacillus sp. J31P190 | reverse complement strand
TCATTGTAATGTTGTCTCTTCACACTCATGGCGCCGGCACCTCTTCGATTTATTAGATTTATTATCTGCCTGAATCTAAGAGGTGTCCACTTTTTATTCTAAGTCCATTTTACCTGAAACACCTGATGGGTCTTGAAAATAAGCCTTTTTAAAATCATCAATAAAACCTATTATGCTGAATAAGATGAAGGTGGTGTTAAGGAATAATGTTAATGGTTCTGGTCTGGTTAGAGTGGTTACTAATATGCCAGTTAAAAGTACAAGACCCGCCATTAACGGAGTTCCACGCTTGGCTTGATGGTCAGGAGGTAATTCCACTCTAATTGGTTGGGTAAGTTTTAACGTCCGCAACCCCCAAATAAGAATAGGACATAAAAGTGCGACCATAAAAAAGGAAAGTGTGGAAATACCTAAGGTTGATTGTAGCATGATTATCCCCTATCATTTCTTTTGTACAGGCAGGCATAGGATATTATACGTTAATTTATTGGACAAATATTCCTGTAGAGGAAGTTTAATTTTTCAGTCCTCCTTTTAATAGTTGTTTTTTAACAACGCTTACGGTTCTCTAGCCATAACTTAATGTTACATGAAAAATATGAAAAATAAAAAGAGAAACTTCAAAGGAATATATTTCCTATTTTATTGTCGACTTTCTCTCAATCCCAAAACTATGCCATGCTTCCTACACGTTCTCAGAACAAAGAAAAGCACCATCGAATGATGATGCTCAGTTAACCGCTGAATATACCTTATATGGAATTTCTCTTTTATTTAGAAAATTAATTAAAGAACACTATTTGGAATCATCACGTGTGCTAAAACGAGCAATTCCTGCAAGTAAAGGAAGCATACTTGAAGCCCATAAAACCCCACCTATTCCTAACCATAAGGAATTGCCTTCGGATGCCATACTAGAATGAAGTGGTTTTGTACCAATAGCATTAAGACAACATGTTACAGCTATCGAAAAAATAATCATATGAGTAATTATCCATCCAAATGCACTTCGATATTTTGACTTCCTTTGTTTTATCCAAAGCAAAATAACAAACAATAACGAAATTCCCATAACTATTACAAAACCACCTACTAACATACCCATTGTTTCTTGTTCCATTGGAAGCAATTTTTTACACTTCCTTTCATGAAATCCATGTTATTCTGGCATTTCAACGTTTAATTTACTTGACTGTATATCAAGGCCAGAAGTATAAAGAGAAGAATTCGCTGTCACAGCAAATCCTTCTCTTTATTTATTTCGGACCCGATCCCGGTCTTATAGAATCCCACACTTCAAGGCTGTCGAACAAGGGAAGCAGCCTTGAACGTTGGTCGTGAAGAGCTATGCCATCTATATGCCTACGGTCCATCATAACGCTGTCCGTTTTAAAAGCAAGGTATGGAGCCGGACCCACGGAACACATTATGTGAAAGCCCTCCTCCACAAGGAACTGGTATTTGCTATCTTCAGACAGCACACTGCTACCGAATGGATAAATGTATATAGAGGTGGCGCCTATCAGCGGCTCCACTTCTTTCTTCCAGCGCAGCGTGTCCTGCTTAAATCGATTCAAGGTTATTTTGGCCGTATTCAAATGCCCGTAACCATGCGAGGCGAACGACCATCCAGTCTCCTTCAAGCGCTTAATAACAGGAAACACACCTTCCTTAGCGTTCATATAATTAGGAGAGTCTAGTTGATCCGTGCGGTACCCCAGAATGCCTTCATATCCAGTTAGGGCAATAATGCCCTTAGCTCCCTGCCAAGAAAAATCGGGATGAGCATGAACAAAGTCATCCAAGATAGGGACAATTTCATTACTTCGAGCTGTAGTTGGTTTCCCTTGAGGTGTCATGAAATATGCCGCAACCTCTCCAAATTCATCCAAAACTAGTCGAGAGGCATTACCATTCTCGCGCATATAAGTGTAATAATTGAGGTCGTCAATAGAGAGAACGAGGGGTTTTTTATCAACGGGCAGCCACAACTCTTTGGGCCTGACAACGCCCTCTTTTTCCGTATATAACGAACCAATGTCAATGAGTACATACTGATTGCGGTATAACGAATCTAGGATTTTATTGAATTCCTTCACCGTGACGAACCAGTCATTATAGCCTTGCGCCATAGAATCTCCGTCAAAGGCCAGCTCTGGAAATGCGATCAAAGGGTGAACAAAGATGTGTTCGATCTGTCCTTTGAAAAGGACTATTGGTTTCTCGACAGGTATCGGTTGAGGGGTAGTAGGTGAAGCCGCTGCTATTTCTAATGTTGGCATAGGAGCAGAAACAGGAACAAGATCTATGGAGGCAGACGCTTGCGGTGATTCAGTAGAACTTAGATCTTGCAGCGGAGTAAGTACATGAGGACTTCTATTCTCAATAGATATAAATAAAACTATAAGAATCCCTACAAGCAACCCGCTTAACGTCAATACGTATTTCGTTTTCAAAAGAATCCCTCCTTATGCATCCACCTTCAAGAAGACGTAGCAAAGCAAGGTTATGTTCAACAATAGCACTCCTTATTGTGGTGTAAATTTCTGTTTAAGTACCGTGTCCAGAATGAAACATATTCTCACCACCGTGGTATGCCTTCTTTACCCTTTCAATTTGAGCAAGGTGGTTGCGGATATGTTCGATGCGGTATTCCATCAATTGCTTAAATGTGAACCGCCCCTGATCGACATACATTCCCACTCGCTCGCTTTGTTCAGTAGTTAGATTGTCTAGAATTGTCTGCATACTGGAACGCAGCAATTTGAACAGAAGTAGATACTGCTCTCGGTCCAATAAATCATACCCCAAGTTATTCGCCCATGCGTCCTGATCAAATGAAATCAGAGTCGGCTCATCTTCTGCCAAGACTTATTTCAGTCTAGATGTGGACGAAATCTCTGAATCTGTCACATGTATGAGGATTTGATGAATGCTCCATTTGTCCGGGGCAGGCTTGAAACGAAATTCCTCCTCTGTCAATCCTTCGATAGCATCCCGAAGCATTGCGTATCCTAAGGCATACTCCTTCATTAAGTCCTCCAATTCAATTCCCCTCCTTTTTTAATGTAAACCGTAGACTAAAAAACAAACTAATAAGTTATTCTTGTTTTTAGGTAATTGTCCTTTTATTTTTTTCTTCAACTATCCTGCCCGTTCGCGGGGAAAAGGCAGCCGATGGTCGGCTACCTCCGTATCTTTATTGTAAGTATCCTGCTTGTTACTTCAATGAGAACAAAAAGAAGCCGCCTCGACGCAGCTACTGTACTATCTTTTCTCGTTAGCTTAAATTTGATAGGTCATCAATTCTTCATCAAAGTAATTTCCTTTATATTTCATTGAGCTAATTTCAATCCCATTCGACTTAAATCCATGAGATTCATACATTCTTTTTGCTGCTTCATTAAATGTGATTAACCCGAGGTTTATTTGAGACAATCCCTCTATCTTTTTGGCTCGAAGTATTGTTACATTCAGCAATTTACGACCTATCCCTTGTTCTCTAAAATCCTGTGCAACATAGGTGGCCCAGATGTTACTTTTGTGATTTAATTTTTTTGTGCGTTCCCTAACAAAACCAATCATACCGATGACAGTATAAAATTGTCATCTGTAACTTAGATACGTGCTCTAACTGACTCCAGAGTGGTATTTACAGAATCCTCATAATTTGCAGAGAATGCTTCTGGATTGTTCTTAAGGGCGTTCAGTCTTAAAATACAACTCGGTATTTGTAGGAGCTATAGCTTTAATAACAATCATTTAAGTCCCTCCATCTAACCATTTTTCTAATAAGGATTGCGGTTTGGAGAAATACTTTTATGGAATAAGACAGGAGGTGAACAATAAACATGAGCAAAACTAAAGACACTAACAACCCAAAGCATGCCACTTCATCAGGTAAAACTGGAGAACAAAAGAAATCAAAGTAAAGCTGTTACGTACCAGGTCAAATACTATCAAAGCATCAACAAACCCGGTTTACTTGTACTTGACCGGGTTCTTTTTGGAAATATAGCAACAAGTCACTCCTGACAATGGAGTTAGTAAGAGATCGTAATTACTTTATTATGACAGTTAATCAATAAATAAAATGAGGAGTTGCCGCGAAGCAGGTTCCCTAACTATAGTTCTTTGTTAGTTTAATCTTACCTCCTCCATAATCCCCCAGAACAGGGAGTGAATCCACTCCTTGTATAAAAGAATGTATGTTTTGAATCGTATGTCAATGTTACAATCTCTATCCCCACACGTTCAGCCTCTTGCAATAATTTCCTAACTATGGCTTCGCCAATTCCTTTTTTCTGAAATTCCGGGTGTACCATTATGTCTTCCATGTACCCGTGTTGCAATCCCATCCCCGTAACATAGCCGAATGCTATTAGCTCATTTTCCTCATTTCTGAGACCAGCCCAAAAGTTACAACGTTCAAATAATATTGGATAATCTGAGTGTCTACCACCCCAACCAACCAGTTCTCTTAAATTGGGAACTTCATCATCTTCTATTGGTAGATTAATTATTATCTCTTGATTCAATTTATTATCCTCCTTTGTCAATTCTAATTAAAGTTCTGCACTATCTTGAACTACCATGCCCGTTAACTCAACGCCCAGCAAAACTCTCTTCTCATCTTCTCCGTATAGTGTAGGTGTTGCAGTTAATTTAGTTTTCATTTTCTTCTGTTTTATCTTAATTGCCTCCACATGAATATTTCTTTTAATGACTACATAAAACCCTTTTATTTGGTAAATCATATCTGGAGTAAAAAATTTACAAGGAGGACTATTCATGAATTTATCTCCCTTTGACCCTTTTCGCCAATTAGATAGCTGGAAAACGGGTTTAGACAAAATTTTTAATGATGCTAAAACTGGATTTGGATTCCTTTCTGAATTTAATAGCCGGGTAGATGTCTTCGAAAATGAAAAGGAAGTTGTGGTACATTACGATATCCCTGGTCTTGAAAGTAAAGAAGATGTTCATATCCATATTGATGATAACCTTCTCACTATCCATGGTATTATTAAAAATATTACTGACTTAAGAGAAGATCAAATGCACAGAAAAGAGCGTTTTTCAGGTAAATTTCAGCGCTCTATAACGTTACCTTCATTGGTTAATGCTGAAGGAACAACCGCAACTTATAAAAATGGTGTACTTGAAGTCAGAATGCCAAAAGTAATAAAAGATACGCATAAACCAATTGATATTCAATTTCAATAATAAATTTTGATGTAGCCTGTAACGATTTTTTTACAGGCTTTTTTGTGCTTTTCTTATGCCGATAAATGAATCCTTTCATCTGGATAGAATATCTAATTTCTTAACAACATGCTTTCCACGTGTTCCAGTTTCAATTTCAACTGTTTAGCAAAATCTTCTGTTCTACAATACACGCTATCTACAAGTTTCATAATTTAATGGATCTCCTCTCATGATAAAATATTCAATTCATCGGCATTTACTAATTTTTCTGTCCCAAGTGCGTTGGGTATATCTGTATTGCGATTAAGTCTTATCATTCATCACTTGATCGTCCGCAACTGCCCTATCCATCGATATCCCTTTTTAGATCGTTGCATTATCCTGCGCTTTAGTTGAGAAGCTGCAGCCACAATGTGACCGACTCCTTCTTTATTGAGCTATCGTTTCCGTTAGCTCAATCTCATTTACCCTTGACGGCATTATTATCCGCTACCAGTCCATGGATTCGGCTTCGTCTTACGATATGTGGTTGCTCTCAATGAATGGATAAAATGATTAATTTCTGTTATGTTCTCTGTCTTGTAGAATAAGCCGTTTCCCCCGTGTCGATATTCTATTTTACGACATCTCCTGGTGGTGCAATTTCATCTATACTAAGCAAAGCAGATTGTAATTGAAACTTACACAGTACCACCATTCCAATCACAAGAACTAAAATAACACATGCTAAAAAAGGTTTCCGCATACGAATCCCCCTCTGCTTTTTAGACGATCAAAATGAGGATTGGTTGCATAACCCTGCCTGTTAACGTAATGGAGGCTGCCGAACGCAAATTTTCCATTATTTGAGGTATTCATGAAATGATTCAACTATCCTGCATGTTGGTGGAAAGAGGTGCTGCCAAGCGGTAGCACCTCAGATGTTTAACTATCGTTACCCGTTAGTTCAATGTTTCTTTGCCAATTCTAAAACAGATTGAATGAATGGTGCTTTCAGAAGACACCAATTATAACGGCATGAGCCTATTCCACCTCACTCCGATTAGCGTAGCAACTTGAATGCGGCGCGGAGTTCTGCAGTGAAAAGTTCTGGCTGCTCCCACGCCGCGAAATGTCCGCCCTTGTCGAGCTTGTTGTAATACATGAGTTTGGGATACGCCCGCTCTGTCCAACTCTTCGGTGCTTGATAGAGCTCGTCAGGAAAGACGCTCACGGCAACAGGGATGGAGACGCCCTTGACGGTGAAAAAGGGGTACTTGTTCTCCCAGTAGAGACGAGCCGAAGAAATCGCCGTGTTAGTCAGCCAGTAGAGCGTGATGTTGTCGAGGACATCGTCTCGCGTAAGGCCTCCGGGGTGTCCGGCAAAGGCCTTCGAGATCAGCTCCAGACTACGAGCGTCATGGTCAATCATAAAAGCTGCCAAGCCTACTGGCGAATCCGCCAGTCCGGTCAGCGTCTGCGGGCGCGTCCCCATCAATTTGGCATAGCCGCTGTGCTTGTAAAAGAAGTCCAGCTGCTTGTAAGCGCGCTTTTCGTCATCTGAGAGACCGGAGGGCGGAGGGCTGTCGCACTTGAGCGCCTTATCAATGTAGACCGGAACCGTACCAGGCATGTTCGAGTGAATGCCAACCAGTCCCGGAGGCGCCTGTACAGCCATCAAATCCGTGACAAGCGCACCCCAGTCGCCTCCCTGCGCCACATACTTTGTGTATCCAAGGCGCTTCATCAGCTCTGCCCAGGCACGTGCTATGTGGTCGGGATTCCAGCCGATCGTGGTTGGCTTGGCCGAAAATCCGTAGCCAGGCATCGATGGAATCACCAGATCGAAAGCGTCCGATGCCTTCCCCCCATATGCCGTGGGATTGGTAAGCGGCTCGATAATCTTCAGTAACTCGATGATCGAGCCGGGCCATCCGTGCGTGACGATGAGCGGCAAAGCACCTTTATGCTTCGAACGAACGTGAATGAAGTGAATGTCCAGACCATCGATCTCGGTGATGAACTGCGGCAGAGCGTTCAGCTTCGCCTCGATCTTGCGCCAGTCGTAATCTGTCGCCCAATAGCGCGCGAGTTCCTGAATCGTTGCGAGCTGCACGCCTTGTGATTGATCCGAGACCGTTTCCTTATCAGGCCATTTTGTCGTGTTTATGCGCCTGCGCAATTCAGTAAGTTCCGCTTCCGGAACATTCACATGAAACGGACGAATGGCGTTCTTGTCTGTAGGTAGCTTTTTTATCTCCTTTTGATTAGTTTTGGAATTTTGGGGATTTGCTTGCGGATTCCCGCCTTTAGCATTGGCATTAGTACCGCAGACCGTCAATCCTAGGGACAGGACCAAAGTCATTGCCAAACGAAACCAATAACTGCTGCTCATAAGTAGTAACACTCCATTCGGAAAGTTTTTTATGGATACCCTTCCGTTAGACTCCATCCGAAGTGCAATTCTTATTCCATTTTTCGGAATAAATGCTGAAACACCCAGCAGTCTAAGAAAACACTTTATTTTCTTCGAACACCAGTTACTTGAATGAACAAAAAAGAGCTGCCGCGATGACAAGCTCCTTCACAATCGTTCTCACTTAGTTTAATTCATTTTTATGTACAGTCATTCGGTAGTTAAAATTTATTTATTCATAATTCCAATTATTCTTTTTGATATGATTTCATGACCTAACTCATTTGGATGAACATCTCCAATCACTGGCAGAAAGTCTCTGTAGTTATCTTTAAAAACCTCTTCTGTTCCTACAAATACCGCTTCTTTCTTTAATGCTATTTCTTCTAAACTCGTATTAAGTTCTGGATAATCATGATTAAATTTTTCACTAACTTCGTTTATTTTCTGTGGTAGTAAGTTGAAGTACCCGACAATGTAAATCTTAACGGATGGATTTATCATTTTAATTTCATCAATTATATTAGAAAGATTTACACTAATTGTCTTTATTACGTTTTGTGAATCTATCACTTTTAGATTATAGCTTTGAAAAAGATCATTAGCTCCAATGCCGATTGTAATTAAACTTGCTTGCTGTAATCTATTTCTAATGGGTTCATTCTCTTTGCTAGTATTATTTCGAATATCATTTAATAAATCTAACGTTGTACTCCCTGGAACTGCATATTTTTTGGTGTAATCTATTTTCCCTTTTTGTGCTAAAAACTCTGAAATGAAATCAGGATAGCTTTTTTCATATTTAATTGACGATGTACCTGAGTATGGAGAAATTCCTGCTGGAATTGAATCCCCCAGAGCAAGATAACTAATCTTATAATCCTGTTTATTGTGAAAAATAAATGCAATTGCTATGACTACAGAAAAAGAAATAAATAAGAGCATATATATCCTAGTTCTCTTTATATTCTTCAGCCTCGTTCACGTCCTTTTATATTTCCTATTAAATAGTTATTACCAGTCTTTTTCTAACCAATAATAACATAATATGGTTTCTAATCGGACATTCAATCCTGTATTCTATCCGTTAACTCAATAAAAACAAGGAGCAGTTGCCACGGCAGATCTGATCCTTGCTTTGCTCAACTATCGTTTTCCGTTTAGTTTAACCGTGATCTATTTAGCGAAAAACAAAGGGATTTCGGTTTTTAGATGATACGGGTCATTTTGTATAAAAGATTGAATTCGCTCTTCCTTAATCTGATCCAGATTAAACATTTGATAACTATTTACGGAACTCTCAGTAATATATTGTCTTGTCCATTCCCTTGGTGAATCATAAAATTGCGTTATTTCGTTGTATGAAAATTCATTTATTAAGGAGAGATTATACGCCTCATTGAATAATGGGATATCAACAACTAAAGGTGAGATCACCGAAATACTATTTTTCTGTTCAATCAAAATGCATTTCTGAGCCAAAGGAGGAAAAAAATTAAATTGGCTTGCCTTAGATCAGTTTGATAGTTTGTATGAAGAATTTAATCTTAAGGTATCAAAATGAAAAAAAGGCACATGACTGTGCCCTTTTCACCTATCTGTTATTGTCTGATAACTAAAATATCACGAGGAGGTCTACCGGTACTTTGGATCTGTTGAATTTGGGAATTTGTAAGGTTGCGTCCTACTAGAATTAAGGAAGAAGTTAGATTATTGAAATTACCTAAATTCGACACGTTTTGGCTTCCACGAAATATGCGAATGGATCCCTGGAAGTTAATTCGTGAAAACAAAACTAGTGTCACAGAATCTGTGGTTGAAACATTTCTTAGACGGAAACTGGAAAGAACGTTATCAAAACGGAATGCCCCCAGATCTCGAACTGCTACACCTCCACGTCTAAGAACAATTCGCCGATTTGTAAAATTATTGCCAGAGAAAAGTTGGAGCCTTACATCTGTGTTTGCCAATTCTATCATCCTTTCTTTTGGAATGATATATTCTATGATTGATTCATAGGAAAGGTTTGGACAAATATGCATGGCAAAACAACTGTTTTCCTGTATATAACTGGGTGGGACAAAATGAATACGGAGGAACATGGGAGAGCGATTGAAAGTGAAAAAAAGCCCCTGTTAGGGGCAAATTTAAAGTAGCCGATCTTCATTATCCTAATTGTTGAAAGATATAAGACACGCTACTTGGTTCTTTAGTTCTAATCGCGACCTTTGTACGGACCTTCCACGGGAATGCGGAGTTAGCTGAAGTCAGGGACTAATCTGAATATTGTTGTTTTAATACTTTATAATAAAAAGAAATATCATCTTCTTTACCATTGAGAATTCTTTTGTTTACCTTTGCTGGTGGATAAACTTCTGTCGTACTTACCATCACGGATATTGCATTATTAAAGCTCTTACTCATCCCCCATTCTCCACCTAGATTTCTCCTGATTACTTCACCAAGATAACCTCCCCAAACCTTACTCATCTGTACAATCTGTTCTTCCGAGGGGCCCTTACTAAATAGTTTTTTCATTCCTCTTGGAATTCCTTGATGATACCTTTCTAATATTTCATTTACTGTCTTTAAACTTTCTTCTGAGTAATCAAGTTCTATTCCCATTTTGGATGCTAACTCAATTGCATCTTCGGAATAAGCTATCATCATGTCCTTTACCGTGAACTGAGTCATTTTTGTCTTTCCCCTTTATTATTGAATTTATATTCCGATTGATTTCAGCAATAGTTGTATCTGCATGCTTGACAAATACTCTACATAGCTCAGATTTTTTTCGTTCTGCGTTAGCGTAACGAATCATTGATTCATTCTTCGGAAGCCTATAGATTCTTTCGCTTAACATATCGCACAACCCAGAAAATTGCTGAATAAACAGTGAAAGTAATCACAGCCAATACGGGATACAAGTATGGATCAATATGTATCAGGACGAAGTAAGAATCGTGATATTGAAAATCTTCTGAAGGTCTCTGAACGTTAACGAGATTAAAAATAGCTACAATTGCTAAGTAAACGATCATCGGTACAGACAAAGATAAAAGTATCCCTGCAACCACGACTTTCCTACTCATTCAAATCTTTTCCTTTCCTCTAAATACCCCAAGACTCTCTTTGTGTGGGTTAAGCTATCGTTTCAGTTAACTTAGAACATCAGATCTATTCTTGATTGTTGCTGTTTCCAACTAACCATCTTACTGCGTCTAAGAGGTCCTTAGCAACAAAGTCGGGTGAAGCTTGCTCAAACCACTTGTGACGGTATTTATCCAAAGACTGCTTACCCCAACCTGTCTCTACAAGTATTCTTTTGGCTCCTACTGCGGCTGCCGCAAGCATATCTGTTGAACCCACATCACCAATTACAGCACAATGTGTCAGATCTAGTTCATGCTCAGCCGAAGCTTTTAGAAGCATGCCAGGACGTGGTTTATGACACTCACAGGACTCCTCAGGCTCATGGGGGCATATGTATGCCGCATCGAATCCGTAACTTTCAAATTCTTGAACAAATTCTAATTCTGTCGCTAAGCCCTTAGCAATGTTGTGTTGATTAGTCAGGGCAAATATTTTTATTCCATGTTCTTTTAATAAATGTATTGCTTCTAAAGATGGAGGGAATAACTCGAAATCGCGAGGATGAATGAAGTGCCCAGTCCCACCTAGGGTTCCATCACGATCCACAAAAACGGCTTGAATTGTCTGCAAACTTATCCCCCCAATTTTAAATTTACAATATTTGATAATTCTCCAAATGATTGAATAATCCTGCCCGTTAACTGCGAAAAGGCAACCGATTTGAACCGACTGCCTTTTTGTTTTGTTATTGGGGTACCGCCAACATTTTAACGAAAATATACGCTAAGGCTTCGGACGAACTGGTTAGCGTTTTTTCCTATTTCGTTCTAACCCGCTGATATTTTTCATCACTATTCAGGCTTGTTGCATTGGGAAAAGTCCGAAATCGTCTGCTTAAAAGCGCCTTGCACTAAAACAGCTTTAACTACCATTGCGCCGTGCCTTTGTATAGCCAATCGCGTACAAGCCGGGACTCGGATCAGAATAAGGTTAACAAAGCTCCAAGTAAATAACATGCACACAAACTTTTCAGCCCTATCGCTTCCCAAAAGGGGGCGTTTTTAATTTTATAGGATACATTCCCATTTACGCCTTTAATTGCCTATCACAAAAAAGTCCACTTTGGTGGAACTCCGAGTATATGGGGGCCACTGACGCGTAACGTACCTCTCTTCTGATTGAACCACCTTTTATTGGTAATAATAATGTGGTAAGGAGGGCTGTTCATGATTGAACGGGTACCGGACCACGGATTTTCTTCGCATCTACCAGACAATATTGCACTTATTCAATCTTTCATGGGAAAAAGTTCAGACTTCATAGTCCGCGAGGTCACAATTGCGTCTCATCATCGAGTAGCGCTTTTCTATCTGGACGGCATGACTTTGTCGTGCGTACAATCAGCATCGGTGACTTTTATGAACGATTCGAAGTATTGGTTGCAGTCTTTTGGTACATCACCATTTTTTACCGCTTGTCATTGTTATTGCATGTGTCCGTTCATGGGCTGGCCGTTGTGCTCGGTCTGCAGGATCCGCGTCCCTTGCTAATTCCCTTGTCCTTGATCGCTCTGGTCATGTCGAGTATCCTCTGGGACAACACAGCAGAACAAACGGCCACTCTCCAGGCATGGCCCTTCTACTCAATGTTCTTCGGGATTGCTTTGCCCATCCTGATCTGGATGGTCGGCATTTTTAAAAGAGCAAAGAATTCCATAAGAAAAGAGAATTAGCATGGTAAGCATGTCGGGTGAAGGAATGTGAGGAGGTGTCCATATGTCGCTACCCCCGCAAGTTTTATCTAACGGACTCATTAAAAAATACCACATATTGGAACTATCCCGTTAGCGTAATGCTTTTCCTTAAGAAGTTAAGACTCTTTTGACAATTTTTTTTGCAACATCCTCTGCAGACTTTTAAGAACATGTTTCTTTAATTTCCCTAAAGAAAGGTGATATTGGCAGCATATTAATTCAGCTTTCGAGGCGCAATATATGCTCATACCAACTACTGCTTGCTGGAATAGTGAGATTGGAGCTATTTTCACAGTCGTTTTGGATGGCTAGTTCTAAAATAGTATCATTATTATTCTTGGCTAAAGAAATCATAGATGATTACGCTTAATAAGTTGTTTACAAATCTCGAAGCTTAATCCACGTGTCGTACCTGTTACAATAAATGCTTTCATAATACATCACTTTCATCTAGCTTTCCTAAGGATTCCTAAGCAATTAAAGTATTCAATGGTCCATGGAATCCTTTATACACAGAACTCTGCCTATATACGGAACAAAAGGCTGCCACGCGGCAGCCCTTTCGTTATTGATTCTTCCCTTCCTGAACTATACCCGCGGGCCGATTGTTAAAAAGCTTTACGGCTTCTTTAGAATGGCTTAAGGACCATAAGCCCACGGTTATGGCAATCATCAGCAACTGTTACGCCGTCTCGATCGGTATGATCTTTTTCATCAATCGACCGGCTCGGCGGGTAATGCATCCCCTTTGCGGGACCGATTACCGCGATAGAAGCCAATATATGAAAAACGAGGAGCCCTCCAAACAAACTTATCATCTCCCTTCTTGCTGCTTAGCTCACCGGATTATCGCTTTGATAGGCGAGACCGACCCTTTTTCTCTTAAAAGGCCCTCCGAGCTCGATATGGTCCAGCATGCATTTCACGACATCATCATAAGCAACATCCAGCTCTTGAAGCCGGCTGAACAAGTAACCGGCTATATCGGCCTCGGAAAATTCCTTGATCGTCTTCGGAATTGATATGGGCAAGGTTTCCGTTGTCACATGCAGATGAACCGACGCCGGAGACTCTATCGAATCAATCATAGTTCCCGGACACATAATTGACCAATCGAGCTCAGACTGTAGGAGTCGTTCAAAATTCCGGTTGTGATTTTTATACGCGGGAGGGAAGCCGGGCAGATTGTTGCCAATGAGGTCAGTATGTGGAATATCCAGCAGGCCGGCACCTCCCATTACCCATACCCTCCCGGAAAAACTAGGGTGGATTTCACATTGGCTTATAATGTTATCAACGAGACGAATGAACTCATCTCCTTGACCTGCATGGCCGGCAGCAATAATAGCGGCGTCTTGATGCGAGAGCGCCTCGCCGACGCTTACTGGGTTTATGATATCGTCCACGACCACCTTCACATGTTTTGCTGAACGCTCTCCTTGCTGTTCATAAAACTTCTCAGAGTTTCGCACGAATGCTGTCATTTCATGTCCCATTTTACGCCCTTGCTCCAGCGCTCTTCTTCCCGTATTTCCTGTTGCTCCGAAAACAATAATTTTCATCATTTTTTCCTCCTTTTATAAATGACTCCTGATTTTTCTCTCTGGATTGACTCAAGCTTAGCATCATTTAAAAATCTTGATAAGAACCCACTTTAAAGTATGGTCCTTACTTTAAAGTAAGCATTGAGCAGAAAGGGTTATCCATATTGGTCCACAGCAAAAATCGTAAAGGAATATTGTCTGTAAATTGCAAAAGCTGCCAGGGCAAATCCCGTGGCAGCTTTTGTTATGAGTCCTTGAATTAGTGTCCAAATGAATTGAACAAGCTTTAGGAAGCAGATTCTTCATATTTCCGCTTATTATGGTTTTCTCCCCAAGCACACATGACTTCTGCTACAGGAATCAATGTTTTGCCATATTCACTAAGGGAATATTCTACTTTTGGAGGGACGGTGGGGTAGACCGTTCTATCAATTATGCCCTCTCGTTCCAAGTGTCGTAGATGTTGTGAAAGCATTTTTTGAGATACATCAGGTATAAGCTTTTCCAGATCGTTGAATCGCTTATTGGATTGTATCAAATGCCATAAAATCATTGGTTTCCATTTGCCGCCTAGAACATGAATGATTGTCTCCACTGGACATTCAAGCTGATGAATTATTGATAAATCATCCCCTTACCTTTAAGTAAGTTCATTACCTTAAAGTATAAAATTAACAAATTTTCACAGGTCTATTGCTATCCGGTCAACAAAAAAAACTAATTTCTTTTCGGATACCAGACGTTCCAGAGCAATACCAACGCAATCGACTAATTTATTTTAACTAGAATCTTGTACGCAAAAAACTCTTATCCGCGATATAGGCGGCAAGAGTTTTTGCTTTCGGCAGTTGCGGGTTACCAGGCGTAAACGCCCTTCTCATCCAAGAATTCGCCGTTATGGCGTTTGCCATCTGTCGCATAACCCACTATAATCGCAGCGGCGGCTTCTTTCGATTTACCGCCTGCGGCATTGCCGTTAAGATCCGTTGAGGTGAATCCAGGCGTTACCGCGAATACTTGAGCGCTGCTGTTTTTGACTTCATAAGCCATTGAAAGTGTCATGGCATTGTTGGCTGTTTTAGATGAGTTATAATCGAATGCGTTTAAAGTAAATTCAGCATTTTGCATATGGTCCAGAGAAGCCATGTCGGTCGATACATTGACGATTGTGCCTTCGTTATCTTTGATTAAAGGGAACAAACGCTGGTTCAAACGGAAGGTCCCGAAAAAGTTAACTTCGAAGGCATTCCGCAGATCTTCCTCTTTGGTATCCGTAAATGAACGGGAGAAAGCGCCAGGCATACCAGCGTTATTGATCAGAAGTTTCAAGTCCGGATAATTTTTGTTGATCGTATCGGCTGCTTGTTCGATGGTTTTCAAGTCAGCCATGTCGATTTGTACAAATTCTACGTCTAACCCCTTGGAAGTTAAATCGGAAACGGCTGCTTCACCCCGTTCGATACTGCGTGCGCCAAGGATGACTTTCCAGCCTGCTTCACTTAACTGCTTAACGATTTCAATTCCGATTCCTTTATTTGCTCCGGTTACAAAGGCGGTCTTTTTCATGCGAATCCTTCTTTCCCTAATTTGATTTTTCTTTAACGATTTATAAGTTACTATGCTACACTAAGTGTAGGTCAACAATTAATTTTTTATAAAAGAGGGTTAGTATGTTAACGATTGGAGAAGTGGCGAGGGAAGTAGGGATCAATATTGGAGCGATCCGCTTTTACGAAAGAAAAGGACTGTTGAAACCTGCTGCCCGAAGCGAGCAGAATAACCGTCTTTATACGGATGCTGATTTGAGCTGGCTGGTTTTTATCAAATGTCTTCGCGAAACCGGGATGAGTGTGGAGGACATCAAAAAGTATTATGATAAGGTGAACGAAGGAACCTCGACCCTGCCGGAGAGAATCAAACTGATTGAAGATCAAAAGCAAAAGCTGCTGAAAGATATTGAGGAGAAGGAAGCGCAGCTCGTTCATTTGGAAGAAAAACTGAAGCGCTATTATCGCGGGGAAAATTATTAATATAAGCTGGGTCATATAGACTAAATTTTGAATCTCATGTAAGAGCAAGTAGCCTAATGATGTTATCCGCATAGGAATGCCGAAACGTTATCTTCCGAAACCCATCCGTTCGCCGCCGTCAGCGTTGCATCGATTTCTTCGTCCGTATGCGCAGTGGTCAGGAACCATGGATAGACGATTGAAAAGATGCTGTCACTCAGTCGATTCACCGCGGCGTTCACGACTCGAACGGGATTTTCATGGATGCCTTCTTCCTCCAAGTCCATTGGTAAGTATTTGTTGTTTTAGTATGAAAAATATGTCAGTAATTGCAATCGAAATCAATATCTGATTATGGTTCATTGACGTAATCTGCTACTTCAACAGGCTACCGAGTAAGCCGGTAGCCTGTTGTTATTCAGCTATCGTTATCCGATAGCGCAAGTATTCTTCTGTCATAGTGCTCTGTCGTGCATAGACATATCAACGATTTCTTAAATCAAAAGCTTCTTCTAGTGCCGCCGTATCTTCAAAGATTTGAAAAAACTTTATCTTCTCTTGCTTAAAGTACCTGTTCGAGCAGCTTCCGCAGCTTCCGGATTCACAAAATCCAGAGCCGCTCGAGCCATATTTGCCATGGTCATCTATGCTTCCGATTAATTGTCAAATTATGGGATAGATATCACAAAACTTTTGGTCTTAGATGGAGATGGAGCTAGTTGTACGTGATAGCATATCAAAATCGGTAGCCTGTTCCATAATTTATAATAGCGAGGTTACGAACTTCACCTCCGGAAAGCGGCTATCCGGTCCTTTCATTAACATTGCACCTTGATTTTTTAGATACATATCGAAGAAATCCAGCATATAGGCATTGATAACGGAGTTCGCTCTTTCGGGCGCAATCTTTCCTGTAACACCCAGCATTTTGAAAATCGGAGAAATGAACTGTACGTCGGTAAAATTCAAATGCTCCGTATTGTCGATATAGAGGAATTGTCCCCCTGCTGCAACCGTTTCACGCATCCGTTCAAGCTCTACCTTTTTGTCATCCGTTACTTGATCCATCCACTCTCTTGTGTTGCCCATACGGTTAAGCTCTGCATCCGTGTAGACACGGTTATCCTTCACCCTTTTTAATCTTTCGAATTCGCTTTCCGAGTTCATGAACAAAAACGGCTTTCGCAGACCCTCTCTCTCACGCAGTCGATAGAGCCCTCCATCTAAGTCTATTCCAACCGAGATTCGTGGATCGTAAGAAGCGTCATAGGCCGTCGCTCCGCCGATAGAATGACCGAACACCCCGACATGGCCGAGATCAATCCTCCCTTTTAGATGACTTGGAATCTGCCCCGATTGGATGATCTCGAATTGGTCCAGCGCAAACGCCACATCGCTGGTTAAAACTTTTCCCAACTTGTCGCGATTTCCGCTTTCCGTCCGATAATCATGGTCGGGCGAGAATAAGTCGTTGGTTGTGCTGGTCGTGATTCGACCGTCCGGAAACTCGGTTGCAAATGTATTGTAGGTGTGGTCGATCACTGCCACGATATATCCGTGACTCGCGAGATTTTCGGCTTGCGACGTGTGGAGGAACCTGGAAGAGCCGAAGCCGGGATTCGCAAGGATCAGCGGGTATGAAGTCTGTGCCGAAGAGACTTCGGCCCCCGAATAAGCATGACTGGATACGTACTTCAGGTGTTGAAAAGTAAACCCAGGAAGGCCATAGTTAACGGCCATATAACGAAAAATCTGGGTATCGGGAATAAAGGGAGCGTACTTGCCGGTGCGAGCTTGAGCCGGATACCATACCTGAACCATCAATTCTCTCTTACCATCTCTGGCTTCGTCGAAAATCTCTTCCCTATTTGTATCCACGAAATGAAAAGTTTGCGTTCCTACCTTAAATTGGCCTGTCGGTTCAGGTAGTTTAAATACAGGAAAAGCATACATGAGACCCCCTGTTACGACCAGCATAATCGCTATAGCGGTATAAGCTGTACCCAACATGAATCGCGGGATTTTTTTTTGGCCGTTTTTTTTAAAATTGCTATAACCTAAAATGGCTAAAAAAATGATCGTTATGCAATATGGGAAAAATAGCTGAACTCTGTATCCTTCCACCGTCCAATGAATGACCAGTAAAAGTGTGGCGATCCCGCTTGCAACGAATACTGGAATTCTACGCCGTCCTTTTTTTAATAGGACTGTTAATGTAAACAAGCCGATGTTTGACAAAAAAAGCAACTGTTCAAACAGCCTCATCTCGATTCTCCTTTTAAAAAATTTCTATTTTCGTTTGTTCCAATCTTATCTTGCCAGGCTGGCCTAAGCTATCGATTTGCCTTACATCTACCTTACAATTTTGTAAGACGCTTACTTAGCACGTAACCATGAATTGGTAACCATTCCTGAGACTGATCTTGCAGCCCCCTTTTCTTGTCCACGGTAAACTGCACGTCCCTGTAGATGGATAAATTTCAGCTTTATAAAAAAACGAGCGCCTCTGTACGATGGAAGTACGCTACGGGTCAAAAGCCCTTTAATTCCATCATCCAGGAGGACGCTCTACTATGAAGTTTAATCACAAGATAAGCAAAATCAACTCATTGAAAACATTACCTTTAATCATTTTGTTGTGGGTGTAGACATTGCTCAGGAGGCCCTTGTTGCCAGAGCGGTTAACTTCCGTGGAATCGCTCTCGGTAATCCTTTAGTGTTTAGTAATGACGAAAATGGCTTTAAGTCCCTCGACCGTTGGATTCGCGATTTGCTAGCCTCATTTAAGTTATCCCAAGTAATCGTTGGTATGGAACCAACTGGTCATTACTGGTTCAGCCTTGCTGGTTGGCTCAAAAACAAAGCCATCGAAGCCGTACTTGTTAATCCTCACCTAGTTAAAAAGAACAAAGAAAACCGCGACAATACACGCTCTAAAAGCGACAAAAAAGATGCTTTAGTTATTGCCGACATGTTGAAAAACGGCTACTACTCCCCTGTCCGTTTCCACTCCTCTGAGTACGAGGAGTTGCGAGTGTTAATGGCTAACCGTGAAACAGTCGTTAAACGCCTTGTAAGTGCCGTTAACCAAATCCACCGCTGGGTCGACATTGTTTTCCCTGAACTGAGGCAAGTCTTTAAAATCTTAACTTGTAAGGGCGCATTATTAACCCTTCGGCTTTTTCCACTCCCAGCTGATCTATGTAAGCTAAGTCCAGACGATGTAATTAAAGAATGGCAGAAATCAATGAAGCGGCATTTTGGTGTGCGTAAAACTCATTTACTCATCGATCTTGCAAGCAAACTGTTGGTTCCAAGCAGGCAGCACACGCTTACAAACTTCATCTAGAGCAGCTCCTTGAGGAGCATGACTTAGCAACTAAACAACTGCAGAGGATCGAAAAAGAAGCCAAAGACGTTGTTGAACGTAACCCCTATTCAGGCAAAATCCTTGCCATTACGGGAATAAGTGCAATTGCTCTAGCTGGTGTTTTAGGAGAGTCTGGAGATCTTAGAGGTTATGCGCACGGGAACGCTCTACTCCGTCACGCTGGCCTTAATTGACCGAAGCAAGCTCGGGTAAATGGAAGGGACAAATGACGCTCAGTAAACGAGGCCGTCCACGCCTGCGTCACTTTCTCTATTTAATTACGATGTGCATGGTCATGAGTAACCAAGAATTTAGAGCCTTACACCACTACAATGTTCAGGTGAAAAAGCTCTTTGCATTGGCAGCTTAAAACTAAACCTCACTTTACGCAAGTTGGCGTATTCGCAGGATGACAAAGAAAGCACGGAGTATCGGGATACGTTAAACAAAAGGGCTCCGACCCATTCCGTTAGAAAGACCGACCTCCACCCCTTGGATAGATGTGACGAAGGAATGTAAGGGCTATTGACCCGCCCCGACATGGGAGTGATAATCGCTAAGGGCACCGTGGAGAATACGTGCATCATTTGGATTGAATTGAGTGATTCAACTTCACCTCTGTTCCCGCATGCCTATTTAACGACACGTCCTAAAATACTTCGCTATCTTTCATTCATCATCGGAACTTAAAGGATGAAATCATGCGAATAGACGAGCTTGCGTGAGGAAATCAAATCATACCAAGGGAGTTTAATAATTAATGAGTTTTGAAGTATTGATAAACTACGCTTATTCCATCCTCAATCTCTTCTTTTTCATAAGGCATTACCCCATTTGATTCATAGACACTTTTCCAAAATTTTAAGGCTGGAGTGTTGGTTTGTGCCTGGCTAATTGCATATCTACCAGGATACATTTCAAAAAACTTGTTACAAGCTAATTTTCCAATCCCTTTCCTTCTCAGGTTTCTGAGAATAAAGAAGGAATTCAACACATAATCTGCATATTCTTGATTTGAAAATGGACCACTTTGCAATAGAATAAAGCCTATTGGTTTACCATTTAAATTAATAAAAAATGGTGATAGTCCCTCTTTATCAAAAAACA
>NZ_JCAUAS010000048.1:0-21971 GCF_059692075.1 Paenibacillus sp. J31P190 | reverse complement strand
AAAGAAACCAACTCCAGTTGAAGGCTCAACTGAGGCTTTACAGGCGGAAGTAGAACGTTTACGAATGGAGAACGCCTACTTAAAAAAGTTGAATGCCTTAGTTCAAAGCAAAGAAAAGTTACAAAGCAAGACAAAGCGCAAGTAGTATTTGAACTAAGGCTAGAATACCCCATTACTTCATTACTGCAGCTGGCTCAGATTCCACGTAGTACGTACTATTACTGGGTAAGTACAATGGATTGTCCAGACAAAGATACGGGCTTAAAATCCCGTATTTTAGCGGTCTATCATGAGCATAAAGGCCGTTATGGATATCGTCGTATTACAGACGCGCTACACAATGAAGGCCACTTAGTGAACCATAAAAAGGTGCAGCGCATCATGCGTGAGCTTGGCTTAAAATGCATCGTTCGCATGAAAAAATATCGCTCGTATAAAGGAACAGTTGGTAAAATTGCGCCAAAAATCCTAGAACGAAATTTCAACGCTACAAGACCAAATGAGAAGTGGGTTACAGATATTACGGAGTTCAAATTGTTCGGAGAGAAGCTATACCTGTCACCCATTCTTGACTTGTTTAACGGGGAAATCATTACCTACACCGTTGATTCACGTCCAATCTATACGCTTGTCTCTGGCATGTTGGATCAAGCCCTGAAACGTAAGACTAACGATGACACCTTATTGATTCATTCTGATCAGGGCTGGCATTACCAAATGCCCCCATACCAGCAGTCATTGAAGGAACAAGGCATAACACAAAGCATGTCACGTAAAGGGAACTGTTACGACAATGCTGTTATGGAGAATTTCTTTGGGATCCTAAAATCCGAGTTTTTATATATAGAAGAATATGATAGCATTGAGCAATTCAAAGTAGAACTTGATCAATATATCCACTATTACAACCATAAACGAATAAAGGCAAAACTAAAAGGTATGAGCCCGGTACAGTACCGAACTCATGCGCTAAAGGCAGCCTAACTATATACTGTCTAACTTTTTGGGGTCACTTCACGTTGCAAGCTCCTTCACTAATTATTCTAGGTAATTTTTCTTAGTTTGCATCTACTCTCCAGCCCTTTTGTAGCTTCCGAATGTAACAGATTTGACCAATGTGATATGCATTATGAGTTGACACATTTCCGAGTATCTCCCACCACTTGGCAGCCATTGGGAAACCATTCACATCACTTTCGACTTTTTCTTCAGTAAGTAGATCTTGCCATTTTAAAAGCACCTCTAATAATCGTTCATTTAAGTCAGTGAAATTTTGATCTTTGGGAACTATAAAACTTTTATTATTATTTCCTATGGAAGGCACAGCATTGACATGAGATTTCTGGTATCTAGTTTGCCAAGTTTCATTCCAATAAAGTAAATGCTGCACAATTTCAGCGATACTATTACTATCTTCACTAGGTTTCCAAAACGCTACTTCCTCTGACAAATTTTCAACTGCGTCTGAAAATGGTAGGTACCAACTAGGGTCATTAGCATTTGCTAATAACTGATCGGATAAAATATCTTTTACATGAAACATACTTTCCACACTCCTTCTTATTGATATGCGGCGGCCTGTTAATGTTCATGTTGAGCTAACGGTAACAAATAGATAAGCATTTGAAGTCATCTCTAGCTTTTCCCCTGCTCCACACCGGACGTGCCAGTTTCCCGGCATCCGGCGTTCCCTCTAACTGAATTTACTAAATCATAAGTTCCTCGTTACTCTAGGATATGGACTGTTAGGTCATCCTAGTAGCTTGCACTGTGGCATCCATTGATGTCCCCACGTTCCTACCTGATCGGTGCAATTCACGCTTGGAAAACAATCTTTCTTTTCAGTTAGACTTGGGGCTGTTCCTCCACTCCCATTACAGGAGATTCATCAGTCGTGCCCCTGCCCTCACAAGGATTAATGTATTTCGGCATGCGCCTTATAACAACCGTTTCGGGTAACAGCACTTGTTGCAACGTCCCTTGCTTTCCAAGTCCCTTACATCCTAGCTATTCTTTCTGGACTTAGGTGCTTCCTCTAAGCCTGTGAGACCCATGCCGCCATTGTTCGGCATAGCGTATTTCATAGGAAAAATTCTTACTTTACGCCGCTCGCCCCATCGTTTGATGGTGCATATGTTTCCACATGCTCTAACTTTAGACCTGTACATTCGGCGTCAGTTCAGTCTGTTTGAACATTCTCACCATATCCAGTTTTTCAGCCGCGCGGCATACCATTGGCATACTTTTTCTATTCGAATGGCTCCAGCCTTCGTTCTGCCGAATCTACCTGTACTTCACACCTCATGTTCTGTTAAACATGACGCGCGCAGGAGTATTGGCGGGATGGTTTCGGGATACTTGGTTCCGTCATTCCCATCCTCGGTTGTAAAGTTAAGATTACTTCATGTAATCTCCTGATTTTCACGCTGTTTGGCGCTTATAGCAGAACTTGTCATACTTTTCCGTTAGCTTAATCAATAATGTGATATTCTTTCAATTCACAATTCCAATATGAAAATGATAGAATTCTTCGTTCGTCTGCTCATTAAAATAAGCATTAATTATTCTACAGACGCCACCATGGGTTACAATTAAAACATTTTGACTTTGATACTTTTCTTTGATTTCATCAAGCAGATTAAAAATTCTTTGTGCTACTTGTAAAATTGACTCACCTCCAGAAAGCTTGCATGAAAAATGTCTTTTTGCCTCTAAAAAATTATTATTGTCTCGATAATCTCCTTCAAATACCCCGTAGTCCTGCTCAATAAGTCTGTGGTCAATAATGAGGTCTTTACTAATGCCAATTGAAAGTATTTCAGCTGTTTTAACTGCTCTAGACAGTGGTGAAGTTAATATGATGTCTATTTGCTTATTGTTTATTATTTTTGACAGTTCATTTGCTTGTTCTTTTCCTTTATCCGTTAACTGGACATCAGATACTCCACAAACTCTATTTTCATAATTCCATTCTGTTTGACCATGTCTCACAACATACAGTTTCAAAAAATCATCTCCATAATATTGAAATAACGTATTGGAGATATTCGACGGTCAGATTATAGTAACCTGCCTTTAGCTTAGAGAGAAATGGAGCAACTGCCGTGATGGCGTCTGCTCCAATATCTGATTGAACTATTGTATCCGTTAGTTGAATCGTGTTAGACTCCATAGAATTCTTTTAACTTTAGCCATGTCTCGTACCAAAAGGTCTTCACTTTATTGGGTTTCGAAATCACTATCTCAACATCTTTTTTAATTATATAAACTGTACCATCACTAGTTTTCAAAGTATCGCCAAATCCAAAAGCGATTTCTAGGCTATCTTTTCTATACTGTTCTTCTCTTGTATCTGACCACTCAGCTTTGCCAACTGAAAATCTTTTTTTCAATATTCCTTATCTCTCCCGTTTCTGATTTGTCTACACCCAGCCTGCTCTATAGTTGCCGATAGTCTGTTATTTGTTGTGCTGCTATCGTTCTTTCGTTAGTTTAATGACACGATTCGGTTAGGTGTGCAGGGTTATCCGGCTGAAACTATTTAACAGACAAACATCGGGCAGATCGAGGGTACTTGCCCGAAGCGTGATTTAATTGATCCAACCAATCTTATATAACCTTCTTTTCTCTCGAAAGTGCTCAAGTTGCCTGCACGAATCATTCACAACATTCGTCGTCTCACCAGGGTCCGCCTGCAAGTCAAATAATACCTCCGATTGGTCCTCACCATAATATGGCTGGGAGAGGAAGGTCGATAAGCTATGGTGCATTAGAGGCTCAAAGACAAAATGCAGCATACCACTACCGTCTCGAAAGACACCTTTTGGTAAATGCTCCAAAGTATGTGCTAACCATCCGGTTGCGGGAAGCACAGCGATTGCTCAGAGAGAGCAAAGAGCCCATTTCGCAGAGAACCGGCTTTGAGCATACCGCCAATTTCAATGTCACCTTTAAAAAAATATCCAGGGTTACCCCCGGCTACTACCGAAAAAGCTACCGCTAGTCTGAAGTAATTCCCATTATTAACAGCTGGATAGACTACTGCTTTAAAACAAAGGAGAAACGTATCACCTCCAGCCTGGAGCAGGTTCAATTCCCGTTTCTGCCTCCTAAAACGACTCGTTCCTTTTCCTTTAGCAATTGCTTGGCCCGTTCGCTCGATATTCACCGGGGGTAACCCCCGTCAGTTGTTTGAACCTGCGGATAAAGCTGGAAACATTATAATAGCCTACTTCCTCGGCAACGGTTTTCAACTGCAAAGGAGTGGAGGTTAAGATCATTTTTGCCTTTTCCATTCTTAAAAATGTTGTATATTCCAGCAAAGTCTGGCCCGTTCTGTCCTTAAAAAACTGCCCCAGGTTAGGCAATGCGACCCTGAAATGCTCTGCCATGCCTTGGAGCGTAAATTCACAGTTATCGAAGTGGGCCTGAATGTACGCAAATATCGCATCAATTGAACGTGAATCCAGTGTCGTTCCCTTTGCTTCCAATGCTTGTTGATTTTCAAAAGCGTCACATAGATCAATGCTCAGAGCATTGATCAAATTTTCAAACTCATCGATAGTCTCCAGACGCTCTAAAGAGAATATATTCGGGTAACGATCCGGGCTGTGTACTTCCTGCAATCCAAGCTCCTTCCATACCCCATTGATCATGCGGATCATTTCGAAGCACAGTCCCCTGGCTACAATAAGAGGCGGCTGCTTTTCTTTTATATATGACACGAGTAGTGAAAGCTGGCTTTGAATCTTTATTGTATTGCCCTCGCGTATCGCACTCTGCAGCTTCTCCATCTCCGCGTGGGGATATTCATCCGAAAAATCAGCACGCATAGGAACCCGGTCATAGTTGATGATCCTGTTCACGCCCTGAACAAAGCGGTAGCCTAAAGCGGTTTGGGCTTCCAGATACGACTGGGGAATATTAGGGATCCCAACCTGGGATCCTACACCAACTGTAACCGGAACGTTCACCAATTGGTTCAAGGTTTCACGGAATTGCCGCAAACCAGTTTCCATCTCAACCAAATCTACCCCATCTGTCAGCATGATAAAAACATACTTGTTAGCCTCGGAATGTTTCATGCCGTAAGCCAATAACCGGCTTGGAAACAACCGTTCCATATCTTCAATGGTTGGGGTTTGTTTCACTCCCAAATGGGTCGGAAGCTCGGCTATCGCAACTCTCATCGTTTTACTTGCAATCGAGAACCCGATTTCCTGCCCATACTCCAAAATTTCCTCTAAATCGTTGTAATCTCCTTTAAGCATGGACAGTAATAGGTGAGTTCTTGCTCCAAATGCTTGATGTTTTACTTTCTCATCCAATACTTTGTTATGGAGAGCTAGCTGGTTAAGAATATTACGAACCGTATCCAACTCGTTAAGGTTCCTATCCCCATGGGTCAGGACCCGAATACTGTCCATACGAAGCTGATGGATCGGCTTATAGTTCATAATCATACTTATGTAGATCAAGCCAGCCCCAAGCAGCAGCAAGACAGCAATGCCATATATGTACCAGGTCTGGGCTTGTTCAACCTTCTGAAGAACCTGATTGACAGGAAGCAATGAGGCATACTTCCAACCGGATTGTTTAGATTCCATGTAGAACAAATAATATTGTTTTCCTTCAATAATAACCTTCTGATAGTCATTCAGTGACGATTGATTGACCAAGTTAGATATGGATAGATTCGAAGGCCCTTCCTTGGCAGCTAATCCTGTGACCAACTGATTGCTCTGGTCAAAAATCCACGTAGATCCCACCGCGGTATTATAAGCTGACATGAGCCGGTGAATCGCATTTTCCTCGATAAGGTAAACCAGTGCCCCGTACGATTGCTTTTGATTCGGATACAGTGGGACGAACATCCGCAAGTAGCTTTTCCCAGATTTTTCATCTGTTCTCGGCGGAAGTACTGCAGGCTTTACTAAAGCATTAAGATTGTTAATTAGTTGTGTCTCCGAAAGATCATCAAATTTATATATTTGCTTGGCCAGCACAGGAATGGTATACACTCCGCTGCTGGTAAACACAGAGTTTTCATCTTTATAATAGAGCCAGATCTCATGTATAAAGGGGCTTAGTCTTTGAAAGCGCTTAAGTTCCCGTGTAATTCCCCACGATTTGTATCCCCAGTGATCGGATATCCGGTATTGAGTAAGACTGTTATCATCCGTCAGCAGTTGACGGGTCATGTCTTCAATCCACTTTAGTTGGTCATCCATTGAATATCGTACTTTGTCCAGGCTGTTTAAATTCCCGGAGATCACCTCTTCCTGCAGTTTATTAACGAACACGTTGTTGACGACGAGCGTCAATACTGTGATGGGAATCATAAGTATGACCAAATAGGATGCTAGATACTTAATAAAGAAACGGTACGCCTTGGCCCGCATCTTCAATCCCCCTCGAAACCGTCAATTGGGTACAGGTTGGAAACGGGACCCGCATCCAACCTGTTTCTTTTAGCAGTGAATATTTTTTTTTTAACTTTCCGTCCTTTTTGAAGGCGGAGCCGTTCATCGCTGTTTATCTTTTTTGATATCGGTCGTATGCCGCTTGATGGATCTCAATCGCTCTTTCGATATTCATCTTCTTTAAAGTATTCGTGTACGCAGCGAAGTTGTCTAGAGATTCATTGCCCATGATGAACTTCAATAGCATTTCCTTCATATAGGTGTCTACTTCACTCATAATTTTACTTATTTCCTGGCTCTCCTCTCCTTTGAACAGAAGCGGAGGAAGAAGGAGGCTCTTGTCCGCGTTAAACCATCTCTCGTTAGCTTCGCCTGCTTCAGGATATTGCAGCTCGAAAGCCGCCCATGCGTCGTAACTCATGACCTTAACCATGCCGGAGGTTGGGTAGGCATACCGCATTACCGCTGTCCGCGACTCATAAGTCGGGTTCTTCATAATCTCATCTGTAAATTTCTTCTTGCCGTTCTCTACGACATAGCTCTTGCCTTCGATTCCCCAATTCTGAAGATCGCTGCCTTCCGGACTGATCATGAAATCGAGAAGCTTTATAACCGTTTTCAAATCTTTGGCTTGCGAACTGATAACGGCGCCTTCCAATGGAACATATTGGGCCAATTGGGCTGCTCCGCTGTACGATTTGCCTTCCTGTCCAATCGGAGGTGCAACACCGACTAATTTAAAATCAGGAACCTTTCCTTTTAGCTGGTTCTTGTAGGTATTGATCCCGGTGATGGTGCCGCCATAGGCGCCAACGATGTTATTTGAGAACTTCGCTTCAAAGCCTTTTTTGTCGGTGGCGGCAAACTCACTGTCAATGAGCCCTTCTTCATACCATTTTCGCATCGTTGCAAGGTAATTCTTAAAAGCGGGCTCATAAGGACCATATGTAACTTTTCCGGTCGTCGGGTGGACCTGAAACGTGGTCAGAAGTCCATACGCTGTACTGAAAGAGGTAATGCTCCCCATACCGTTTTGATCCCCTAAGGGAATCTCGTCATCCTTTTTACCGTTTCCATTCATATCGTTATCTTTGAATGCCTTTAAAGCCGTATACCATTCATCAATGGTCGTGGGCATTTTTAGTCCTGCTTTATCCAACCAATCCTGCCGGATCATCGTTCCGCTCCATGCGTTTCGCCTCAGATCCAGATTAACCTGCGGAAACTTGGCGATTGTGCCGTCATCCAGCATAACCTGCTTTTTGATCTCGGGATGTTCGTCCAGCAGTTTCTTATAATTAGGAGCATACTGATCAATCAGCTCGTTCAAGCGAATCGCGACTCCATCTTCGATCAGCTTGGCTACCCCGCCCGGATAGCTGCCCGGTACGTATATAATATCTGGATATGTACCGGAAGCCAACATAATATTAAATTGAGACAAGCTGCTTGTATCATTGTCTTGAAATTCGATGTTAATGTTGGTTCGTTTCTGAATTTCTTTATAGGCTTCCACATCGCCGTACCCTTTAAGCTCGGGTATTTTACTGCTGAATTTACCGTTCCAAAGAAAGCTTACTTTCTTTGGGGATGTGTCGGCAGCCTCCTTGCTACTCGCAGGTTGCTCGGATGATTCACTGCATCCGGCGATTACCGACATTGCCATTAGGGCAGTTAATGATGCCTTACGATATGTTTTCGTACCCACGTCGAATCCCCCCATTGTTTGGTTTTAAATGACATCCTATTATCCTTTAAGCGCACCGACCATGACACCTTTGGTAAAGTATTTCTGAATGAACGGGTATAAGATTAAAATCGGTAATGTAGCTACGATAATGGTGGCATATTTCACCACTTCTCCAAGGAACGGGTCCCCTGTTGTTGTAGACAGGTTGGTTGTATCGGCAGTGCTGTTTTGAATTAGGATTTCCCTTAGTACTAGCTGTAAGGGAAAGAGCTCCCGATCCCGCAAATAGATGAGAGCACCTGTCCATGAATTCCAATGACCTACCCCATAGAACAGCACCATCACAGCCAACAGCGGAATCGATAAGGGAAGGATGATTTGGACAAACACCCGAAGATCGGAAGCGCCGTCGATTTTGGCGGCCTCTTCCAGCTCATAGGGTATCGCTTGGAAGGAAGTCCGCATGATGATCAGGTTCCAGGTTGCAATTAAACCGGGTATGATTAAAGCCCAGCGAGTATCCAGCATCCCCAGGCTCTTTACAACAATATAGCCTGGAATGAGTCCTCCGCTAAAGAACATGGTTACGACAACCATCATCATCATATACTTTTTCCAGTACATATCCCTTCTGGACAATACAAAAGCAAACAACGCAGTGAAAATCACATTAAGCGTCGTGCCGACCACGACATAGATGATTGTATTCTTATATCCGCTAATGATCATGGGATTCTTTAGAACAAGCTTATACGCTTCCGTAAAGAAGCCTTGCGGTTTCCACAAAATCCCGCTGTGCTTTACCAGCTCGGACGGTGTGCTCAATGAAGCAAAGACCACATAAAGAAAGGGGTATAGCGTTACGATCATCAAGGCACACAATAACAGGATATTGCACGTGTCAAATATTTTGTCACCCAAGCTGCGTTTGATCATACAGCCCCTCCTTCCTTACCATAGACTTGTTTCATTGACCTTCCTGCTAATTCGATTAGCCAAAATAAGCAAGATAAAGTTAACGATCGAATTAAACAGGTTGACTGCAGTGCTGTAGCTATAATCTGCTTCCAACAGACCCCGCCGGTATACAAAACTCGATATGACATCCGCCGTCTCATAGGTTTGGGAATTGTAAAGCAGAATGATTTTCTCAAACCCGACATCCATCATACCGCCAATACGAAGTATTAACAAAATAATAATCGTCGGCATAATACCTGGTAAAGTCACATGAAGCATCTGCTTCCATCGGTTCGCCCCATCCACAGTGGCTGCATCATACAACTGAGAGTCAATTCCCGTTAAGGCCGCGAGATAAATGATTGAACCCCATCCGATTCCTTGCCAAATCCCTGAGCCAATGAAAATGGTTCGGAAAAGCGATGGATCGAGCAACAGATTCTGGGATTCCCCCCCGAGCCACCCCAGGATTATATTAAACAAACCCGCCTTTCTGGAAAAATCCACGATCATCCCGCAGATTACAACAATGGACACAAAATGCGGCAAATATGTAACCGTTTGCACAACTCGCTTGAAATAAGCGTGCCTTACCTCATTCAATAACAAGGCCAAGATTATAGGGGCGGGAAAAGCAAAAAGTAACTCATAAATATTAATTAGAAATGTGTTCCTAAGCAATCTCCAGAAGTAGAAGCTTTGAAAAAACTCTGTAAAATGAAGCAAGCCAACCCAAGAGCTTCCTATAATCCCCTTAACCGGCGAGTAATTCTTGAATGCGATAATAACACCATACATAGGAATGTAGCTAAAAATGATGTAATACGCAACGCCGAATAGGCCCAAGAAGTAAAGGTATTTATTTTTCTTGAAATCCTTGCGAAGCATAGCAAAATATTGGGTTAATGAGGCGGCCGGTCCCCAACCACGCTTTGATTTGACGGATAGATTCATTTCAGTCATGATTCATTCACCTCCTCTGGGTGTTATTGGTTGCAAGCCGAATATAGCACCCAGAGGAAAGCGATTTCAATGCCCAATACTTATGTGCAGTATTTATAAGTCAACGATCAATGAATCAGCGGGAGATTGCCCTGCTATCATATCCATGTAACTATGGTGTATACTTCGCCTTTACAAGTAGGAAATTCAATATAATTCCCATTCTGCTCCACTTGGAGCTGTTTCCCGCCTGATTCAACGAATCGCACTTTTTGCTTTGTTAACATGCAGAACCTGCTCCCACACTCAGATCTTACTGACGCTTCAATAAGCTTGTGATCCGCCCATTTGATATTAATAACAAACCCGCCTCTTGCCCGTAAGCCGGTTACACATCCCGATGCCCATATACTAGGCAAAGCCGGCAGCAAATGAATGTATCCTAAATGACTTTGCAGCAGCATCTCGGCGATTCCAGCCACGGCACCAAAATTGCCATCAATCTGAAATGGCGGATGATTATCGAATAAATTGGGAAGTGTGGATTTCCGCAACAATTCCTTGGTGTGAACATAGGCCTGTTCGCCATCTAACAAACGCGCCCAGAAATTGATAATCCAGGCACGGCTCCAGCCTGTATGCCCGCCTCCGTTGTCCAATCGTCGATTTAATGCGACCCTGGCCCCTTCTGCCAGTTCCGGCGTCAAGCCCGGGCTGATCGTCGAGCCTGGATGCAATCCGAACAAATGGGAAATATGGCGGTGGCCCGGGTCCATTTCGTCGTAATCCGCCAGCCATTCTTGCAGCTGTCCGTGTTTACCTATTTTCATAACCGGCAATCTGCTCTTGATGGATTCCCACTCTCTTCGCAGTTCTTCATCCGTGTTAAGCTGCATACTTGCATTCATACAAGCTTCGAGCAGCTCAATCAATATTTGCGTATCCATAGAAGGTCCATAGCATAGCGTACCGGTTTCACCGTTTGGCAATTTATACCGATTCTCAGGCGAAACAGATGGGTTGGTTACTAAATAACCCTCGGGACTTTCCACCAAAAAATCCATAAAGAACAGGGCTGCCTCCTTCATCGTATCATAAGCTCTTTGCAAGAACGACTCGTTTGGGTTAAATTGGTAGTGTCCCCAAAGATGAAGCGTCAGCCAAGCTCCCCCCATCACCCATTGAGTCGCAGGAGGATATATATCCTGAGGCACCGTATCTGCCCAAATATCTGTATTATGATGGGCGACAAAGCCTCTACATCCGTACATCTTCTTTGCCGTTATCGTGCCATTTTCTTTCATTCGCTCAATAAGCTCAAACAAAGGCTCGTGGCACTCAGCCAAATTACATGTTTCCGCAGGCCAATAATTCATCTGTGTATTAATATTGATCGTATATTTGCTGTCCCACGGAGGCGACATGGAGTCGTTCCAGATGCCTTGCAGATTGGCCGGCAATGACCCTGGCCTACTGCAGGAAACAAGCAAGTATCTTCCGAAGTGAAAATATAGCGTGTACAAGCCGGCATCATCCACCCCCTGTTGTACAAGCTCTAAGCGTTGTGAAACGGGCAATAATCGGCGGTCCCCATCGGAGGTTTCATCGAGCTCAAGTCTCACTTTTTGGAACAATCGTTGGTAGTCCGCGATATGTTTTTCCTTCAAGCTACTGTACGACTCGACTGCTGCTTTTTCCAGCAAGTCATAACAATGTGTAGTCGGCTCCGGAAATCGATAGGTGGTGGCAACGGCAAGTAAGATCGTAACTTGATCAGCCTGCTGCACAATGAGATGTTCACCTAATGCCCGAACCTTCCCTCCGGTAGGAATGGCCTTGACAGCGGCCGTATATCTACCTTCATCTATGCCGCCACAAGGGTTGGACATGACTACCATATCCGTACCGCAGCGATACGATACATCCATATATTTGCCTTTTTTCCGTTCAAACCTCGAAGTAAAGGTCAGTGCGCCTGGACGATCCGCTTCTAATCGGATAACCATCACCTGATCAGGATAACTGCAGAACACCTCACGGCGAAAGGTTACATCTCCATACTTGTAAGTGGTTACCGCAATCGCACGTTCCAAATCCAATTCTCTTCGATACTCGCCAAGCTCTCCTTCGGGGTGGTCGAACCGGATCATCAGATCACCGGCCGTCATATAATGTCTTTGGCTACATGGTGTCCCGGAAAAAGCGGCTTCCGCCAGCTGATGCGCGTCTTTCAGTTTTCCTTCAAACATGAGCTTGCGAAGGGTCGGGAGGTTGTCCAATGCATCGGGATTGTTGCGGTCTCTCGGACCGCCGGACCAAATGGAATCCTCGTTGAATTGAATTTTCTCTTGCATAACCGTTCCAAAAACCATACCTCCAAGCCGGCCGTTCCCTACCGGTAATGCTTCATCCCAATTTCGTGCAGGAGCTTCATACCACATCATAGTTTCCGATTTTAATGTCATGACATTCCCCTCTTTCTATGGTTAAATATTAGACACCGTACAAAACGAAAAGAAGCAGGTTCCCCTGCTCTACCTGAATTCGAAATAAAAAAGACAGCTACTGGTTCAACGTTCCCCCCTTTTACTGCCAAGTCATGCTTCGGTGCACAGCGACTTTACCACTATGCGGAAGAAGTCACAATAAACAAGATTTATATGCAGAATTTATAAGTACTTTTCAAAGGAAAGTCGAAGTCAGAAAGAAAGGACATTCCCTGGAAATACCCCATGGGAATGCCCTTCTTGATTAACCGTTAATCATCATGTCTGCCGCCTGAATCATGCGGAACGGTGACCATGGTTGAAGCTGAGTTTACATTACCGGCTCGGTCGGTTGCTGTGTAAGTGATCGTATATACACGTCCCGCACCTTTATCCGATCTTTCCGCACGCAGCATGAATTCCGTATCCAGAGTACCGTAATTAGCACCTACGATGTCGTCTTCTTTTGATTCTATCCCGCTACCGTCTTCCCTCTGCTCACTGCTGGTTATGGAGGTTAACACTACCGAATCGACCTGGGAAAGGAGGTCCTCCGCATATACAGAAGCATTTACCGTAACAAGCTTATGATTTGCCGGCCAAAGCACATTCTTATCCATGACAACTGTAAGAGTTGGAGCAGTCTTATCGATTTGAATGACAGCTATTTGCTGCTCCTCCGCATTACCGGCTTTATCAATACTCCAATATGTGAGAGTATGCACGCCTTCTGCCGATATGTTCACATCAGTCCCTTCTTGCTGCTCGCCGCCGTTCAACCTATAGTATGTGGCGGCCACACCGGAGCCTTGATCAGTCGGCGTGAACGTCACTTTAACATCATGGTTCACCCAGTTCTTCGGCGCATCGTCGGTTGTCAGCGTAGCAGTAATATCCATAGGAATCCTGTTCCCAATCATTGTCGGATCCCAACCGTCCTTACCAGACATCATTAGCGGAACCGTATACTCATTCGCCTCTTCAGGCGTCAGCTGCTTGGACCAATTCGCTCTGGCTGTCGGGTCTGCACCGGGACCGAAATTATTGAACTCGTAATACCTTGCCGTTTTTTCATTATCAGGTCTGCCCCAATTATTCCAACCGGCCGGGTGAATGATGTCATCCATGTAAGTATTCATAAATACCGTATGCGCGAAAGGCCTCCATGGTCTGCCCAGATACATATTGCTTACTTCCGGGTCGGCGGTAAGCTTGCTGTTAATAAACAAATATCCGTATTTTTGATTCTCCGGTGTGCTTGCGGCAGTTACATAACCGCCTGTGCGTTTATTATGAATAATGCAATTGTCAAATACTGCGATGGAGGGGCCATAAATGAAGTCTACAGCACCCTCGATATAGCTGTCCTTTACATAGAGACGTTTGCCGGTCGCATTCGTAAACAAAGTATCCTGATAGCCGAGCAGCCGAACCTGATTCAAATAAGCCCGGTCTCCCTTAAGATCCAAAGCGACGGCAACGCCTGTTGGGCCCGCACCATTAGCGAATGTAATATTCTCCGCGATGAAATCATTGGATTCAACGGCGGTTGCCCGTTCGTTGTAACCCGTACCTGTGATGTTCGTATACGTAATGATCGTGTTTTCTTTACTTTCTCCTATAAAGCTGATGGCATTCTTCGTAGCCGGAACCGTCACCTGCTCCTCGTAAGTGCCATTGCGGACATAAATGATCTTTCGTTCGGTATTGCCTGCCGGTATCGAATCGACCGCAGCCTGAACGGAGGTAAAGGCGCCGCTCCCGTCCTTCGCCACCACGATAACGATTGCTGGTGTGGCTGCTTTCGGAAAAGATGGGATGCCCTCGCCATACGAGCTGACCGAGCTTATCGAATAATAATAGGTGGTACCGTTCGTAACCGACGTATCCCTGAATACAGGTTTCTCAACACGGGAAGCAACGGTGGTAAAGGGACCGGTTATAGAGGTTGCCCGTTTCACGTGATAGGAGGTCGCCTCGGGAACGACCGTCCATTCAAGATTCACCGCTTGATTGCCTTCGACAATCTGGATTTCTTCCGGAGCTTTCGGGCTGCCGGCTGGGATCGGAATGATTCTTACCGATGCGGAATTAGCACTCGATGCGTTATTGTTGCTTGCAGATACCACATAGTAATATGCGGTGCCGTTGGAAAGTCCGCCGTCAATAAAGCTGGTGCCAGTCAAATTATCGGCGACGAGCGTATAAGGACCGCCGGCCACGGCGCTGCGCTTCACCGCGTATTTTTGCGCTCCATCAGATGGCAGCCATTTAATCGTGCTTTGCGTGTCCCCAGCTATTGCGGTAAGGCCCACAGGCGCTTGCAACGGTGCTGTGGGACGGGCGCTTACGACCGTCGAATTTTCACCTTCTCCTGAAACGCTTGTGGCCGATACCGTATAATAATAGAGCTTTCCATTAACCAAAGCGGTGTCGCGATAAGAGGAGCCGATTACATTATTTTTTACTACAGTGAAAGGCCCTTCAGGAAGCTCGCTCCTCTTAATCGTGTAGGAAGTAGCATTAGCAACAGACACCCAAGTAAGGTCCGCCTGCGTGTTTCTTGCTATACTCACAAGCTCGGATGGGGCTTCCGGCTTTATCGCATTCTCTGAAGGAGTCACATTCACTTCATTCGAGCTGCCACTTTCTCCCGATTCTCCCATTGCAGTAACTACATAATAATAGGTTGTATTGTTGATTACAGAGGAGTCTGTAAAGCCAGTAGTTGTGATGCCCGATGCAATCGTTTCATAAGGTCCGCCGCTTGTCGTACCCCGTTTCACGTTGTAGGCAAGCGCTCCTTGAGTCAGCGTCCAATTCACTTGAACCTTGCCGTTCCCAGGCAGGGCAGTCAAGCCTTTGGGGGACGCTACCGGCTCGACATATATTTTAAAGTTATCCAAGTACATGGTACCCTTCCCCGTTCCTGGTGTTCTGCCTACGACGACGCTACCCAGTCCAAGCGTACTCATATCGTCTTTAAGATCAACATCTTTGGCGGCAAGGACGTTATCAATATAAATATCCATTTTATTTGCCGCTACATTGGCAACAACCTTAAGATTGTACCAGCGATTGACTGCAGGCGGGTCCATCAGCTTTACGTCTTGGCTGTTTTTATTTTTGTAGGTCAACGTATAGTTATCTTCTGCCGCAGGCAGCGCCGGCTTGCGGAGCTCGATCGAGATCGGTGTCTTCGTGCCTTGGCCATCCTTGACTTGAAGCACAATGGATGTTCCTGGATGTGAGGGTGACATATAGTCCAATTCAAACACAACCGTACTCATTTGCTTGGAAAAGTTCCGTACAAGTTGTGTGCTGCCTGGTGCATTATCGTATATTTTCAGAACTTTAGAGGACGGATTACCCGTCGTACCAGCAGGCTGTTCCTGTACTGTCACCGTATGATTGGCATCCTGCGGATTCGGCGAAACGACATATCCTTCGGGCATTGATCCGATACTTATATTCTCATAATCGTCATTGACATAATAAACCGTTCCCGGCGCAGCTGTTGGAACTGCACTGACTTCGCTCGAAGGCAAGCTTTCACCGTTAGCATTTACCGCAGTAATAATATAATAGTAGAGGATACCTGGCGTAAGATCTGGATGCGTGTAAGACGGCTCAGTTATTCCAGACGCCACCGGAGTATAAGGACCCGCTGGGAATTGGCTTGCCTTTACGGTATAGCTTACCGCTGTATTGACTACGTCCCACGAGAGCGTAACCTGCTTATTTCCGGGTACAGCCTTAACATTCGCCGGTGGTGACGGTGAATGTTGGCTAGTCTGAGTCACGCTAACATTTGAGAAAACGGAGGCGTTATATTTTTCAATGCTATTATTTGCTTTTGACGCATCGGCGACCAGTCCTGCATAAAACGTGTCGGGCAATGGAATTTGAACGGTTCCGACACTGTTCCAATTTACTCCGTCCGGGGAAACAAAAGATGTTATCTGATCACCCATACGTACTAGTTTAGCCCAATAAGGAAGCTGAAATTGCTCATCCGGAATCACCTGGGCAACCTCGCCTCCTTCTGCAGCACGGCTTAAGGTTACGCCCCTCTTACCTGGCTTCATATAAGGAATAACGATTGCTGCAAATGGGGAGGATTCGCTAAGACTCTCTCGAAACATAATCCCCGCTTCCGCGCCTTCATCCGTAGCGGTTACGCTTTCCACCTTGGTGACAACCTCCACATCTCCGCTCATTTGTTGATAAGCGAATTGGAAAGCGTCCTTTGTCCCTTCGATATCCCCGGCCGACTTAACCGTAATGCTGTCCGGCGTCTCACCAAGCTGCGTGTGCCCCGGAATCCCTGGTGTTCCCACGTCAACCGCTGTCCAAGGAGCAATACTTCCCATACGGTTCGCATGAATGACTACATTCGTCGATTGAGTAGCAGTCCCGGTAGTATCTACCGCTTTGGCTATCAAATAGTGCGTTCCATCAGGTACATCATTCCAATCATAACTGTACGGAGCGGTCAAATCCTCGCCCAATTTCACACCGTTATTGTAAAATTCCACTTTGGAGACCGTCCCGTCGCTGTCGGAAGCATCCACCTCAACACTAACCTTAGAGCCTTCAGGCAGGATCGCATTGTTCTGAGGGGAGGTAATGACTGCGTTCGGATTGTTCGACCCACTCGTTGTAATGGAATTCAAGTATAGCTCAAGATTGGTGAAGCCCTCTTGTGTGACAATACGGCCATCTGCAGCATCTTTCGGGTTCAAGCCCTGCTGCCTTTCCCAGTCATCAGGCATGCCGTCACGGTCATTATCTGCTAATTCAGATACTACTTCTTCAAATTCCGGATAACCGCCGACCTCATTTTGGGAATTCAAATGTCTTCCCGTACCGTTCTTAACATCGTTTACAATTCTTGCGTCGATCGCATCTCTTCTCGGTAAAATGGCGCCTGTACCGGCAAGAACTGATGGATAAGCATCTACAGCGGATTCCGTTGTAATCGGATTGGAATCGAACGAAACTGGATTATCCAACATTTTGTAATCAGGGTAGGTAAATACACCCGACCAGTTATCCGCTGTCAGACTCGGATATCCTTCCATGTGATTACCGGCAATATAATAGCTTCCGTTGGTTTCCGCATTGAGGAAACGTATATTTTCCGTGTCCGGTCCTGGCTTATAGTAATTATTAATCAAATTGGTGGAAGCCCCTTTCCCCCCATACGAAGAAAAATAGCCCCAGTTATAGACCACATTATTTCGGAAGTCGTGATAATTTCCTACTGTACTGTCGAACGCCGGATTTCTGCTGGAATTGTGAGCAATCAGATTATGATGATAGCTTGTGTTCTTGCCGCCCCATATCCCGCCATATCCGTGCTTTCCTTTAACATGACGGCTCAAATGCATGGCCTCAGAAATGATGGACCATTGAACGGTCACATTCTCATTATTATAATTACTCATAACCTCATCCACCGACCAACTGAAGGAGCAGTGATCTATCATGATGTTTTTTTGATACCGCCCTCCGAAAGCATCCGCCTCAGTAGGTATGAGATCCCCTAATCGAAAACGCATGTATCGGATGATCAGATTGCTGGCATCGAATGTCGTAGGGTAATCGGAAATGGTAATTCCCTCACCCGGCGCGGTTTGACCGGCAATCGTCAGATTGGAACCGGTAATCTTCAACGGAGACTCCAGATGAACCGTACCGCCTACCTTAAAAACAATCATCCTGTTGCTGCTGCTTACGGCATCCCGCAAAGAACCGGGACCGGAATCGGCAAGAGTATTAACCTCGTAAACCTCTCCTGCGCGACCTCCTGTAGTGAATTTCCCTCCGCCTTCCGCACTGGGAAATGCTGGCGTGCCCAGGCTGGGCACCGATTCAGCATAAGCGCCGCTCGGAAGGAAGCAGGACGAAAGCATAGCCGCAGCAACGATTTGAGAAACCCATTTCTTCATTCGGATATCCTCCTTCAAAATCGATTCATTTTTGAAACGCTTTCAAACATACAATCTCCAATTTACTTTACCTCTTGTTCCCCTTTCTACAATAAAATGAAAGACTGTTTAAGCTGCTGAGTTAATCATAGATGGTTTGCCTAATTACTGTAACAGTTGGGTAAATTTCCATCAATGCACACAATTTATATGCCAATTTTATTATGATTCGCATCGCTTGACAGCAGCAGAATCGATAAATTCGACGTGTCACCAAGTAGCGTCTTTGAATACCGAGGTATACTCGGGGAACCTCGTCACCCAAAATTCCCGGTCACTCATCATCGTCCGCAGCCTTTGAAAGACAGTAGTCTGTCTTGTGTATTCATAGTAATAGCCTCGACAGACGACGTCTGCGATGACAAGGGCATCCTTAGGATCACTCTTGGACGGACAATTATCGCGGTTCTCCTTATTTCGTTTAGTGGTAGCAGGATTCAACATGACAACGTTTATTCCTTTGTCAGCAAGCCAATTAGCCAGGTTAAACCAGTAGTGTCCGGTTGGCTCCATACCGATGATTAGGGTATTCAATCGGTGCTTCTGTTGCAATTCATCCATCCAACGTTGTAATCTTTCGAACCCTTCTAAGTCGTTTGTAAATGATAGATGTCGCTTGGCAAGAACGATACCCCGAAAGTTAGTAGCCTGCGCGACATGAATTTCCTTCGCCATGTCGATACCAACTACAGATGAGAGGTGGTAATTCGTTCAATACGTTGATTTTGTCCATCGTTTTGTTTAAACTTCATAGTAAGAGCGCCTCCTTGATGGTATTGGGTTTCTAACCCGTGCACAAACCCATCATACCGAGGCGCACCTTTTTTGACAAAGTCCAAATCTTAGTCATTACAGGAATGATTAGCTTAACAAAATCGATATACTACATATAAAACTTTCACAGGCTAAGTTCACAGATACTTTTTCGCAGACAAACCCGAGATTGGATGGGAAAAAGCAAAATTCCATTGTACCGCTTCGATTATACAACCGATGTTTTCATTATGAATGACATATTCAGCTATCGGATCCAACTGAAATTTCATTTTTTGCAGTTGTTCTTCTGAAAAAAGAAATCCTGTCATGTCAAGAATGCCAGTCATTCCAGTTATTTTGTCATAAAACCGGAGGCTTTTTCCTTCTAAATATTCACTCTTAATTCGTTCGTAATCCTGTAAGTTGTTATAAGTGGGTCAGTAAAAATTTGCTTCCAATTAGCATTAACTACACTGTAAACATTTAGCCCCATTTCCCCTGCGCTACCTGTTCCATATTGATAAAAGAAAATCTCATCCTGATTATCGGCTGTCACATCGCCAATCATGATTTTACTTGTCGCATACCCTTTCCGATCGATTATTTTGCCATCAATTTTCAAAATAATTGCGCGCGGGAAATCGTTGACTGCATCGAAAAGTTTCACTTTATGCATAGTATTTGGATCAGGCGAAGAAAAATCAATGGTCTGGATTAACTTGTAAGGTTCGATTGGATAGGACATCACACTTTCACTTTGCAGTGTAGAAATCACAAACATTAGGCAAATAAGGAATAATAATTTTTTCAAAGCGATAAATCACTCCCAAGTCTACCAATTTTCATCATGATATGTTTCCAAATATATGCACATTTTATGCAGGACATACATTTACAACCTATTACAACAATCCAGATAACAATCATTCCTTTATTAAAAGGTTACCGTAATGTTAGTTGTATATTTTGTCCAAAACAAATACCGCCTGTTGAGAAGGCGGTTATATAAACTATCGTTCTCCGTTAGAGTTTAATGGCTGACTGATTATTTTAATTTTTGACAATACATTTTCCCAGTCAGTCTGGTCTGAAACAAACGACAGTATTTTATCATAAGACTTCACTTCCTCGAGAAATTCCACATGGTTTTTAAGCAACTGATTCTTATCAATGAATACATCTTCTTTAGGATTATCAAGTATACTTTTCACTTGAGTATCCATAGCAATTGCAAAATTTTTCAGAGATTGCTGTAGCTCACTTATGAATTCTTCAAACTGAACAATATACTCTCCCTTTGTTACTTCCCACATATTTATCCCATTTAAATCTTTATATTCTGCTGTCCATCTTATATAAACCTGGTCATTGTTCCTAAAAAGATGAATGCTTGGAGCACCTATTAAGTAACCAAAATCCAGTTTCCTGTCATCAATCCATTGTCTTGCTGGTAAGTATATGGAATCATAATCTTCGTCATTATCGCTCCATTGATGTTCTAACCAGTCTGATAATGAATCAAGGTATGATTCAAAATTTGCGAATGTTCGAATGTTATCAAAGACCCCATCAGGGATCGAACTCAAAGCAGTTCGGATGATACCGGTTAGGTCCCAAAATACTCGAGCGAATTGATAATCAACGTACGGTAGATTTTTATTTAATTTGTAGAACTCAATAAACTCAACACTGTAACGCAATAACTCTCCTTCTCCAAGGTCTAACCAATAATAAGAGTCGGTTAATCCAAACCAGTGTAGTATATGATTATTTTCCTTCCCCCAAGAAGCTATCTCCGAGGGATTTTTAAGCACAAATTTTAACATTATGATATCTCCTAACAAGTTTCTTACCTTATTATTCCGGTTCCGAGCATCTCCATATTAGCATAATTCTCATTGAGTATAACTGCCCGTTTACTTCAACGAAAACAAAAAAGGAGCCGCTATAAGGCCCCCCCCTGAACTATCGTTTCCGTTAGCTGAACTGAGAAGTAATCCGATTCACATTATTTCATAGCTCACCAGAATTTCCACCAAGGGGTATTTAACCTTTTAATTTTATTTACTTCTAATTCAAGCCCATCAAACTTTGTGTCTGTCTCCGCAGCGGCTATCAAGAAGACATCCGTTAGTTCTACCAAGGCTTCAATACTCAATCTGCTTATTGGAGTTGTAATTTGTATTATTTGCGATAAGTTCTCTTTTTGTTCTTGAATGCTTACGTCCCAATCATTGAAACTTGCCTTTAATACCTTAGCTTGCTCATATGATTTTGAGTAGAAAATTCCATTGATTATCCCTTTATCCCCTGTTTTTATACCCAGTTCACGTAATTTCTGCCAAAGTTCTTTCGTGAGTTCATGTTGCTTTATTCTCTTAGTAGGATCGATTAATTTGATTCCAGTGTAACCACTCATGGTATATGTATCTCCCATATTTTTAATATCTACACGATACGGGCTAATGTGAGGATGATTATCTCCTGATCATCAGCAGTTGTATCTACCTTTGTTATCGGTTCTACTGAATCTATATTAAAGGTGTTTCTTTGTCAGCCTTTGTAAATATCCTGCCCTTTAGCTTAACGAACATCAAAAAGGAGCTGCCCTTGTGAACTGCACCCCAATTGTTAGACACAGTCTAACAATTGGAGGTGCAGTTTTTTTGGCTAAATACTCAACCGAGGAGAAACTAGAAGCAGTCCTGGCTTATCTAGAAGG
>NZ_JCAUAS010000047.1:0-22764 GCF_059692075.1 Paenibacillus sp. J31P190 | reverse complement strand
AATAAGAGCGCCTCCTTGATGGTGTTGGGTTAAAACCTTTGACAAACCCATCATACCGAGGCGCTCCTTTTCTTTCAAAGTCCAATTCTTAGGACTAACAGGAATGTTTAGCTTAATGACGAAGGGCATCCGTTACGTCGTCTGCTCCTCTGAATACGTCCCCTAAGCTTTTAGAAAGTCAGTGACGGACCAATAATCATCCGTGTGACAAAGATTTTTTAACACCTTGTTTGCAACTTTGTCGTAAATAACGCCAAAGAAATTGCGTTTGTCGTATCTAAACCACTTGTCCTTATCTCCAATCCTTAGCCTATTATCGGGATGTAAATCATGTGCGGTCACTTTGTTCGGAGGGACTCTTTCTCCCCAATGATGGGTATGACCCTCTGGTGAACAAACAGCTATCTCGATAATAAAACCACCACCATATTTATCGAATTGAAATGTTAGAAGATCTATTTTCTTTTCAGTTATTCTGCGAAAATGCGGAAATGTACCCTTGAAGCCACGCTCGCGTAAGCTGGGAATTACGACATTTTTGAGCGAACTTATCATTTTATCTCTCTCAATGGACAACTTAACTCCCCCAATTTTTTCTTTGTTAATTTAAAAGAGGAGCTGCCACGAAGAAAGCCCCTCAACTATATTCACCGTTAGTTTAACGAGTTTTTCACTACTTTTCGAGGGAGTATATGCCTTTTACATAAACATTCTGTCCGAAATACGACTCGCCATTATCCCGTACATAAAGATTGCTGCTAGATATCATGTCGATTGATAATTCGTATTTTCCATCACGGAAAATCATTTCTGAATATGAAGCGGTAGCTTTACCGGAATCAATATTACCGATATTGACTCCTCCTTTATTTAATGCCTCTTTATTCGGTGCGTAAAAAGCATCAAGGTTGAATAAAAGCCCGTCACCGGAACTTTGTTTGATTGTCAGAGTGGAGCCACCCAATTCACCTGACCCCACCTGCTTATAAGTTCCAGGCTGCATGTGTTTCCATGCATTCGCTACACTGTCCTTTGGATCAGTTTTCAGGCCAATCATTACGTCCTGAACCGTTAAAACTCGATAAGGAACACCGTCCCTAGCCTTTTTTTCAACAGTTTTATCCTGTAAAAAACCTGACTCGGTCTGTTTGAAAATTAATATCTGCGAAAACGGGATAGCTCCCATTTGGCCCGCACCAGTCATAAAGTTAACGATCACGGTTATATCTTTACGATCGTCTCCGTTTACATCTCTGAAGGATACAGCAGAAATAGAATCAAGGATAGGAGACCATTCTAGTTCATACTTTAATTCCGACAATGAATTTTCGTTTTTAATGTAAAAATGCGGTTGGTCTTTTCCGTTCTTTTTTTCGATTGTCGTTATAAACTCGGAATCCCCTAAACTTTCAAAGTTCACATGGAATGACTGATCTTTCAATGCATCCCCAATTATTGAATCCGATGTAGTATGTTCAACTACTTTAGAATATCGACCATCTACTTCTACAAAAGCTCCAAAAGGACTTTCTTTCCCTTTGGTCATAATCGTAAGTTGGTGGTCTACCATTGAAATGTGTAACTCAAAATCACTGTTTTGATCTTTATAAATCGCTTCATTACCATTTAAAATTGCTGTTTCATCGGCTAGTTCGCCGTTATGACCCTCTCCTGAGTTAGGACTCGTTACATGGTATGCATTTAGCGAGAACAACAACTTCCCATCTTTTATATTCTTTATTTTTATAGTAGATATATCGTTTTTTGTTGTTTGATCCCATTTCCAAGTTCCTAGCCATGCTGATTCGTCGACAAAGGATGATGGCGAATTACTGGGTTGTTGAGTATTTGTGATTGGGCGAGCATCGTCATTCTCCTGTTGTTTTGGCATTGAGGCTACATTATTCTGATTTGAATTGGTTGAAGTAGGCAAAAAAGTAGTACTAGGATTCGAGTTATCTTTACATGCAGACAACATCAAAACAAATATTGCAATTAACATTAAAGAAAAGAATCTCATTAACTTTCCTCCAAAAATAAACATGTGATATTAACAAATAAAGGAATTTTTCTTTAAGTGAATTCTACAACACCACCACGTTATCCTGCCCTGAGGGAGTTGAATAGCATAAAAAGGACCCACAGCAACGGGCTGAGGGTCTAAGTTTTATATTTTAAAGGGGGTCGACTTTTATTATAGGCTTGATTCATTAATGCCACATGAAAATAAGATTTCAATTATGTTACATTTACTTAACTCTTGTTATCCGTTAGCATAATGATCCGCTACCTATGTAACGGTGAAAATCATGGTTTCTAGTGAGTTTCATATATAATACATGCGAGAAGAGCGGCAGAAGATCCTATAGGCTTAACAGAGGCCTCAATTAGAAATAAAAACTCATTCACTGAACCGTAAAGCGAATCGTTACCGTATAGTAATATAATCGAATTGTACTGATTAATGTATTCAGCGAGATTTGGAGGCAGTTGTTCTGAGAAAGATTCATTCGAGCAATATTCGCAACACAAATAATTCAAGAATGATTGACGCGATTCCTCATCATTAATAAAATGTGTCTCCATAAAATCATTGTCTAGACGCGAAGTTCCGATACTTGTCATAAATCCAGATGGTCGTGCTTCCTCATCCTCATCGTAACTAATCTCTACAAATTCCTTTAGTTCTTCCTCTGAATCATAATTAGCTGCCCATATTATGACGACATTCTTCATTTTTATCCCTCTCTACAAGGCTCTCAACCTCGCTTCAATTCTTTCCTTTTTCTAGCTCACATGCGACTTAGCACGCTTTTTTTGTATTATTCAGCTCTCGTTCTGCGTTTAGTTCAACGCAACACCTTTTATCGACGGAAAAACTCAGCTCTTGAAGTTATAATGACAGCAGTTAGGACATTCCTTCGCTGCTTTGGACATATCAACTTGAAAACCAAGTTCGGATTCTAAAGACTGAAGAATTGACGGTTTTACCATTCTTTCAATCACAGCGTTGATATCGTAGCAATCTCCCATCCAAAGTGAACGATTTAACAGAGGGCAGTCATACATATCTTTATGGTCATCCATGTTAACTCTCCTTTAATTGCGCACTTCTGACCACGTAACGAGACCTAATGTGATTCCCTTTGCGTGCTTATTACACTCTCATTCGTTTGTTTAGTTCCCCAGCTATTCCTCAAAGTTACTTCCCATATTTATTTACTCTTTCAGATAGGAATCAATCGGCCCAAAATCTCCGCAGGAAATTATTAACTCAGCACTGTTTGGCATTGAGAAAAAGCCCATTGTTTGGGAAACATATCCTTTTTCGCTGGGATCGACGTGTATATGATAGCCGTCTGTAAAATCATTATGAGCCAATCTTAGTAATTTCTGTGCAAAACCTATTAATCCATTTCTACTTAAAGTGATCATGACTCGGTTATTTTTTAAAATTTCAACCTGTCCTACGTTATCCTTGTTTATAAACTCGGGAGTGTCATCATCAATATTTAAAATAACCACAATGGAATCCATGCTCTTCACCCCTATAAACGAGAATAAGCCAACGATCTCATTTTACCACAAATGAGCGTTTAACTAATCTGCCCGTTACTTCAACGAACAACGGCAGCCGGTCCTGTGCCGACTGTCGTCATGTCGCGATTGAACTATCGTTCACCGATAGCGTAATGATCGTTACTAATATCTTTGACCACTATGAGCTTCAAATAAAATGTTCCGGGCATCCCTTATGAAAGTAAAAGCTCATTAATCCATATATTGCTCGTCTGGCTCATGTAAAGCTGCAGCCAAGATTTTCTCTGCGACCTTTTCAGGAGTGTCTGTTGGAGAAGAAGATCCTTGTCGCTGTTGCTCACGAGCACCAAGAGCGTTTTTACCAAAATCCGTTGCGGTTGAGCGCGGATAGACGGTAATTACACGGATTTGATCTGAGGCTAATTCATCTCGAGCTGTATCTGAAATCATGTTCAAAGCAGCTTTGGTTGCAGCATAGGCGCCCAATCCAGCAATATGCATCTTGGATACCACCGAACTTATATTGATGATCAGCCCTCCCCCTTGCGCTCGCATGACAGGGATCGCAAATTGCATAGCTGCTAACGGTCCTAGCACATTAAGGTCGAGGATCTTACGGAAGTCATCAGGATTTAGGTCATCGACCTTGCCAACTACAGCTTGTCCTACGTTATTGATGACCACATCTAGGCGGCCAAAGCGGCGAACCGTGTCCTCAATGACTCGTTCTACTTGCTTAGGATCACTCACGTCAGCCGGCATAGCGACAGCGTCAATACCTTGGCTCTGCAATTCCTTGGCGAGATGATTTAGTGCATCGGCAGATCGAGCTACCAGTGCTAATTTAGCACCGGCAGTGGCAAAGCTGCGTACTGTGGCTAAGCCGATACCAGCGGATGCTCCAGTAATAAAAACTACCTTGTCACGAATTTCCATAATAAATGTTCCTTTCTTGGAGGAGATTAGCCAAACCGGTTCTGTGAAGAAGCGGTCCAGCAGTCCTGAAAAATTAAATCAATGAATGAAATAAGCAAGATTCAAAATGCTCTGCTCTTTTCATCTCTAATGTTACAGTTGGAGAACTTGATACGGAAGTTCAAATAAGTTAGCATGGTATCAACCATTGGTTTATGCAACAGGGAGGTTCTTTGAATGAACGAACAATTGAACACTTTTATTCAGGTCGTACAGTCCGGTAGCTTCTCAAAGGCAGCTGAGAAATTATTTGTTTCTCCAACCGCTGTGATGAAGCAAATGAATCTATTGGAAAAACATGTAGGTATGCCTCTTTTGATCCGTACTAACCATGGAATTGAACTCACCAAAGCTGGAAAATCCTTTAGCAAGGATGCGGTATTTATGGTGCAGTATTTCCAAGAAGCTCTGTTACGCATGCGTCAATCCGCACAGTCAAATCAGCTTGTAATTCGCGTGGGAACCTCTATGCTTAATCCCTGCAAGGTTTTGTTGGATATGTGGAATGAGGTCAGCGACCAATTTCCGCAGTTCAAAATCAATATCGTGCATTTTGAGGATGATTCACATACACTCCCAACCACTTATCGTACTATTGGCAAACACTATGATTTCATTGTAGGGCTAACCCTTACAGAGAACTGGAAGGAATATTTCCGAGTTCTTGAGTTGGGAAGTTATCGCTTTTGCTTTGCTTTATCTCGCAACCATCGGCTGGCTTCTAAAAAAACAATGTCTGTCAAAGATTTGTATGGAGAGCAATTGGCTGTAGTAAACGGTGGAGGAAGTGCTGTAATTGATGAAATTCGTGATTTTTTGATAAGGAACCACCCTAAAATCCGAATTAAAGATATTCCGCGCCTTTATGATATTGATGTATTCAATCGATGTGAGGAAAGTGGTGTTGTCTTACTAACATTGGATGTATGGGCAGACATTCATCCGTCCTTAGTGACAATTCCTAGCGACTTGGACTTCACAATACCTTATGGTTTGCTATATCCCTTACATCCTTCCGAGGATGTCAATCAGTTTCTAGAAATCATTAAGAAAATGCAAACTCAGCATAGTTAACCGGTAGGTTAAGAGAGAATACGATATTAGAATGACCATAAAAATGAAACAGCGGCGGACCAAGACTTGAAAAATAAAGTCTTAGACTGCCGCTGTCCTTATTGAAGTAACGTTATCCGTTAGCTTAATAATCATTCTGATTTACCGCTTTCTCGAAAGCTGCCCACAAACCTCTCCAGTAGGACCATGCCTGAAGATATCCCCCTAGATCATGCGGATGATAGTAAATACAGCAAGCTATTCGTCTGTACAGAGCAAGAAGCACCTCCCTGTGCAAACCTCCGGTATCGGCCGGATGCCAATCCTTCAGCATTGACGCGGCCGGTTGGATCGTATCCAGGTCCAAATCGTCAGGAGTTGAACAGAACGCATAGACTAAATCATAGATTAACTCATCCTGTGCCGGAATCGGATCAATAATGCCATTCAAATGCCCCTCATCAAACAGAAAGTTGTGCACGCCGAAATCCCCGTGTAGTAGATAGGCGGACCGACCCTTTTTAATTTCCACCGCCTGCCTGCTCAGTTCGACCACAAACTGGTAGTCCTCCTCACCGAGATGCTCTCCAATGACATCGCGTGCCCATTCAAAACCACTAATTGAACAGGAAAGTCTCTCAGAGGGATCTGTAGCGGAATCCCCAGGCACCTGTACATAGTGATTCAACACATCCTCTACCAGCGTACACATCCAGTCCTTTTTCTTCACCAGCCTATCATCTGTCACACCTGGAATATAAAGATAAATCATAAACCGGTCACCCGAATCAACATAATGCAGCGCGGGAAACAGCGCAACGGTTTCATAGGTCTTTAGAAAAGCTGCTTCCGCCTGGATGACGACAGGCTTGTTCATTTTCACCACAAAGCGCGGCAACTTCGAGTCGGTATATACTACGGATACAAGTGTGCTCACGGTTCCTCCTGTTAACGGAGTGTAGTCAAACGGCACCGGAATCAGCTCTCTGAACCGGATCTCCGCTAAAACCTCTTCTATTGTAATGTTCATGCAAACCATCCTTTCTTCTCATCTTACACAGAGGACTATTAGCACGAAGAATACGGCTGTACGATGTGGGCTTTTTATTTTGTTTTGCCCCCCAATCACCTATCTCAATCAGTATATCGTGATTTTATTAAAGTAACCTGCCCGTTAGTTTAACGAGGCTGCCGATTGATGCCGGCAGCCTCGTCCTGATTTCTTATTGAACAAACGTTACCGTAGCTTAATGGATTACCGAGTTACGTTAACAATTATTCTTTGATATTATATATTATTTAATTTATATTTCGTTTTCTCTACTAGCCTTATCTCGTATTTTTCATTTAGATATCTTCCTATTGATTTACCATCTCTGTTTAAACAATGCGCATATGATTTAATTTCATTTCCATCCCGTAATAAAAAAATATATTCATCTTCAGCCGGTCCTTTCCCTAAACGGAAAGTAACAGTTCCGATTTTTTCTATCTTGACCGATGTAATTTGTTTTATTTCATCAACATTGATTTCACTGCTCTTGCAGAAAAAAATATATTTCGTTAGCAGTCCACCATGTAGTTTCCAGTAATACCCCTTCATGTAAAGCATGCTAATAATAAAGAACACCACGAAGAGGATTAATATGGGTTTGTTAATTCCAATCATAAAATGAACAATTACTAAAAAAAATAGAAAAATCAACGGGTAAATTATTAGAGCCTTCTTGAAATTAAATTCTAACTTGGAATCCCCCGACCTCATTAGGCAACCCCCTTTCAGATACTTTATCCATATGTTACCACACCAATTCACTGAAGATAACTGGCATGTTATTCAACGAATCCAGGGAGCATCTGCCGCGAGGCGATCTGCTCCCTGAGTTATTACGATATAGTTCCTCGTTAGCGCAATCGTAGTAGCCGAGGAGTACGCACCACGACTGTGGAGATGCTGGCCGCACGCACCTAGGATGTAACGATTCGCATTCTGTGCGATTCTTTCAGCCTTCTCCACCAAATCCAAGTGCTATGACTTGTGGTGTGCTGCATGCCACTGAAAGTACACAATGGCACTGCCACGATAATAAGCGCAAGCGCGACCTTTAACGCCTGTAATCAACTCTTCAACTGAGCTTGTGGATGGTTGTGTACGTAGACTTATCACATTCCCATCCTCCACCCCAATCCAACCGAGTTCAAAAAGTGCGTCACAGCCAGCTTTGCACATGGGCACTACGATGTTATCGTCAAGCCGCTCCGATTCGCTTGCAAGGCTTCGCTTTTTGATGTGAGCGGTGATCATCATCTCAGGGGGAAAGGATCGAGCGCAGATCGCGCAGGCGACGCTCTCCTTTTCCCTAAACAGGAGATCTCGGAGTTGCTGTTGCTCTGCTCGAGTAGTCCGTTTAGAAAACGTTATCCGATCGGTGGGACCATCGAACGTTACCGTTTTCCCGTGTTCGTCTTTTTCAATAGTCACTTTTGGGGGAGGATTTCCCTCTTTAGTATAGAGCTCTTCCGCCCATTTCCCCCGATGGGTAAACGTCCAACCGATAGCGTCGCGCATCACTTCTTGCAAGCCGCGCACGTTTGCTATCCATCCATTCCCTGCATCGTACCTATCGACTTGATATTCAATCTCACCATACTTATATGCATATGTAATAGCAACTTTAATGGATCCCTTTGGCCCGTGAATGCGAAAGTATTTATTACGTGATCTGCCGCTGCCTTCGAATAGCTCTTCTACTACCATGAAACAACCTCCAAATCAATATATGGCCAGTATATCATGACAGATAAGGAGCGCGTCACCTAGCAATGAAAATTTGCGTATAACTGCCCGTTAGCGGAATAGGCCACCGAATTTATCACCGGCAGCCTACTAGAATTTGTTATGAAGCTATCGTTCCTCGTTAGTTCAACGTTTGTGATGCGATAGCTTTAATCGCCTTATTCAACGACAATTGTCGTGTGAACTTCACCGTGATAATGGCTGTCCACAACCTTTTCAGTGAGAGAAAAATTGCAGTTGGCTGCAATTAAGTACGTTCCTGCAGGCAATAACAGGTCCTTTTCCGCGTAAAATTCTTTCCGAAATCCTGCATCGGGATCATTTACGGAGTAGCCACCACTCATTGTAAAATTACATTTAGATGGTGTTTATTCTCCCCCAACGCTTCTACCGATATATCATTTCATCATAATTAAACTCTTTACTCAGCTCTGCCTTCAACACATCTTTATAGCTGATCCAACTCCATTCCTCAACTCCATTAGACTGATGAACAGTGTCAACTCGGAATTCGCCGTGTTTGCTGCGTGTCACAATACCCGTTATGATACGTGGCTGATACTCACCATATAATGTGAGTTCAACCGTCTTCTTGTACATCTGTGACTGACTCAGTGTGGCTGATATAATTTGCACTTCCTGCTCATCAAGTACTAGACGCTGGATGCGTTGCATTTCTTTCTGATTTCTTATTGCAGATTCTTTATGTTGTGGAAGCATCATCCGACTAGACTCCCATAAACCGTTCCGTTCTAGTTTCTTGCTCATCGATAATGCCCTCCAATTTTTCCGGCTCTATCTACTGCGAGACCGGCTTTCATCAGACTTGATGCGCGGATGAGTGCCGTACTACCAAAACGGTCTTTAATACCATCCACGACACGATCGAGCTCACGAACCTTAGTAACATCTTCGAATAAATCCAATTGCGTGATCTCTTCATCAGCAAGTGATCCGAGCGTGACGCCGACTTTACGTACAGGTAGACCATTCCAATTGCGATGAAATATCTCGCGAACAGATCGATATACTTTCAGCGTATTATTCGTACACAGCGGCATTTTCCGTTGCTGACTAAAACCTGTCGGTGCATCGTATGGAGAGCACATGCAAAAAACATGAACAGTTCCACTCGTAAACCCTTTTGCTCGTGCATCCCGACATACCTCCTCGGTTAATTCCAAGAGTACAATATCAACTTCTTCCGCGGTCGTATAGTCTCGAGGCAAAGTCATTCCATGCCCGATTGATTTAGGCATTACGTCAAACGTTCCTGGTGTGACTGGACTGTCATCTAATCCGTTGGCAGTACGCCACATTACCTCAGCCTGTATGTCTGACTGTTTACCAAAACGAGCTCGAAACTTCTGCTTGAGAGTCGCAAGAGGTGTCCTAGCAACATGGCCTATTGTCGTCATGCCGAGTGCGACGAAGTGGCGAGTCATTCGCGATCCAACTCCATACATCTTATCCACGGTTAGTGGCCACAACTCACGCTCCACATCTTCTTTTCCAAGTGTAAAAATGCCATTTACGTTCATCTTTGCGAAATTATCAGTCGCTTGCTTTGCAAGTATCTTGGTCGGCCCAATACCTACGCGAATCCGTATGTTCATGGAGGCTGCAACTTTTTTTTGAATCGTGATTGCCAACTCTTCAGGTGAACAATGGAAATGTTTAAGTGAACCTGACACGTCCAAAAACTGTTCATCTATTGAAAATACCTCTACCAAGTCCGTATATTCCTTGTAAATGTCAGTAATGGCAAGTGATACATCTATATAACGTTGCATGTGTGGGCGCATTACGATAGCGTCTGGACACAATTGGAGCGCTTCACCAAGCCGCTGAGCTGTACTAACTCCAAAGCTTTTAGCGATTGGGCATGCCGCCAAGATAATACCTGATCTCCTAGCCGGGTCCCCAGCCACAACAACAGGAAGATTTTCGAGACCCGGATGAGTCGCCTTTTCAACACTTGCATAGAACGACTGGCAGTCCGAGAGGAATATCGTCCTCTGACGTTTCTCGCTCATCACAACGCCCTCCTCATATTCATGAGCGTGGTCATAAGCTCGGCCTTGACCAAACTGCGAAGCATTGTGAAATGATGAATGTAGCCGCGGACCTTGTATTCAACGTTAATCCCGACTGCATTCGTGGTTGTGTTTAGTACTTTGATATCACGTTTTTTCATACTACTCTTAATACTTTGTAATTGAGGATAAATCGCTGTCTCAACCTCTCTCAAATAATAAAGAACATGATTATAAACAATTTTGTCCTTGTTAACTTTGAGTTCCTCCATATCTCTTGTTAGCATATCGAGTAGAATGGGTAACAACGTGAATTCTTTAATAATTTGAACATCCTCTTCATTCTCAACTCTCAGATCAACACTCATGTTTTCACCACCATACGCGAACATGTATTCGTGTTAATTATTATATACCGAACACGTATTCGTTATGCAAGTGAATTTTATGGAATTCAAATTGGAAATTAAGTATTCTGATTACAATGTATTTCTGCAACGATTAACTGGATCATTGACAAATCACATTAAGGAAATTATTATATAAATTATCAAATAATGTGTTCATCCATTTATCGTGTATAGTGATCTTGTTTATCCGGAAGCACCGGTTGAATACCCTCCTAGAGGTTTCAACACGGTGTTTTTTTACTTCAAAAAATGAAGAGAGGAGTAATACAATGAAGAAGTTTGAGGAAATATTCGAATTTAAGTTTAAAGAACAGTCAATAACTTTAAACGTAGCAACCTGGGCACTATACTTTACAAAGCAATTGAAAGAACAATCTATTGAGGTTGACATCTTCCGTAATGGAGAGTTGTGGATCCATCAACTGAACTTATAAGGCATAACACAAAGAAATTAATAGCAGATGTCCAGAAGTGATAAGGTAGTGTTTGACTCGCGCATCGGTCTACTCCACCCTCTCGTTAATAAAGTTGTAATACTTTGTTCAAACCGTATTCACATATTATGTGAAAAAAATCACATACATCGAGTAAGATAGAAATAAATAACAAATCAAATTGAAATCAGAAGGTGATACCACTTGAACCAATCTCGAAAACATGAAAAACGATTGATGTACCTGATGTTCATTGTTGCTTTTGTCATGTTCCTCTCTTTTATCCGCAAGTTTTTTTGAACTTATGAAAGTTAACAAAGGAGATGAGTCCATATGCCTATCTACGATTCCGTATTTTATAGCCGCCTACTCACTGAGACCACACTGGCATTTCATATCATTTTCGCTACCATCGGCGTTGGCGTTCCGGTCATGATTATGTTGGCTGAGTTAGCCAGCATTAAACGTAAAGATCCCTATTATGCGTTGCTAGCACGAAGGTGGGCTCGAGGATTCGTTATCACCGTTGCTATTGGCGTGGTTACTGGTACTGCCATCGGGCTTCAACTCAGCCTATTGTGGCCGAAGTTCATGGAGATTGCTGGGCAAGCGATTGCACTTCCGTTATTTCTTGAAACCTTTGCCTTTTTCATCGAGGCTATCTTCTTAGGCATTTATTTATATACATGGGAACGATTAAAGCCTAAACATCATCTGTTACTTCTCGTGCCTGTTGTCATTGGCTCCTCTGCCTCAGCATTTTTTATTACAACTGTGAATGCATTCATGAATACGCCGCAAGGCTTCACTCTAAAAGATGGCTTGATTACGAATGTACAGCCGATTCTAGCTATGTTTAATCCATCCATGCCTACCAAAGTTGCACATGTACTTTCCTCAGCCTACATGACCAGCGCATTCATCTTGGCTGCTATAGCGGCCTACTCCCTTCTCAGGAAAAAAGGGGACACTTTATACGCCAAGAAAGCTTTAAAGCTGACCGTTACTGCTGGGCTCGTATTCGCCATAACTACGGCAATGATCGGTGATCTATCAGCAAAATTTCTAGCTCATACTCAGCCCGAAAAACTTGCCGCAGCCGAGTGGCATTTCGAAACGTCTACGAATGCACCGCTCGTTCTTGGTGGTATTTTGACTGAAAATAATGAGGTTAAATATGCGTTGAAAATTCCGTATGCATTAAGTATTTTGGCAGGCGGAACTCCCGGAACCGAAGTAAAGGACTGAATGATATTCCGAAAGATCTTCGTCCTCCTTTGTACGTGCATTATTTCTTTGACGCTATGGTTGCTATAGGGATATTTGTGATTGTCGTTGGCATTTGTCATATGTGGTACGCACGCAAAAAATCCCGTAAACCTTATCCGAGATGGCTTCTAGCAATTATCGTTGGGTGTGGTCCTCTTTCCATGCTAGGCATTCAATGTGGATGGTTTTACGCGGAGGTTGGCCGACAACCATGGATATTGCGTGGATATATGAAGGTAGCTGATGCCGCTACAACTTCACAAGACGTGGATACCATGTTACTGCTGTTCTGTTTACTTTATATCGTTTTAGCATTGACCGCAGTAAAAGTGTTATCCAAACTTTTCAGAAAAAACGATGTTGCAGATGAACTGATTGCACTTGGTATTTTCGGAGGGAGGACCAAAGAATGAGCCTAGAACTAATTGGGATAACGGTATTGTGGATCTTTTTATACGGATATTTAATTGTGGCATCCATTGATTTTGGTGCTGGTTTCTTCAGTTACTATTCGGTTATTACGATGAAAAAGCATATCATTCATAAGATCATTGAAAGATATTTGTCTCCTGTCTGGGAAGTTACCAATGTATTCTTAGTTTTCTTCTACGTCGGTATGGTTGGATTCTTCCCTGAAACAGCACGTTATTATGGTACTGCGTTACTCGTGCCAGGCAGTGTGGCTATCATATTGTTAGCCATAAGAGGAGCCTACTACGCTTTCAGCAACTATGGTTCCAAGGATAACAAATGGTACATGCTGCTCTATGGAGCTACGGGCTTATTCATCCCTGCAACCCTTTCTACGGTACTAACCATTTCTGAGGGTGGAATCATCGTTGAACAGAACGGCATGATTTTACTAGATTGGAGTAAGTTACTTGGGAGTCCATATACTTGGTCGGTCATACTGCTATCGCTAGTCAGCGTCCTTTATATCTCGTCCATGTTCCTTTCCTTCTATGCCTATAGAGCAAAAGACTATCCCGCTTTTGAAATTTTAAGAGGCTATGCTCTCTTTTGGAGCGGACCTACTATTCTTGCAAGTCTGCTTGTCTTTTTCGCCATAAACCAGCAAAACCCAGAACATTTCCGCAACATGCTTAACCTTGGATGGATGTTCGGAGCATCATTTCTCTGCTTTTTAGTTGCCGTCTACTTCCTCTGGAAACAAATCAAACTAGGTCTAGCGTTCATATTGGTGCTTTTGCAATTTGCTTTTGCTTTCTTTGGTTATGGTAAGGCTCATTTACCGTATATTTTATTTCCATACATCTCCATTCACGAAAACTTTACGAATCAAGCAATGGGAACTGCGCTAGTCATTGCCTTAATTGCAGGGCTTGTTATTCTAATCCCATCTCTGTTTCTGCTTATGCGTCTATTTCTTTTTGATGCTGATTATGTACAAGGTAAATTTATAAAGAAGGGTGACTAAACCTATGGAACACATGCTAATCCAATATGCTCCACCGATATTTGTTCTATGTTCACTTGTTTTTATGATTCTATGGGTTCCAAGGGCATCCGACGTGAAAGAATAATCCGTAAGACGAATAAGTCGACTATTTACTAGTCGACTTTTCTTTCCTTATGATTCGTGTTCAATATCCTTTTCCATGTCGTGTTTAAGCTCTTTAGGCATTTTTTCTGGTTTACTTCCAAACCACTTCGTATAGAGAGCTTCATAAGTTCCATCTTTGGAGACTGCTATAATGGCCTTATTGATCTTTCCCATGTACATGTTCCGCTTTTTAGCAACGATTGCGTAGCTATCTTTGTTGAAAACTTCCCCTACTTTTTTAGCTTTTCCTTCTGCTGAGTTTTGCACATAATCTTGAATGCTGTGCTCTTCAAAAACAACTGCATCAACGTTTTTATTTTTCAAATCATCGTAAGCATCGGAGATATTCGCATAGCTCCTTATTTTGATCCCTTGAATTTCACTCGCAACATGATAAGCTGTCGATCCATTCCTAGTTGCCACCACTTTCTTGGCCAAGTCATCTTTGCCTTTAATCCCCTCGTTATCTGATGCGGTGAGTATCGCTTCTCCCGATTGAAAATAAGGATCTGAATAGTCTAATTTGTTTTTGCGAGCATTCGTGACGGTCATTCCGGCGATTGCCAAATCCACATCGCCTGATTTCACACTTTTGTTCAACTCACCGTATTCCATCGCTACCCATTCATATTTTAGTTTCGCCTTTTTAGCAATGGCTTGCCATAATTCCACTTCGAAGCCTTTCTTCTCTTCCCCCTCTGTATACGTAAAGGGACGGTTGTTTTTCTCGATACCGACTTTGATCGCTTCATCTTTCGAACATCCTGTGAAAGCTAGCGTTACCAAGAGAACGATCAACAGCATGATCCCCTGCTTGCTTCGAACTCGTATATTCATTGCCTTTTATGCCCTCCTTATCAGGTAAACAACGGTATTATTTGTAAATTGTTAATCGGTTATGCAGATATGGCAGCACATATTGTGCAAGTTTTAATTCAGGAGTTTAAAAAATATGAAAAAGACCAATCCGCAAAATGTGGATTGGTCTTCTATTCATTCTACTTTCTGCTTCTCTTTGGTATCTTCTTCTAACAATCCCTTCGTTCCTTGCCTAAACTCCTTAATCGTTGTTCCGAATGCGCGGCCTAACTGCGGAAGCTTCGAAGGTCCGAATAAAAGTAACGCAACTGCAAAGATGATGACAAGGCCTGATACGCCAATGCCTGATAGCATGATGATCACCTACCCTATAAATTGTTTCTGAATTAAAATTTAACCATTAGCGCAGTCATATACATAATAAGAATTCCTGCAGTGAGTCCTCCAAAATTCAGCCAAGAAACAGGAGAAAGACCTCTTTTCTCGGATTCTTTGAGAATCATTTTGGAAATGACATAGATGACTTGCAGTATAGCACCAGCGCCTATGCCGAAAAATAGCGCGGCTAATGTATCGTTAAAAATAAATCCACCTGCCCAAGTTCCAATAATCGCAGGTCCACCGGCGATCAATGCTAAGGTGCCAAAAGTCTTCCAGTTCGGACGATCTTTAAGCAGTGGGGCCGCGATTCCGACACCCTCCGTGATATTGTGAAGGGTAAAACCGATGATTAAGAAAGTTCCCAAAGCAGCTTCTCCAACCGCAAAAGCGGATCCAATGGCAAGCCCTTCGCCAAAATTATGAAGACCAATACCTGTGGCAATTTTGTTAGATACTCTTCTTCCATCTAAAGAGCTGCTCTTTAGCTTGCGATCATTCGACTGATCCACCGCTATTAAGAAGAGACAACTCAGCAGGGCACCAAACCAAACGAGTCCGGTACCTTGAAATACACCTGGAGCCTCTGAAGCCATTTCAAATCCTTCTTGAAAGGTATCGATCACCAGAAAGAACAAAAGCCCTATCGTCAATGCGAGAATAGCATGCATCCCTCTTACCGAAAATCTACGTAAAAATGGATACCACATGAGTCCTAACCCAACAGGAACAACCCCTACGTAAAATCCTATTAATGCATATTGCCAAAAAAGTTTACCGTTTGGTTCAGGTGTTGCAGCTGCAGCCGCAACTTCACCCGTGAAAATTAATCCATTTGAGGTGATAAGTTTAACTTCATGCGGATCACCTTGCACCCAGGGGTAAGGGATTTTGACTGTTCCACGTTCAAATCTTTGTAAGGTATCACTTGGCGAGAATTCCGCATTCCAAAAGGATCCGTCCACGACGACTTGGGCGATCGTAATTTCCTCCGGTCCTGAATTAAGCACCTTAAGTTGGATTCCTTCATCATTGAGCGTTATTTTCTCCACATTCAGAACTTCAATAGGAGCAGCCGGCTCATTTTCGATTCCTGTTCCCACTTTTGCAATGGTAGTGATAATCGCAATTAGTAAGATTAGGGGGAGAATCCCCCATAGGATAGCTTTAAATTTGTTTGGAGAAATCTTATTTTCGGTTTGAACATTATTACTCATCGTACGCTCACTCCTCCTTTCTTATTCAGCTATGAAGAAGCCCATCCAACCGAGCTCAGCGAATTCACTTTGATGGGCATGAAACATGTATCGCCCAGGAGCTGGAAACACAATTTCTAAAATGCCACGTTCTCCCTGACATTGCATAATGGTATCTGTAAAATTGGGACGCGCTTCAGGATCCGCGCCAGTTGCATAATAGTTAAAAAAGTTCGCATGAAGGTGAAAAGAATTAATGGGATCAAATTCAGTAAGATTGCTGAGATAAATACGTACGAGTTCCCCAACTTTCACCTTAATTGGTTCTTGCTGATAGGCAAATGCGTATCCATTCACCGTGTAGACTTCATTTTCGCCATCTAGGTCAAGATCATAGCCGTTCATAAGCATATTGAATTCTTTTGCTGCTGCTCTTGGCTTCTTCGGATCAATGATGAAGTTACCATAAAGTCCTTTATGAATATGTCTGGCGAGAGGAGCAACATGACAATGGTAAACATGCATACCAGCAGGCTTTGCTTCAAACTCATATGTGAATGAACCGCCTGCATTAACTGCTTCCAGTCCATCCATGTTGGTAGGATGCATACCATGAAAATGGATCGAATGCGGATGGCTCGTTGCATTGGTAAACTTCACTCGAAGGACATCCCCTTCGGTACAACGAATTGCGGGTCCTGGTATCGTGCCATTGAATGTCCACCCGGGAAACTTGATCCCTTTCGCGATCTCAACGTTAGTTTCATATGATGAAATTTCGTATTCCCTTAACGTTCTTCCATCAGGAAGCTTACTTACCTTTCCATAATCAAATGCTGTGAGTGCTTTCTGTGCTGCTTTAAAACCTTCAGTCACTTCTGTACTCGGAACATAACCATGCTTCATACCATCATGCAATTGTTCTTTCATAGCATTATGAACGCTGTGCTTATCCGCAGCTAATGTTGTTTTACCAAATGGATTCAGTAAAGCACTGCCAATGACAGCAAAAGCCCCAGCGGTTCCCATTTTCAAAAGATTACGTCTTGATACCTTATCAACCGGTTTACGGAACATCGTCATGCCCTCCTATTTAATATTGCTTGTTTACAATTATTTTGTATTGGGGAAACATTTTAGTCAAAAAAAATTTTATTTCCGATGGGACAAAGAGTTTACCAAGGGAAAAACCTTTACTTCACTATAAGCCTATATCCAGAGTTTGTAAACCTATTTTCCCTAAAAAATTGCCATCATTTCATACCGTCTCAAATGAAAGCTTGCGCGCATAAAAAGTCCCTGTTTTGTTTGGTTACAAAACAGGGACTTTGCTCACAAACTTACTTCTGAAAGGTTCTCGGCGAGCTCCCGAACTTTTGTTTAAAAGCTCGTTCGAAGTGAGTTAGCGTATTAAATCCGGATGCATAGCAGATCTCTGTGACAGGTATATCCGATGCCATTAACAATGATTTAGCAAAGTTCAAACGCAGTCCTTGTAAATAAATTTGGAATGGGATACCTGTCATTTTACGAAATGCATGACTGAAATAATTTGGTGCCAAAGCAGCTTGTTTGGCTGCGTCTTCTAACCGTAGTGGATCACGAAAATGGTGATGAATATAGACAAGAGCTCTCTGAATCGAACGATGCTGCGCTTCTACATCCTTTTCATCGATAAATGGGTGCTGTTGATTATAGGCTCGAAAAAGGGTAAGAAGAATCCGCTCTAGCGCACCTTTCACCATCATTTGCTGACCTGGCATCCAATTATGAGCTTCACTGCTTATCAGGCGAAATTCGGACTCTATCATGTCAAAGTTAACATCCATATCAACCATATATTCGGCAAATTGTTGAAACATCAGCTCTCTTATGTCTCCGCCAAGAAATTCACCGGAGAAAACAAGGTTGTAAATATCCATGGGTTCATCGGGAAAAGAATAGATCTCATGAAAATCAGCTGGTGTGAGTAAAAAAAGACTTCCCCTGGTAAGCTGATGCTCCGTTCCATTAACGATGTTCACTCCTCTGCCACGGAGAACAAAGCAAAGCTCATAAAATTCATGCCAATGCAAAGAATGGTGTTCGTAGTTAATGTGTTGAAAGTAAATTTGAAAAGAGGAGGAGGGATCAATAAATTGGGCATTCGTTAACCTAATCGGTTGTTTCTTCATACCTGCCCTCCGCCTCCATTTTTCCATTTATTATAGCACAACAAGATACACTATAATTCGGCTATTGCAGCTGCCTTTTATACGTTAGCGTACGTATTTCCTGCTAAATCTTTTCCCCTTGCCAACCATACTTTAAAGTTTCGATTTTTCTCTGGATACACTTGCGTTTCGGTTGAGAAATAACGCATGGTATATCCACAACGACGGTTTTCACTTTTGTTAGGATCTGCACCGTGAATGATGCGCGAGTCATGCAGCGAGCATTGACCTCTCTGTAATTCGAAGTGAACAGCTGTTGATGTATCCATGTTTTTAATTTGCGTATTAAACAGATTCTGGGAGCCATCTACACTTTCATACTCTGAGAAACCGTTGTTATGTGTCCCGGGAATAACTTGCATGCATCCATTTTCCTTCGAGCTATGATCGATAGCGAGCCAAACCGTTACGATTTTATCAAATGAACTAACCCGGCCATTCCAATAAGCTGAATCCTCATGCCATGGTGTTGCCCTGCCAATAAAGGGGTCCTTGCAAATAAAATGGCTGGACCATAGTCCAATATTCGGTCCAATAATAGGCTCCACGAGATCCAGTACTTCATCAGACAAGAGGAATTTGAGCAAGCGTTCTTCGCGGAAATGAGGGGTGTCCAACTCGTCGGACAGTTTACTTCCTTTTTGCTTCAGTTGATCTTCAAATATATCCGTCAATTCAGCTAACTTCTCTGGTGAAAACAGCTGCTTTTCATAGAGTAAGTATCCATTTTTCTTGTGAAATTCGACTTCTTCATTGGTTAATTTACTCAACAATAATCCCTCCTAAAAGTGGCCCTCATCAACAAATTAACTATAGCGCACATGTAGGACAACAGGCTTATCGTTTACTCAGAAAAAGTTAGCTTATCTTAAGGTAAAGTAAAATGAACCGGCTTTTAGCACAAAAATAAGCCACTCTTGGAAGAGTGACTTTGTTCCTGCATGATAGTATCACAATGATTATAACAAACAATTATCTGCGAGCTAGCTTGGTCAAGCGTCCATCCGAAATCCACTCCGCCACATACACATCCCCACGCGAATCGACACAGATGCCATGCGGTGAGCTGAATTTGTTGGCGCGATAGTATGCTTTATCTAGATTAGGCCATCCCTCCTGCGATTTAGCTTGACGATCCTCACCCAAATGCGTAACTAATCTATCATGTTTATCGAATACCGTTACACGGCTGTATAAGTCCGGAAAATACATTTCATCCTTGTAGAAATAGAAGCTGCAAGGCATATCCATATCATGATCAAAAGCACGTTTGAATTGCCCACCCGGTGTGAACACTTGGATCCGATGATTGCCCCGATCCGCAACATAAAGTTCTGGTTCTCCGCTTCGCAAATCAACGGAAATACCATGTGGACAAGCGAATTGCCCCATTTCTGAGCCTTTTCCTCCCCATGAGCGAATATAGTCACCAAGAGCATTATATTGATGCACCCAACTTTGACCATAACCATCTGAGATATAAATATCGCCATTTGGCGCTACAGCCACATCCGTAGGCACAAATTTGTGTTCAGCATCATAAATCTCAGGTAGATCAGGCGTGCCGATTGTTAACAAATGTTCGCCGGTTAATGTTGTTTTAACCATAATCCCTTTGTCTGTGTCGGTCACATAAAGGAATTCGCCACCTGCTTCTTTGTGCAGATAAAAGCCGTGCGCACCTCCTTCGAATTCTTCGCCCCAAGCATTCAAATATTGCCCATTGCGGTCAAATACTACAACAGAAGGCGTTCCGGTATGGAACAAGTAAACGCGATCCGCACTATCAACTTCAATTCCGTGAGTATAACCTAGTGTGACGTTTTCGGGCACTTTGGCCCAATTCGGAATAACTTCATAGTTATGTGACGTATTGCCTGCTTGAAGGGCACTCAGAGATAGCGCTTCCAATTTATCCACATCCTTTTTCTACTTATTTCCTTTTATAATAACATTTAATTATTGCTCTGTACTAGTTCAAATGTTGAAAGCCAGTTACATTCAAAGAGAAAAGCAAGATCATGCTTAAAGGGAAATGACCTCAGAATATTTCGAAAATGGATATCATCCTGTGAATCAGGGCAACCTATTGAGTGCCTTTTCGACGGAAGAGCGATTCAAACTTAGGTTCAGCGTTTACATAGTAGTAGGCATTTGAAACAACAATCGATGATATTAATCCATACATGAACACGTCAAAGGAGGAACTATCCATGCCAAACAACATTCATCTTGAAGCCGCCGCACAGAAATTCGCAGAAGATACTGCAAAACCGCCATTTCTTTTCGATCTAGGTCCTGTAAAAGGGCGTGAGACTGTTGACAAGGTGCAATCCGAGCCTGTCCACAAAGAAGCTGTCGACATGCAAGATCTCACAATCGCAGGTGGCCCGCGCGGTGAGGTATCCGTGAGAATTCTGCGACCAAAGAAATCACCGCCGACACTCCCCGTTATCCTATACATCCACGGTGCTGGATGGGTCTTCGGAAATGCACATACACATGATCGCTTGGTCCGGGAGCTTGCAGTTGGTGCTCAGGCTGCCGTCGTATTCCCCAACTATAGCCTTTCGCCTGAGGCCAAGTATCCAACAGCACTCGAGGAGATCTATACTGTCCTCCAATGGATAGCCAATAATGCAAAAGAGTACGGCTTCGATGCAGAGCATCTCACTATTGCAGGCGATAGTGTTGGCGGCAATATGGCCGCAGCCATTACATTGGTGGCCAAGGAACGCAAAGGGCCGCCCATCCACAAGCAGCTGCTGTTCTACCCTGTAACCGATGCATCCTTCGATACGGATTCCTATGATCAGTTCGCAACAGGCTACTTCTTACGTCGTGATGCGATGCAGTGGTTCTGGGATCAGTACACGTCCGATCCCCGCGAACGAGCGGAGGTGACGGCATCCCCGCTGCGAGCTACGCTCGAGCAGCTCAGCTGCCTCCCTCCAGCGCTGATCATCACGGGCGAGGCTGACGTGCTGCGCGATGAGGGCGAAGCCTATGCGAACAAGCTTCGCGAAGCCGGCGTGCCCGTCACGTCCGTGCGCTTCCAAGGCATCATCCACGACTTCGTGATGCTCAATGCCTTGGCCGACACTGCTGCCGCGCGCGGTGCCATGATGCTCGCCAAAGCTTGGCTGCGAGAATCATAACAGCAGCCTGCGGTGCAAGCAGGCCAACACGAATAAGCAGAGGCACAATCCACCAGTGGATGTGTCTCTGTTTCTTTCATTGGTGATCATTGTTCTGTATAGATCCTCTACATAGTTTTTCCTCATATATCCTGGTACGAACATTGTTTTATTTCGATTGATGCAAGTCATATTTTACTCCCACTATGTTGGTACAAGTAATGTTTTACTCCCTTCTTATGGGCTGCTCAAAGCAATGTTGTGCTCCCAATATATGAGTTGCACAAAGTAATGCTGCACTCCCCCTATATGGACTGCTCAAAGCAATATTGTCCTCCCCCAGCATGGGCTACGAAAAAGCAAAGTTGTATTCAGTACAACATTAGACTAGCTAATTCACGATATCCCTTCGATTGTTGTAGAAAGTACAACATTTCCTCCAAAAAGTAGCTCCAAAGCATGAAATACGGTTAAATTGTTGCACGAAATGCAACATCCAACAGCTTTGAGAGAAGAAATAACCTAAATTGTTGTACAGCGTACAACTTTCGCTCCTATTCGCTGCGAAAAAAGACGCACAGGCATCCCTTATTGCCTCTATCCTCAAACCGGAAACCTGAAAACCGGCAATAAAAACAATCACCATAGAATTTCAATCCATAACCTAAATCAACATATTCCTTAACAAACTAAGCTAAAAAAGAGTAATCCTCACCTACCCTTTTCAAAACCCAAAAATGGAGACTGTCTAAAAAGTGACATTATAGAAGTGTGTGACAGATCCAATTGTTTAAAAATGCTGAATATTTGAATGAAAAAGGAGCTAAGCGGCTGAAGTGACCCCCAAAAGTTAGACAGTATATAGTTAGACTGCCTTTAGCGCATGAGTTCGGTACTGTACCGGGCTCATGCCTTTTAGTTTTGCCTTTATTCGTTTATGGTT
>NZ_JCAUAS010000046.1:0-23687 GCF_059692075.1 Paenibacillus sp. J31P190 | reverse complement strand
AATTTCTCGAGAAGTTAAAGAAAAATGAAGTAAAGCCGTTTAAACTCGCAATTTAATAAGTAATCTGTTGCTTTAGTCGACTAGTGTCCAGTATTAGGGGGTTAGACCGATTTCGAACCCATTTGTTGCCGAAATGGCCTATATGGGGTCCAAGTGTTGTACTTTATGCAACATTGAAGGTAATTTAGCGGGATCAAGACAGAATTGTTGTACTCCATACAACATTCGGCTGAGAATATGGATTCAACCCTTCCCTCCATCCACATCTATTCATCTATCCATTCATCCATACATCCCACACCTCCAGTGAGCCTATATGTCGATGAATTCCGACTGAAAACACGCCAATGTAGAACCATTTTGGATGAATCAATCGACGGTCTCTTCATATTAACATCTGACGTCGTTTTTTCTTGAAAGTCATTTGCTTTTGGGAACGCAACAAAAGAACTTCGTACGCATACCTCATGAAAGTTCAGGAAATGATGTTTATATAACAACATCCTAGAACTTGGAGAAAATACCACATGTTCGCTCATTGGCTGCGCTCCAAAAAGAAGCCTATCCCTCCTTCGCAGAACACAATCGTAGAACCTAAGGCATCCATGCCTTTATTCTCAACCATTCAAGAAAATGTTGATTACGTTCGACAAAGTCTCGGGAACAGCACGGACATTGTTATTCGAGAATTTACCTATAATGCCATTACTGAAGGGTTAGCCCTCTTGTATACAGATGGACTAGTTGATGCGAAAGTCGTCAATGATTTCATGATGAGATCTTTAATGGCTGATTCCACGGAAATTGATCCAAAGCAAGACCCATTTGATGTATTAACCATGCATACACTGACGATTGGTGAAATTCAGAAGGTATCGGATATGAAAGGAATGCTGCATCATATCCTATCTGGCGATTCGGTCATATTGATGAACGGGTATACTACCGGGCTGGCAGCCGCCACCAAAGGGTGGAAAGATCGAGGCGTTACAGAGACGAATGTAGAAACCGTCGTGCGCGGGCCGCGGGAAGCTTTCTCTGAATCCATTCGAACGAATACCGCCTTGATTCGAAGAAAGATCAAAGATCCGAATTTATGGATGGAAACCTTCCAGGTAGGCCAAGTGACCCAAACTGACGTTGTTCTTATGTATGTGAAAGGGATTGCTCTAGATTCACTAATTCTCGAGGCCCGTAATCGATTGACTCAGATTGACATTGACGGAATTTTCGAGAGCAGTAATATTGAGGAACTCATTCAGGATGAAGTGATAACTCCTTTTCCAACCGTATATAACTCAGAACGTCCAGATGTCGTCGCGCTTGAATTGATTCACGGTAAAATTGCCATTCTTGTTGATGGGACCCCCTTCGTGCTGATTGCTCCTGCTTTATTTGAAACTTTCCTCAAAGCTTCCGAGGACTATTATCATCGGGTAGATATTAGCACATTAGTAAGGATGCTTCGTTATGCTGGATTTCTCATTGCCCTATTAGCCCCATCTTTTTATGTGGCCATAACAACGTTCCATCAAGAAATGCTGCCGACTCAACTGCTCATTAGCCTCGCTGCACAAAGAGAGGGTATTCCATTTCCAGCATTCATCGAAGCCTTATTGATGGAGATTACATTTGAAGTTTTACGGGAAGCAGCCCTACGCATGCCGCGAAGCATAGGTTCTGCCTTATCGTTTGTTGGAACGCTAGTCATTGGACAAGCAGCAGTCGAAGCCGGAATTGTTTCGGCAGCTATGGTTATCGTTGTTTCCATTACGGCGATTTCCAGCTTTGTTTCCCCTTCTTACGACTTATCAAATGCCATTCGCATCCTGCGATTTCCTCTGATGGCTCTGGCTGCTTCATTTGGATTTTTCGGCATACTGGCAGGTTTACTAGGACTTATTCTGCATTTGAATAGTTTGCAATCATTCGGTGTGCCCTATTTAAGCCCTTTTGCTCCACTTGAATTGAACAAACAAAAGGATGCCTTGTTTCGATTTCCTTTTCAATCGTTATTTTCACGAGTTCGTATCGTTAATGCGAGTAACGTAGTCAAGAAAGCGAATAGAAAGCCCTTCAAACCTTAGAAGGAGGAAAGAGGCAGATGTGAAATCATTTATTCGACTAACAGCTTGCTTACTTACCATAGTCTTACTGTTAAGCGGCTGTTGGAGCCGCAAGGAGCTTAATGATATTGCCATAGCAGAGGGAGTTGGCATTGATATTTCGGGTGAACAGTTTGAGTTAACCGTTCAAATTGTTAATCCAGGCAGTGTGACGAAGGCGAAGGGAGAGCATGAAATCCCCGTTATCGTGTATTCTTCCAAAGGCGATACACTAAGTGAAGCTGTGAAACGATTGACTTCATCGATTTCGAGAAAGATCTATTTCGCTCATATCCGCATTCTTGTGATTTCCGAGGAATTAGCCAAGAAAGGGATTGTCAATTCGATGGATTATTTAATGAGAGGGAACGAATTTCGCTCTGATTTCAACGTGGTCGTAGCGAGAGAAGGCACAGCTAAGGAATTATTAAGTGTGATGACCCCATTGGAAAAGGTTCCAGCCAATTACATCTTTAACTCCCTCGAAGCAGCTAAGAAAGAATGGACAGCTGCAGTAACGATTCAACTAGATCAATTATCGAATGCTATAGTAACCCCAGGGAAGAGTACGGTCATATCAGGAATTCAGATTATTGGAGATCAAAAGGCAGGCACCAGCAACAAAAACATAGATTACACTGGGCCTCCTGTACGATTGAAATACTCTGGTAATGCGATTATCAAGAGAGATAAACTTGTTGGTTGGCTTAACGAATATGAGTCTCGTGCTTATTCCGTTATTACCAATCAATCAAAGCGGTCTGCCATACATCTGAATTGTCCCGAAGGAGGAAACATCGGTATTGATGTAGCTCGTATCAAAAGCAAGATTTACGCAGTTGTAAAAAACGATAAACCAGAGATATTTATTGAAACTAGAGCAGAGGGAAATGTTTCCGATGTGGAATGTAAAATCGATCTATTCAAAGTCGAAACGATCGATTACTTAGATAAACAATATGTTAAATTTGCTTTGGCTAATATGGAGAATACAATTAAGAAGACACAAAAACTAGGTGCAGATATATTTGGTTTTGGTGAGGCAGTTCATCGCGCTAACCCGAAATATTGGAACAAAGTGAAGGACAATTGGGAAGAACATTTCAAGCAATTGGAACCCCATCTGAATATCGATGCCAAAATTAGAGGTACCGGTACGCTGGGTGATTCTGTGGTTAACGATATGAAGGAGTAATCGTTATGTTAATCGGCCTATGTGTACTTGCGTTATCTATTCTCATTGCGTGCTATGAAATTCCGCGTTTATGGAAACAAGGATGCAGGAAGGAGGTTTGGATCTACTGCATACTCATGTTGCTTGGTAATGTGTTGGCGACTCTGAAAGGAATGGCCAAACAAATACCTAATCCAGCCGACTGGATTACGTTTCTAATGGTGCCATTAACCAAAATTTTACTGCAACTCGGTTTGATAAAATTGTAAGCATTTATCCTGCTTGGGGAGGCATGTCATGAATAACGAGAACATATTATCGGCTCGTCAACTCATGATCCTGATTATTTTATTTTCGGTGGGAACGACCATTCTTGTAGTCCCGTCGATGTTGGCCGCAGAAACTAAGCAGGATGCCTGGATCTCAGGTGTAATGGGCGTAGGCATTGGTTTGCTTTTCTTATGGATGTATGTGAAGTTAGCGAAGATGTATCCCGATTGTACGTTATTCGAAATGAATGACATTGTATTAGGGAAATGGTTAGGCAAAGCTGTAACACTATTGTTAGTCTTTATCGCAGTTGTGCTCAGCGCACAGGTCCTATACTATATTGGCACCTTCATGACTACTCAAATTATGCCAACGACACCTATACAAGCCATAAATATTCTTATGATTACTTTTGTAATTATAGGCGCAAAGCTTGGCGTAGTTGTATTAGGGAGAACCGCGGAAATTTTTTTCCCGTGGATTCTTCTGTTATTTTTTCTATTGGTGATCTTTGTATCGCCGCAGGCTCAAATAAAGAACCTTTTGCCCATAGGTGAAGCAAGTATAATGTCTATTTCACGGGCATCCATATTTATGCTCGTTTATTCTTATTTTCCTATCATTTTTACGCTTTGCTTGATAGCAAGCGATATAAAATTCCCTAAAAGTTTAACTAAATCATTCCTCTATGGGGGGATAACGAGCGGAATTATTATGATTATTGTAGCTTTTCTTAGCATCTTGGTCATGGGACCCGACCAGTCGTCAAGACAAGTATATGCCACCTATGCATTAGCAAAGAAAATAAGTGTAGGGAATTTTTTACAGCGTATCGAGGTCACTGTTGCATTCTTGTGGTTTATTTCCATTTATTTTAAATTGACACTATATTTTCACGTAGCGCTTAAAGGAATTGCCTCATTATTTCAGCTCCAGAATTACAAATCTCTTTCGACTCCAATTGGGTTTATTGTCACAGTGCTTTCGTTAGTGGTATATCCAAATGTGGCTTATACACACCAATGGGATATATTGACATGGGTTCCGCTCACGTTTTGTTTTGGATTCATGTATCCACTCTTATTGATCGGTCTTAGCTACATGCGAAGAAAAAAGCATAAATGAGGTAAATAAGGGACGTGTATATATGCATACAGATCAAATTTCCCCGCGACAATTAATGATTATCGTCATCCTATGTGCCTTTGGAACGGCTATCTTGGTTATTCCGGCATCTGTTGCGGCAGATACGAAGCAGGATGCATGGATGCCACAATGGCTTAGCATTGCTATGGGTGTCGTTCTCGTTTGGCTTTATGTATTTATTTCCAAGAAATTCCCGCAGTGTTCTATTTTCGAAATTAATGATAAAGTTTTTGGCAAGTGGTTGGGGAAGTTCATAACGTTAAGTCTTGCACTAGTAGTGCTCGTTATGAGTTCACAAGTTGTTTTTTATGTAGGTCATTTTATGATTACTCAAATCATGCCGGAAACGCCCATTCAATCTATACACATCATATTCATGCTAACTGTCATATTTGGAGCAAAGCTAGGGATGGTCGTCATGCTAAGAACGGCAGAGATCTTCTTCCCTTGGATCGTGCTATTATTTATCTTGTTCATGGTCACTAGTATCCCTAATATGGAACTTAACAATCTTTTACCGATTGGGGAAACAAACACCCTTCCGGTCATTCGATCTGCCATAAGAATCACTAGTTATTCTTATATGTCTTTATTTATTACGATTGGTACCATCATTCATCAAGTTACTAGTATACAAAAGGCTAAGAAAGCTTATTTAATAGGCGTAATCATAAGTGGCATTATACTTCTTCTAATCATTGTCTCAAGTATTCTTGTATTAGGAGCAGATAATACCGCTATGCAAGTGTATCCTAGTTACGCCCTGGCGCAAAGAATAAATATAGGAAATTTTTTACAACGAATAGAAGTAATCGTGGCATTTTTATGGCTCGTTTCGATTTATTTCAAACTATCTATATTTTTTTACACAGCGATAAAAGGCATTGCGCATGTGTTCCATTTTCGTGATTACAAAATACTTTGTTTTCCATTTGGACTGATTATTACGGTCTTATCTCTTGTTGTTTATCCAAATACAGCCTATGAAGATGAATGGGATACTTTAACGTTTATTCCCCTCGCTCTCCTAATAGGTGTTGTTTATCCTCTCTTGATTGTACTCATAAGTTGGATGCGAAAATCGTCCATTCGTGTGTAAATGGCATGGCTAAATACGCTTTTCGAACTGCAGCCAATACTTGTCCATCCAAAAAGCAATTGTAATACCAATGACATATCTAAACAAATCAACCGTTAAATATCCTCTTCCTAGTACGAGGGATCCAATGACCGTATTTCTTATTTCGACTATCCATTCTGCTTGATATAACTGACTACATTCAATAGCAAAACTAAATATAACACTGATCCCTACTGCCCATATTAAACTTCTCTTTACGAAAATAAATCGAAAACCAAAATAGACCATACTAGCCCAAAGCACATCCCCCGCATGTTTAGCAATAAATAATGGAATTAGACTGGAGAACGTTCTTGAGCTTAAGCCTAAAACGACGGAAATTATTATGGCTACACAATACTTTATCCGAGTCTTCAAATAGAATCATCCTTCCTACCAAAATAGCCTCTCTAACTGGTGTATCCTTCTCATTTGTTATATGATTTGAACATATTTCACAAATTTACTTTATCAGCTTCACTATTTATACTAATAGATGATTTTGATTATCGAAAGTGGAAAAAAAGGAGCTATTCTATGAGTTCTCCCGTTTTAAACGATGAAGAGTGGTTGAAGCTGCTGGAGCACGTAGCCGAAACTTATAATGACGTTACCCTTAGTCGAGGGTTTACTTACTTTAAACAACAGCGTGTAGCTTCCCTGATCATTTCTGAGACTCGAGTCGTTCAGGCACGGGTGGAAGAGGAAGAATCAGGAGACTACCGAGTCACTCTGAACTTAGACAAGCCCCGCTCAAGTCAATGTAGTTGTTCAGTACCAGCCTCTTGCAAGCATATGGCAGCCGTTTGGATGGAGCTTGGGGATCGTCTGGGTTATCCCGCTTCCCAAATAATGAATGCCAAAATGCATCTCAAGCGGGCTACTTCAATTACCTCCCTGGAGTCTACGCTTACCCAATTGCCCAAAATGGATGTATCTGGCTGGCAAAAGTTCCTGAATCATTATACATTGCCCATTAAGGCGACATATGATTTGGGCAATTATGTGGATATGCTGCGGCAGCAATTGCAAAACATCAAGAAGACCACTATTCCTTTTTCTGATATCGATCAGATTTTTTTTGAGATGCATCAGGAATTATTTATCCTAAGAAAAATAAAAGAGCAGAACGCACAAGGTGGCGTAAGTTACTATACTTCTTCCACCCTTTACCGGGTTTACGATGAGATTCATACTTGGCTGAAGCAACATTCTCCCCTTCTCAACTTCTCGGTCTCCGGAGAGCGCCTTGAGCAGACGTTAAATTATATCAGACAGCAGATGTCCGAAGAATCGGGTCATAATTATCAAGATTATGGCGTCTATACCGTGCTTTGGAAACATTGGGTTGCCCCGAGTCCTGAGGCAAGTCAATATGTAACTAAGGAAATAGAAGCTCTTGAGACGATGACAATGGACAGTCCCTCACCTTCTCTCTCAGCCGCAAAGGCTTTCTTGTACTTGCAGCAATCCAAGAGTAAAGAAGCCTGGGAGGCTTTAGAAACGAATGGTATTTTCAAAGAGGCCCCTGCCAAACTATTTATTCCTTTCCTAGACTATCTATATGACGCCCAGAACTGGGAAGAGTTAGTGAATTGGTTGAGAAGATCAGTCTCTTTTTTCAATCGGAAACGGACCAAAGAACTTGAGGTTTATGCCGATTTCTGGACAAAGGCCATCGTTCATCTTCCTCAAGCGGAAGAACACATGTGGAGCGCTCTAGAAGAGCTATTGCCTTATTCTTTCCGGATTATTGAGGAAATGCTGTACGAACAAAGAAAATGGAAGCCTTGGTTGGAAATGCAGATCCTTCAGGGGCATGACCCTCTTTATCATCGCGTCAATGTCCTGCAGCCGATTGAGAAGGATACACCAAAACTCCTTCTACCCTATTACCATCAAGCGGTAGATCACTATGTCAGTTTGAAAAATCGGCATGATTACAAATTAGCTGTCAGGCTCCTCAAGCGGCTCGATAAAGTGTACAAGAAAATGAAACAAACCGAGCGATGGGAACATTTCTTTTCTGGTTTCGTGGAACGACACAGCAGGCTGAGGGCGCTGCAAGAGGAACTTAGGAAAGGAAAGCTACTCGGATGAGCACAAAATTGCATGATATGACATTGAACGTGACCTTAACGGACAGTGGAGATGCCTTACTCTGGGGGCTGCAGGACGGACGCGATGTGCCCGGAGATAAATTTCGAAAGCTGCTGTTCGCATGGCACGAGCCATCTTACTATGGGACGCTTCTGGACCAACAGCTAGCGGGAGAGTTGACACTTACGATCCTCCCTGTGGAGATGGTGCTCCCTTTCTTCGCAGAACCCTATTTCATGGATGTTCTTCGGTGGGAAGGGGGAAACGAAACCACAAAGGGACTGCTAGAAGTGGCGCCGGTTCTATACCGAGAAGCTAAAGCAGGTCATTACATACCCAGTTATAGTGCATTTCGAAATGGGAAGTTGGCTTGGACTTGGGATGTCGAGACGGAGTCACTGAAACAACTTGATTGGAATGCACTAACAAGCATAGATGGCTTAGGTGAGGGAATGTCTGGCTTGCGCGCCGCCTTCTCCTCTGTGGTTTCGGCTGAGCACTATCCCAATGAAGCTGCCCTTTCCGATCTTCGGCGGGATTATCCAGCTCTTTTCCGTGCACAGAAATCTGTGCCTAGCTCGGCTGATGCGTTCACGGACGAAGAATGGCTTGCCTCTCTGGGCTGGAGACCGGACACCGCTCCCTTCCGCCCTGCTCTGCAGCTGCTGGAACCGGACGAGAACGATGACACTTGGCGTCTCCGCTTGGTACTGCAAGATAAAAGTGAAGGCTCTTTGTTGACGCCAATTCGCCTTAATGCTGACGGACGTGCTTCAGGCACGTGGGCTAGTGATTGGAGCCCGTATATCCAGGAGCGTTCTCCTGGCTGGGCTGCAAGATTAACGGAAGCATTGCCTGTGCAGAATAGCGGCGGCGAGCTATTTACAGAACCATTAAGCGACGGAGCGGCTTGGTCGTTTCTGACAACGGACAGCCGTCTTTTGTTGGAAGATGGCTGGAATGTCATGCTCCCCGGTTGGTGGGAAGCCGCCTCGAAACGGAAGCCTCGGCTGCGCGCAAAGGTTTCCTCAGAAGCTGGCGGCAAAGGAGAGTCGCTATTCGGACTGAACTCGCTAGTAAACTTCGATTGGCGGATTGCCATTGGCGATTCCGACCTGAGCGAAGCTGAATTTGCTGGTCTGCTTAGCCGCAATGAACGGCTTATCCGCTTCCGTGGACAATGGGTAATCTTGGATCCTTCTTTATTGGGGCAAATTCGAAGGCTCATGGAAAGCGTGAATCCCCAAGAAGGTTTGTCCCTGCAGGATATCTTTCAGCTTCACCTCCTAAGTGAGTCGGAAAAGGAAAGAACCCAAAAGGAAAGTCTTACAGCGGAGGAAGAAGCGGAAAATGAAGAACGGCTGAAGCTCGAAGTCGAGCTGAATGCTCACCTCTTGGCGCTGCTGCGTCAGCTCGGGCAGCCTTCGGAATTAAAGGAAATTGCTGTACCTGAAGGCTTGCGCGCTGAGCTTCGCAAGTATCAACACGAGGGCTTCACTTGGCTGAGCTTCCTTAGGAAGTTCGGGCTGGGGGCCTGCTTAGCCGATGATATGGGACTCGGAAAAACGGTTCAATTCATCACGTATTTACTGCATCATAAAGCAGAGTCGGAGCACCCTGCCCTGCTCATCTGCCCCACCTCCGTGCTTGGCAACTGGCAGAAAGAGCTAGTCCGCTTTGCTCCGGATTTAAAGGTTTTTCTTCATTACGGGAAGGGACGTTTAAGCGGCGAAGCACTTTCTCAGGTTTTGAAACACACCGATATTGTCCTTACCTCTTATACGACAGCTTTGATGGATCAAGAGATACTGCAGGAAACCACGTGGAGTTCCCTTTGCTTAGATGAAGCCCAGAATATCAAGAATGCCCACAATAAACAATCCGCAGCGATCCGTACGCTCAAAGCTCGGCACCGCATTGCATTGACAGGAACACCTATTGAGAATCGATTGTCCGAGCTGTGGTCGATCTACGACTTTCTTAATCCGGGATATCTCGGGAACCAACGCGGGTTTCAGCATCGTTTTGCGAACCCGATAGAGAAGCACCACGACGAGGAGCGAACGGCACAGCTGCAGAAACTCGTCAAACCTTTCATGCTGCGCCGCAAAAAGAAAGATCCGGCGATCCAGCTCGATTTGCCCGATAAGCTTGAAATGAAAGTTTATATCAATCTAACAGCCGAGCAAGGAGCACTCTATGAACGATCCGTCAAGGATCTCATGGAACGTATGCAAAAGCTGGAAGGCATGGAACGCAAAGGAGCGATCCTAGCAGCCTTAACGCAGCTAAAGCAGCTATGCGACCACCCTAATCTGCTAACGAAGGAAGCTAGTCTATCGGAGGAAACTCTGCTTGCCGAAGAGAACCGCGAAGCCTTTGTCATGCGATCCGCGAAGCTTGAACGGCTGGTTGCCATGGTCGATGAACTTCGGGACGAGGGCGACTCCTGCCTGATCTTCACCCAGTATGTAGGCATGGGGCGAATATTGGCTGACGTGCTGCGGGCACATCGCAACGAACCGGTATTGTATCTGAACGGAAGCACGCCAAAGTCAGAGCGCGATAAGATGATTGATACATTCCAAGCCGCAGATGGATCAGGGCCGGGTATCTTCGTTCTGTCGCTGAAAGCCGGCGGAGTCGGACTCAATTTGACCGCAGCGAACCATGTTTTCCACTTCGACCGTTGGTGGAATCCTGCCGTTGAAAACCAGGCCACGGATCGCGCCTATCGGATGGGACAAACACGCAATGTACAAGTACATAAGTTCATTTCCCTGGGCACATTGGAGGAACGAATCGACGAGATGCTTGAGAGCAAGATGAGTCTAAGCGAGAACGTGATCTCTACCTCCGAAGGCTGGATTACGGAACTCTCAAACGACGAATTGAGAGATTTGTTTGCACTTCGCAAGGAGTGGTGATTGAAGAACGAAAAACCTCCTCAAACATGAGGAGGTTTTTTCATTTCATCGCCTTATTCCTTTAATCACTCACATCGTGCGCCCCATTTGAGATAATATACATTTATTCACTTGATATCTGGCAAATAATGCGCCAATTGGGAGGTAGTATTGTCGGTTCTCACGGAAGGCATACTATCTTTGTTTGGTAAACGGTATGCAGATGAGGGTGGATTTGTCAGTATGATTCTAGAAAGAAAAATGATGATCCTTGTATGGATCTTGGGGCTTGCAATGATCGTTATATTCGTTCGACGATCAGATGTTCGTCGATTTATTCTCGCTCTTTTTACTTCCCAGACTATCGTTTGGTTTTCAGTAATTCTGCAAGTCAAGCTGAGGATCATTTCTTTCCCAGTTCGTGAGTTCCCGAGAGCGACAGATATCGGATTTACGATCACGTATTTACTCTATCCAATATTAATTAGTATCTACATTCTCCTTGAGCCGCGGCGCTCGCAAGTGATAAGAACCCTCTATCTGCTGTTATGGTGCGCAGCTCTTGCCTGGTTAAATGATAGGATAACTCAGTACACACAATTGTTAGATTACAAGTTCCTCGACTGGTTCATGGGCAGCATGTTCTTTATTTTCTTACTGGTATTAACGAATGTGATCGTTCGCTGGTTTTATCGAAATGGAGAAACAGAATCATTTGAAACTGAATTACGGGAGGTAAATCATGAGCATGGATAGATGGGTGCTAACAGCCGTGTGGCTGCTATCATTTGGTCTCATCTTCACCATCCCCCGTCGCAAAATCCGGCTTGCGGTTGTGTCCTTCCTATTCAAGCAAATACTTGCTTGTCCGCTTGGCCTGATAGTTGTAGAGTACAATTTAGTGGCTTATCCTGTGGTAGAGCTGCCTGATGTGAGCCGAACCAGCATGACTTACGAGTACTTTGCTTTTCCGATCATCTGCATGGTGTTTAACTGCTATTATCCCAGCGGTCGGAGCCGCTGGGTGCAGTTTAGTTATTACATGATTTTCTGCATGCCGCTCACGATTACGGAAGTCATCCTGGAACATTATACGAATCTCGTCCGTTATGTTCACTGGAGCTGGTTCTATACAGTGCTCTCTCTAATGATTACATTCTTATTAAGCCGAATGTTTTGTGTGTGGTTCTTCACTAGGAAGAGAGCGTCTGCATCTAACATGTAATTCTCGTTCATACTCATGCCCTTTGGAAGCGAGGAGATCAAATAAAAGGGGCTGTCCCAAAAGTAGATCTTGAGGACAACCCCTTATTATGCTAGGCTAGGTGCTTCTTGAGCGGTTCCCAATAGTTTGTATGCCAGCCGGGAGCCAAGTGAGCTTCTTGTCCTTCAGGAAAGCCTGTATGGCTAAAGATTAGGCGGGTTTCCGCGCCTTGCCCTTCCAATTCGAACTTCACCAAGGAATATACGCCTTCTTCCCAATTCGCGACACGCCATGCTTGTACGATCCGCTTGTTTGGCTCAAGCTCAATATTTTTCCCTACGATCATCCCTCCGAAGCAGGAGAAGGAACCGCCAGCCTCCGGAGTTATTTCTGTAGGTGCTCCACCTGAGACTTTGCTAAACTGGGCGGCATCAGTCAGCGCTTCATAGATGCGGTTCGGACTTGCTGCGAACACAACCTCCTGATGAATAGCTGAAGAATCGCCTAATTGCTTATCTTTTCCCATTAACCATTGTGTAAGCTGCTCTACAGACATGCTTTTCAACATATCAGCATGATCGTGAATCGCATGATGCCACATCTTCGCTTCAACTTCGTAACGGTTTTCCTCTTCTACCTTGAACCCACAATCGCAAGATAATGTCGTCATTGACTTCCATCTCCCCATAAGCTTTTTTTATAAAACGTATTATTTAATGCATGGCCTTAACCGACCAAGGATCTACACCAGGATCTCCACCCTCAGCCAACGTTTGGAGTCTAGTTGTATAATGCATCCAGCCCTCTGTATGGCCGGCGACTTCTTCGACCGGCAAATCGTAGTGAGTTAATAGCAGAACAGTACCTTTGTCTTTAGCTGTGAATTTAAATTCGAGCGTGCTTGATCCAGGTGGAACCACCTTGGACTTCTCCCAGCCCCACGTCATAATTATTTTCTCGTTAGGAATAATTTCTTTATACTCCCCCATCGCAATATCCGATCCATTAACATCGATCCGATATTTCCCTCCGATGCTTGGCTCCAACAGAATATGTCTGCCCATCCAACGAACCATCTTCTCAGGGTCGGTAAAAAAGGAGAATAAGATCTCCGGACGGCAATCGATGAACATCTCTTTCCTAATCGTATCACTGGTCTGATTCGTTTGATTCACGGTTACGCTGTCTCCTCTCTTCTTCTTCTGCGGCTTCCTTCAATAGCAGTAGACTATCATCCCAGAAACGGTCAATGTACGCTTTCAGATCAGCAAAACCTTCCCTCCTCATACGATAATACCGCTTGGTTCCCTCTCTCCGAACCACAAGTAGTCCGGATTCCTCAAGAACCTTAAGATGTTGTGATACTGCTGGAGCCGAAATGTCAAAATGGGACGCGATGGAGCTAGATGTAAGCTCTCCATCACGTACGAGATATAATATATCTCTGCGTCTTGGCTCTACTATGGCTTGGATCACTTTTTCGATCATGACGTTAATTTAGCACATACTTAATTAAGCGTCAACTTAACTAATAAAACTATTTAAGTTGACACTTACATAAGTGGTTGCTAAAATACGAGTGTCAAGAATGACTGATTTGAAAGGAAGTTTTCTTTATGTCCATGCCTCGTCCTGATGAGGAGATGAAACAATTTTTCGCTGACATTATGCCCGGTGATCCTCATATTCATATTCGTCCCATGTTCGGTAATCTGGCCGGTTTTATTAACGGCAACATGTTCGTCGGACTTTACGGACAGCAAATCTTTATCCGCCTACCGGAAGACGCGCGTGCTCGTCTTGTCGAGCAAGAAGGAGCATCGTTATTTTCCCCCATGCCAGGCAAACCGATGAAGGAATATGTCACCTTACCAGAACAGTGGCGGGAAACGCCTGATACAATTACGGCGTGGATCGAGCAATCCTTACAATGGGTCGCAGCGATGCCAGAGAAGATTCCTGCCAAGAAAAAAACGAGCACCAAGAAGAGTAAAAACATATAGCCGTACTATCCCGACAAACCAAAGACCATCCAGTGCGCACTACGCACATTGGATGGTCTTTTATTGAAGAAAATTAGAGCCGCGTAACACGAATGCGATTTCCTTCACGTAGATAGTAGAGCGTTACGTTCGATCGCACCAGGCATTTTTTCCATCCAATCATTCTTTATCATGAGTTCTGCGCCATCGTCTGCATAGGTTCCAATTTCACCGGTAAGCCGAAGATATGCAGTTGTTAAATCCCTCCTCATACTTGCTGCAAGAGAAGCTCCATAGTTTCCCATTCCTACCGCTGAAAGAAAGACCGTATGGTAGAGCAATAGCTTATCGGAAAATGGGGACACCTTCGAATTCGAAATTTCTGTTTCCCACGTCATAGGTGCCGGCAACTGGTCATCGCGTAACAACGCGCTGAATACTTCGACATGCTTCGAGGAGATATCTCTTCCGCGCATGATATATGCAATGACTTCTTTAGTTTGAGCCACTTGAGAAAACCCTAACATCAATGCTTGACCTATGCTGTTTTTCATAATATTCAAATAAAGATTCGCGATCTCCACTGCATTTAAGGGTCTACGATCGCCTAGCAGTCCATTTAACCAGCTTTCTTTGTGCACGTATTCAACGGAATTGGGATACGGTATATAAGGACTCCTAGTGAGAATTCCTTTAGATTGCAATATAGCCGTAGATTTCTCCAGGAGCTCAGCCGTAGTTTTCAGATTATGTAGAAAGAATGCACGAATATCCTGTCTCGAACTGCTTGATAATGCCATTCCATAAGTAACAGTGCCAGCAATGCCCATATGTCTGAGATAGAGCAGCATAAAACCATCTGAAAATAGTCTTGTCGCTTTTAGGTTGACATCCTTCTCTGTAAAGGCATGAGGGATAGGAAACTGTTCGTCTTTAAATAACTTATTAGCAAATTCCATATGTTCTGTTGTCAATCCAAGAGCAAATTCAATGATTGGTTTTACTTCACCATCCTCAACAGTATGCAAGAAATGTTTAAGAACACAATTGACCATACTGTCACTTAAATATCCTCCCCATAAAGGCGCGATATCACCAGAAGTTAGTTGAATATGATGCTCATCTTGACTCATTGTATTGCCCCCTAATATGATGTTTTGCGCTATTAGTTATAATTCCATAAATAAACAACTTCTATGTAGAATCGTAATAACAAAAAAAGCCTACCGATTAATCGGCAAGCTTTCTTGTACAATTGTTCGTTTCTAGTGTAGTCCTTCTAACACGACTTCTTGTTTTACAGCCTCATTAGGCTGTGTCTTATCACGGCGAAGGAACAAACCTAAGAATATCCCACAGATCGCAATAATCAGCATCACGTGGAAAGTCTGGCCGAAAGCTTCTGGCGCTACAGCAAGCATAGCCTTTTGCATATCAGCAGGACTGTTTATTGGAATGTTTTTTGCAGCTATGGATGAGTTCACGCGCGAGGAGAGAATGGTCACCAGGGTAGCAACTGCAAAAGAATTGATAACTTGCTGCATGGCACTAGTTAAAGAAGTAACTCGACTTACCAAATCATGAGGAGCTTTCTTAATCAGATGTGAATTAAGCGGCATCATCATGAGTCCCATACCTGAACCAGCCATAATAAGCGGTAAAATTAAGTCATGTCCTTCTGTCGTTAGATTGACATGCGAATATTGAAAGATCGCGCCGGAAACAAGACTGAGCCCAGCGACAACTAACCAGCGAACACCGATTTTATCAAACAAGTAACCGCCAATCGGCATCATAACGGCCGAAGCTAACGCTTGCGGGAATAACGTCATCCCTGTATCGAACGCACCGTATCCGCGGGCTTGCTGAAGAAATTGCGGAAGCAGGAAAATGGCCCCGAACAAGCAGAATTGCAGTACCCACTGTACGAAAATACTGAAGGAAAAATCCACTGATCGAAACACTCTTAACTCGAGCAGAGGGAGCTTGGATTTAAGTTCAATAATGATAAAGGCGATCAAGGCGACAGCTCCAATGATGATGCCCCACAATGTTTTATCGGAAGTCCAGCTTTCAGCACCTTGTGTGATCCCATACGATAAGGATGCAAAGGCAATAGGCCCTAGAATCATACCCGGTAAATCAAAACCAGCTACCTTCTTACGTGCAACAGCCGGCAGCTTCCACAGTCCAAAGATAAAGCTGAAAATACCGACGGGAAGATTAATTAAGAAAATCCAATGCCAGGAATGGTACTCAACCAGCCATCCGGATAGGATTGGCCCAATCGCAGGCGCTAGCAAAATGGGTACACCCAACATCCCCATCACTTGACCAATTTTGTTCGGTGGACTTAGCCGGAATACGTATGCCATAGCAACAGGCATAACAAATCCGCCGCCTAAACCTTGAAGGATACGGAAAACAATCAACCACTCTGCGTTGTTCGGTGTAGCACATAAGACCGATGCAACGGTGAAAAGAACGACAGAGGTGAGGAATACATTCTTCGCCCCAAATCGGTCTGATAACCATCCCGCTAATGGAATGACTGCCGCTGTCGCCAGCATATAGCCTGTTACGGTCCACTGAATGGTTGGTAAATCTGTTTTAAAATCGATGACCAGCTTCGACAATGCCACATTCATCGCAGTCGTATCGAGGATAACCATAAAAATACCCGATATGATGGCGATGAGCGGTACCAGAATACTCGTAATCTTAAACTCCGGCTCCGCTTCACCAGATGTTATTGGTTTACTCATGTTGTGTTCCTCCTTCACAATATCTACTCCATCGTGCTACAATAGTAACGGACAATTGTCCGCAACATCATATTACGGACAATTGTCCGGATTGTCAATTATTTCTTTTGTTAAGATTGTTCTTATAGGAGGAGCACGTGTGAAACATCCAGATACCAATGAGAATTCATTATATAGCCAAGATATGAAAGCCATTCCACCTTGCGGTCGACGCGAAGAACGTGATTCAGAGTATCGACGGCGTATTCTTACGTCTGCCAAAAGCCTATTTGAAACCAATCAAATTGAATCCGTTACCATGCACCAGATTGCCAAAGAGTCGGGCGTGGGTCAAGGTATTCTTTATCGCCGTTACGCCCATATTGGCGAGGTTTGCAGCGATCTGCTTCGTTCAACAACATCCCAATTTATTGCTTCTCTGGAAGCTAGTATTGCTGATCCCGGTCCCGAGGTAACAGCTATGAACCAATTGTCGGACACGATCGTTCGAATTATTGATTTTGTGGACGGTAAAGCTTCTTTACTGTCCGTCATCAACACCACATATACCGACAAACATAGCTTCTATTTACACAAAAAGCCTATTTATGTTCGACTTCACAACCTTCTCGTTCCTTTGATAACTCGTGCCGTTCAACAAGAGGAGATTGGACCGATTGATGTCACTTTGACTGTTAACATCATACTTGCCTCGCTAACGCCAGAACAGTACTTGTATCATCGAGAAATTCTGGGCTATACCAAACAGCAATTTATTGAGGGCATTTGCCGACTCTTCGTGAAAGGAATATGAGCCCATGAGAATTGATATGAATCCTAGCCAGCTCACCTTCTGGAAGAAATATATTGCTAAAGCGAAGCTTGATTTATCTTATGCTGCTTACACCAAGGTACTGAGATCCTGGAACGATGAGAACGCTGCTTGTCCGTTTAATCGCTTGTATTTTATTATCGAAGGAGAAGGCTTTGTAAAAGTTGGGGATCAGACCTATTATCCGAAACCAGGCGAACTTTATCTGCTTCCAGCGGGGAGTAATCAAGCTTATGGAACTATAAGCGATCATACTTTCGGAAAATACTGGTGTCATTTCACGGCCAAAATCGGGGATTTGGATCTGTTTCAGATTTTGCAAACATCCGCTTTCATTACGATCAAAGATCCAGAAGCTTTTCAAAATAAATTCGAACACCTGATAGCCTATAATAAAAGTGAAGAATTAACTTCCGCCTTTAGAGTCAATGCGATTATAAGTGAATTCATTGCCGAATTCATTGAACAAAGTGAAACCGTCAAGCTGAATCTGGCTTCTACCCCTACTTTCGAGAAAATGAATAGTGTGCTGCACTATATGGAACAGCATATTGCTGACAACGTATCCGTAGATACATTATCCCAAATTGCGCACTATCATCCTAACTATTTTATTAATGCCTTTAAACAATTTACGGGTTATTCACCGATTCAATATATGAACCATTTGCGCTCAGAAAAAGCCAAGGATTTACTCATGATGACGGAATTAAATGTTTCACAAATCGCTGATTCGTTGGGAATGGAATTATCGTATTTTTCCCGCATGTTCCGAGAACAAACGGGTTTTACACCAACTTCTTTCCGTGATTTGAAACCGAAAATGCTCGATTACAACGAACTGTGATTCAATGAAATATGGAAACAATACAAAGAGGGCAAAAGTTAATTTGCCCTCTTTCTCCATCTATTTTGCGCGTTTACGGGTAGAACGCATTAGTCTTTGTCGTTGTCGGGCACCAGCGGGAATTTAGCAGAAACTTAATGAGCGTATTTTTAGCCCGTTCCGTGCCGATATAATGCAGAGATTCGGCAGCATGAGCACGAACATATCTATTCTCATCATCCAATGCGATTTCCAACTGCGGCACAGCTGCTTCCGCTTGAGATCCTAATCGGGACAAGGATAAACTTGCCATGAAGCGAACTTGCGCGTTCTCATCTTGTAAGCATCTACCTAAGCTTGACACAATGTCTTTCACTGGTGTGTCCATGAATCCAAGTGCATCTACTACGGCGCAGCGAACAAGATCAGCTGGATGTTCGAGCAGCTTTATGAAGGTAGGAACAGCTTCTGCCGCTAACCCTCTTAATTCACCAAGCGCAAATATCGCATGTGTAACGATATTAATATTCTCATGATGCAAAGCTGCAATTAGCCCGTTAACTGCCTCGCTTCCTGAAACTGATAATCCATAAGCGGAAATTCGCGATACTTGGCTATTCTCGCTATTTAAGCCTTCGAGTAAAGCGTCCACTCCCTGCTGCCCTCTTCTTGCCAGATCATAGGCCGCATTGATCGCTAGCGGTTCAAAGCCATCCAACTTAGCGGCTAACTCCTTAATCTGATCCGGATCAGATGCAGCTGTTCCTGACAGACTGCCTATTTTTCCAGATAGCCAATTCCAAGTTTCTTCCCACATCAAATCATGCTCGGCGATTGGCAAATGTAAGTTGGCCGGCTTCCTCCATGCTGCCTCTTGATTATTCCAGCTAGGTGCTTTCGGCAGCTCTGTACGCATGAATTCAAACTTCAGCATGTAGCGCGGCTGTCCTAACACATTCGGCGTGGAACGATGCCAGATATCATAATGGATCAACGCAAAAGTACCCGCCTCGCCGCTTGCTAAAACTTCCCCTGCTTGTTCATTGGATTCAAAAGTCCGAGTCTGGTAATTTTGCGTGCCAGGCATCACACCTGTTGGTCCTAATTCCACAGGCGTATCCTGTGGGAAATACATAATCATTGCCCAATTGGGGTGGTGATTGCGCATTCTGTCATAGCCCCAATAGCTGTCCTTATGCCAGCCCCCAGCCGTTGCTGATGCATTGAAATGCCCATGTCTATGTGCGTGCATCATATAGTTCGGCCCTAATACGCTAATCAAAGCACCTGTCACTACAGGGTGATCGAATACTTTTTGCAGCTCACGAATGCGGGGTAGTAAATTATTGCCGGGGTTCCCTTCTTCCGCATAGACCGTGTTTAATTGTTCTAAAAGTTTGCTGTGAAACTCGCTCGAAAAGTCGGTTTTGAGTAACAAACATCCATTTGTAATAAATTCTCTCATTTGCTCATCTGTCAATAATAAAGGTGTGTTTTCCTGCATGGCTGTTAGCCTCCTTGGCTTTGAATGAATGCGGTAACAATGACCTTATTATAGAAAAGATGTCTCTGACTAAAAATAGACGATCTTAATCAGAGCTAGCACAAAACTAAGATGGACTGAAAGCAATTCCTTTACACAGGGTTTGGAATGTAATCTCCGCCACGGCAGCGTTTTAAATAATTCAAAGCATGCACCTGACCCGTCATCTCGAGCTCATCGCGGTAGACGGGATCATGCCAGCCTTCAATGTCGATTGTACCTTGGTAGCCTGCCTGACGCAGAATCGTAATAATATCGGACCAATTCGTGTCCCCAAAGCCCGGTGTACGGTGCCAAACGAACTCTTGGCTCCCATGAATCCCATATTCCCGCACAATATCCCATGCAATTGTCGCATCTTTACCGTGTACGTGGAACACTTTATCGACCCATTTACGTAACTGCGGAATCGGATCGATCAGACTGACCATCTGATGACAGGGCTCCCACTCCAGACCAAGGTTATCCGCCGGTACGGCATTAAACATCAGATTCCAAGCAGTTGGGTTATGTGCAATGTTCCAATCCCCTGTCTTCCACGTTCCGCCCATATCACAATTCTCGAAAGCAAGTCGAACACCGCGATCAGCGGCTCTCCGAGAAAGCTCACCAAACACTTCCTTGAACTTCGGTATTGACTCATCAATTGGACGATCCGGAATACGGCCGGTGAAACCGTTTACGATATCGGTACCAAAGAGATGTGCATGATCAATAAGCCGCTCCCAGCTCGCGAGTGTATCCTTATTATCTCCTGTTCCCGTGAGTGGATTTCCGAATACACCTATCGTAGATATGACGGCGTCGTGCTCTGCCACAATGTCAGCTACCCGCTTTGCCGTTTCTTTGAGATCGATATTCCCTGTTGTTTGCCAAAAGGTTAAGCTGTAGGATTCAAATCCGTGCTTGGCAATTTGGGGGATGACGCGAACGGCATCTCCACCACCAACTAAAGTACCCACTCTAAGCTTCTTATTCATAATTGAATATCACTCCTATATTGGTATAAGATAAATGAATACGATCATTATAACTAGGAATAACGGCAAATTCTCTATCCTATCTTGCTCCAAATAGGTCTTATCTTGATACTTAAGAAAGTGAGGCAGCTCATGACGTACCCCCAAGATTTAATGGAAAAGACACCGCTCTGGGATAGCAGCTATCCCATCCGCTTTTACCGAAACCGACCGCAGACGGCCGCAAAAGATGATAACATACTCTATCTTCACTGGCATGAACATTTCGAGATCATTGATATGCAGGTTGGCAAAGCGATATTTCATATTGATAGCCGTCCTTATGAGGCCAACGCTGGCGACCTGCTATTCGTACCTGCGGGAGCTTTGCATGTTGGCTATAACGCAGCAGATGAGGCAATGGAGTATGTTGCTGTCGTGTTCAATGCCTCCTTACTGCGAGTGATGCATCCGGATCCCGTGCATGAGCGGTTTATCCTTCCGTTTCTGGACGGACGAGTTCCAATGCCTGCCAAATTACTTGCCGAGGATGAACTTGCTGCCCCTTATCGTCGGCTTATCCGTGAATCTACAGCTGAATTCGAGAATAAAAATGCCGCTTATGAGCTCGTCATCAAACATAATTTTCAGCTGCTTTTCGCACTGCTATCTCGGCAATTTTTGCCGGAGAAATTCATAGATAAAGCTGCTCCTGCCCGTCATTCGGAGTCTTTCAAGCCGTTAATCCAGCATATTGAATCCCATATTGCCGAGCCATTGTCGGTTGAGCAGGCGGCACGAATGGTGAACCTGAACCCCTACCATTTTTGTAAAACGTTCAAAAAGCTTACCGGACGTACCTTCGTCGATTATGTGAACTGGCTGAGAATCAACGAAGCTGATCGTTTACTTCGTGAAACGGAATGGACGGTAACCGAAATCGCTGAGCGAATTGGCTGCGGAAACGCAAACTATTTTACGAAGCTATACAAGAAATATAAGAGTTTCCCGCCTTCTGACGTTCGGCGAAGACGGTAGTCCGCTATGAAGTCAGTCGCCCCATTATCTTAGTCTTGTGCTAACATGCGTGAGAAAAGTCTCTATTCAACTCTAATCAATTCCATTCAACTTCCTTAAACTAGAAATGAAACTTGATGTTTAAAAACTCTAAGTGCAAGCATACTCTGAGGAGGGTTCTAATGTCACATGACATCATTCACGGGACAGATGGTCTTGTCATGAATTGAAAAGGACGATGTTGCGACCGTGCTTCGTGATATTCCGAGCGGTGAATCTATTCATTTCTATAAGGGCCCAAGTATGCAAACGCTATCATTAATTGACTCTATTCCATTCGGACACAAGGTAGCCATCTCATTCATCAAACAAGGTGCCGAGGTCGTTAAATATGGGGATGTCATTGGTAAAGCTACCCAAGGTATTCGGGCTGGCGAGCATGTTCATGTTCACAACATTGAAGGTATTCGCGGTCGCGGAGATTTACCGAAAACACATGAATCTTAAACAATGGCTTATACTTTATGGATTCTCCGGGAAATGACATCGAATGTGTCTCCGGAATGGCTGCAGGCGGCGTGCACATTGTCTGCTTCACGACGGGTCGCGGAACGCCAACGGGCTCTGCTGTTGTCCCCGTGATCAAAATTACGGCAAACAAATTCACCTACTCCAATATGGAAGACAATATGGATGTGGATGTGAGCAGCATGCTCGCTGGAACCTTAAATTTAGAGCAAGCAGGCGAACAAATTTGGCAGGAAATTTGCGAAGTGACCAAGGCCGAGATACTGGGCCATCAGGAATTCAGCATTAACCGTATCGGTCCGAGCTTATAGATCCAGGTAACAATACAAATGACAGCCTGCCGGACACTAGGTATTTCCCCTACAAAACGGCAGGCATCACATAAGCATACACAGCAATAAAGTGGCAGCTGCTTCCCGCGAGCACAAACAAATGCCAAATAGCATGATGATATCTTAACCTTCGCCAAAGAAAAAACGGCACACCCATGCAGTAAAAAGCGACTCCGGACATTAACCAAGCTAGAGCCATAAAGGGAAGAAATTCACTTAATGGCCCAATTAATGAAACCATGAAGCCACCCATCAACAAGTACATAAGAAGGCCCCAAGGCATAAACCGTCTAATGATCAAAGGAACATAACGGACGCCTCCCAAAGCTAGAACCCATATCAATAGCAGCAACGTGTACCCAAGTGTTCCTTGCAAGGTAATCAGTAGGAATGGCGTATAGGAACCTGCAATGGCAATAAAGATAGCTGCATGGTCCATGATCTCAAAGCGTTCGCCCCACTTCTTCGAGCGAGAGCAATGCAGCAGGGTCGAAGAGAGATATAGCAGGCAAAAAGATACCCCATAAATCGCATTACTAACGATATAGGCAAGATCTTCGAACAGAACGGAACGTTGTAAAAGTAAAAAAAGACCGAAGGCGCTTAGCGCCGCGCCCAAGCCGTGGCTTAATGCGTTTAGCCGTTCTTCCCTCAGAGCTATTCTATCTTCCATGCGCGAGCTCACTCCTTTCTGCTTAGCCCCTAGTTTTTCCTAATGTGAAGCCTAGTATGTAATGACTTATAGAACAAATAAGCGCGGAAATGCTCTTCTGTCAAGAAAGTGGACGCCACTTAGCTAAGCTGCACTTTCGTAGTACAACTGTTCAAATTGCAATGGCGACAAATAACCAATTGTACTATTAGACCTCTTTCTGTTATAAAAGAACTCAAGATACCGG
>NZ_JCAUAS010000045.1:0-25722 GCF_059692075.1 Paenibacillus sp. J31P190 | reverse complement strand
CGGACGTTGGCCGGAGATCCGGCAATCATTCTGGCGGATGAGCCGACGGGTGCGCTGGATTCAAAGACAGGTATAGAAATTTTGGACATTTTCAAGAGATTGAATGAACAAGGCAGGACGATCGTCTTGATTACGCACGACCTGGGGATTGCGCAGAAGGCGAAGCGGGTTGTGTATTTTCGGGATGGGCGATTGAGTAAGGTTAGATAGGTGGATGTAAGGACCGGGACTCCGTTGGAGTGCCGGTTTGTTTTTTTTTACACTTAGGCATCGGGATTAAGCTAACGGTCAGATTAGTATGGTAATATAATAAAATAATCGAAATCATAGGGGATAAAAAATGAGACAAATAATATATTTCAAATATGATTCTAACCTTGAAGATATTGCATCAAAATTACAAGATATATTAGGTACTGGATATCAGGGAGGTTGGGTTAAAATTGAAAATAAAGTGAACTTAGGTGTTCTGGAATATATCGATTTACAAGTAAATGTTACACTTTCTACAGTCAATGGTAATAGTGTTTTAGAGGGCTATCAGTATGTTCTTGAGTTAAGCAGTGCTGATACTGAAAATGTTAATGGTATTAGATTTGAACAAACTATTGAAACTCTTTGTATGAACTTACCGTGTGAACTTGGTGCTGATTTAGCGATCTTTAAAGATGATAATGACACGTCAAAACTGTTGGTTTATTACTATTCAATGGAAGAGGACAAGGTCGAGACTAGGTGGGTTGATTGATATTGGCACTATTCAATTAAAAGGAGAACTATAGTTGAATAAACATCAATGGACGAAGCTGCCGGCACGATCGGCAGCTTCGTTACGTTAACGGGCAGGATACTTCCAATCATTTAGAGAATTACCAGAATTGTTAACTACACAATGAGGGGGCTATTTCATTGAAAATTCAAGCTGTTTTTGTCGATCGTGATGGAACATTAGGTGGGAACGGTCACTTCATTCATCCTCGTGACTTTGAGTTATTCCCTTCATCTTTAGCAGCATTGCAGTTATTAAAAGACCATGGAATTAAAATATTTGCCCTTACTAATCAACACAACATATCCAAGGGACTAGCGACAGAATTAGAATTTCAAAAAGAATTTGATAGTTATGGATTCGATGCAGCGTATATATGTCCCCATGAGCCTGAAGAAGGCTGTGAGTGTCATAAACCACGACCTGGAATGCTTCAAAAAGCTGCAGCTGAGCATGAACTAGATCTGACTCATTGTGCTGTTATTGGAGATGTGGGTTCAACTGATATGCTTGCAGCTGCCGCAGTAGGAGCCAAAAGAATCCTTGTCGAGACAGGCTGGGGTAAGCAGTCTTTGGAAAAATACCATCATAAATGGTATGAGCAAGCATCACCAGATTTTATTGCGAAGGACCTATTAGATGCAGTGAAATGGTTAGTTGGCAGCCATAACAAACAAGAATTGGTATGACGCTTTAAGCTAAACGCAGTACGAGAGTAATAAAATACCATTGAACGCCAGTCGTTTTATGAAAATGAAAAGCAATTCTGGGAGACTAGACGTAAAGGAGGACTTATGAAGGTTATTAAAGGTATTACGTCTAATGGTCTTAATTACATTGATGAATCTGGAATTGATAAATTTGTTAACTTTAAGGAATGCAATGAGAACTGGATTCTTTACAGAAAAAGAAGTGAAAGCTTAGATGACGAAAAGTTAGAAAGTATTAGATTAAATGATAGATGTATAGGACAAAGAGATATTTGCGCGCGGCCTTACTTTATAGAGTTCTTCACTAGACCTTTTACAAGGTTTGAGTTCGTTGAAGAAGAGGAATTTAAACAACTCAAAAGTGATATAATTTCTGCAGGTTGGTTTACATACGATTTAAGTTAAAATAGCCGAGCTAATCGAACTAGCTAACCATACAAAAACGTTTGCTTTTTTTTATTACACTAACGGAAACGATAGCTTCATAATAAGATCTTGCGGGCTGCCGGTGATAAACTCGGCGGCCTGTTGTGCTAACAAGCAGTTATGCGGAATAATAGTGTTTTAATGTTACCTTAGAAGGAGGGAGAAACGGCATATGGAGATATCAAAGAAAAAAATAGTATATGTTTTAATCGCAAGCATTTTAATTGCAGTGATTGTTATTTATTTTTCAAATAGTACAAATAAACTTTATGGAAATGATAAAGAATCCATACTAAAAGTGATTAAGTCTATTGAGGGTTATGAAAATGAATCAGTTGAGATTTTGGAGATTAAAGATTTTAATGATGCAAGGGTAGTTGTCTTCTTATCAAATAATAATCCAGCATATATTCATTTTTCTAAAAACCCAAAAGGCAATTATGAATGGAGAAATATTGAAAAACATGCAGGTCAGTCATTTTCTACATTCTTAATTCACTTTCACATATCGTTTGATGAATCCAGCAATTCAAAATTTGTGATTGTTACAAATCAAGAAAATAATATTGCAAAAATGGAATTAGAGGTAAATAAACAAGTTATTGAACAAGAGTTTAGTGTAAATCAAAAGTCTGTTACTTGGATTGATTTGCCTAAAGATGATACCCTTGAATTTAAATATAAATATTATGATAGGAACGGTAATCTTCTAAGTGATAATTAACTAAAATGGCTACCGTTTATTGAGCTAACGGGAAACGTTAGTCCAATAGTGGTAGCGACTTGTTCATAGGCAGTCGATTTTTATGTACAAAGAGGATCTGCTTTGGGTGACGAACTACAACCGCGGTTTTAGCATAGTTATGCTCGCCAGGGTAGAGGTTAGAGAAGTTGGAAGGATGAACCCAAGGTGTAGCCTTAGTTTTTTTGCAGAAGGAGAGGTACTATAAAAAGATATGACTATAAATATTTACCAACAATCGTTACACTTAATCCATACATAAACTCGATTCTATGTGGAAAAGGTGTGATGTTATGTCTTATAGTAAAGCTATCATCGTGAGTATACAAAGCATGGTGTCAATTGCTCTTCCATTTGTGTTGTACCAGGTATATGATGATTATTTTCATGAGTACTATATTCATGGATTTCTTGAAGGATTAGGTCCACTATTGGCTGCTATAGGGATGTTAATAATAAATTTAGCTATTCTAAATCCGCTACTGTATGTGCTTTGTAAAAAACACGTCGATAGTGTGTTATTTCTTCTACTACCTCCGATTTTTATTGGGATCTCTGCTTTCTGTCAGTTTGGAATCATGGTCGCACTAGATTAGATGAAGGACAAATACATGCAGGTTTGGAACTAATCATCATATCAACTAAACTAACGGGGAACTATAGCTTAATAACAACATGAAAAGGCAGCCGGTCCAAGTGGATTGGTTGCCTTCTCTCAATTACACGGGCAGGATAGTTTAATCCGACTCACGAATATGTAACACATTTAAGGTGTTTGCGAAGTTCGCAAATATCGTTAGCTGAAACTTCTGAAAGTGCAAGATCAAATCCAATATGGGAGTCGAATCTATATGTTTCTTATTTTTTGTTCAGATCCGATGAATAAAAATGCAGTTGACTTTGATTATGAGAAGGAATATTCCATTGCTAAATCACTTGGGTTTTCTGTCATGTTGATTAGTCTTGAAGAGTTATTGGAAGGCAATACTGACAAGTCCCTAAGTAAGATTAATGCAGTTGAATCTCATGAATCAGCTCTATATAGAGGCTGGATGATGAAGCCTAAGAACTATGAAAACTTATACAACGGATTACAAAAGAAGAATATAATTCTCATCAACAATCCTGATGCATATAAGAATGGTCACTGGTTTCCCAATTCTTATGATAAGATTAAAGACTTTACCCCTTATAGCAATTGGATTCATATTGAAAACCTAAATAATGATTTCGATCAAATCTATAGGAATCTGTCTGAGTTTGGGAACAAGCCGATTATCATAAAGGACTATGTGAAATCTAGGAAACACGAATGGAACGAATCATTTTTCATACCTGATGCTTCGGATAGAAATCATGCAACCATTGTAATCAAGAACTTCATTGATCGACAAGGTGAACACATTAATGAAGGTATAGTATTTAGAGAGTTCGTGAATCTTGAAAGATTATCTATGCATTCCAAGAGTCAGATACCACTCTCAAAGGAATATAGGTTGTTTTATTTCCAAAAACAATTTCTTTTTCAATTCGATTATTGGGAAGATATACATTACGATGATGAGAAACCTGATTTAACGATCTTCAATCGTCTTGCTCAGAATATTGGAAGCAACTTTTTTACGATGGACATCGGAAAGACAGATTCTGGAGACTGGATAATTATTGAAATTGGAGATGGGCAAGTATCTGGCTATCCAATTGATTCAAATATTCTGGGATTTTATAAATCCATTAAAGAGCGTACGGGGTGATTCAGGGAGGGCAGAAGCTTCAGCTAACACCATATTCACGCTTCTGGCCATTCGGCCCTCGGTTCGAACCGAACATCATTACGCTAACGAGGAACGTTAGCTCGGTCAGACTGTGCAGGAGAATTCTAGGCAATAAAGGGGGTAAAACCGATATGCACTTTCAGTATGAAAAAATAATCAAGTTTTAGAAGAGTTTAACCCCTCGTTCGAGTTTGTATTGGACTATTTAAATAAAATGAATGGAATAACTAACTCCTTTTGTACGTACACAATTGATGACAACAATTATGTGCAGTGTGCTGGATCAATGAGCAAATTGACGATTGAGTATAGATCAGGGGAAGAAGGCTCTTTCCGACATTTTGTATTTGGAAAAAAAAGTTTCCTAAAAACCGATACTAGAGTTCTTTATAGTGGTGGAGAGATTCAAGTGAAAAGTAATGAGGTCCTTACGATTAAAGAAGCATCTAACATTTTTTCGTCTTTTATCAAAGAACAGAAGAATTCGAAAGATTATTTTTTGAGGGAAACGACCAAAATGTTTCTAAACTAACGGATACGATAGCTAAATAAACGACCAAAACAAGGCTACCGGTGAATCGGTGGCCTTTTCTCACGAACGGGCAGGATAGTGCAATAAACATATAGAATAAACTGAGAAATAATGATTAAGGATTTCGCAGAAATGGAGCGATTAAAGTTGCAAATCGATCGTAAAGAAATTATTGCTTTAATAAAAGATTCAAACGTCAATGCTATCAAAGTGTTATTTGGACGGGGATGGGATCCGAATTATAAAGACGAGACATTGTCTCCGGGAAGACCCAAGGACTTACCCATAAATTTTGTTATTGAAACGATGAACATGACTCTGTTAGAACTTTTTATTGAGAATGGAGCAGATTTAAATTACAAAGGTGAACCTACATCCGTATATGCTGCACAATGGGCTACTCCCGAAATTCTGAGATACTTAGTTAACAACGGAGCAGATATTAATGCAACTCGTTCAAGTTGGAATACATCAGTTATTGATGGAGCCATTTTTCAAAGAAATGAAGAGCATGCATTAAATATGATCAAAACATTGGTTGACCTGGGGGTAGATATTAAACAATTTGGTGGCAAGGGCCTTTGTAGTGCCGCCTGGAATGGTCAATTATCGATAATTGAATATTTATTACATATTGGTGTTGATATTAATTACCAAGAGGCTGATGCTCAAAGAACCCCTCTACACTCTGCTGTATTTGGTAGTCGTTATGAAGCAGCAAAATTACTTCTTTCTAAAGGGGTAGATGTTACAATTACTGATTCTTATGGGAAACGACCATATCATTTGGCAAAGCAAATTAAGAATGAAGAACTAGTTGATTTACTTTTGAAACACGAACCTTCAGACTTACTTCAAATTGATCTTTGTATTGCAAAGCTTAAAAAAGCAGGTTTGCCGGATAAAGTTATTAAATATCTGGGAACAGAGAATATAAGGATTGATCTACCAAAGTCATTAAGAACAGAGTATATTGTGTTTAATACCATACAGGATGTCACTTTGCTTGAATATGATGGGTATTTGCTCATTGACTTACTAAAAGAAGTTAAACACTATGGTGGGTCGACCATATTGATGTGGTGCCCGAGCAAAAAATGCTTTGCAACGCTGGATGATGAGCATTCGGCATTCGGTTTTATTAACATTACATGGGCTGAGTTATTAAAAAATCCCGATAAGATAATTGATAAAATCTTAGAGGGGGAGTATGCAGCTGAATCAAACGATTAAAATAACGGCGATCGTTTTGCTCAAACGCTGCTAGATAAGCACTATTCAAGAGGTGATTATATTGAAAACAAATCTTTATCTTGATGATTTAAGGGACTGTCCAGAGGGTTTTATTGTGGCAAGAACATTTGAAGAAGCAATACAATGTTTTCAGATATATACAATAGAACTTCTATCACTTGACCATGACTTAGGCGAAGATGAGAATGGAAATGAATTGCGTAACGGTTATGATTTCGTTAAATACTTTTGTGAAAATAGTTTAAGGGCCAACAAAATTTACTTACATACAGATAATCCTGTAGGACGACAGAATATGTATGAAACACTATTAGCAGCACAACGCAGAGGATTTATTGATGAGGATATTGAGATATATCATTATCCGATTACTGCAAACAAATACTCAGGAAAATGATCACTCATTTCGTAACGAAGAACTATAGTTCAATCACCACATGACAGCAGCCAACACACGTTCGGCTACCGTTTTTCGTTGAAGGGAAGAAATATTTCTGGAATATCATTTAATAGGTCATGAGGGACGGTTGTGGTGCAAAGCTCTAATTCATGATAACGTAATTGATAATGTCATGGGATGGAGCAACTTAATTTGGAAACGAAATTGGATTTATTTAAATGGAAGCAATATGAATCGGCGATTATTTTACTAACGGTGAGATGGTATTTGAAATATAGTTTAAGCTATCGAGATATAGTCGAAATGATGAGCGAGCGAGGATTAAAGATTTCCCATACGACGATCATGAGATGGGTCCATGAATTTGGACCCGAAATCGACAAACGAATCCGTCCCTTTTTGAAACCTACAAACGATTCTTGGAGGACTGATGAAACCTACGTCAAAGTCAAAGGTCAGTGGAAGTATCTATATCGGGCAGTTGATTCTATGGGGAAAACCATAGATTTCATGTTATCTGAAAATCGGGATATGCCGGCAGCTAAGCGTTTCTTTACAAAGGCTTTGTCCTCTCCACATAATCAAATCCCACGTGTAATCACCTTGGATAAAAATCCAGCATATCCACCAGCCATACAAGAATTAATAAAGGGGAAATCCCTACCTAAAGAAATCTTTATTAGACAGACAAAATATCTAAACAACATTGTGGAGCAAGATCACCGATTCATTAAGAAAATCACAAAACCGATGCTTGGCTTCAAATCGTTTCTTACAGCGGATCAGACGTTAAAGGGAATTGAGGCTTTACATATGATAAGGAAAGGGCAGGCCGATGATAATTCGACTGGCCTCACTTCTGTTGAATGGCTAAATAAGATATTTGGTTTAGTGGCATAGACAAAGTATAGTTTGTCGGGTAACTGCGAACTTTTTTAAATCCTTGCACCAGAACCAAAAAGACAGCACAAGCCCGACAATTTGGACATTTACTATACTACTAGATCAAATATTTTATTGAGCCATTCAGCAGAGGACAGACGAATTATTTTCGGCCTGCCCTTTTCTTATCCTATGTATACCCTCGATCCTCTTCAATGTCTGTTCTGCAGTTAGAAACGTTTTTGCATATCCCGATTTTCAGATAACATGAAATCAATGGTTTTCCCAATGGAATCCCCAAATTCTAATCCCCAACCCGAAAGGTAAAAATTATACACACATAAGTCTAAATTATCAATTGAGAAAGAAGCTCTGTAAATGTAATTTAAAGATATAAAATTGGAAATCCGATCTAATGGAGAGAAGCAATAACTAACCATGAAAGGAGCAATTTATATGCTTTCGGAACGATATTTAAATGAGAAGTTATCATCTATAATTTTAAAAAACAAGGATTTCAAGCCTCTCCCGGTCTGCGCAGATCGGAAGTCTTGGGAAGAAATTCCTGAACGATATCGAGAAATGTGGATGAAACAAGGCGAGCAGCTACTCAGATTTGAGTGGCCTGTTCTTCCGGCGACCAGCTTTATGGAGTATTATCGCAGGGGCAATCGGAATGTATATGAAGACTCGTTTTTTCGTCGCAGAGGTGTACTGGGTACGCTTACTATTGCTGAGTGCCTTGAAGGAAAAGGGCGTTTTTTAGACGACATCATCAATGGGATTTGGGCCATATGTGAAGAATCCTCATGGTGTGTTCCTGCCCATAACTACTTATCCAGCAATGAGGAGCATTTGCCAGAATGTTCGGATCCTCTCATCGATTTGTTTGCTGCGGATACGGCAGGGCTGCTTTCTTGGGTACACTATTTGTTGAAGAGCCAGCTTGACCTAATAAGCCCACAGATTAGTAAGCGCATACGGAAGGAATTGGACCAAAGAATTCTCACCCCATATTTAGAGAGGACAGACTTTTGGTGGATGGGTTTCGGGGAGCGGGAAGTTAATAACTGGAATCCATGGTGCAACTCCAATTGTTTAACAGCTATATTGCTTGTTGAAGAAAATATTGAGCGGAGACTAAGATTGCTAACTAAAATGATCCGAAGCATCGATTGTTTTATCGAAGTTCAACATTCGGATGGAGGTTGTGACGAAGGGGCCACTTATTGGAATGTCGCAGGAGGCAGTCTATTTGATTGTCTGGAACTGTTGTATCTAGCATCAAATGGTGATATTGATCTATACAATCAATCTTTAATCAAACATCTTGGGCAGTTTGTTGGCAAAACTTTTATTGAGGATGCTTACCATGTTAATTTTGCAGACGGTTCGTCAGTTCCCATACTAGATAGCATGCTTATTTATCGCTATGGTAAGCGTATTCATGATCGTACAATGGTTGCTTTGGGCTTGCATGGATTTCAGAACTATAACGTGGAAAATAAAAGCACACGAAATATATTTCTATTTCGCGAAATTTCAGGTTTGTTTGCCAGTCGTGAAATGGAGCAGAAGATCATAGAAAAGGACCTGTATATCCGTGACGCGTGGCTTCCTGATATTCAAGTCATGACGGCAAGAGAAGAGACGGGCTCCTCTCGCGGTTTCTATTTGGCCGCTAAGGGGGGGCATAATGAAGAAAGTCACAACCACAATGACATCGGACAATTTGTAGTGTATTACAATGGCATGCCCTTTTTAATCGATATAGGAGTAGAAACGTATTCAGCCAAGACATTCAGTCCGCAAAGATATGAAATTTGGACGATGCAATCTGCTTATCATAACCTGCCAACCGTTCGTGGATTCGGGCAAAAGCACGGTAAGGCACATAGAGCGACAGAGATTGACTACCATTGTGAGGATAGCTTTGCGACTGTGTCTATGAACATCACCGAAGCTTATCCTGAAGAGGCTGATATCCGTTCATGGAAAAGGACAGTTTCCTTATGGCGGTCAGAAGAGAGCTTTATAGAAGTAATGGATGATTGCAAGTTAAATAAAGCCACAAATGACATCGCATTGAGTTTGCTAAGCTGCCATGAACCGAGGTTGGTGGCAGAGGGTGAAATCATGCTGGGCCTTGAAGCCGATCAAAGAATTCATCTTAAGCTGGATGGGGAATCTTTTAAGGTGAGTTGGGAAGAAATTGAGTTGGAAGATGCGAATTTGCGTAAAGCTTGGGGTGAAAGATTATACAGAATCCAGTTTAACTTAATCGGAAGCATCAAGGAAGCAGTCTGGAAGCTTATAATCAAACAGGGTTTATAAGCGCCGACAAGCTCATTTTTGCATATGGGCTTGTCGGTATGTTTATGCCCGCGTGAATTGCAATACCTGTATTATTGAAATATAAGTTTCATTGATATAAAAAGGGGGAAGTATGTGATGAAAAAAAGCATTAGATCAATTACATTTGTAATGGTTATCCTTTTAGTAGTCGGCACTTTTGTGTTTTACTTATCCTTGAAGCATAAAGAAGGGACGAATCAAACGGTTGCGTATATCAACCAAGTTGCGATTGATCAACGTGAATTCAATCTATTTTTAAATCAAGTGAAGGCGAATGTATCCAATTATTTCAAACAAAAATACAATGCGGACGATTCTCCATCATTCTGGACCACTAACTTTCAAGGGGAGGTGCCGATTGAAAGAGCGAAGCAAGCGGCATTGGAGCAGATAAAGAAACTAAAAGTTCAACAAATCATGGCCAAGGAATACGGATTGCTGGAGGATCTTAGCTACCAGTCGTTTCTAGATAAGTTATCTAAGGAGAATCAAAGGAGAAAGGAGGCTATGAATAACAAACGTGTTATATACGGTCCGCAACAATATGATGAGTTAGGTTACTATAATTATTTGTTTTCGAATATAGTCATCCAATTGAAGATGACATTAGTTGAGAAAGAGTGGTCATTGTCTGATCAGGAAATCAGAAACAGGTATGAAGAGCTTAAAGAGCAATTTTATAAAAAACCAGACGATGTTAAGGTATTGAAAATCATTTTACCTTTTTCTGATGCTCAAGGGAATCTTGACGAGACAAAAAAAGTGGAAGCAAAAGCAAACATGGATCAAATCAAGCGGCGTCTTGACAAAGGAGAACTTTTTGAGGAGGTAAACCAAAGCCTTCTGAAAGACGATTCATGGAAATGGGATATTGGCGTAGAGATGTTTAATGAAGAAAATTCACGTCGTGATATGGATTCTCGTCACCAAAAAATGTTGGCTGAAGCGCTTAAGCTGTCTATTGGACAAATTAGCGGCGTATTCGAAATAGATCCTAACAGCTATGGTTTAATCAAAATTGTGGAAAGGAAAGCGGTTAGCTATGCTCCATTTGATGAGGTCAAAGATAACGTAAAACAGAAGATTAATGATGAGAAATATGAAGAAAAAGTGAAGAAGACGATTGACGATGCTAAAGTAGAGCTAGTCGACCACGTTTATCAAAAAATACGGATGCAGTGAGAAATTTGAAAGAAGTCAAAATTAACCACAAATAGAGCATAGAAATGCACAGTCGAGTTTAAGAAAATGAACTATACTAAGCGAAGTAAGCGCTTACTAAAATTTATTTCGGAGGAGAATGTCTTATGGTTTTAAAAAAGGGAAATCGCTTTTGCCTTGCGGTATTTTTGATTTTCTCGCTTTTGTTCACCTTGGTATTTTCTATACCCGCAATGACCATTACAACTTTTGCAAACAATACTACTTATTATGTGGATTCCGTAGGAGGCAGTGACAGCAATAACGGGCAAAGTACAAGCACGCCTTGGCAAACCTTGTCGAAAGTAAATGGAGTTACCTTTCAACCAGGCGACAAGATTCTCTTTAAGTCAGGGTCAACATGGACAGGCCAGTTGCACCCGCTTGGCTCAGGCGCATCCGGTTCGCCGATTATTATTGATAGTTACGGTACTGGGAATAAGCCTATTATCAACGGAGGCGGAATTAGTGGACCAGCGGCTGGAGCCACGATATACCTCTATAACCAGCAATACTGGGAGATTAACAACTTGGAAGTGACTAACACTTCAGGCACAGCCGGTGAGAGGTATGGTGTTAGAGTCGAAGCGCAAGACGTAGGTACTTATAATCATATCTACATTCAAGGATTATATATACACGATATAACGGGTACCAACACGAATGCTTTGAAAGGTACTGGAGGAATTCTTGTAGCCGTATCGGGTACGTCGGTAAGAACGCATTGGAACGATGTTAGGATTGACGGTAACACCGTTGTAAGAGCAGATCGAACGGGAATAGCAACGTCGAGCAGCTGGGGAAATAATGATGGTGGTGGCAATTTTGAGCCTTATACTAATCTTGTGATCAGCAATAATAATTTAAACGATATTGGCGGAGATGGCATTGTGATGCGGAGCGCGTTAAACGGACTTGTCGAGTACAATGTCGTTAATAAAGCGCATGCACGGGACACGAATTTTGATGTTGCGATATGGGCGATTAATAGCACGAGTCCGGTGATTCAGTTTAACGAGGCTTACAATACGATGAGCACGAATGATGGTCAAGGTTTCGATTGCGACTACAATCTTACAGGATGCACGATACAATACAATTACAGTCATGACAATGCAGGTGGATTTTTATTAATTATGGGGAGCGGAGCTATTCGTAACGACAATATGATAGTTCGTTATAATATCAGCCAAAACGACCAAGCGCGGATCTTTCAATTCGACAGCAGTTACACACCGTTTAATGCGAACATTTATAACAATACATTCTATATTAGATCTGGCTTAAGCACAATGATTACAACCGGTATAGGTGGCAGCAACCCGCTCTATTTCAAAAACAATATTGTCTATAACCTGGGCAGTGGCAGCTATACGGTTAAAGGCAATGACGTTTATGACTATAACGTCTTTTACGGAAATCATCCTGCAAGCGAACCTAGCGACGCTCATAAACTTACCTCTGATCCGCTATTTATAAGCGCGGGAAGCGGCGGTGTAGGATTAAATTCAGTTGACGGATATAAACTCGGAACAGGTTCGCCAGCACTAGGATCCGGCGTATTGATAAGCAGTAATGGAGGTAGAGACTATTGGAACAACTCGGTATCTTCATCAAGCGCTCCTAATCGTGGCGCTTACAATGGCGCAGCAACACCTGCACCGAACACTTGGGTAGCTCTGGATGATTCTTATGTGCGCGATGGAACCTATGCTGGCGCGAACCAAGCGGGAACGACTTCAGTAACGATAGATACCAAGAATGACGCGACAAGCTACAATCGTGAAGGTTATTTCAAGTTTGATTTTAACAGTTATAGTGGGTCTGTGACATCTGCAACCATTACGCTCACACCAACTTATACTGGACAGAGCGGAATCCAAAACCAGGTGGCATTGGTCAGCGACAATACTTGGACGGAAGGGGCAATTACGTGGAACACCAAGCCTGCTTCTAGTACGATTCTTGGCACCTACACCATTACGGTTGGAACTCCGATTAGCATTAATGTGACTTCCCAGGTGCAGGCAGCCATGGCTAGTGGCAAGAAACTTTCCATACGTGTGTATTGTTCATCTGCAGTGGGATCTGGCACCAATGTAGCCTATGCATCAGGTGAAAATACAAACACTAGCCAACAACCTCTACTTAGTATCACGCCTTAAGCGAATTTAGGAATCAACCTCACTATGCGAAGCAGAGTCCAAGTGGCACGCTTCGTGTAGCGGGGTTGTTTTTTTGCTCAAATGTTGGAAAAGGTAAAAATAGTGCACACATGAGTCAGAATCATCCACAGCGGAAGATGCTTAATAGATTTATTATAAATATATAAAGATAAACTAGATTGTTGATCGAGGTGGAGAATGGAAATTAGCAAATTAAGTGTAAACGCAGTAAGTAGTCGACCGAAAAGAATATTCTGGAATAATGAACGTAAAGAAGCTGTGGCGGGGTGGCTCTTTCTCGCTCCGGAGTTTCTGGGCATTCTGTTGCTCGGTGTGTTTCCAGTCTTCTTTTCACTCTATCTAAGCTTAAGTGACTGGAATTTAGTTGGTGGGCTCGCTTCGATCAAATTTGTTGGATTGGACAACTTCCAAAAGTTATTTCACGATGAGAAGGTCATCATTGCACTGAAAAATAATTTTATTTATACGCTCCTGACGGTACCGATCGGAATGTTTCTGGCGCTGCTGCTTGCAGTAATCATTCACTCGAAGGTTTATTTGCAAAGTTTTTTTAAAGTGGTGTTCTTCATCCCTTATATTTCGTCTATTATTGCGCTTGGCGCAGTATGGAGCGCATTATATCATCCATCGTTGGGACCAATCAATCAAGTGCTGTTTAAGGTTGGTTTCACGAATCCACCGAAGTGGCTGGTAGATACGCACTATTCGATTTATTCGATTATAATTATCGCGATCTGGGCGGGAATCGGCTATCAAATTGTAATTTTTCTTGCGGGGTTGACGAATATTCCGGAGGAAATGTACGAAGCGGCAAATATGGATGGAGCTACATCTTTGCAGAAATTCATCAAAATTACGTTACCGCTGCTTGGGCCAACGATTTCTTTTCTGTTTATCACCCTATTGATGTCTTCATTTAAAACGTTTGACTTGGTTGCTTTCATGACGGATGGCGGCCCGAACGATTCCTCGACGGTACTCGTATATCGTATTTATGAAGAAGGATTTCGAAATTTCGAAATGGGCTACGCCTCAGCGATATCTTGGCTGTTGTTTGCCATTGTAGGCTTCGTTACGCTGGTTTCCTGGCAATTCCAAAAGCGAAATATACATTATTAAGGAAGGGAGAGATTCAGATGCTGTTTCGTAAAGTAACTATTTCGAGGCTGATCGTAACGATGATCATGGGAGCTTTATCGCTTTGTTTCTTGCTTCCTTTAGTATGGATGATATCGGCTGCTTCCAAATTTGAAAAAGATGTGATGGAATTTCCAATTCATTGGATTCCAACGACATGGAATTTTGTTGGTAACTTCAAGGAGGTTTGGCTGAGTAGAATACCTTTCTATCTGTTTTATTTCAATTCATTGAAATTGGCATCCATCATGACAATCAGCACGCTTGTATTTTCTTCGATGGCTGCCTATGCATTCGCGAAAATGCGATTTCGCGGTCGAAACTTTGCGTTTGGCATATTGCTTTCGTTTATGATCATTCCAGAACAGGCAACGCTTGTACCTCGTTATTTACTGATGAGGTGGTTCCACCTTTACAACACGCATATCGGTCTTATCTTAATGGGAATGTTTTCAATTTATTTTACATTTCTATTGCGCCAGTTTATGTTAGGTATCCACAGTGATTTCATTGAAGCGGCGAAAATGGATGGAGCAGGGTATTTTAAAACGTATTGGACTATTGTGCTGCCGCTCTGTAAACCGATTTTGGCGACGGTGGGGATTATCAAGTTTATTTGGGCTTGGAACGACTATCAGAGTCCGCTTATTTTTCTCGTTAAGCAGAAATTATACCCGATCACGATGGGGATACAATTGTTCAAAAATGAATACGCTGATAATTACGCGGTGATCATGATGGCATCTTTATCTGCTATTGTGCCGCTGTTAATTATATTTATCCTATTGCAAAAACAAGTGATTAACGGAATTGCGCTTGGCGGAGTAAAAGGATAAAGTCAAAAAATTGCACAATTTGAACAAAATCATACACACTGTCTCAAAGGGATAAGCTTTATAATTCGATGTATAAGGTTAATTCCTAACAAATTAAGGGGGAAATGAAATGAAGAAGAAAAGTGCCATTCTACTAAGCAGTGTCCTAATCGCAACGTCCATCTTAGGTGGATGCAGTACCAAAGACAGTAAAACAGCAGCGTCAACTGCACCGAAAGAAACTGCAAATCCTCAGGCAACAGCATTGGCAAAAAATGTTACACTAAAGTATTACAACTGGGATAATGATGCAACTGCACCGAATACAAAAAAGCTAATTGATCAGTTTCAGGCTGAAAATCCGAATATTAAAGTGGAATCGGTCGTTCTTGTTCCGACGAACTCCGCAGAAGCCTTGAAGAAGCTAGATGTAACAATGTCTTCAGGCGAGCAAATTGATGTTATATTGCTTCCAAGTATCGATGAAACTGTGGCTAGAGCAGCCCAAGGCGTACTCGCTCCACTGGATGATTTTTACGCCAAAGACAACGTGAAACCGGATGATGAATATTATGTGAATCCAAGAATCAAAGGGAAAACGTATGCTTCCATGTTCACAAGAAGCCAATGGGTTGTGTTGTTAAATCAGAATGCGCTCGATGAAGCGAAGCTGTCTGTTCCTGAGCTGGGTTGGACTTGGGACGACTTCCGCGAGTATGCAAAGAAGTTGAACAAAGGCGAAGGGAACAATAAAAGATACGGTTCTTATTTCCATACCTGGGGTGATTATGCAGATTCTATTCTGTTTAATGAAAAGAAAAATCCGTTTTTGAAGGAAGATGGCACAACACAGTTTGATGATCCTTCGATACAATCATTCTTTAACCTTCGTCGGTCAATGGAAAAGGATGATAAGTCAGTTAAAACCTATGCGGATATCGTCGGTGGTAAATTAAATTATGCAGCAGAATTCTTAAATGAGAAAGCGGCAATGATTGTCACAGGTAGTTGGATGATTGCTGGGATCCAAGACACGACGAAATACCCGCATAATTTTAAAACGGCGTATGCACCCGTTCCTCGTTCTTCTAAGGATGCTGAGCTAGGTTTGACCAGTATAGGTGGGTCGTACTTATCGATTGCGGCGAATTCGAAAAATAAAGAAGAAGCGTACAAATTTGTTCGTTTCATGACTACCAATACATCGGATGCAAAGACAGATTTATCCGGCTGGAAAAAAGCAGATGATAAAAAGACAATTGATGCGATCATTGCAGGGAAGCAAAATTTGTATAACGTTGAATCTTTGCAAAAAGCATTTTTGGATAAACGGATTCATTCCGCAGGCGCTTCAGAGGTTGTAGCTCCGTATTCTCCACAACTAAAGAAGGTATTGGAAGATGGCTTCAGTAAATTTATTTTGAATAACCAAACGGCTGAAGATGCTCAAAAAGAAATTGTGGCGAACGCCAATAAAGTGATTAGCGATAATAAGAAATTTTGAATATAAAGTTAACTTCGCATCACTCAACAGTAAGATCCTTTAAGGTGATCGTATGCGTGAATACACAATCAGCAAAAGGCGATTGAATAACTGCACCTCAAACTGCCGACGGTTGGTGCGAAAGCAGAATTCATCTAAATAGGATTGGAGATGCTTGGGAGCAAGACCGTGAAACGTACCGCCAATAAAGGCTTTCGCATTCCGGCTTTCAAGAAAGTAGTACGTTTGATGCTGGCATTTCGGACAGCAAAATCCTTTTAGCCAACGGATTTGGAACAGATGCTCGCGACAGGCTTGCTCCTAGTTGAACTTTTCTTGAAACCTTTTGAGCGTGATCGTTTCTTGTTGAACCATGACAACCACTCCCGAACAATTGTTTGTATTTATTTTATCGAACAAATGTTCGCTAGTGAATGCCTTCCTGAAGCAACTTGATATTCAAATAAGAAATAAGTGTATTGTTAAGAGTGTTGGAGGGGTGCCAAACGGCGCCTCTTTCACTTTTTACATGATCTAAAAGGTGAGAGCAAGTGGCAGCATGTCGGAGAAGGTGATAAAATTAGAGAGGAAAGAGATGGTGAACTGTATGAATAGTATATTTCAGTTTACGTATTACCGTAGAATTCAGCTCTCGTTTTTCATCTTAATTTTGCTGCCGATTATCGCTGTTTCGTTCATCTCTTTCTCAATTACAAAAAATACGGTGATGAGTAAGATCCGTTTGACAAATCAGGCGGTTCTTGATCTGATGGCCAAAGATATTGTCAAAACGGTCGATGATTTGACCTATGCTTCCAACTTCTTCATACAGGATCGAAATGTAAAAAAACAACTTCGTGCTTTTAGGGACACGGAACATTTAGAAAGCTATGAAGATTATAATCGCCAGCAGGAAATTAAAGATTTCTTCGGAATTGTATTGGCCAAAACGTTGAATGTGGACATTCGGATGTTTCTCGTCAATGGCAAGGGCTTTATAATTCCGCCAAATGATGTGGAGGGTAGTATGGACCAAACCCGGATCTACTGGCAAACAGTGAACTCTCTTGTCGATTTGACCACCCCACAACAGCTGCAATGGCTGGGGATTGTTCCGGAAAGTGATAGACGCGATCAGGCTTACTTCGCGGCTAGAGTGATTCGTGATCCGGATGATAACGCATTGTTGGCTACGCTGTATATTGGCATTACGTATAGCTATTTCGATAAGCTGTTTAAGCAGGCGAATTCAGGCAAATTCGCCTTGTTTGATGCAAGCGGCGGAATGATAGTCGGTGAATCGACCCTTCCTTATGAAAGCGCTCATAGGTCAAGTGAAAACATGCGTACGGAAAAGATGCTGCCCAAGACGGGGTGGAAGCTTGTTTATGAAACTCCGAAACTGGAGGTTACGGGGCAAATATCGCAAACATTTTATTTTTCGCTTTTCTTTGTTATACCTTTCTTTATCTTGTTTTTTATTATTTCGATTATTCTTGCCCGCAAATTGCACCTGCCGATTCATAAGCTGCAGTCAATGGCGAAGCAATTCGGTCAGGGGAATCGAAACATACGGTTTCTGGTCAAGGGCAAAGATGAAATTGCCATATTGGGACAAACATTAAATCAAATGCTGGATCAAATCAATCAGTTGATCTTGAATATCAATGAAGAACAAGAACAGAAGCGGATCATGGAACTGCAGGCTTTATTTGCCCAAATACGTCCCCATTTTCTCCTCAATACGCTAAATTCCATCAAATGCAGTTTAATTTTGACAGAGGATCATGTTCATGGCCGTAAGATTGATTCTTTAATGAGCTTACTGCGAGCTTATCTGAAAATCAACGAGCTGTCTACGCTGCGTGATGAATGCAAATTGCTGGGTCACTACATTGACATTATGAAGTTGAGAAGCGAGATGCACATTGAATTGGACATAAGACTTGCCCCTGAATTAGAGCAGATTCAAGTTCCAAAGCTTTTACTGCAGCCTCTGGTGGAAAACGCGATTATACACGGCTTTGCCGAGAAGATCACAGGCGCCCGGATCGAAGTTAATGCGGAGAAGCTGGACGACTGCATTGAGGTTCGTATCACAGACAATGGAATGGGAATGTCGGAAGCAGATCTTGCTGCATTGCGTGAAAATTTACGAAAACAAGAAACGGACAAGCAGGCTTCATATAAAAGGGTAGGTCTGATCAATGTGAAACAACGTCTGCAGCTTACTTATGGTTCATCCGCGTTTATGGATATATGCTTAAACGAACAAAATGGCGTAACGGTTGTGCTGAATTTCAAGGGGGATACGCATGTATAAAGTCATGCTAATTGATGATGATGTGCCTATGCTTAAATATTTGCGGCAGATGATCGACTGGAAGCAGTTAGAGTTGCAGATCGTTGCGGAAACGTATTCCAGTGTAAAAGCGCTGCAGTTGTTTAAGGATGTACTGCCCGATATCGTGGTTACGGATATTGGGCTGCCGCAAATGAATGGGCTCGAGTTAGCCGCTGAATTTATTCGCATGAAACCGGATGCCCGCATCATCTTTTTAACTTGCCATGAAGATTTCCATTATGCCAAGCTGGCACTTAAGTCAGGGGCAGACGACTATTTAATTAAAGATGAATTGACAGCGGAACAGCTGGAACATAGTCTGAGCAAGTCGCTCAAACTTCTTAAGGTTGCGGAAGTAAAATCGGAGCAGAATTTGTATCGGGAGGATTTAAATCGGAATCGGGATATTCTCATGCAATCTTTCTTTCAACAGCTGTTACAGGCAAACGATGAGAAATCGCTGCAGGGTTATGCCAAGAGGCTTGGAATTCGTTGGGAATACCCTGCATTCATACTCGGTATCGGTTATATAACCTATTCCACCCTTGTTCCTCACTATAGCTATAAAGACATCAACCTGATTCGTTACGGAATTTATAATATCGCTCGGGAATTAGCGAGTAATTATGACGGAATCACCGTTTTTAACGATAAAGAATATTTAATTGTTTTGCTGAATTACCGTTATTCTTTGAAGCTGAATGTGCAGCAATATATCCAAGCTTTTTTGGACGAACTGCATCATAAATGCGTTCAGTATTTAAAGGTGCAAATCCGCTTTATTTTGGACTCGAACAGACAGGAATTATCTGCTTTGGGCTTTGCCTACCATCACATGACTCGGCGCAAGTATAGCCTATATTATTTGGAACCGCCCACTGTCATATGGTCTTTACCGGAAATCGTCTCACAGTATCATCTGATCTCCGGACTGTTCGAGCAGGAACATAACGATTTCATTTGTGCTATAAACGAGAATGACTCCACTCTTTTGGAGAAAGCACTGCAAAATATGATGGAGAAGGCGCGAATGAAGCAAGTCGAACCTGTAGCGTTTATTCAACACTTTGCAAAATGGCTTTATCTCAAAGAAATGCAATATGCGAAAGTAAGTACCGATGAGTCATTTTACTCCTGCTTTAAATCCAATTTAACATTAGGCGATACAATGGGGCTTATGCGTTGGAAGCTTATACAGTTTATGAATTCTCAGCATGCTTTGGATGAACCGGCTACTAATGAACCGAAGATGGATGTCATTGATCATTTTATCACACAGCATCTTGCGGAAAATATCACCTCGATTGATGTTGCAAATCATTTGTTTTTGAACCCAAGCTATTTCTCTCGTTACTTTAAACGAATGGCAGGGGAAAACTTTACCGAATACATTCATCGCTTTAAAATTAAACTCGCTTCTCAAATGCTGAAAAACAGCACGGATTCAACTGAAATGATTGCTTTGAAGCTTGGCTATTCAGATCGCACCTATTTTTCCAAGGTATTCAAAAAATATATCGGAATGACACCAGGAGAGTATAAATCAAAATGAATTCATGAAACCGAAATAATTAAAAGCTGGTTATTTGACACAGTAATAGCCTGCCGAAGATCGGCAGGCATAGTACTATTTGAGAGCGATGTATCAGTTCATAGTAAACTCCACATCGTCTACTAAAATCCATTGGTTGGCAGCGGCATTGGAGCTAAACCCGATGGTGGCCTGCCCATTCGTCACTTGAATATTGGGTATGACAATCTGTGTGTAGGAGCCGCTTGCTGAAATATTTGCATTCAACTGTGTCCCGCCGAAATTCGATACTTGCATTTGGGCAGTGCTCTGACCTCCGCTGCTCTGTACATAAGCTTTCAAAGTATAGGTGCCGTTCGTCAAGCCTGTCACGGTTTGGGAAGTTGTGACTTGATAAGCGTAAGTACGCCAGTGAACGAGTCTTAATGCTCCGGTATGAGCGACTAATGAACCATCTACCTCCGTAAAATCTGCTTCCGGATTGAGTCCCGAAGCAACCCAACCGGTTACTGCGCTCGTTTTGAAGCCATCGATCTCGAAACCTGGATTTTGTAGCAGCACAAAGGGTTTTATAATGGGAACCAACAGGTTTGCTGCTTTTTGATTTCCTGTTGGATTTGGATGTATACCGTCGTAATAATCTGATGAAATTAACCAGCCTGTTGTATCGACGTAATGTACCTTCGTGTCACCAGCAGCGATGCGTACATTTACGGCTGCAAGTGTCGGAGTGGCTTTAAAACCGCCAAAGGTTCTCATAACGAAAATATGGGCGACCGGATATTTAGCACGAATATTTTGCAGAAAAGTAGTATACGTACTCTGGAAATCAGCATCGCTGACGTTAAAAACGTTATCGTTTGTACCTATGTTGATAACGACTGCATCCGGTTGATACTGTTTGAAATCCCAAGTAGGCGAACTTGGGTCAGTTACAGTTTTCATCTTGAAAAATTGATTGCTCATACCGATTGAATTTGGAGAATAACAGGCTACACCGTCCTGCAAACAAATGCCGGTATAAGCAATCTGAGTGTGTTCTGCTCCCAGTTGCTCTCCGGTTTTCCAAGCGTAAGAATCTATTGCGATTTTGGGGTTTAAGTGACCTACTGTAATCGAATCACCAATAAATTCGATCAATCGACCTTGCAGTGACGGTGGCGAAGTTAATGCACCAGCATCCAAAATGAGACCTTGGAAATTGATGAAGTCCGTTTTGTCCCTAGCGATCACTTGCAAACTGTGTGTACCGGAAGCTAAAGGGGTAGGCGTTAAATTGATGGTGCCACTAGCACCTGGATAGAGTACGTCAGCACCATTATCGATTTTCACGTAAAAATTGGAAGCAGTAGCTATCTTGATTTTTACAGTGGTACCGCTAAAATTTACTTTGAAATACGCACCAGGCCAAAAACTGTTGTACTGTGTTGTATTACTTTTGTCCCAACGTCCGAAATAGTGAATATTGGTGTCACTCGGTGTACCGTCTCCCACTGCAGCCAATGAGACGCTTGGAATAATAAAAAGTACCGAAAGTAAACACATAATGAGAAAAGCATTCCAACCCTTTTGAATAATACTCATTTGGTATTTCATCATTTCACTCCTTATTAATTTAATATCATAATGGTAACGCTTACCTAAAAGTGTTTGAATGGTTAATTTAGTCTTTTTCGTGCAATATTCTTACATGGATCCATAAATATTTTCATTTACATGTACACGTTTCAAGTGATGTTATGGGTATTAAAAGAGATCATATGGGTAGGTGGGATTTTGAAAAGATCAAGTACCAGGGTTTAAATGACGGGTTCAAACATTCCGCTCCCTCAGAGAATAAGGATTTTCTCACGAATGCTCGCTCATTCGCAGGATTTCAATATACATGTTAAATAGGAGTTCTGGTGTTTGGTAGTGTGTGGCAGGCAGTTCCGTTAGAGCGCATGCGGGAACAGAAGGTGCTGATCGATTTTACAATATTTTCCATAAAAAAGTTATACTGCACGCTTCTCTCCACAAGGTCCTTGGGGATTCGAGCATATCTCCGAAACGGTCACTTCAATGGATATGGCTACTTACTTACATCTCAATCCAAGCTATTTTCTCGGTATTTCAAAAAAATGGCTGGGATCAATTTCACCGATTATGTCCATAAATACAAGATGTTGTTAGCATTCAATATGTTGAAAAGGAAAGAATTGTCCATAGAGCTTGTTTCCTTGAAACTGGGGTATTCTGATAGGAATTATTTCACGAAAATATTCAAAAAATATGTTGGCCTTTCTCCTGGGAAATTTTAAAAAAAGAAATAAGCCATCGAAGGATGGCTTTTAAGGAAGGCGGTTGGATGCCAAAGTGGTCTTCACCTGGAGAGCGCAGCGCTATGCCAGGAACATTAATTGATGTGCTTTTCGTATACAATTGTTAAAGGAATTGAAGTTTATGACGCGCAGTCGGCTTATGAAGGCTTGCTGAAACATTGTACAGGTTCTAATAGGACTGCAATAGCTGACTCTGGATTGGGCCGGAGCCTCTTTTTAAGGTATCTTATCGATTGTGCAGCGTTTTCGCTAGCATGATGTTTTAACCGCATTCGTTGAATGGGTGGAGCATAGAAAAGCACCGAAAAAATCATCGCAATGGCGTTAAAGGATAGCTTTGCTCCGAATGGGGCTTTGTGATGAAATGATAGAGCGAAGCAAGTTTACTATGGCATCATCATAAAATTCATTATCGCATTACGTCTTGCCGATCATAAAAGTATACAATCGAATATGGAGGGATTCCATTGCGCGTTCGTTACGATCGCTTTCCCGGCGGACTTCACAAGGCGCTCACGCTCAGCTTTGACGATGGGCGGGTGCATGACCGTAGATTCGTGGGGAAGCTAAATGAGTATGGCATTAAAGGAACATTTCACTTAAATAGTGGTTTTCTTGGAAATGAAGGGTACATTACTGCGGAGGAAGTCTCCGCGCTGTTCGCGGGACACGAGGTGTCGGCGCATACGGTTGATCATCCTTTTCTCGAGCAATCTCCTTCGGAACAAGTCGTCCGTGAAATCATCGAGGATCGGCAAGCGTTAGAAACGCTTGTAGGTTATCCGGTGCGCGGGATGAGCTATCCGTTCGGTACATATAACGATCATGTAGCTTCGATGCTGCCTAAACTCGGCATTGAATATGCGCGAACCGTAGACAGTCATGGGAACTTCAGTATGCCGTCCGACTTTCTACGGTGGCATCCGACCTGTCATCATAAGCAAATGGTTGAATTCGCTGAGAAATTTACTGCGCTCGAGCAGAGGCACTCACGGATGGCGTTGCTTTACGTGTGGGGCCACAGTTATGAGTTTGAGAACGACAACAATTGGGAGTTGATCGACCGATTTGGAGAGGTGATCGGCGGGCTACGCGACATTTGGTATGCCACGAACGAAGAAATTGTTGCTTATATGCAAGCAGTGGAGCGGCTCCGGTTTTCGGCGGATAACCAAATGGTGCACAATCCTTCGGCCATGTCCGTTTGGGTAAGTGTGGAGTGTGAATCCGTAGAAATTCAGGCGGGCCAGCTTCTGAAGTTATAATAGTTATTGGCAATGAAACCTAATTTTCTCGATAAGAAATAAAATGGAAAGAGCAGTTTGTAGGTTGTCTTCTACAACTACTTTTTTATTCGTCACTAATATTGTGTTATGAAGTCCATAATTCTATCTATCAATTTCTCATTTATTGTCCGTTATTCAAAAATTGTAATCCACTTCTTAAAGTCTGTCGCGGTAGGTTATACGTATTATATTTCCTTTAATCGAGTATTTAAAAAACTAACGGGCATTACACCGGGGGTCTATCGAAAATAAACTGATGGCAGATTGAAAGAGCTGCTGTCTGCATCGTCTATAATAGCTGCTGTCAATGGGACAGCAGCTATTATTTTTTTGCATATCCTGTCATTTCTTGTCGAGTGTGTGCCGCAACTGCTGCTCTTGCCCTATATCAAAATCTGTTATAACGGTTTTAAAGTGTTAGTTGTCAGTACTCGGCATGAAGAAGTAGTATACAGAGGCCGAGTAAATCAATTTTAACATAAGGAGGATGCACCCATGCCTGCAAGAAGTCAAGCAACAGTGAAGCCTGGGTGGAGTGATACACCTACGGACGGCGGACGATTTGGCACGGATGCATTTGGGGATCATGACGGTAAAGCTGCGCTGCAAGGGTGTATGAAAAATGTCCGTATTTACTCGGTTCCACTTCAAGCGGAAGATCTAAAGCAAATGATGAACGCCTAAGTATAGCGGAGAAATTGGTTATAAGTGAAAACGTGGTTAGCTTGGATTCGCCAGCGAAATTATGTTCCAGTTGTTACAAATAAGCTGATTGGAAGAGCTTTAACCGAGCAGTTCTTTGTTTTGAATGCGAAAACAGTGAAGTAATTACGTTGCTTCGTGTTCACAACCTCAAAAAATTCGACAATACAGGAGAAGATCTAGAGGATTTGATTTCCATTGGGACGATCGGATTGATCAAAGCCATCGAATCGTTCTCGCCGAACAAAGGGACCAAGCTCGCGACGTTCGCCGCTCGCTGTATTGAGAATGAGATCCTTATGCATCTACGCTCGCTGAAGAAGACGCGGAAAGATGTGTCCTTGCATGACCCCATCGGAACGGACAAAGAGGGAAATGAAATTACTTTGATCGACATCCTTGGCACGGAGGCCGACGATGTCGTGGATAAGGTGCAGCTCAAGATAGAGAAGAGCAAAATATATCGGAACTTAGAGATCTTGGACGATCGCGAGAAGGAAGTCGTAGTCGGAAGGTTCGGGTTAGAGCTCGGCGGGGAAGAGCGGACGCAGCGGGAGATTGCGAAGGAGTTGGGGATTAGCCGCTCCTATGTATCGCGGATTGAGAAACGGGCGCTCATGAAGCTGTATCATGAGTTTTATAAGGCGAAGAGGTAAGGTTGATAAGTCGCATACTTCATTTATTTGGCATCAGATAATGGAGGCGAAGTGAATGACCTTAATCCAAATTGAGCATGTGAGTAAGCACTATGTAATGGGCGAGGAAACGATTCGGGCTTTAGATGATATTTCGTTACAAATTGATCATGGCGAGTTCGTGGCGATTATGGGCCAGTCGGGCTCGGGGAAATCGACGTTGATGAACATCATTGG
>NZ_JCAUAS010000044.1:0-26910 GCF_059692075.1 Paenibacillus sp. J31P190 | reverse complement strand
ACCTTCTAGATAAGCCAGGACTGCTTCTAGTTTCTCCTCGGTTGAGTATTTAGCCAAAAAAACTGCACCTCCAATTGTTAGACTGTGTCTAACAATTGGGGTGCAGTTCACATCGACTCAGATCCTTTTTTTGTGGTTCGCCCAGCATGGGCATTCGGAGCTCGACGCCGCCTGCAACTCAATCGCTTGGCGATATTGGTAAGATTATTTGGAGCGTTGGTCTAAAGTAAGTGTCATGTTAAGAAGCTTCTCGCATATATTGTGTTAGGTTATTAACTTTTAAAAAAGAGTGAAAGCGATTTCGGTTCGTCATTTTAAGTGACAAAATTCACAATGATGACAAGCTTAGATCCGTTTGCTGTCGAATGTGCAAGCAAGTTTTCCAAGAAATAGGAGGGTGCAGAGATGCTGCATATTGTCGTTTGTATCAAGCAGGTACCTGACTCTAGAGAAATTCGCATTGACCCCAAAAATAATACGTTAATTCGCCAAGGTGTCCCTAGTATCGTGAATTTCTATGATATGCATGGGCTGGAAGAGGCGCTCCGTATTAAGGATGAACAGGGTGCGAGGATTACAGTAGTAACCATGGGACCTCCGCCTGCGGAGAAAGGTTTAAAGGAATGCATCTCCCTCGGGGCAGACGATGCTGTCTTAGTGACGGATCGCGGCTTCGCGGGAGCGGACACGCTGGCGACTTCGTACGTTGTTGCCCGAACCATCCGTAAAATTGCTGAAACGTGGGGACCGGTAGATATCGTTTTTTGCGGCAAACAAACGTTGGACGGCGACACGGGGCAAGTTGGGCCTGGCGTCGCATGCCGATTGGATTTGGAACAGCTTACTTATGTAAACAAAGTCGCCAGTGTGGATGAAAAGCGGAGAAAAGTTCGTGTGCATCGGCTTTTGGAAGATGGCATTGAAGTCGTTGAGACAAGCATGCCGGTGCTGATCACGGCGCTGAAGGAACTGAATAAGGTGAGACGAGCATCGCTGCCTGGCATGATTCGGGCTGCACGCTATAAGCCGACTGTTTGGACGACAGCTGATTTTCCGGATCTTGAAAAAGCGAAAATCGGGCTAAAAGGCTCACCAACGATCGTAGCCAAAACTTGGGTGCCGGAGGTTAGAGCGGTTAAAACGCATATGATTGCGTTTGATTCGCCAGAAGCAGCGGCAACTCAATTAGCTGATCAGCTCATGACGAAAGAGATGCAGACTTTATTGGACTGGTCTTCGTGAAAGTTAAGCATGTGTACGACTTAAACTCTGAATCACCGTTATGGGAATGGAGGAAGACACGATGACAAATGAACAAACACAGGACCAGCCTGAAGCGCCGATGCCCGATTGGTCGGCTTATCGGGGGGTATTGATCGTTGTAGAGCAGCGAGATGGAGCTGCGAAGAAGGTCTCCTGGCAGCTTCTAGGCGAAGGCAAGAAGCTGGCCGCGAAGCTTGACGCGCCGCTCATGGCGCTCGTCATCGGCGAGAATGTGGGCCACCTCGCCGATGAAGCCGTGCATTACGGCGCGGACAGGGTGTACTTATGCGAAGCGCCCGAGCTTCGCACCTACAGGACTCGGCCATACAGCCGAGTCTGCTTGAAGCTGATCGAGGAAGCGAAGCCCGAGATCGTGCTGTTCGGCGCGACAGCGACGGGCCGCGACTTGGCAGGCGCGATAGCGACGCACCTGCCGACGGGGCTGACGGCCGACACGACGCAGCTCGACGTGGAGCCGCCGCCGTCCAGGCTGCTGCTGGCCAGCCGGCCCGCTTTTTCCGAGAAGATGATGGCCACCATCCTCTGTAAGCAGTACCGGCCGCAGATGGCGACGGCGCGCGCCGGGGTGTTTCAGGCGCTGCCGAAGGACGCGACACGCCAAGGCGAAATCATTCGCATCGAGGCGACGATGCGCGAGGAAGAGATAGCCGCGCAGGTGCTGGACTTTCTGCGCGAAACAGGCAAGCTCAATCTCGAGGATGCCGAGATTATCGTGGCAGGGGGCCGTGGACTAGGCGGGCCCGATGCTTTCGGGCTGCTCGCCGAGCTAGCGGATGCGCTCGGCGGCGTCGTTGGCGCATCGCGTGCCGCGGTCGATGCGGGCTGGATCGGGCATGAGCACCAGGTTGGTCAAACCGGTGCCACCGTAAGGCCGAAGCTATACTTCGCCATCGGCATTTCCGGTGCTGTTCAGCATACCGTAGGTATGAGCCATGCGGATGTAGTCGTGGCGATTAACAAAGACGAGAAAGCGCCAATCTTCCAATTCGCTCATTACGGCATAGTAGGCGATATGTTCAAAATTGTTCCTGCCATTACGAATGAGATAAGGAAGCGTCGAACTTTATTTGGCATCCAACTCCCAAGTACCGAAAGCTCCTTGCCGTCCGACGATTCGAAGACAGGGGTTAACGTGGCCCTCGAGAGGAGTGAAGCCAAGTGAACGAGAAATTTGACGCGATTGTTGTTGGCGGTGGTCCCGCGGGTGCAGCAGCTGCTTTGACGATGGCACGTGCAGGATTATCCGTTGTTTTGTTGGAGAGGGGCGAGTTCCCCGGTGCCAAAAACATTTTCGGAGGCGTCCTGTACCGTAAGCAAATCGAAGAGCTAGTTCCCGAATTTTGGAAAGAAAAAAACTTTCCCATGGAGCGTTACATTGTGGAGCAGCGCATCTGGATGATGGGCAAAGAATCCATGGTCACCTTCGGGCACCGCAATGAGGCTTACAAGGAGCCTTACAACTGCTTTACTGGACTGCGGGTTAAGTTCGATCAGTGGTTCGCGGACAAAGCCGTTGCTGCTGGGGCTATCCCTATTTACGAAACCGTAGCACTTGATGTGATACGTGAAGGTAACAAGGTCGTCGGTGTCCGTACCGATCGAGATGACGGCGATTTGTACGCCGATGTTGTCGTCATTGCCGATGGTGTGAACTCCTTGCTCGGAAAGGCGATGGGCATTCACAAAGAGTGGATGCCGGACGAAGTTTCGTTGGCTGTAAAAGAAGTAATCGCACTTCCTAGGGAGAAAATCGAAGACCGATTCGGACTCGAAGGTGACGAAGGCGTTACGATTGAGTTCATGGGCGAGACCTCGCTGGGTATGGCAGGCATGGGTTTTCTATACACGAATAAAGAAACCATTTCACTGGGCGTAGGCGTTATGGTCAATCATTTGCGGGACAAAAAGGTGAAGCCATATGCGGTCCTCGATGCGGTTAAGCAGCACCCTATGATTCGGAAATTGATTCAAGGGGGGGAAACGAAGGAGTACTCCGGACACTTGATTCCTGAGGGTGGCTTTCACTCCATCCCGCCGTTGTCGGGAGATGGCTGGTGCGTTTGCGGGGATGCCGCGCAGTTAATTAACTTTGTACACCGAGAAGGAACGAATTTAGCCATGACCTCTGGTCGACTGGCTGGCGAGGCGATTGTCGAGGCCAAAGCGCAAAGCGACTTTTCCGCTGCTTCACTCAAAGCCTACGACCAAAAAATTCGCGAATCCTTTGTCCATAAAGATTTACAGAAATACAAAGGCATGCATCAATTCCTCAAGGAGCAGGACCCTGAATTATTGTTCGACAAGCTGCCCAGAGCGCTGAATGAAGCGGCTTACAACATGTTCCTTGTGGATGGGATTACCAAAGCGGATAAACAAAAAATGGCCATGAAGCTCATCAAAAATGCCGCGGGCGGTACGGTAAACCTGATGAAGCTAGGCTACAAAGGATGGAGGGCGATGAACGGATGAGCCAAAGTGACATTTCAGATAAGCTATTTACCATTCGTTATAAATGCGATGATAAGTCGCACCTCGTAATCAAGGATACACAGACTTGTTTAAATTGTGTAACGAAGGATTGCAATTATTTCTGTCCCTCGGACGTTTATGAATGGGAAAAGAAGCTCAAAATTACCACCGTTGCGTTTGAAAATTGTATCGAATGCGGGACCTGCCGAATTGCATGTCCATCCTACAATATTGATTGGGTTTACCCCAAGGGCGGTTATGGCATGACTTATAAATTTGGCTAAAAATGAAAATACGAAACGGAGCTAGGGCTATTTCGAGCCTTGGCTCCGTTTCTATGCATTTCAAACTACATTCCTCCATATGTAGGTGCTAATCCTCCATAGTTTTGTTCGCGAATGGATATGATAATAGGAGGTAGGAGGGATATCATGCGAATTACATTTGAACCAACACAAGGACTATTCCATTTACAAAACAAGCAAATGAGCTATGTTATTCAACTAATCAAATCCGCTTACCCAGCTCATGTTTATTGGGGACGCCCCATCCGATCAGGTCAATTGGCTTCGATCCTACAATTTCAGGAGAGATGTTCGTTTTCACCAAATCCTGTTCCAGAAGATCGCAGCATTTCTTTCGATACATTGCCTCAGGAGTACCCGGCATACGGTACAAGTGATTATCGGGAGCCAGCATATCAAGTTGCTCTTCCTGATGGTTCTACCATTTCTGAGCTCATCTATGACAAGCATCGAATCTACCAAGGAAAACCGGTGCTCGAAGGGCTTCCTGCGACATATGTAGAGCAGGATGATGAAGCGGAAACATTAGAGCTTGAACTCGTTGATTCAGTCATTGGCTTACGCGTCATTCTTACTTATACGATATTCGAGCATCATGCAGCGATGACTAGATCGGTGCGTTTCGTAAATGAGGGATCTGCTGAACTAAAGCTGCTTCGAGCGCTCAGTATGAGCCTGGATTATCAGCATAGCGAGTTTGATCTTCTTCAGCTTTCAGGTAGTTGGGTTAGAGAAAGACATATCGAGAGAAGACCCTTAGCTCCAGGGAAATTGACCGTTGAAAGCCGCCGCGGATCGAGCAGTCATCAGCACAATCCTTTCATTGCACTTCTTTCCAAGGACGCCAATGAAGATCATGGCGATGTGTATGGTTTCAGCCTTGTTTATAGCGGCAATTTCGCTGCCCATGCAGAGGTTGAGCCGTATGGTTCAGCACGTGTATCGATGGGGATTAATCCATTTGATTTTGGCTGGTTGCTTGAGCCGGGACAACAATTTCAAACGCCTGAAGCCGTAATGGTTTATTCAAACGCTGGCTTAGGGGACATGTCAAGAACCTATCACAAGCTTTACCGAACTCGGCTTTGCCGCGGTGAATTCCGTGATCGGACAAGACCTGTGCTTGTGAATAACTGGGAAGCAACCTATTTTCAATTTAATGCGGATAAAATCGAAAGCATCGCTAGCGCCGGCAAGGAGCTTGGCATCGAGTTATTCGTTCTTGACGATGGATGGTTCGGCAAAAGAGACAGCGATAACAGCTCCTTGGGAGACTGGGTCGTTGATAAGGCCAAACTGCCGGGTGGACTGGAGGATCTCGTCTCCAGAGTCAATGGGATGGGACTTGAGTTTGGACTGTGGTTTGAACCAGAAATGGTTTCTCCAGACAGTGACTTATACCGAAAACACCCAGACTGGTGCCTGCATGTACCGAATCGTAGACGTACAGAAGGTCGTCAGCAATTAATATTGGATTTTTCACGTTCAGATGTTTGTGAAGCGATCACGAAAATGATCCGTGATATCCTCAGCAGCGCGCCGATTACTTACGTCAAATGGGACATGAACCGTAATATGACCGAAATTGGTTCCGCTGCGCTGCCACCAGAAAGACAAAGAGAAACCGCTCATCGCTACATTCTTGGTCTATACCAAGTTCTTGAAACTTTGACGACCGAGTTCCCGCATATCTTGTTCGAGAGCTGCTCCGGTGGCGGTGGTCGGTTTGACCCAGGTATGTTGTATTATATGCCGCAAACGTGGACAAGCGATAACACGGATGCAATCTCCCGTTTGAAAATTCAGTATGGAACGAGCATCGTTTATCCTGTAAGTACAATGGGATCGCACGTATCCGCTGTACCTAATCACCAAGTTCACCGTGAGACATCGTTGGAAATGCGCGGCGATGTTGCGATGTCCGGTAACTTTGGTTACGAACTTGACCTAACTAAGTTTACCGACGAGGAAAAAGAAATCGTCAAAAAGCAAATTGCCGATTATAAACATATCCGGCCACTCGTCCAATTCGGCGACATGTACCGCCTACTCAGTCCATTCGAAGGTAACGAAACTGCTTGGATGATCGTTTCTGAAGACAAGGCTCAAGCTTTGGTCGCTTACTTCCGAGTACTCGCCGAGCCTAATGCGCCTCTCAAAACGCTGCGGCTCAAAGGTCTCAACCCATCCTTCGATTATCAAATCGCAGGCTTGCAAGGTGAGTACCCCGGCGACCATCTGCTTTACGCCGGCCTTCCAGTCGCTGGTCTCCATGGAGACTTCCAAAGTAAAATCTGGCTGCTCGAACATAAGCCATTATAGACAGTTCAAAAACGCTGACTTCTTCAATGAGGTCAGTGTTTTTTTCAGGAATATGATAGATAACTTATTTGTTCGATGTTGTAGGTCTCTATGAACACTATCCCTTTAGCTCAGATAGCTAGATTCTGGAGGTGTGCGAACCAATCTCTCCTTGACTCAATTAGAAGTGATTCCTGGGCTTGCCTTGATTATTCCCGAGAAGTGCAAGTGCTCTGGGAATGCCATGGAAAGCCCCGATCGCACCATCCCCTGGGATCAAGGCTTTTTCACAGATTTGTAGATATCACAGAATGGCCTTTTTGAAAAAGTAGTAGAGGTTGGAAACCACTGAAAGCTATAGGGGGTTTAGATCTAGCATTGAGCTGGGTTCATATTTGTTTCGGTTTACGTTATGATAAGGATATACATAATTTCTATTTTTATCACGAAGGGAGATTCATTCGATATGCTGCAGCGACCTGGTAGTGAAGAATACTCACCATTTTTTACTGGCTATATTAGTCAAGTTCCTGAAGGCGACTATCTGTCCTTTTTGCACAGCCAATTAGACGCTGTCATCGCTTTGTTTTCACCGATTAATGATGAGCAAGGACTTTATCGATACGAGCCGGGGAAGTGGAGCTTGAAGGAAGTATTGGGGCACATGACGGATACTGAGCGGATTATGAGTTATCGGATGCTGCGTATTGCTCGTGGAGATACAACGAATTTACCAGGATTTGATCAGGACTTATTTATCAGCCATACTTCCTTCGACGAATTGTCTATGGAGGATTTGTTAAACGACTTTCAAGCTGTAAGGCAAGCCACATTTACTCTGTTGAAAACAATTTCAGAAGCAGCCTGGTCGCGTAAAGGGATAGCAAATAACAATGAAATCTCTGCACGTGCGCTAGCCTATGTGATAGCCGGTCATGCTCAGCATCATCTTGGCGTCATCCAACAAAAATACAATGACTAAAAAAACGAGAAGTCCTCAGGACTTCTCGTTTTTTTTTAGTAAAGGGATAATGCAAGGGAATCGCGTTCATTAAAGGAATGGAGAATCGCTTCACAACCTACGATCTCAATACTAATGATAGAGTCTAAGCATTTCTTAATCGTTGCTCTTCCTTTGGTCACTTTAGCTTCAAGTGCGGATTTCAATAAATTGAATTTCTTTTTATTTTTCTCATCTGAGTAGACTGGCACGGGTTTGTTGTGAATTGTAATAAACATTTTCATCATTTTTCACCATCCTAGGAATTGGATATAAGATTAGCATATATGAATATTATTAAATTAACCTTAAAATAGTTTTACAATTTTGAAACAAAACCAAATATTTCTATGTATTTCTACTTCTCATAAGAATATACGTATGAGAGAGAAGAATTGTTTCATACTTAGATAGCATTTCTTGAAATATTTGTGAATTCGATGATTTTAATTTTGCTGAGCATTTTGGCGAAAAAGCTTGGGGGATGTCCCAAATCTATGTTTAAATGCTCGATGAAAGTAGGGGTAGCTGCCAAAACCGCAGCTTAGAGCGATTTGCTCCAGGGACATGGAACTATCATGCATGCGTTCCACGGCACTGGCTAGGCGCACTTCAAGCGCATATTGGATCATGGTTTTGCCAAAGCATTCTTTGAACAAATGAACCGCGCGGGAAACGCTAAGTCCAACATGGTTGGCAACATCATCCACTTTAAAAGTAGCCGTAGCTTGTGCTTCAATGAACCTTTTCATACGAGTTCCGGTAAATGGGCGCCCTTGTAAAGAGACGGTTTCCGTAGCTGCACGCTCTACATATAGGCAAAGGGCTTGCAGCAAATAGCCGCTAAGCTCGTGGTTTTCTTCTTCCATTCTTCGCTTCTCAAGAATAAGCTGCCGCCAAAGCGAAATTAAGCGAGCATCTAAGTCGATGCGCGTACAAGTTTGCTTGAGGCTGCGTTTCCACCACGCATCGATCCAAGCGCCTTTACAGAATACATAATAGTCGCCACTGGCTATTTTACTGCTTGGTTGATCCCACTCGTTTTCAATACGAAGTTCATAGGGGTCTCCCGGTTGAAAAAGGAGTAAATGACCAGCTTCCACTCGCTGCATAAGGCCATCCACTAGAACCTCGGAAGTGCCTTCAGTTTGTAAACGGAAAAGATAAGAATTAAGACCTGATTTGGTACTCACATTAAACGGTTCCATATGAAAAGAATAGCCGCAGGTTAAGACCTCAGTTTCCATTGTATTCACCTTTCATAGCCAAATAAGAGATGTTTTGATTATATCGTGAATGGTCACATAAGGCTATGATCCATTATACTAATTCTATCGTGTTCGATTTATCAAAATATGGATGATAAGAAAAGAGGAGAACAAATGGGACGTTTAGGAATTGGTCTGCAATTGTATACATTAAGAGATGATATGGAGAAAGATCTGGAAGGCACACTTCGTCATGTAGCGAAGTTAGGATATGAAGGCGTAGAATTCGCAGGGTATTACGGTAAGCCTGCTGCCGAACTTAAACAGCTGCTGGATGAGCTGGGTTTGAAGGCATTTGGCAGTCACGTGAGTTTAGAGAGATTTCGTAAAGATCTGCAGGGAGAGCTTGACTACCTAAAAACAATCGGAGCGAAATACGCTATTTGCCCGTATGTTGGTGCAGAAGAACGCGATTCAGCAGATCAATGGAAAGCACTAATTGCTGAATGCCAAGCGATTGCCGTAGAAACGAATAAACAAGGTTTGCAATTCCTTTATCACAATCATGATTTCGAATTTCATTATAAAGTGAATGACGAGTTCGTCTTTGATGCGATGTTTGCCAAAACAGGTGAAGATGCAATTAATGTAGAGATGGACGTTTGTTGGGTTCAATTCGCTGGTCAAGATCCACTTGCCTACATAGCCAAATATATGGGCCGTTTACCGCTGCTTCATTTCAAAGATTTCACGAAAGATGCAGAAGGTAAATTAGTAACACTAGAACTGGGCTTAGGCGATGTTCCTTTGGAAAAAGTGATTAAAGCAGCTGAGCAAGCAGGCGTGGAATGGCTTGTTGTTGAGCAGGATCACTGCCAGAAGCCACCGCTTACAAGTGTAGAGAACAGCTTGAACTGGGTAAAAGAGCATTACACGAATGTTCATAACTAAGAATTAGAAGGAGCTTAATTAAACATGAGTAAAATTAAAGTGGCCGTGGTAGGTTGCGGATCTATAGCTAAACATAGACATATCCCGGAATATGCTTGGAATTCAAATGTTGAACTCGTTGCTTTCGTAGATCCTGTTCTGGAGAGAGCGGAGCACTTTGCGCAGCTGCATGGCGGCAAAGCATATAGCAGTTATACCGAAATGTTGAAGCAGGAGAAAGTGGACGCTGTTAGTGTATGTACACCAAACTTTCTACATGCTGAAGTATCCATTGCGGCTGCAAATGCAGGCGCTCATGTACTAGTTGAGAAGCCAATGGCTTCAACGGCAGAAGAAGCAGAGGCAATGATTGAAGCGGCAAAGAAAAATGGCGTGTTTTTGATGGTTGGTCACAACCAACGACTAATGCCTCCACATGTCAAAGCCAAAGAAATTTTGAACTCCGGCAAATTAGGTAAAGTGCTGACATTCCGTACATCTTTCGGACATCCAGGTCCGGAAGGATGGAGCGTCGATGGACGTGAAAGCTGGTTCTTCCGCAAAGAAGAAGCAACAATGGGTGCGATGGGCGATCTTGGCGTACACAAGTCGGATTTAATTCGTTGGTTGCTTGCTGATGAGGTTGCACAAGTGGCTGCTTTCGTGGGGACCCTGCATAAAGAAGGTACGGATGTTGATGATAACGCGACTTGTTTGCTTCGCATGAAAAGCGGCGCAACGGGCTCATTAGTCGCTAGCTGGACTTATTATAAAGGTCAAGACAACTCAACCGTGTTATGGTGCGAGAATGGTGTCATCAAGATTGATACCGATCCGAATGATCAAGTCATCGTTGAGCTTCGTGATGGTACGGTTGAACGTTATAAAGTCGGACAAATCGCAACGAACGAGAAACAAACGCATAGCGGTGTAATCGACGAGTTCGTTACGAGCATACTGGAAGGTAAAAAGCCGCGTATTTCCGGTGAAGAGGGGCTTCGTTCCTTGCAAGTCATCCTTGCTGCCTTTGAATCCGAAGCAACAGGAAAAATTATCTCCCTGTAATCTAGGTCATACGAGAAAAGAGAAGCTCATCCATTCGTGGATGGAGCTTTTCTTTTTTCCTAATAAGAAAAGACCCCTTATTCTCAAGTTAGAGAAAAGGGGTCTTGGCGTCCAACTAAGCTTAACGTCCGCCTATTTCGATAGGCAGGGTGTTCGATTTACCAACGATAGTTTCCTTCGAATCTTTCACATTCACTTGAATGTCCCAGATTCCAGACTTGAGTAAATGGCCTTCGACCTTGGCAGTCAGTGTATGTTCATCTTGCCATGTGCTTGGGACGGCTTTGCCATTTAAGGTAACATAGCCAAGGGCTGGGATATTGCTTCCTCTGACCGTTAGCGTTACACTTGAACGTCCAGATAGATCCTGCGTATCAGATTCGACTTTATCAAGCTGGATCGGTCCAAATCCGAGCATATACTTGGAATCTATAATGGGAACTTTATAATCCTTGTATGCATGCCGATCGCCGAAAATGATATCATACTGCAAAGTCTCGTAATCCTTAAGGTCCTGCTCGTTAATATTCATTGCCTCATAATGATCCTTCGGTGGTATGATAGGGATCTTTTTTGAAAGTTGACTTAAATAATCGGTATAATAGCTGCCTTGCTGTTTGGATAATTCTATAAGATAAGGACCTAAGAAAGAAGGACTAATATTTAACGTATCTTTGCGCTCATGGTCAAAATTGTTCCAAACAACGAGCGGAACGCTGTACATCTTTTTCAAGAAATCGGGATCGTCTTTGCCGCTAATATACTTCGTGTCAATGTAAGTGGCATAATCATCACCAAGGGCCGGTAAGTGGTCTCCCCAGAAAGCAATAATCGTTGGTTCACCCTTTTTCTCGTAGTACTCAACTAATTCCTTCAGCATGTTATCTGAGGCGCTAATGCCTTGGGCAAGCGTTTCAAGCATACCTTGAGAAGAAGGAGACATATTGCCAGTAACATCGATTGTATTTTTTGGGAACTTACCTGGGAAAAAGTGAAAATGGTTTTCCATCGTGTTGGCAAATATGAAATCGGGTCCATCACTTTGGTCCGTCGCATGAATAATATTGGCAGCAACTTCGCTGTCTGCGATATAAGGACCTGAATAGTTAGGCTTAAAATATTCGATTGGTATATACTTGGAGAAGCCAAAGTATTTATATATTTTATTACTGTTGAAATACCAGTTGTAGAAAGGACTTATCGCCGTTGATGTGTAGCCTTGTCTGGCATAAATACTTGCCAAAGAATCTACTTCATTCGTAAGGAATTGATTGTAGGCTATAGACCCTTGCGGTAGGAAACGCATGGAGTTGCCGGTTAAAACCTCGAACTCGACGTTAGCTGTACCCCCGCCATATTGCGGTGAGAGCATCGTACCGCTTGTCCCCGTTTGCTGCAGCTTATGGAAGAAAGGAATCGGATCGCGGCTGAATTCCACACCTTTAATGACGGTTGGATCCCAGAATGCCTCACTTAACACGACAATAACGTTTGGTTTTACATGATTGTTTGGATCCCCAGCTTTAATCGGCTTAGGTGTATTACTGACAATTGCTTCAACAGCTTTATCATCATAACCTTCACGTTTATCGGCAAACATCGACTTCGTATTCAGAAACGATGCTAATGCGTAGCCGTTCGTTTGGGTATTCTCAACTTGGTTCCATACGGATGCTTGGATACCGCACCATTTCTGAATCGGAAGGGGGAGATCCGTGTAAACCGCAGACAACATAGCAATCGCAATTACAGCAAGGATTCCACGTTCTTTTAGTGCAACCTTTTTCGAGAATAAGGTCGTGCGATATAACAAAAAATAACTGGCTGCTAGGAAAAGTAAAAGGATTATCAAAATTTTGAAGCTTAGAATATTCGAGATGTATTTCACCATATCCGACGCTTCGCCGGCCAAGACGATGTCCCAGGGTGTCAAAGGGACACCTAATATTTTCAACTTAACGCCACTTACGAGAGCCAAGGTAAGAAGAATACCTGAAATGACCCAATAGGCAATTCTAGTTCTGCCAATCATGGCGATGAACAATAATAACATGCTGAAGACGATCCACTCATTGAACAGCAGTTCAATCAGATGCTTGTAACTCCAAGTAATCATTTCTATATAATGCCCGCGGCTCAAAATTTCCATGATCAATACAGGAATTAAGGCAATTAATAATAGTGGCAATCGTTGCCGGGTTAGTAGCAATAAGCGATTAATGTGCTGGTTCATATATGTCTCCTATGACTTTCAAATTAAGAAATTGTAAATGATAACAGCCATCATTATACCACGGCCGACGGTAATATTCGATGGTATTATATCTAACATTTTTTATAATAAAGTATTAAAGGAAAGGCTGAATTTGCAGGAAAAAGGTGGTTTTGTCGAGAAATGTATGTATAGAAGATAGAGAAACGGAGGGGATTGTATGGCGGAGGAACAACTTCAATATGTGAAAAAAGCGACAATGCAAATGCAGCATCGTAGAATGACCAAGAAGGCTTTACTTCGACGCAGCGTGTTTTTATTCTTAGGTGCTGTGCTTATGTCAATTGGATTAGAGATTTTCTTAGTCCCTAACAAAATTATTGACGGAGGCATCACGGGGATATCGATCATTTTATCTTATCTAACCAATATTCAAGTCGGGATATTTTTGACTTTATTAAATCTTCCATTCCTGTTTATCGGATATAAATTAATAGGTAAAACGTTTGCCTTATCAACGCTTTTCTCAATTCTGGTAATGTCCACAGGCACGTATCTGCTACACCCCGTGAAAGAGCTAACCAATGACCCTTTGCTTGCAGCTGTATTCGGCGGCATTATTCTCGGTATTGGGGTAGGAATGGTTATTCGTTTCGGGGGGTCACTCGATGGTACAGAAATTGTTGCGATTCTTGTGTCCAAAAAGATTCCATTCTCCGTAGGCGAGATTGTGATGTTTTTCAACCTATTCATTTTAGGCAGCGCAGGGTTTGTCTACAGTTGGGATCGTGCGATGTATTCCCTAATCGCTTATTTTATTGCTTATAAAATGATTGATGTAACCATTGAAGGGTTTGATGAGTCGAAGTCCGTGTGGATCATCAGTGATAGCTTCAGACAAATAGGTGAAGCTATTCTGGACCGCTTAGGGCGCGGTGTCACATATCTCGAAGGGGAAGGCGGCTTCACGGGAGATAACAAGAAGGTCATCTTCTGTGTAATTACGCGGCTGGAGGAAGCGAAGTTGAAATCCATCGTGGATGAGCTCGATCCTGCAGCGTTTCTCGCAGTTGGCAATATCCACGATGTCAAAGGCGGTCGATTCAAGAAGCGGGACATCCATTAGTCCCCTTTGCCGTCTCCGTTAGTTTTATTTCCTCGTTCAAACAAACCCAAGTCTCTGATTTTCTGTGCGGCATCTTTGCTGCTCGGACTACCTAGTTTCTTCAAAATATGCCCCACATGAATTTTGACGGTACGCAATGATATGAAAAAACGGTTAGCAATTTCTGTTTGCGTATGCCCTTGATCAATCATCTCCAGTACCTGAAGCTCTGTAGGTGTGATTAGATCGCTGACTTCTTTGACTTTGAATTGGTGCTCTAACCGTTTGAGCCTGCGGAATTCCTCTCTCATCTGTTCAGCTACTGCCGCGTTAATGGAAGACTGACGTGCATGTACGGCTCTAATAATGGAAGGAAGCTCTTCGAATCGGGATTTGATCTGGTAGTCAATAGCACCGGCTTGAAAGGAACGGAAGATGAAATCTTTCTCCTCCATCGAGGTAAGCATAATGACTTTAGCTCCCCAAGATAAGAGCGCTTGTTCAGCAAGTCCAATGCCCGCGGGCTCATCTTGCAGCATGATATCCATAAGAACAACATCGGCTGCCGGTTCCGCATTAGCAAATAGTTCTCTTGCTTCTTCTACGGTTGATACCGTGCTCACGACACTCAAATCTGGCTGACGATTTAAATAGGCTTTAAGGCCGCGAAGCCAGTCAAGGTCATCCTCAACAATCAAAATATGAATTGGTTCCAAGTAGTTATCCCCCTTTATTTCTTTTGCCTGTTGCCGGGGAAGGTTAGAAACACACTCGTGCCTTTCCCTGGCGCACTGCTTAACTCCAAGGCCCCTCCATGTTTCTTCATGACACTGTAGCAGTAAGCGAGTCCGAGTCCAAAGTTGCTATGACTGCCGCTTTTGGTCGTATAAAACGGTTCTAACACTTGCTTCAGCACAGATTTCTCCATCCCTATTCCGCTATCTCTTATTTCCAAAATAATGTTCTTTTTAGCATGAAACGCTTTAATTGTAAGATCGCCGCCTTTGGGCATGGCTTCTACCGCATTCATGAGTATATTCGTTAATGTTTCCGCAATTTGAATAGGATCTAATTGAAGAATTAAGTTCTCAGGGATGTTCTGGTTCACCTGGATTTTACTTAGGTAAGGTTCAAGTGGAAGAAGAACTTTATGAATAAGCTCATCTAAATCGACTGAAGATTCCCTAAGTGGGAGTTCTTGTGTTTGTTCGTGTACTCGGCTAATCATGTCACGGATATGCATGGAAGCCCCCATAACTACATCGATGTCCTGCATAAGTTCTGGCTGATTCGTTTCCTCAGCATGTTGTTTCATTTTCTCGAGGAACAAACGCATTTTCCCAACATCGTTCTTTATCGAATGGTTTAAAATCGCGGTTCCCGATGTGATGGCGCGGAGGGTCGAGTCCAGCTTGCGGCGTTCGATGAGCAAACGCATTCCGAGAAAACCGTATTTGAAAAAGGTGAATACGAAAAAAGGCACAACGAAAGCAAGAATCCATACGTGATAGACCCACATACGGTAAAAACCGAAGCTTGGCATAACGTAATTAAGTATGCCTACACAAAGGATAGGCGGAAGGAGGGCTAAGCAAGTGAACAAATGAGTCCGCTTCATAGCCGGAAGCCGCTCTCTTTTGACCACAATAAGTACAGCACCTATGAAGATATAAGGAACAACCCAGGAGGTTACGATGGGAAAGTCAATGGGCATTTCCTCGGTATAACTAGCTGTGAATAGGATGCAGGCAAGCGGAGGAATAAGTAGTCCTATTGGCAGCCACGTTTGAATGACCGGTTTCTGCCAGGATGCGTTATATCTCAAAGAAAGCATGGCAAATGAATATGGCAAGCCATAGTAAGATATCAGCGAGCTAATGCCCATGACACGATAAAGTAGAGCACTAATGGATGGGTTGGGTACTGTTTGCTGAATATAGGGGATAAAAGTTTCGGACAAAACGGCAGCAAGGGCGCCAAATCCACCGGTAAAAGCAATAGCGCTCATCCAGCGCATCGTACTAGATCTTGGATCTACCATGACAAGCCCCAACGCGATGATCCAGAGTGCAAATAGAACAAAAAGCATGTTTCCTCCGTCAAATAAATCAGATGTTACTTCTATTGTGGCATGGAGCCAACATTTGCACAAGAGCTTCCTTTCCTTCGCAAGTTGGCAGGAAATAGGTGATTATTCGCGAATAAGTGGTTTAGAAGGGAGTGGAACCTTATCGAGGAAAAGAAGCGAAAGTCCTTATCCATTCTGATGATTGTGGGTAAAGTACTCTTAACCCTCGTTTTCATTGTTGTGATTACCGTGCTCTTATCAATCGCAGCCGCGGTTATAGCGATTCTGAGGCATCCTGCTTCTCAGGAGCTAAGTATGGCAGGAGTTGCTGGAGATCCATTCTTTATTAAGGCAGCTTTATGGGCGCAAATCATTGGTTTTATTAGCGGGGTTATTCTTTCTTATGCCATTTTCGAAAGACGAAAAGGCTGGACACTGGGACTTCATACACATATGCTTGGTAGTAGATTCGGAGAAGGCTTCGCTGCAGGCGCTTTATTCATTACGATCAGCAGTGCAGGAATATGGCTGCTGGGTGGGATTAAGATCGTAGCGTTGCAATGGACAGGAACGCTCGGACTCGAACTGACGTGGGGGTTTTTACTCTTCGTAGGGGTTGCTGTTAATGAAGAGTTATTTGCACGCGGCTATTTACAAGGACTGGTGAAGGTAAGGTTCGGCACCATATCTGGCATAACGGCTTCGACCGTTGTATTTGCCTTTTTGCATACATTTAATCCAGGTATGTGGAATTCGCCGCTTCCAATCTTGAATTTACTTCTAGCAGGCCTATTGTTTGCCATAAGTCGGGAGTACTCCGGCGGTCTGTGGATGCCGATAGGCATGCACTTGTCTTGGAATTTTTTTCAGGGTTGTATCCTTGGATTCGAAGTTTCCGGTACACCGATGTCATCGCTCATAAAGACCGAGATACAGGGAGCTTCATTTATTTCAGGAGCGGATTTTGGGGCTGAAGGCAGCTTGGTCACGACAGTTATTCTAGTAATTGGGATTGTTTTGATATACTCATACTATCGAAGACGTGCTCAGCAAATGCGAATGAATTAAGTAATGCTTAAGTATAAAAGAACGTCATGCTACTGCTTAAAACGCAAGAATTAACTGCTTATGTAAAATACGAAGGAGGATTCAATATGAGTCAGTACGAGATTATCAGCAGCGAGTGGGACGGGGAGTCGACCCTGCGCCTAGTCGACCATCATGCACAGGCCGAGGCCGAAGTCATCCCGGCCGTCGGATTGCATCTGTTCCGCTTCGATGTGCGGAACCATGCCTACATCGCGAAGCCAGACAGCTTGGCTGAGCTTCGCGTGAAGTCTTCGCGCTACGGCGTGCCCATTCTGTTCCCGCCGGGGCGCGTCAAGCTTGCGGCCTTCTCCTTCGAAGGCCGCGAGTACCGGCTCCCCGCGAATCGGGAGCCGGACCACGCCCACGGCGAGCTGCGCGAGCGGCCGTGGAAGGTCATTGCCAGCGGCGCGGATGCCGCTGGCGGGGCGTTTGTCTCCGCGGAGTTCGACTTCGCGGAGCATCCGGACATGCTGGCGTATTATCCACACGCCGCATGCTTTCGCTTCACGTACCGTCTGAAGGCCGGTACGCTGTCGCTCAGCGGTGAAATCGCCAACCGTAGCGGCCAAACGATGCCGCTATCTCTCGGCTTTCACCCGTACTTCGCGTTCGCGAAGGGCGAAGCGGGCCGCGTGCGGGTGGTAATCCCCGCGGCGGCGGAGTGGCCGCTCAGCGCGGATGGCTACGCGGCGGCGGAGCCCGCGTCTTCGCCGCTCACTGCGGCGCTGAAGCAAGGCACGCTCGTCACGGAGCTGCCGAATTACCCAGGCGGCTCGCAGATGCTCAGCATCGAGCCGGGCCTGCAAACCTGCGAGCTTCAGTATGAAGCTCGGGGGACTAAGCTCGTGTACAACATGGGAGACAAGTTTCCCATTCATGTACTATTCACAGCGCCGTGGGCCGAAGCTGTGTCGCTTGAACCTTATACGAGTATCATGAACGTATTCAACGAGCCCTTTGCACCTGAAATTTCGGGTGCCCAAGGCTTAGCAACGGGAGAATCATTCAAATTTCAGTGGTCCATCCATATTGAACCTTTGCAGTAGCATACCAAAAAGAGTCAAGGGAAGGCATATCAGCCTTCGTACTTGACTCTTTTTCTATTTCCATTTCATGAATGACTCACCATGGCTCATAGCTAAGACCAACGGATGAATAACCAGCATAACTGTGCCGGTGCAGCTCCTGAATAAGACCTTCTATTTGTTTTGATTTAACCAATGCACCTCCAAGCGAGGTGTTATAAGCATTCAGCTCGACAGTGCCATCAAGTAAATGAAAGTGAGTGCCATCCTGGAGCGCTATGGCAGGCCCTGTCGTACCATAAAAAGCATGGTAATGGCCATACCGGATCCCGGAAATGCCTTGGTATTGATGTGCGTGATTGTCATAAGCCGTACCGTTTACACTAAATGTATATAGTCGTAATAGGTGATGATGGTTTAATTCTTCTGATGTTATAACTTTAAAGAAATGAACATGAGCAGGTGGGATACGTGGGTGCATGACAAACCCCCTCGGCTACAGGATATGCTTCATCCTATTCGAGGGGGGCTGGAGTCATGACTAGGGGAGTGGATAAAGGTTAGATTGGCCGATCTTCATCTTTTTATCATCATAAATACGCACTTCGACTTGATGAGGCTTCCCAGGATCTAAAGGCGGGTTCTCCGACAGATCGACATAAAGTGTATCTTCACCGTCGAAATTGGATTTAAATGCTAAGCCATCAATATAAACATTGCAGGAGGAGTAAAAGGGCTTACCAACAACCTGAAGTTTGTGTTCACTTTGAATCACCTTTGTTATAACAGGATCGCCGTACCCCAAGGTGTAGCCTGGTTGTACAATCGTGTTTTTAAACCCTTTAGCTTCGTACCCATAACGACCTCCGAATAAATTATCGTATTGAAGCTTCATATAGTCGGAGAGATCACTTTCTTTGATTTGATATTTGTCCCACATCTCATTTGGCGGAATGACAGGAATTTTTTGCGACAATGCGTAGAGATAGTCTGTGTAGTAACTGCCCTGAACACCAGCCATTTGAAGAACCTTAGGGCCTAGAAAGGAAGGACTCATTTTTAAATCCATTTTTTCTTGATCCGCTGGCAGGAAATTGTTCCAAATCAAGAAAGGCGTGTAATGTGTCTTTGTATACAAATCGGGATCATCAGGAAGGACATATTTAGCATCGCGGTAAACCTTATAGTTTTCCTCGAAAAAAGGTAAGTGATCTCCGAAAAAGAGAATGATCGTTGGCTCGGACTTTTTTGAGTAATAGTCCACTAGGGACTGAAGCGCTTTGTCAGTACCCGAGATCCCCTGGGCGTATGTCTCTAAAATACCTTTGGATTCAGGTGTAATATCTCCTTTCACTTCAATCGTATTTTTGACGAATTTCCCTGGTTTGAAGGGATGATGATTCTCCATCGTGTTCGCAAAAATAAAATCAGGCCCCTGACTTTTCTCTGTTTCCTCAATAATCTTCTTTACAACGGCTCGATCCGCATAGTTCGGGCCTTCAAAGTCATTTGGGAAAAATTCACTAGCTATGAAACGTGAAAAACCAAAATGCTTATAAACCTTTCTGCTGTCGAAGAAATAGCTGAAGAACGGGTTAATCGAGGTGGCAGTATACCCCTGTCTAGTCGCAATACTAGCTAAAGAGTCCACACCATGATTCATATACTCTATGTAGGGTAATATTTTATCGGGTGATTTCCCAAAGAATCTCATGGAATTACCCGATAAGACTTCAAATTCAACATTTGCAGTGCTGCCTCCGAATTGCGGAGATAACATCCAACCGCTGGTATACGATTTCTGCAGCTGATGTAAATTCGGGATAGGATCTCGACTAAACGAGATATTTTTCATAATCGTCGGATCCCAAAAAGATTCTCCGAGCATCACAATGATGTTTGGCTTTTTGTCACTTGCTGGTTTTCTCTCAGGAATCTGCTCAAGAATGGTGGTTACGGCTTTCTTACTATATTCCTCAGGTTTTACGACCTTGAGAAAACCTAGCATTTGTACAGAGGAATACAAGTATCCATTCTCGTCGTACGTAATCGTTTGGTCCCAAGGCACCGTATAAATGCCGTATAAATTCATGAAAGGGATAGGCTTGTCCGTATATAGACTAGTCGCCATAATGATGGCAATGACAGCATAAATACTACGTTCAAACCAAGTGAATTGGATACGTTGATGCAGCAAAATCAAATGAAATAATAAAGCAATTATCGCGAGAAAAATGGCGACAGTACCCAGTATTCTAAAATTGAGATACCCTTGCAAAAATGCTTTGTACTCAACAATTTGATTATTAAATACGAGGTCCCAAGGATAATATGGCGCTCCAATAGCTTTTAATTTACTGCCGCTTATTGCTCCGAGAGGAAGCAAGATTGCACAAAGAATCCCAAAGGATAACCGACTTAGACCAGTTAATGCAATAAGGAACAAATACATAGTACCGACAACAAAGTAGGCAAGAACCATTGAAAGCGGGTGGGACATGACCCATTTATGAAGTTCTTCATAAGAGCCTCTTTCTAAGTATTCAACCATGCCCATAAGTAGAAAAGGTAAAACAACAATCAAAATGCGAGAGGGTACATGCTTAAGTGTTTGAAGTAAATTAGTCATTCTTATAACTCCTGTTCTATATGAGCCAGTTCCATTCGTCCATTATCTTATATTATCGAAAAAGATGAAAGATAGCCCTTGACAGTCCTAACTATAACATTTATTATTACAGTTAATTGTTATGAAAAATATTACAGTTAGTTGATTGTAATTGTTTTTTCCAGTCAATATAAGAAACGCTTATGATAAGATGGCTGGAGACATATAAAATGGAGGTGGAAACCATGCAGCATGTTGCTACGGCAACAGACATGACACAAGAAAAGGTTATAGATGCCAAGAAGGCTGTGCCATGGATTATTTTTCTTATTTTTTTCGCGGTGTTAAACGAAACTGTTTTTAACGTTTCCACGCCAGCGATCGCCAAGCAATACGCGATTACCCCGACAGGTGTGAGTTGGGTACTCACCACATTTATTATCTTCTTTGGGATAGGCTCAGTTATTTATGGCCGCTTATCCGATATTTTTAGCTTGAAAAAGCTAATAGTTGCAGGAATCTTCATTTATAGTGCAGGTTCCGCACTGGGCTTTCTTTTTCAAGCTTGGTACCCGGCCGTCATTTTTGCCCGCGCGGTTCAAGGTGCAGGCGCATCAGCTATTCCGGCATTAATCATGGTCGTGGTAGCTAGATACTTTTCTCCTTCGGATCGGGGGAAAATATTCGGAATTTTAACATCTACGGTATCATTTGCTATTGCAGTAGGTCCCGTTGTTGGAGGATTTGTCTCATCAACCTTGCATTGGACTTATCTTTTTATCATTCCACTATTTACACTGATTTCAATTCCTTTCTTCAGACAGATTTTACCTGAGGAGAAGCGCAAAGAAGGAAGTGTTGATATTCTTGGTGCGGTTCTTGTTGCTTTTTCCGTAGCGGGTATCACAGTATATTTATCATTCCCTAATTGGTACTATTTGGCCGCGAGTGTGGTCTTATTCATTTGGTTCGTTGCTCATATTCGCCGAGCAAAAGAGCCATTTATCGAGCCTGCCTTGTTCCGTAACAAGCTGCTTCGTGGCGGTTTGATCGTTGGTTTTCTGGTTTTCTGTACAGTGATGGGTATTATGTTTGTTATTCCTTTGATGCTGGCGACTGTCAACGACTTGAGTACAAGTATGATCGGTCTCATCCTGTTCCCTGGTGCCATTTGTGCTGTTGTGTTTGGAACAATCGGCGGTAATTTAGCTGATAAGAAAGGAAATAACTTCGTTGTGTACATTGGAATGGGGCTTCTGTTTGTAAGTCTCGCGGCTATTGCCCTCACGGTAGGTCATTCTCCTTGGCTCATTTCAGCAGCATTGCTTCCCACTTATGTTGGTTTTTCCTTTATTCAAACTGCTTTAGCTAACCGTGTTTCCTTGACGTTGGAAGTGCATGAGACGGGGGTAGGAATGGGCTTGTTCAACCTCATTTCGTTTATCTCAGGCGCGGTAGGAACGGCACTTGTTGCCAAACTGTTAGATGGCGGCATGATGGAGTTTTACAAGAATCCGGTTTTAAATACGATAAAAGCTGTACCGTATAGCAATCTACTCCTTATTTTTGCCGTAGTAGTGATTATAAGTGCTTTATTTTACAAGCAAATATTTGGGAAAAAACCATACACTGCTTAATTCATTCATGTAAAAAAAACCGACTAATTCTCAATCATGAGAAAGTCGGTTTCTGTTTGTTTTAAGCTTCTTCTCCCGTTTGTTCCTCACTGATTTGCTGTAAGGCTTGCAGGAATGTTGCCGATGGTTGTGCGCCAGTAAGTGCATATTTACGATTGATTACGAAAAAGGGAACGCCCGAAACTCCAGCTTGTCTAGCAAAATCAAGATCATCCTCGACCTGCTCTAACCCTTCCTGTGCGCTTAAACGAGTGGAGGTTTGTTCCCGATTCATGCCGAGTTTCTCAGCGAAATCAAGCAAAACATCCACATTCCCGATATCTTTTCCATCTTCAAAGTAAGCTTTAAACAAATCATCCACAAGATCTTTTTTACGATCTTCGGGTGCGATAGCGATGAGCTGATGCGCCTTTAATGTATTTGGCATCATCTCAACTTTTGAGAAATCGAAATGTAATCCCGACGCTTGACCAGCCTGTGTAACCTGCTGCAGCATGCCGGTCAGCTTCGCCTCGTCTGCTCGTACCTTTTGAAGCATAACATCACGGAAGGGTGATCCCTCAGTAGGTGTTGAAGGGTCAAGTTGGTAAGCACGATAGTGGATTTCAACAGGCTCCGATGTAAAATTGGCTAACGCATCAGTCAAATTCTTTTTACCGATACGACACCATGGGCAAACAATATCTTGAAATATTTCAATAATCATAGATTAGACTCCTTTGATAAAATAATAGTAACTATATTTTTATTATAGCACACTAATTCATTTGCCTGAACCGCTCAGGTGTCAGTCCGACATGCTTGCGAAAACTCGCCACAAAGTGGCTTGTATCTCGGAACCCTACCTGCTCAGCCACTTCCTTGACGGTCTGATTCTGCTGTTTCAACAGCATCTCTTTAGATTTGCGAAGACGCATCATAATTAAATAGGAATAAGGGGATAGCCTAAAGGCATGCTGAAACAGTGTATTCATGTGTCTAGGCGTTATCTTTAGGATATCAGCCATTTCTTCAAGTCCGATATCAGGATTATCGTAGTGACTTTCAAGCCAAATCAATAATGGCTGCAGTTGGACCATCTGATTGCGAATAGAGGCGCGGTTATTGATTTGTCCATGCTTTTTTAGCTGAATTAGAAAGTGATACAAATCCGCCGAGGCTTCATACCCCGAATATTCGAGTGCTGCATCCATATTGGCTATAATTCGTCGTATTTCCACTTGCAGCGGACCTTCCTCATCCCAACGAAAAATAGCAGACTCCCTCAAATCAAAAGAACGAAGAATGGCATCTGCACAAGTCCCTCCAAATGTGACATATTGCGTACACCATTGTTCAGTTACAGCCCAATAAGAATGAGGTACACCCGGAAGCAATAATACCCCTGAACCTCTTGTTAAGCGAAATTTTTTCCCATCCATAGTGAATTCCCCTTCACCAGCATAAGTTTGCAGCCAATGGTAACTAGGAAAACCTTCAGGTCTTACTAACTTTTCTTGATCCTCATGGTGACCAATGCTTTCAATAAATAATGGAAACGGTTGCGCAGTTGAAGGCATTAATTCATATCTTTTATGCATTTTTCACTATCCTGTTCCATTTTATTATATAAGGTGTAAGAATATTATATTTTAAGCCTGACAAAAATCCAATACAATGTACTTATTCTTATACTAATTATCAAAATAAAAAAGAGGTGCCAACTTGATAAATAAGCAACTTCCCAAAATTTGGTATGGTGGAGACTACAACCCAGAACAATGGGACAAAGAAATAATGAATGAAGATCTACGGATGTTTAAACTTTCAGGGATTGATGTTGCGACCTTAAATGTTTTTTCGTGGGCGCTCTCACAACCAAATGAAGATACCTACGACTTTACATGGCTGGATGAAATTATCGACCGTCTTTATGAGAATGGAACCTATGTATGTCTAGCCACAAGTACAGGTGCTCATCCTGCATGGATGGCTCGTAAATATCCAGATGTATTGCGAGTTGATTTCGAGGGGCGTAAACGTAAATTCGGAGGACGGCACAATTCCTGTCCAAACAGCCCAACCTATCGTAAATATTCAGAACGTATTGCAGAAAAGCTTGCTGAACGCTACAAAGATCACCCAGCAATTTTAATCTGGCACGTTTCTAATGAGTATGGTGGCTATTGTTACTGCGATCACTGCGCGGACGGCTTCCGAAATTGGCTCAAAGAGAGATATGCAACACTTGACACCTTGAATAAAGCATGGAATACGGGTTTCTGGGGTCATACCTTCTATGAATGGGAAGAAATTGTTCCGCCAAATGCCCTTTCCGAAGAAAGGGGAGGTGATAGAACCAACTTCCAAGGAATATCACTCGATTACCGCCGTTTTATGTCGGATAGTTTGCTGGATTGTTACAAATTAGAATATAACGCCATTAAAAAACATACACCTGACCTACCCGTAACAACAAATTTAATGGGGCTTTATAAAGAATTGGACTATTTTAAATGGGCAAAGCATTTGGATGTTGTCTCTTGGGATAATTATCCTTCCCTTGATACACCTGTTAGTCTAACGTCTATGACCCATGACCTTATGCGCGGCTTGAAGCAAGGACAGCCATTCATGCTTATGGAACAAACGCCAAGCCAGCAAAATTGGCAGCCTTACAATTCGCTCAAACGGCCTGGTGTTATGAAGCTTTGGAGCTACCAGGCTGTGGCTCACGGAGCGGATACCGTGTTGTTTTTCCAGCTACGACGATCAGTAGGTGCATGCGAAAAATATCACGGAGCTGTCATCGAGCACGTTGGGCATGAACATACTCGGGTGTTCCGCGAATGCGCGGAACTAGGGTCTGAATTGCAAAAACTCTCAGACAGTCTACTGGACACTAGAATCAACGCTCGGGTCGCCATCGTTTTCGATTGGGAAAATCGCTGGGCCATTGATCTATCCAGTGGACCGACCGTTGCACTCAACTACGTGGATGAAGTCCACAAATATTATGACGCTCTTTTTCAGCAAAATATTCAAGCCGATCTAATAGGAACAGACACAGATCTATCGGACTATGACATCGTTATTGCACCCGTGCTGTACATGGTGAAAAAAGGCTACGCGAAGCGGGTGGAGGACTTCGTCCGCACAGGAGGAACCTTCCTGACGACATTCTTCAGCGGAATAGTCAATGAGAACGATATCGTCACACTTGGCGGTTACCCTGGTGAATTGCGCGAGGTACTCGGAATATGGGCAGAAGAAATCGATGCGCTTTTCCCAGATCAAAGCAACCAAATCGTGCTAAAAGAACAATGGGGAGCACTCAGCAGTGAGTACCAATGTGGACTGCTATGTGACTTAATCCATTCAGAAGGAGCCGAGATAAAAGCCGTCTATGGAAGTGATTTCTATCAAGGAATGCCAGCACTAACCGTAAATAAATTCGGGGTAGGTCAAGCTTGGTATGTTGCTACTAGTCCTGAGCCATCCTTTTTACAGGGGTTTCTAGCTAATTTGTGCAAAGAAAAAGGGATAACAGCCCTAATTCCCCCAGTTCCTGGAGTTGAAATTTCACAAAGAACCAATGAAAATAAAACATATTTGTTTATTCTAAATCATAATGATCAACCAGTTAACGTAGATTTAGGAACCTTAAATGGAACGGATTTAATAGTAGGTCAACCAGTAACCAATACCGTTACACTTTCAGCAAAAGGTGTTCTCATTCTATCAATAAGTTGATGATATTCTTCTATAAGTTTTCGGGAAATAACCTCAGTCTCAAGACAGAGGTTATTTTCATTTATGAAATTTTATATATAGCAGCAATGCAACATCGTCGATCTCGGCATAAACGCGGCCAATTTTAGTAAAATCACCTTGAAAGGGCAGGATAGCCAAATGACAATAAATTATATTGTTGTTTTGATACTTTCAGCTACTGCGAGGAAAAGTCAGCCCAGGCTACTCGTCAACAAAACGTAAATTCTGTGGTATCTACAATAAGTGGAAATGTAATAGTTTAAACAAAAACCAATAGCTAACAACCTGAAGCTAACAACCTACAACCAACAGCTAAAAACCAACAACCAGCAACCAACAGGCAACAAGTGAAAATCAAAAACCAGCAGCCAACAGCCAACAGGCAACAGGCAACAGCCAACAGCCCAAAGTCACTAACCACCAACCACCAACCAACGAACAACCACCAACCACCAACCACAACCAACCAACTATCAATAACCAACAATAACTAATAATAACTGATAATAACTGATAATCAGATCTGATATCTGATTACAATATCAAATTAAAGTAATTCCTCCAATATGTATCCAACAACACCAACGACACCAACGACACCAACACCACCAACACCACCAACATCGACTACACCACCGACTGCACCAACACCACCAACAACATCAACAAAAACACCAACACCGACAACATCGACAACATCGACAACATCGACTACACTACCGACTGCACCACCACCACCAACAACACCGACAACACCGACAACACCGACAACACCGACAACACCGACAACACCGACAACACCGACAACACCGACAACACCGACAACACCGACAACACCGACAACACCGACA
>NZ_JCAUAS010000043.1:0-32459 GCF_059692075.1 Paenibacillus sp. J31P190 | reverse complement strand
AAGGGACTCCCACCACTATCTGATTCTATCGTTCACCACTTTTATGGGATGTGAAATCCTGCGAACAAGCGAGCATACGTAAGAAAATCTAATCATTCTGAGGGAGGAATGAAAGGGCTTTGACCCGCCCCGACATGGGAGCGACAATCACTAAGGGCTACGTGGAGAATACGTGCAGCATTTGGAACAATTTGGGTGAGGCTACTTCCACCTCTGTTCCCGCACGCCTTCTAACAGATTAGCCTAGCAATCCTTACTCTTTTCATTCGTCAACCTATTCTAAATGGGATGAAATCCTGCGAATTCACGAGCTTTCGTGAGAAAATTAAATCATATCGAGGGAGCTTAACAACGCATGAACCAATTTAGGTACACAAAACGGAGGTAAATTCACCTAAATCAGAAAGGTCATCGCATAGATCAGGCCGAAAACGCCTAACGTCTGCAAGGTCACGGACATCATATTCGTTGTGATCGTATCCTTGATATACGGAATGTAATGCGCATCATGATTTGCCATTTGGACGCCCCGGATGGAATGACAGCCTTTATTTTTGTTTTGATCTCCATTATCGAGTACGTAGGAGTCATCGTCTCCATGCTGGCGCTCTTTCGTTACCCGATATCGCAACCCACAAATCCTCTTTACATCAGTCATCTGCTCATTTCTCTCTTACGCGTTTTCGATTATTGATTACATTTTTTTCATTTTCGGATTATTTTCTAGCAAAAAATTTGAGTATATTTGGGTTATTAAAACAGCTGATTTATACTGTTAAATCTAATGCTCGTAATAAATTCATGAATAGACGGCAATGCTACACACGACTTCGACAACCAAAAATGTTATTGAAGGTGAATAAAATGAATCCATTCGATAATCACAAAGGCTACAATCGGATCTACAAAGAAGGCGAATTGACGTTGGGCCTGTTTGTCCCAATTGAAAATTTCCGTACCCAGACACCAACGATGGAAAATCAAGTGGAATTGGCGCAAAAGGCGGAAAACTACGGATTCTCCGCACTGTGGTTTCGCGATGTGCTGTTAGAGGATCCCGGTTTCGGCGACCCTGCAGTTGGACAAATTTTCGACATGATGGTTTACTTGACATATATCGCTACTCAAACGAAAAAGATTGGATTAGGCACTGCCGCGGCCGTATTGCCGTTAAGACATCCTTTGCGTGTAGCGAAAGAAATCGCTTCTATCGATCGATTGTTTCCCGATCGCCTTATTTTTGGCGTATCTTCTGGAGACCGTGGAGCAGATTTTATGGGCTTAAATATTTCTGATGTCGGACGAGGAGAAGCATTCGTCGAGGCGTTTCATTTAATAAAAAGGGTTTTATACGAGAAATATCCGCCGGATCTTTTATTCGGTGCGAATCTTGTACCTAAACCGACAAAACGAATTCCGACATTAATTACGGGCCAATCCCAGCAGAGCTTGGAATGGAACGCAGAACACGGCGATGGTTGGATCTATTATCCGCGTAGCCCTTTCGAACAAAAGAATTCGATTAACGTTTGGAGAGAGTTGGTGGAGATTCATCATCCTGGCGTTTTTAAACCGTTTACTCAGCCAATGTATTTAGACTTGGCCGAAGACCCGAATGAACCTCCGAGACCCATAACAAAAGGCTATAGAATCGGAAGCAAGAACCTCGTCGAATTGTTAAATCTTTATAAGACTGTGGGAGTCAACCATTTAATGTTTTTCTTATACTATGGTCAAAGACCTGCCCATGAAGTCGTTCAGGAATTGGGCGAAGAGGTGTTGCCTGACTTCCCTCCGCATGAATAGCTTTCTATTGAGGGGGTTGTCCAAATCCCCGCCCCGCGGTTTTCACGAACACGCGCTGTAGTAATTTTAGGGTTAACAGAATCAACTCCGCGCCTCTTCCGGCTGCATCATTCGATCCTCATCACCGATTTTCAAACCTGCTTTCGATGCCCGTTCCGAGTTAACGGTTATAACGATATGATGATTCTGGTCAATAAAATGGATAGATCAATCCAATTTAACATAGAGGAGTGCGTTCAGATGTCAATTATAGCCGAATTAGAGCAAGCGAAGGAGGTATTTATCGCAAATGCAACAGAGGAGATGCAAGCGGGGGTTTTTCGTCACATGAAAGAGCAGCTTGAATCGGACATCATTTTCGGCTTGAAGGAAGGCAATAAAGCTCCGAATTTCACGCTGACAAATCCGCTTGGCGAGCAAGTAAGCCTGTATGACGAGCTTGCGAAAGGTCCGGTCGTTCTAACCTTCTACCGCGGCAGCTGGTGTCCGTACTGTAATATCCAGCTTCGGGCTTATCAACAATTGCTGCCGGAGATTGAGAAACTCGGCGGTCAATTAATCGCCGTCACGCCGCAAAGTCCCGACAACTCGCTGTCCCAAAAGGAGAAGGAAGAGCTCGCCTTCCAAGTAATAAGCGATCCGGACGGCCAAGTAGCGGAAAGCTACAACGTCCTCTATGAGGTGCCCGATTATCTTAAAACTGTCTTTATCAACAATTTCGGTCTTGATCTCTCTGCGTTCAATGCGACCGATCGTTGGATTCTACCGGTTCCGGCGACGTATATTATCGATAAAGAAGGCATTATCCGCCATGCATATGTCAATCCCGACTTTATGAAGCGGCTGGGGCCTGAGGAAATCATTGATCAACTTAAGAAGTTCTAAGGGAAGCGAAATAGATGAAGAAAATCTTGGCTATTTCATTGAAATAATGCTTTAATCTATTCAATAATTTCCTTCACTTGCGGTTCCCCCTCAACCTATTCCTTCAAACTTACAGTTTTAGCTTATCTTTAAAGAATCAAGCTTCCTTGTAATAACGGATCGCATTAAACGCCACCACTGCTTTTCTAAAGTGGTGGTGGCGTTTATATCGTGTTCTTTTAGTTCAAATTTGACCCATCATTTCTTCGCCTTATAAAACTCATGGTACAGCTTCATCAGCGCCGTCTTCTCGATCTGCAACACGTACGAGCGCGAGATACCCAGCTCTTTCGCTATTTCCCGCTGCATCAGCTCTTCTCCGCCCAAGAAAGCTCTCACAATAAACTATGAGTATTTCTCTCATCTAGACATAATGGACAGATCCGAGGTCTCGTTAAACTCGATCCAAACTGCCTAAACAAAAACTGCATGTTATCTGGTAATTCGAAATAATTTTCAGATATCCTAAATCCAAGTATCATTTTTTTTAATTCTTCACCCTCAAGTCGAAATACTTCATTAGGAATAAAAAAATCAATAGCTTGACTAGGAAATATTAAATTCAATGTTTTATTGTAGAACTTCCATCCTGCAAGTTTATAAATCCACATTGTTTCATTATAGTGGTTCTCCTCGGTAGCTCTTCGGACAAACCCTCTTAGACTCTCATTTAATTTTGGTTTTGGAGCTATTAAAAGTTGATTTTGCTGCAACGGGAACCTCCTTCACTTTTTTCCAAACATTATTCACTTATAATTTAGTATTTAATCTATGTTAAGGTGGTAATTTCTGCCAGACTATGTAAACTAAGTAATAGACTGACCAAAAAAACGAAACAGCGGCAGCCATGAACGAGAAAATAAGTCCTAGACTGTCGCTGTTTTATTGAACTAACGTTAACGAAAGAGGCAATTAAAAAATAAAAAAATAAGCACTGTTGATTTATAACAAACTCAAATTTCGCACCTTCTAAAAACTAGTTAAGCCTTATGGCTGCAAGGATTAATTGACAGAAAAACACCCTCTGTGTTTCAACTTTTGTTCTCACTCGGGGAGTACCTGTCATTGGTATGGTCAAAGAATTGAAGCAACGCTATCGCTTAAACGGCAAACTAATGACCTTAGAAGAGTTGTACGCAACAATTTCAAAGGGTAAGCCAACTGAAATTCTGGGATCCGTCATCGCCGAAACCTCTTGCGGATTACCGGTTAAGTTCGTGTTTGTTCAAAATCGTAACAAGCGCTTATCAGCACGGACTTGACCATAAGTGAAGACGAAATCGTGCGAATATATGGCATGCGTTGGACTCCAGAATATGGAGGAAATCATTGGGTAATCTTAAAATACGTATGATAGCGTTCATCTTGTACTTGATACAATGGAACAAACTTTATTCCATCCAAAACAAACGTCAAAGGGCTCTCCTTTTGTTGAATTATTTGTTCCAGAAACTCTTTTTCACTGTATGTCCAGGATATATAATCCCTTTCCTCGCTTATTGCCACCAAAACGTATGGTCCATAAGTAAGACTTTTAATGGTTTCGTTATCGGATATGCCCGTCAATCTCATTGAGTAGGGCATCGTCAGTTCGATTTCATCCTTCTTCCACGCTCTGCACAGCTTTAAATATCCGTGCTCATACTCAAGATTGCTGTAGATCTCTCCGTTTACCTTTACTTCAATTGGCTCTGATAACCAATTAGGAATTCTGAACATAATGGTAGTTTCAGGGCCGCCATCTAGATAGAATTTGACTGTCCCCAAACCGTTCTGATCCCGTTTCTGAATCAAGATGAGCTCCTTCTCGCTCCAATTCAATTGAGAGGGAATATACAAATTTACATACAATCTGTCTTCATCATGAAAATAGACGCCTTCTTGATATTTAAAATGATTTTCCAGGCCAGTTCCATGACAACAGGTATTTTCATGAGTATCAAATTTCTTAACAGATCCAGGCGCCATTGGCATAAAGTAGGTGGTGCCACCTTCTGCTGTTTTTCTGTTCTCTGTGGCAAGAATATGGTTATAGAGTGCATTCTCATAATAATCCATATACGCTTTACGCGGGTTAAACTGAAAAAGTTCTTTGGTCAATTTCAGCATATTATAGCTAGCACAGGTTTCCGCAGTCTTATCGGTAAGAAATCTTGCAATGGCGTTGGGCTCTTTAAACATTTCCGTCTCCCCGGTACCGCCAATTTGATAAATATGACTTTGTGTCACCATAGTCCAAAAGTTCTCTGCGATCTTATAATATTTCTTGTCACCCTCAACCTCAAACAGCTTTAACGCTCCAATAATTTGCGGGATGTGCTGGTTGGCATGCATATTCCCTAGAGTATCTACATCCTCTTTCATCGGGAAGAAGAGTTTTTCATTGTCAAAATATTTCGCCGCTATCAGATGATTTTTATTGCCTGTGATTTCATATAACTTGGCCAAAACCTCATTCATACCTCCATATTCCCCGGCAATGTACAATGACCACATTTTATGCAGCTGTTCCTTCAGAAGCCTGCTTAGTCGGTTGTGTACCCAATTGCCCAACTTATCGCAAATATCCAAGGCTTTTTGCTGTCCTGCAAGCTGATAACAATCCAACAGACCGGCCATAATTTTATGCAGCGTATAGTAAGGAGCCCATATTTCCGGATAAGTCGTGTACTGCTCCAGCAGATCGAACTGTTCTTCCGAATACGCGCTCAGGAAGCCCTGGCTATATCCCGCCTTTTCAGACATAGCTTTCTGGCATTCGCCCAATTCTTCAACCATGTATTGGATTTTCCTCAGCAGAACAAAATCACCCGTAGCATTATAAGCAAGTGCCAAAGAGGAGAGATAGTGTCCTGTTGTGTGCCCCTTCAGATTGCATTCCGGAGCATCCCACCCCGTCATCGGCTGTGCTCCTTTGGTGTCACCGGTAGCCGCCGCTCTGAAATTATATAGCATCTGATCATCGTCCACTGACTGTACATACTGCAGAAAACGGTTCATAGCCGCTCCAAATTCACTCTCCTTCTCCAGACTTACACTATGTCCTTTAAATTCTTTCAACCGCTTGGTATGATCGACTATTTCCTCAAAATTATCGCATATTTGAATATTGGCCACGGCCTTTAAATGGCTTCCTTCCAACTTACCATGGATCGAAAAGAATCCTTTTTGCTGGTAAGCCTCCTGTTTAACTGGGTCCCAGAAAACGTTGCTTACCGTATGACTTCCGGTATCATTTTTTACGATAACGACTGTCGGCAATTCTGGTCGTTCCCCTGTCTTTGACCGCACTAATATTGGATTTGCCGAAATAATATTTGCTTTATATTCTTCTTGGAGAACCGTTGCTACAAATGTCTTTTGGGTCACCTCTCCTTCACAAGTCACCGTTGCAATAAGAGTAACTCTCCGATTACCAACTCCATAGGTAGGTCTTGTTACCTTACCTGTATGGCTTATAAAAAGCTCCTTCGATTCCCAGTGGATTGAAGATCCGTATTTACCCATAAGCGGTAGATTCAAATCGGCCTCTACTGTATTTAAATTCCCCAAATAGATCGCATTGCCGTCCAATTCTGTTTTATCTTTCGCGCTTGCCGAATTAACGGCGTTCTCTTTGATCTCCATCTACGGTCCTCCTCTTTGTACGTGGCTCCATTCCTCACTCTGTTCTGAAAAATTTGCTGCTGTGACTTCCCGTTTTCTTGCGGTTGCCTTGCTTAACCGATAATCGTCAATGTTTTCTCAAAGGCATTAAGCACCTCGACGCCCGTCGAAGTGACGAGTACGTCATCCTCTATGCGAACCCCGCCGACATCCGGCACGTAGATGCCTGGCTCGATGGTCACAACCATGCCTTCAAGCAGTTGGTCCTGATTATCCCCGTGAAGCGACGGATATTCGTGGATTTCAATGCCAAGCCCGTGACCTAAGCGATGCATAAAATAAGGGCCATAGCCTACGGCGGTAATGTATTCTCGCGCCGTGCGATCTACATCGGCCATGATGACATTGGGACGAATCGCCTCAATCACCAGCAAATTGGCCTGCAGCACGGTTTCGTAGATTTCTGCCTTCTTGCTATCAATATCACCGACGGCGAACGTGCGCGTCATATCGGATAAGTAACCATCGACGCAAACGCCCATGTCGAACAAAAGCAAATCGCCGCGTGCGATTTTGCGGTTGCCGGTAGCTCCGTGTGGCAGCGCCGATTTTTCGCCGGTGAGAACCGTCGTAGAGAACGCAGGACTTACCCCCGACCGCTTCATGGCATATTCAATTTCTGCGGCAATCTCGATTTCCTTCATACCCACCGCAACCTTGCTGATGCCAACGCGCAGCATTTCTTCGGCAAGTCGAACCGCTTCCTTCATGCGCGCGACTTCTTCAGGAGATTTGATTGCCCGCATCCGGCACAGTGTCTCTTCTACGTCGACATACTGCTCAATGCCGAGCGATTGCGTCAATTCCTCGTAACGACGGACGGAGAGATGGCTCTTTTCGATCCCGACTCTCTTGAGCGCATGACCCACATGACTTTTCAGCACTATATAAGGATCTTTCGTATCGGAGTAGCCAAAAATCCGCGTCACCTGTGAAGCCTGCCTAGCCGCTTCGACATCCAGTTCTGGAACGATCAGAAACGGTTCCTCGTCCTTCGGCAAAATCAGCCCGAGAAAGCGCTCATGCGGCTCGGTCGCAAAGCCGGTCAAATAATACACACTTTTGGGAAGCGTAACGAACACAGCGTCCAAATTCATGGTTTCCATGCTCGTATACAGCTTTTGGATCCTTGCGTTCATTCCTTCCACCATCCATATTCGCAATATTTCCAATCGCCTGATCGGCCTTAGCCAACAGGGCTTATTCTGCCGTTTCGCGAGTCTGGTCCGGATCGTCTCCAGGAACTTCGCGGCGGCGCGCCACATTGGATTCGTAAGCAGCTTGAATGACCGCCTTACGCACCTGCTCGACTACATTACGGTTAAACACACTCGGTATAATATATTGCTCGTTCAATTCCTCTTCGTCGACCACCGACGCGATGGCTTTTGCTGCAGCGAGTTTCATAAGTTCGGTAACCTTCGTAGCGCGGCAATCCAGTACCCCGCGAAACATACCCGGAAAGCATAATACATTATTAATCTGATTAGGATAGTCGGAACGCCCGGTCGCCATTACGCGAACGATTCCTTCTACTTCGTCAGGACTAATTTCCGGTTCGGGATTAGCCATGGCGAACACAATCGGGTCGGCGGACATTTTACGCACATCCCCCGCCTTCAATAAGCCGGGACCGGAAACCCCGATAAAAACATCAGCATCACGGATCACATCAGACAACATTCCCGTCTCCATATCAGGATTCGTATGCTCTGCGTACCAGGCCCAAGCTTCGTTCTCGTAGTGCTGCCCCCGCACCAAGGCCCCGCAGCGATCAACGCCGATGATGCGCTTTGCTCCTGCCGCAAGCAATATTTTCGTACAGGCGTGACTCGCCGCCCCGACTCCGCAAATGACGATTTTGCATGCTTCAAGCCGTTTGCCGACAAGCTTCGTCGCATTGTACAGGCCCGCCAGCATCACGACGGCGGTGCCATGCTGATCGTCATGAAAAACAGGAATGTCCAATTCCTCGATCAATCGCCGTTCAATTTCAAAACAGCGCGGCGAGGATATGTCTTCCAGATTAATGCCCCCGAAAGTCGGAGCCATGCGTTTGATGCTTTGGATTATTTCTTCCGTGTCTTGTGTATCCAGGCAAATGGGAAAAGCGTCAACGTTGGCAAGTTGCTTGAACAGCATCGCTTTGCCTTCCATGACGGGCATTGCGGCCAGCGGCCCGATGTTGCCTAGCCCAAGCACGGCAGAGCCGTCTGAAACGACGGCGATAGTATTTCTCTTGATCGTGAGCGAGTAGGCCCGCGACGGTCTTTCCTGAATCGCCAGGCAAACTCTCGCTACGCCTGGCGTGTAGACCCGCGACAAGTCATCGCGGTTTTTGATCTTCATTTTGGAGGCTACTTCAATTTTCCCTCCGAGATGGAGCAGCATCGTTTGGTCGGAGACATTGATGACCTTGACGCCTGAAAGCCCTTCTAGGCACTGAACGATATGTTCGGCAAGAGCCGGCTCCGTCGTTATCGTAATGTCGTGAAAGGTCGTCTGCTTGCCCGCCCGGCTAACATCGACGGCTACGATATCTCCTCCCGCTTCGCCAATCGCTGTCGCGATTTGCCCGAAAGATGTCTTGGCTTGATCGGTCTCCAGACGCAAAATGATATTTGTGCTGCTTCCCTTATAACCCTCATTTCCTTTGCACCTCAGCTTCCATCGTTCCCTGCCATTTGCGGTACAAGCTGCGCCGCGCCTCCGGGATGCCCGGCTGAAATTGAATCAGCGCCTCTGAGCGAACCTGCCGCACCTCTTCCAGAGCCTGATGAACCTTTTCTTCGCCCCTGCTGCCCAAAATCCCGGAATCGCAGCAGATCGATGCGGCGGCTAGCCTGCCCTGCGCCATCGAAACGAGCGCGCTTTCGACTCCCGTGATGTTGCCGGCCACATACAGCCCGGCCAGCGTCGTTTGCATGCGCTCGCTGTGTAGGGGAATGTGCCCGCCAAGCTCCTGAACATAAAGGAAAGGGCAACCCGCTACTGCCGCAAGTTCAGCCAGCGGATACAGACCGCCGGCAATCGCCACGAAGTCGACGGGCTCCTCGCGCTCCGATCCTGCCACAAGCTCGCCGGCGCCAGTTACGCTAGCAAGCGTAACCGATTCGACCCGATCCTTGCCGTTGATTGAACAGACGGCGGTGCGCAGCCTGAGCGGAATATCCCATATTTTGATTCCGCGCTGTGGGAACAGGCTCGTGATCAGGCCTGTCAGTCCCATCGCTTTGGCCAATTTGCCGCCGCTGCGTAGCAGCGGGGAAGGAGCCAGATGGGACAACCCCATTAACGTTTCCAGATTGTTCCGCGGCACCGCCGCTTTTCCCGCAGTCGAGCCGCCCGGCGGCAGCACGATGCCGGCCAGTTCAACGCCGCTCACCGCAAGCTCTCTGGCAATGGCCATCGCCAGCACATTGACGCCGACAATGATTCCCCGTCTGCCCGGTTTGACGTAATGGACATTGGTCAGCACCTGGGCGGCGCCGATTGACATGACGCCAGGCAACGTCCAGCCTTCTACTGGCAGCGGCAATTCTGCTGCTCCTGTCGCCAAAAGCGCATAAGGGGCGACAAAAACGCCGACCGATGTCGATATTTCCCAGCGGTTCCCAACTCTGCGCATGTCGTAAACGGATGCGCCGCACTGGATATCGACGCCGAGCTTGCGATTTCGCTGGATAAGCTCCTCGGCGATATGCTTGCCGACCCACCAAGACCCATGTTCCTCGTGAAATTGCCCAGGCATCCGGCCGCCGGGCTGCGGAAATTCATCGACAATCATCACCTGCAAGCCTATTTCCGCTGCGCCCGCCGCTGCTGACAAGCCTGCCGGACCTGCACCGACGATGATCAGATCGGACTGCTGCCGTTTGAAGCTCATGGCAATTCCCTCCTGGTTATTTCATTGGGCAATTGCTGCCCTTCCCTGATGCTCATGCCAGGCTCCAAAGGCGTCAAACATGCCCGAACGATGCCTTTGTCCGCAATATGGACTCTGCACTCCATGCAATGGCCAATTGCGCAGTACAGACCACGGGGGTTCCCGGATTCTTCATGTCTGCGCAACGTGCGGATGCCTGCCGCAAGCAGGGCGGCGGCAACGGGTTCTCCACTGCGGCCGGTCATCGGCTTCCCGTTAAACGTATAGTCAACGATTTCATGGGGGGCCTTTCTGCCCAGAATCGGATGTTGTTCAATGCGCATAGATTCCATCGTTATTCACCTTCTGTCAGTTGGCCGAATGTAACCGGACGGATCGGCGGACGGCAGGATAGCAGTTCTGCGTCGCGCACAGCGCCGGGATGTTTGTCTTGCAGCCACGCTTCGATGAGGTACCTGCACACCCTACCTTGGCAGGCCCCCATCGTCGCGCGCGTTTTCATTTTCAATTGGCGCGAGGTGGAACAGCCCGTATGATAAGCCTGCTCAAGCTGATCGAACGTCACTTCCTCGCAACGGCAAATCAAGGTATCTGCTCGTTCCATTGGACATCCCTCTCTTAAGCGTAGCTGACTGCGCAAGTTTTGGTTTCTGTATAAAAATCGAGAGCCGCCTGGCCCTGCTCGCGTGTATGAGAGCTGGAAAGCTTCATGCCGCCGAACGGCGCCTGATATTCAACTCCGGCAGTTTCCTGATTGACGCGCACCATCCCGGCTTGCGCCTCATCCAGAAAGCGGTGCGCCTTGGACAGATTTTGTGTAAATAACGAAGCGCTAAGACCGAACACGGTACGGTTGCACAGCGCAATCGCTTCATCAAAGTCGCTCGCCTGAAGCAGGGTGACGACCGGTCCGAATATTTCCTCCTGAATCAGCGGATGATCCGCGTCCACACCAGCAGCTACAAGCGGCTTGACGAAGTAGCCTTCAACCGAATCTGCCAAATCGGGGCCTTCGGCGACAATTTGCGCCTGCTCGCGTGCGAGCTTGGCATAGGACATCACTGTCTTATATTGGCTGTTCGACGCCACGGGTCCGAGATAAGCCGTGGGATCAAGGGCCGTTGACTGCCGGATGGAAGTTACACCCTTTTGTAGCGCTCGGATAAACGGTTCGTAGATCCCTTTCTCCACGATGACCCGGCTTGTTGCCGTACATTTCTGCCCCGCCGAGCGAAACGCTCCGCTGAGGATCATCGGGATTGTTTTTTCCAGATCAGCGTCATTCAACACGATAGCCGCATTTTTGCCGCCCATCTCCGTCTGGTACTTAATGTTATTGCGGGCGCACGTTTCGGCTACCTGCAAGCCTGTAGAAGTAGAGCCTGTAAAGCTGAAAGCGTTGATTCCGGCCTGCTCCAGCAGCACGCCCCCAAGCTGTCGGCCGCTGCCGATAACAAGGTTCAGCACCCCTGCCGGAAGTCCGATGGAAGCAAAAACTTCCGTGATCAGCGTTGCCGTCAGTGAAGCGAATTCGGCAGGCTTCCAGACGATTGTGTTGCCGCAAATAAGCGCTGGAGCAATTTTCCAGATAGGAATAGCAACCGGAAAATTCCAGGGCGTTACAATGCCGACGACGCCTAGCGGCACCCGCTTCGTGTACTGCACCACTTGCGTTTCGCTGGACGGAATCACGCTGCCGTTCGGACGGACGCCTTCGGCTGCGTAGTAATTCAGCAGGTTGACGGCCCGCATCACTTCTCCCCGCATCTCCGTGATCGGCTTGCCCATTTCTGTACTGGCCAGCGTCGCCACCTCGGTCAAACGCGCTTTCAATGCTTCAGCCATTCGGTACAAATAATCCGCTCTTCCCGCTCCTGTCAGACGCGCCCAAGCGGGAAAGGCAGCTTGCGCCGCCTGTCCTGCCTGCACCACGTTCGAGGCATCGGATAAGTAAAGAACGCCGACTTTTTCCTGTACATTTGAAGGACTATGAATGACTGTTTCGCCGTTGCGCGGCGTCATCCATTCCCCGCCAATCCAGTTTTGACTGTTCTTCATCATATCCTCCTACTTTCCTGCGGCCAATTTGTAAGCCGCTTCAATCTCGCGGTATTCTTCCTCAGTGAGCGGCAAGCGCGGCGGGCGTGTGCCTCCCATCGGCATTCCGGCCAAATCCATCGTATATTTGATCGCCTGCACCAGAATCGGTTTGGAATCGTAGCGGAAAAGCGGAAGCAGCTTTTGATACAAAGCGAAAGCTTCCGTTAATTTGCCGGTGCGGGAGAGGCTGTACAGCTCAGCGCATTCTTTCGGGAATGTATTGGAAAGGCCGCCAATCCAGCCTGTGCCTCCGGCCAAAACGCCTTCGTACAGCATATCGTCAAGACCGACCAGCACTTCCAAATTGCATTTCTCCAAAATTTCCGGAATGCGGCGAACGTCCGCGGAAAACTCCTTGACGGCAACAACTTGCTCGATTTGCGCCAGTTCGGCGAGGAGGTCAGGCGTCAGGTCAACAGCCGTATCAAACGGATTGTTGTACGCAATAATCGGCAGCCCAACACTGGAAAGCGCTTCGTAATGGGCGATAATTTCGCTTTTTCTTGGGCGATAATTGATCGGCGGCAAGGCCATCACGCCTGCGGCTCCGTGGTCTTTGGCATGCTGCACCCATTTTACAGCTTGCTTTGTGGACGGCGATGCGCTGCCCACGACAAGATCGACCTTGCCAGCGGTTACCTTCGCCACAGTTTCTACCACTTTGGCCCGTTCTTGTTCGGTCATGGAAGCATATTCGCCAAGTGATCCGGTTGGAATAATACCTTGAACTCCCTGTTCAATCAACCAGGCAACATGCTCCTCCAATCGTCCGTAATCCACCTCTAACGTGCCTGTAAAAGGCGTTAAAATCGCCGTATATATCCCTTCAAATCTAGCCATTTTCTTTTTTCCCCTCTCCTGTCAATTGTCGTTGTAATTCGTATAAGTCGCTTTCTGTCTATATCGTTTCCTGTATCAGCCGTCGTACCTGTCATCTCGGCACGGCATCACCCCTTTCACGAAACCGTTCGTTACTGTAACAGAAATCCCTGTATGAGCGGATCGGACGGATCGAAAACAAAATGATGCAGCCCTGTCACCCAGGCCGAACCGGCGATTTGCGTAATAACCGCAGGCAGGCTGCCTGCCTGAACTTCCCGCAGCACCTTGGCATAGAACAGCGAGCCTGTAATGCTTTCATGAACGAACTCTTCGTTCAGCTCCAATTGCCCCTTCGCGTACAATGTCGCGACTTTGGCGGAAGTCCCCGTACCGCAAGGCGAGCGGTCGATGCCGCCGGGCGGAATGACGACCGCATTACGGCAGTCGACTTCCGGCGACTGCGGATCTTCAAAAAACTCCACATGCGTCATTCCGCGAATAACCGGATTTTCCGGATGAATCACTTCGATGCTGGCATTCACGGCTTCGCGGATGCGGATGGCGGTGCTAACGATACTAGCTGCGTATTCGGGCTGCAAGGAAAGGCCGACAGAACGGGCATCGACGAGGCCGTAAAAGTTGCCGCCATACGCAATGTCCAGCTTCACTTCGCCCAGACCGTCAATATGAACCCGAACGTCCTCCTTATATAAGAAGGAAGGAATGTTTGTAAACGTCACCAGCTTCACCTTGCCGTTCTCAATGTCCAGCTTCGCTTCCACCAGGCCCGCCGGCGTGTCAAGCCGTAGCAGCTTAGTATCCTCAGGGAACATGCCGCTTTCAATCAATGCGGTGCAGACGCCTATCGTATCGTGGCCGCACATCGGCAAATAGCCGCCGGTCTCTATAAACACGACGCCGATATCGGCCGTCGGATCGCACGGCTCTGTCAGGATGCACCCGGACATCACCTCGTGACCGCGCGGCTCGAACATAAGGGCCCGGCGAAAATCGTCATGCCTCTCTGACATGTACACCATCTTCTCCGACATTGTACTGCCGTAAAGCTTAGGAGCTCCGCTCGTCACCGTGCGAGTCGGATTGCCGCCCGTATGGGTATCTATGGTCGTTACGATCTTGGACAGTTTCATGAGGGTCCTCCTTGCGGTTTTAACTATTTTATCTTAATTATAGATAAATTTTCATATAATAACGAACGCTTGATCCCATTATCATTCCGCCTCTCCTGTTCAGGAGGTTCGGCTTTGCGTAAAACGGTCGTAGCGCAGCGGCTCCGTCGGGATGCAGGTTGCCGTACCGCTCAGCATCTCGCTGACTAGCTTGCCCGTTACGGCGGCCAGGCTGATGCCGTCTCCTTCATGCCCGGCTGCCACATACAGGCCGGGAACCTCGTCGATCTCCGAAACAATCGGCAAATGATCCGGCGTCCACGGACGCAGTCCGGCATACGTGCGCAACATCGGAATTTGCGCAATGACCGGAAAAAAACGGATCGCCCGCTTCGCAACCAAGCGAATGACCTCCTGATCGACACGCGGTTCCATGCCTACGAATTGACGGCTGCTCCCGATCAGAAAATTTTGCGATGCCGTTGGCTCGAACACGAAGGCCACGCCAAACTTCTCGTAAGCTTCATCCACCTGCCGCTTGCCGCCGAATTTACTGATCAAATACCCGAACTCCATCACCTTGCGCTTGCCGATATTCGGCGTTCGCGACGCAACGAGAATGTGCCCTTTGCGCGGTTCGATGGGGATGTCGATTCCGACCATATGCCCAATTGATTTGGACCATACGCCGGCAGCGACAATGACCGATTTGGCCTTAATGTTGCCCCTGTCCGTTTCTACGCCCTGCACTCGCCCGCTTCCGTCCCGAAGGACATTCGTTACCGCCGTATGCGTCAACATGCGAGCGCCTAGCCGACGCGCTGTGGCGGCGAGCGAATACGTCAATAGCACCGGATTGACCGTAGAATCGGTCGCGCATTCCAGACCGCCATGCAGATCGGTCGCCATATACGGCCACTCGTCACGCAAATCTTGCCTGTCCAGCATGCGAAAGGGCAGCCCCGCTTCCTGTTGGCGCTTCACCCATTGCTCGGCAGCCGCCATCTCTTCCTCGCTCTCGCACACGAGAATGCTTCCCGGCGCGCGGTATTCAAATTCCTCGTCAAGCTCATGCACCAGCTCTGCTACCAATTCCTGCGATTTAAGCGACATGCGGCTGTCAAAGCCAGGGTCCTTGTCGATAGCCAAAATATTGCCGTCGCATTTGGACGAGGTGCCCCCGGCGATTTCCCCCTTTTCGACGACGATAACATCCATGCCAAGCTTTGCCGTATAGTAGGCAATCGCCATGCCAATGATCCCACCCCCGATAATTACAACATCTGCCGAATCGGACCTCATCGCCTACACTCCTTCTTTTTTGCTGCAACACGTATTTATAGAGCAATCAGTTCTTTGTCTGATTTCGTCAACACTTCAATGCCTGTATCGGTGACGAAAATATCGTCTTCAATGCGAACGCCGCCGAATCCCGGAATATAGATACCGGGTTCTACGGTCATCACCATCCCCGGCAATAGCACATCCTCGCTCGTCTGCGAAAACCGCGCAGGCTCATGAATCTCCAACCCGAACGCATGCCCCAGCCCATGTCCGAAATATTCGCCATACCCGCGCTGCGTGATCACGTCTCTGCCGAGTGAATCCGCATCCTTCGCGGACATTCCCGGTTTAAGACGGGCCAATGTTGTTTGATTGGCTTCCAGGACAGCGGCATAAATTTCTTTGTGCCTCGCTGTCGGGGTGCCGATGAATACAGTTCGCGTCAAATCCGAGCAATACCCTTCGTAGCTCGCGCCAAAATCGAGCGTTACGAACTCGTTCATCCCAATGGCTTTATCGCTCGCCAAGCCGTGCGGCAGCGCCGAGCGCTCTCCTGAAGCGACAATCAACGAATAGGCCGATGAAGCCGCTCCATTTTTACGCATGACATATTCCAGTTCCGCAGCAACATCCCGCTCCGTTATTCCCGGTTTCAGTACGCCCAAAATATGTGCGAACGCCTGCTCCGTAATGTCGATGGCTTTGCGGATGCGCTGCAATTCCCCGCTATCTTTGAAACCGCGAAGATGCTCGACGAGATGGCGCGTCGGCATCAGATCGATGCCTGCGAACGTCTCTTGATAGGCGGTAAAATTTTCGTAAGGCAGCACATGCTGCTCAAAACCGAGCTTTTTTACCTGGAGGGAATTCAGCGTCTCGTTGATCGTTTCGATGGGCTGCACCGCATGCTGCCGCACCTCGTACACCTTTGTCTGCGCCTGCGCTTGCTGCACATACCGAAAATCGGTCAATAAAATCGCTTGTTCTTTCGTGATGACCACATAGCCCGCCGACCCTTTAAATCCGGTCAAATACATGCGGTTAAAGGGACTTGTTACCAGCAAAGCGTCAATTCCCCATGCATCGAGTTTCTCACGAACAAGCTGCAATCGTCTTGCTTCCATGCAATCCTCCCGCTTTCCTTTACAAAATCAAGCATCCTGCCTGCGGCAGACGCATTTTTCTCGCTATCCCTTGATCCCCGTCAACGTAATGCCTTCTACAAAATAGCGCTGCGCGAGGAAAAACAGGAGCAGAATCGGAGCCACCACAGCCGCGGATGCAGCCATCAAATAGCCCCACTGCGCATTGTACAAGCCCTTGAATGTGGCCAGCCCCAAGGCCAGCGTAAATTTCTCATTGCTGCTTAAATAAATGATCGGGCCGAGAAAATCGTTCCACACATCAATGAAGGTGAAAATGCCCACAACGATCATCGCCGGTTTCGACAGCGGCACAATGACGCGCCAAAGCACTGTGAACGGCTTCGCGCCATCCATATAGGCGGCTTCATCCAAATCTTTGGGAATGCCCATAAAAAACTGGCGGAGTAAAAAAATGTTGAACGCGCCGCCGCCAAACCAGGCCGGAACCGTTAAAGGCAAAAACGAATTCAGTGCGCCTAGGCTCTTCCAGACTATAAAAGTCGGAATCAGCGTAACCGCATAAGGCAACATCATAGTCGCCAGCAGCAACGAAAAGACAAGATCCCTGCCAGGCCAGCGCAACCGGGAGAAGCTGTAAGCAGCCATCACACTTGTAATCAGCACGCCGCTAATTGTAAACAGCTCAATGGTCATCGTATTTTTAAAATAAAGGTGAAAAGGCACACTAGTCAGCGCTTCGCGATAGTTGCTCCATTTGACCGGATTTGGAATCCACTGCGGCGGAAAAATAAAGATTTGACTACGGTCCATCAAGGAACTACGCAAGAGCCATATAAAAGGAAAGATCATAACGACACTACCGAGAATCAGAGTCGCATAAACACCCAGACGACTTAACGGATTGCTGCGGCTCTTGCGCATACCTTTGCTCACAGCGGCATGAACGGCCATTTGTTCCATTACGCCCCTCCCTCCTCGTAATGCACCCATTTTTTCGATGTTTTAAAGACAATCAGCGTCAGCACCAGGATGATGATAAACAAAATCCAGGCCAGCGCCGAAGCATAGCCGATTTTGGATTCCGTAAACGCTTTCCGGTACAAATAGTACACATAGAACAGCGTGGAATTGTTCGGGCCGCCCTGCGTCATCACATAAGCTTGATTAAACGCCTGGAACGTGCCGATTAACGACATGACGAGATTAAAAAATATCGTAGGCGACATATAAGGAACAGTTACATAAATGAACTTGTGCCAGCTATTCCCGCCTTCAACCTCGGCGGCTTCGTATAAATGTCCAGGAACTCCCTGGAGACCTGCCAGAAAGATCAGCACCGAATTGCCGACTCCCCATGTACTCATCAAAACCAGCGACGGTATTGCCGTCGATTCGCTGTAAACCCATTGCGACCCGGGCAGCCCTACCGACTTTAGCAGCGAATTCAGCAGTCCAAAATCCGGATTGTAAATCCAAATCCACAGCACCGTGTTGGCTATGCTAGGCACAATCGTCGGTAAATAGAAGATCGTGCGAAAAATCGAAAGCCCTCTTACTTTCTGGTTCAACAGCATGGCGATAAAAAACGCGACCAAAAGGCCGATCGGCACGCTTCCTAGCGCATAGTAGGTCGTTGCGTACAGCGATTTGTTAAACAAGGGATCGTTTGTAAAAATCGTCTTATAATTATCCAATCCAACGTAATGCCAATCGCTCCCGATGCTCCAATCGGTAAGACTGTAAAAGAAAGAAGCGACTACCGGATACAGTGTAAAGCACAAAAGCCCAAGTATAGGCGGCAGCGCGAAGAGGATGCCCCAATTACGCTCCATGCGCGAAATGCCAGACGCCGTTCGCATCACTGTGTCCCCCTTTCCATTAAATTATCCGAATATTCCGACTTTTGGCGCTACAGTTCAGAGATCCCCTTACCCTCAGGGGATCTCTTCCCCATTCAGCAAGCTATTTGTTATTTATCTGGGTATTTCCCTTTCAATAACGGCTGAAGGTCTTTTTCCAAGCCATCTAGTGCATCTTTTGCCGGTTTTTTATTTGTCCAGATCAAATCGAGCGCCGGGGTCAATTTGGAATTGATCTCCGACCAGTTTTTCAAGCTGGCAGAAGGCGATTTTACCGAATATTTGAGGGCGTAATCAATCGCTGCCGTCTTCCATTCAGGCGGATGCACGTCTTTGCTCACCCATGTATCGATGCCCGCCTGATCTGAGTAATACTTCGTTTCGACTGGCATCCAAAGCCCGATTTTATACAAATTCACTTGAGAAGGATTGTTGTGGAATTTGTAGAATTCCATTGCTTCCTTCGGATGCTTGGTGTTCGAGAATACGACGCTGGCGCCGGCTACATAAGTCGTCTTCGGCTCTTTGAATTTGGGAAGAACGCCCATGCCGTAATTCATTTTTGCATTGGAGATGTCAAGCTGCGCCCATGTGCCGTCCAGCACCATCGCCACCTTGCGCGTTTGCAGCCGTACATAGTTGTCCGGCATATTTTGCTGTTGAATCAAATCGGGCGATACATGATACTTGAACAGCAAATCTTGCAGCGACTGGAACACTTGTACGGATTCAGGACTGTTCATCGCATATTTCGTTCCGGATTCGTCTGTAATTCCTGCGCCGTTGCTGGCAAGCAGCGGTCCCCAACTGCCGCGGTCTGAACCGAAGGAGAAGCCGTACTGCTCGATATTTTTCGGATCAAAGGCAGGATCGTCCGCCCTTTTGCCATTTTTGTCCTTGGTCAATTTTTTTGCAACGGCTAAAAATTGATCCCATGTCCATGCCTTGCCCGCTTCGACCGGAGGCAGCTCCAGTCCCGCTTCTTTAAATAAATCCTTATTATAATAAAGTACCATCACTTCAGCTGCAGTGGCATAGCCTACTACTTTGCCGGGCTGGCCGTAGTAGAACGATGCCGGCAGGCGCTCTTTCAATTCCTTGGAATCCCCCAGAAACGGAGTAAAGTCAAGTAATTTCCCTTCCTCGCCCCATCTGGATGCAAGCGAATCGGGCAAGTACGCTACGTCGGGGAGTTCGTTAGCAGCCATCAATGTGTTGATCTTGGTGTTGTAGTCCCCTGGGACATGCTCGGATGTGACCTGAATGTTGGGATGAGAATCATTGAACGATTTCACCATGCCTTCAACAGCTTTCTTCTCTTCGTTACTGCCCCAGAACAAAAATTTCAGCTTGACAACTTCTTGCGAACTGCTAGCCCCAGGCTTGGCGCTTTCCGTGCTTCCCGACGGTTTGCCGCTGTCGCTTCCGCAAGCTGACAGCACGACAAGCGATGTAAGCAGTGTAACCGAAGTCAGCCATTTCCCTGTTTTCATAAACCTTCGCTCCCCCTCGATATCATTATGCCTTACATGTTTTATTATGTGGAAAAACAGCCGGGCGAACAATGGAATGAGTCCATACGATCTTTGTTTCGGTATGATGTTTTATAAAAACCGTTTGCGGAATTCGGTCGGTGTAATACCAACGTTCTTTTTGAACGCCATGCTGAAATAATTCGTATCGGTAAAGCCGACTTTGTTGGCTACTTCCAGTATTTTGAGCGAAGAATCGGCCAGAAGCTCCTTGGCCCGCTCGAACCGCACCCGCGTGGAGTAATCTCCGAACGTTTCTCCTGTCGCTTGCTTGAAACGCGAACTGAGATACTTCGGACTCATGTTTAAATAAGCAGCCAGATTAACCAGGCTGAGATCTTCGGATAAATGCTCGCGAATCCAGCTTTTGGCCTGTTCGATCATTTTGTACGAAGGAACATCCTTGGCCTGGCGAATCGCCTGTCCGACCTCGGCCACATAGGCGGATAAAAATCGCGCCACCTCGTCCACGGTCTGGCAACTGTTCAGATCGACCAGAGGATTGGCAACCGATAGTTGCTCCTGCTTAATGCCCGCTTCCTTGGACAGACGCATGACGAAGAGAACAAGTTGGAACGAGATTAGCTTCACATCACTCCAGGCGAGCGTCCGCAAGTTTTCCGACCATTCTTGCAAAATACTAAACACGTTGGCATCATTGCCTGCGCGCATTTCGCTCAGTAGGTACAGTTCCTTGTCCAGCAGACGGTTGTCCTCTGAAGCCGCCGCTTCGCCCATACGGATTGTCGTGAGCTGGTAGGGCATGATCTGGCCTTTGCCGACAAGCGACTTGTATTCGATGGCGCGCAGCGCTTCGTGGTAGGCTAGATACATATGCTCAATGCCCTGCATCGGGGTGCTGAGGCCAATACTAATTGACATATTCAAATATTCTGAAAATATTGCCCGCAGCCGCTCGGCGATGCCGTTCAAATACCCTTCTTCTTCGGTGCGGCTGCCAATCAGCAAAATGACCCGTCCGGGCGAATAGCCAAGCGAATACACATCGCCGTAAGACACCGTCGCCTCTTCAGCCAGCTTGCGGAACAAATACTGGTACAATTGGCGGTCTTGGGCGGAAGCCCGTTCCATCAGCGATGAGAAATCGTCAATATCCAGGCAAAGTACGGCGCAATAGCTTGTATCATCAAACCGTACCCCGATGGAATCCAGCGCATTCAGGCACTCCTTTAACGGCCGGCGCTGCTGAACGAGGTCGATCAAAAATTGTTCGTGCGCGGCTTTGCTGTAATCCGTCACCTGCCGCTGCAGACGGTTCATATCTAGGTTGCGGTTTTCTCTTTTCTTCACGTGGCCGCTTGCCTTTTGCAGTGCTTTGTACAGATCCTCCCGGATGACAGGCTTGAGCAAGTAATCGGAAGCTTGCAAGACGACAGCTTCCTTGACCAGTTGAAATTCGTCGTACCCGGTCAAAAAAATAATTTGCACGTCCTCATCATGGCTGCGGATCGCTCTGGCCAGTTCCATTCCGCTCATTTCCGGCATGTTAATATCCAGCAGTAAAATATCCGGCCGGGCAATACGGTATAACTGCCAGGCCTCCACCCCGTCGGCGGCTTCGCCGATCAGGCTGATGTCCAGTTCGTTCCATAGCTCCGAGCTTTTCAAGCCTTCGCGAATATAATATTCATCGTCTACGATCAAAGCTTTGATCATCATTGATGCGCCTCCTTTCGTAAGTAGCAAGTAGTAGGGACGATATGGCGGGTACTGTGACCGATACGGTCGTGTATTTGCCTTTTTCGGTGGAAATTCCGATACCAAACCCCGCCCCGAAACGGAGGCGCAGTTGGTCATGCACATTTTTGATTCCGTATACTTTTCCTTTTTCGCCTTCGTTTAGCGCCTTGAAAATGTCGTGTAGCCGTTCTTCCGGTATGCCCTCGCCGTCGTCGGTAACGCGAAAGGTCAGCATATGGCCTTCAAGCTCCGCGGATACCATGATCATGCCGGTGCCAGGCCTGCCCTTCAAGCCATGATAGATCGCATTTTCCACAATCGGCTGCATAATGAGTTTGGGCACATAATAGGGTTTAACAGCCTCATCTACCTCACAGATCCATTCAAATTTATCCTTGAATCTGAATTTCTGAACCTTGACGTAGGCGGATACGTGTTCCAGCTCGTCGGCTACCGTAATAAATTCATTCCCTTTGCTCAAGGTAATGCGGAAAAATTTCCCTAGTGCCCCGATGACCTCGCTCATCTGCGGCTGGTTGCTGGAGACGGCCAAGCCGTTTAGCGATTCCAGCGTGTTATACAAAAAGTGCGGATTAATTTGCGCCTGCAGCACTTCGATTTGCGCTTCCACGCGCTGACGAAGCATGTCATAAATTTCCTCGTGCAGCCGAGTATTTTCCTCCATCATGGTAATAAACTTCTCACCGATTTGCCCAACCTCGTCGTTTGGATTAAAAATGCGTTTTTGCCTTGCATGTGCATATTGATTGGCGACGATCATCGATCGGAGCCGGTTGAGCGGCTTGCTGATGGAATTGCCCAGCTTCAGAGCGGCCAGCCAGCCGATGATCAGCACAACGAGGAATATGCGGATCGTGAGCGTGCCGATCTCGTTCGCATCCTCATATAGCTTGGAATCCTCGATAATATTCACCAGTTTCCAGCGGGTTCGCTCGTTGTCCACCGAGGCGCTGAGATACGTTTTACCATCCAATGTCGTCTGCCCCCCGCCAAGATCGATCCGGGAAAGCAACTTCGCTGCGCTTTCGCCATTATCCGGGTCAGGTTGCGGCATCCGGTACATCACCTGCCCTTGATCATTGAGGATAAAAAATTGCGACTGTTCCGTCGGATTTAAAAACAGCAGCCCTTTAAAAAAGGCGTCTTTGTCGATTTCCAGCATCACGAAGCCCAGATCGTCATAATTGCCTTCCGTCCTTTTCAGCAGCTTGCAGACGAACATCCGGTTGGGATTGGCCGCTGTGCTTACTTCTTCAAACGGATTCTGGTTTATCCACATAATCGTGTTTTGATGCAGAATTTGGTTATAGTATATTTCGGCTTTTTTGGCGTCAAGGACGATTCTCGAACCGAACTGGACGCTGGCGCTGCCACGGTAAAGATGCATATTGGCGGAGCCGTTCTTGACATAAATCAGATAAGATGAAATATACGGCTTGGCCTGCGTATACACATTCATAATTTTGGACAGTTTATCCACATTGCGGATGTACTCAAAATCGTCCGCGACCGGAATGGCCAATATACTTTGAATTTCCTTGTTGCCCAAAATAACGTTCGTCAAATCGCCCACTTCATTGATCGCCCGATCCATGTAAAGCTCGGCCATCCTGAGCGAGGCTGTGGCATGATTCGTTGCATTGTCGCTTAGCTTCTGGGCAGTCAGCAAATAAAAAATAAGGCTGACGATGACCATCGGAATGACAATCAGGGAAGTAGTCAGCAAAAAAAACTTGCCGCGGATGGCCCGGACATTGATAAGTTCTTTCCATTTGTGAAGCATAGGACCCACCTCCGCCATCATCCATTTTTTCAGCTATTTGTTAATAATTATATCATGATGTGAGAAGTTGAAGCGCTCTCAATATTTGTGGAAGTAATAAAGCGAGCATGTGCGCTCTTGATTATCCGAGGTATTTTGAGCCATCCTAGCCTGACAGGGGATGAGGTACCCCTTCGCTTCTAACCAAAGCATCTATTTACAGCGCCTCGGCAATACCTTTCAATATTATTTGTGCATGAAAAAGCAGTTAGGTGAAGGTTTCTCTTTTTTATGTAAGGCATATTGGTTGAAATATTGAAAAAAATAGTTGAAATTTGAAGTATCTGGAATTTATAGGCTAATGTATAATTTATAAGACAACGCTTTCAAACTAACGTTATAACCTGTTGGACAGAAATCTCCGGGAGGTGATGCTCTTATAACTTTATTAACGTGAACATTTTCATACACGTGCTCGAAGCATCAATTGACGGTAATCGTGAGATACAGTCCTCCGGTTTGAATCTCTAGTGTGTTCTACAAAAAAAGTTTGGCCTGTGACCTACGGTTCCAGTAGGTCACAGGCCAAGTACACAGTGAAGAGACGCTTTTGGTTTCACATTCAATGCATCAACAATGCAGTAGTTTGTATCTAAAACAAAATAAAGTTTACTACCTACCATCACATTATCTAGAGCTCTTCCATGTGATTCTCCTTTCAAAACTCAACAATTACCTACTTGTCAGCCTTATCCACGACATCGTCGGCCTCCGTGCCGAGAATATCGATCAACGTGATTTCATTCCCCTCTTTGTCCGTTCCGATGGGATCATGCAAGGACACATCTTTACGCGTTTTCTTCAATGAGCGAAGATGCATAAGTATTTCATTTTCGATACAACGCGCTGCGAAAGTCGCCAGCTTAGTCCCTTTGTTTGGCGAGAACGATTCGATAGCTTTGATCAATCCGATCGTACCGATCGAGATTAAATCTTCGAGATCTTCCCCTGTGTTATCGAATTTTTTGACGTTGTGGACACGAAGCAACGTAATATTTTTTTTCGTTCTCCCCCACTACAAGCAAAACAAAAAAAGAGCCGCAACATGGCTCCCCCTTACAATCTAATCATAAACCACATCTTACAACTACTCATTTTTAATTACCCAGTAGTTTCATTATTCGCAACTGTTACAATTTTTGCTTTCTTAAAGCATATTGTTAAAATTCTCCCTAAAATGATTTTGCTGAACATTGAAAAACTATGCAGCCTTAGCAGCTGGAGATCAACAGAGCGAGAAGCTGACGCTCGCCGAAGATTAAGACAACCTCCCACTCATCTAGCATATCCAAGTTTAACTTTTGGGTGCTCAATCTTCAGCTGCACCTTATCCAACACAACGTTGCCTTCCGAGCCGAAAAGTCGATCAATATATTCGCAGCCTCGGCACCGACCAAGGTAAGTTCCAAGGCAAGCAGGCTAGGATTTTTCATACTGTTTTCGGTACTCATGCGGGGCAAGGCCGTTCGATTTTTTAAATATTTTTGCAAAGTGGGATAGGTGCGTGTAGCCTAAAGATTCCGCCACGCTGCTAACTTTCATGTTCGTTTCGGCGAGCAGTTGCTTCGCCTTCTCCATCTTGGCCTCCAGCACATAGTCGGACAAAGCCCTTCCAGTTTCCTTTTTGAACCAGCGGGACAAATAGGCCGGATTGAGGAATACATACCCGGCGATATCCTCTCGTGAAAAATCATCCGTGATATGCTCCTCAATGTATTGCTGAACCTTAACGAGCAGCGCCGACTTCCCTTTGTGGTATTGCACCAAGAAACGAGCGGCTTCGGTCATAAGTAGAGATACGCTGTTCTGAAGCTGAATGATGGACCTTGGATACTGGTAGAGCTCGGCCAGCATTTTGGGTCCGAATACATCTCGGATCAACACGCCTTTCTTATGAAACACTTGATAAAGCAAATGGATGAATCCATAGTAGAAGGCATTCAGCGATTCCTGGTCTGCGCCTTCGGTCCGCAGTTTTTCCATATTCACATCCAGCTTGGAAAGCAGCTCCTCTTCCTTGTCCTGCTCAAGAAGGATCGACCAGTCCGCAAAGGAAGGGCTCAAATGCAACTGGGCGGGCTGCAGAGGCTTCTCTTCATCGATCGCTATCACACCACAGGTATTGATTACATTCGCTTTCTCCGCGGATAAAAGCGACTCATATACGGCCGTCAACTGAAGTGCCGGAACGGGGGCTGCAATATAACAAGACACGCTACACTGGAAATTGTCTACGCAAAATGCGTTATAACGCTCCGCCAACCGCTTCACTCCCTCCTTTCCTGCAGATTCCAGTAAGGGCAGCGGATAATAGAGGAGTACCAGACTCAAGTCGTTCTCGATCGATACGACGAGACCTTTCTCGTCGTGCAGGAACACTTCCTCGGCAGTTTTCCGCAGCGCATAGCACATAATTTCTTCGTCTCTAGGACTGAACAGCTCTTTCCACTGCTCTAAGCTGATTAGAATAGGCAACACCGGATCGCCCACTCCAATCGGAAGTCCGTTCTCTTCAAACTGCCGCTGCAATCCTTCCTTATCTGGAGCGATTCGGTAATGCAGCAAATCCTGCCAAAGACGCTCGGTTACGATTGGAAGCTGCTTCTGATATAGATTGCGATAATGCTGATAATGTTCGTTAAGGCTAAGTACTTCTCGATCTTGCTCCACCTTCTCCAGTGCTCTCCAGATGACATCCTTCAATTGCCCGTGATCGACCGGCTTAAGCATATAATCAAAGCTTCCATGCTTCACGGCCATTTGCGCGTAATCGAAGCTGGCATGTCCGGTCAGAAAAATCGTCTTTATAGTCGGAAAACGTTCGTTCACCCAATTCAAAAGGGCCAGCCCGTTCATCTCCGGCATTTCAATATCGCAGATCATAACGTCGATCGGGTGCGTCTGCAGGATATCTTGTGCGTCGATGGCATCGTAGGCTTCGAACACTTTGCTGACATCTAGTTCTTCCCATCGGATTCCCTTGCGCAACCCTCGAATGGCTACCGGTTCATCATCCACGACCAATACGTTGTACATTTGTCAGACTCCTTACTCCTGTTTTTCGGGATTCATCTTCAGTGGTAGACGTACCAACACCTGCGCTCCTCCGTTCGGTCGATTTCCGAACTGTACCGAAGCACGGCCGCCATAATGAATGTCAAGACGGTACAGTACATTCCATATGCCGATATGAGCATGCCCAGATTCTTGGAGGTAGGTACTGGATGACTGTAGCTGCTGAAGGAACTCTCTCGGGAATCCTACTCCATTGTCGGCCACCGTAATCTCTAACATGTCAGGGGCTTGTTCATCCTGATGGACGATAATTTCAATCAGGAACGTGGTCTTCAGCTTCTTGAAACCGTGAATGATCGCATTCTCAACAAACGGCTGCACGATGAGTGGTGGAATATAACAGCTGTCCACATCCTCAGTCGATTCAACGCGATAGCTAAGCCTGTCCTCAAAGCGAAGCCACTGAATTTCCAAATAATTTCTAATATGCTGAAGTTCTTCGGGAATGGTGATGCTGTTGCCATTCGTCTTAATGATGAAGCGGAAATAATCGGCCATATGCAGCGACATCTTCTTAATCGAGGTGTAGTCTTCCAGCACAGCCATATTATACATCAGATTCAGACAGTTCATATAGAAGTGCGGATTGATCTGAACCTGTAGATGCCTGAATTCCGCATGCTGTACCCGCAGCTTCTCTTCATACACATGAATTTTCAAATCGCGGATTTCTTCGACCATACTATTAAAGGTTTGGGCAAGGAACGCAAATTCGTTCGTATCCTCCAGCCGAAGACGCACCTCCAGATTGCCTAAACCGATCTTCCTCATTCCTCCGATCAGATTCGTGAGAGGATTAAGGAACAGTCTTTTCAGGAAGAGCAAGAACAATAAAAGAATCAAGATGGCGGCAACCGGCACCAAATAAATCACCCTTTGGAAGGAGAGCAGACTCTTAAACATCGCCTCTTCCGGCACAAGCTTGATGAAATACAAATTGGAAATGATCGATTTCCTGCCGACCATTAAATAGTTCAATTTGGCTTTGGAATCCGCAACGGTTTGATAAGATTCCGCCAGAAGCGGAAGCTTTTCCCGTACCGCTTCCAGTTGCTTCTCTGATAAAGGATGCGCGCTCATTGGCACACCAGTCTCGGTGAGGACAAGCGCCATCCCGGTATCGTTCTGATCCATATGGTTTAATGGAGCGACATACCTTTGAATGTCACTCCAATTGCCGATATATAAATTGCGGTTCACCCGGACTAAATTCGTCAAATAGTGGCTAGTGCCGACGTCAACAACATTCCAATTGCGATAATCGGTGCTGTCGTACTGGGAAATTAACCGTTCGATATGTTCGCGAATGGCGGCCGTCTTCTCGGCTACCCTATCTTCGGTCACCAGAATAAGATCTTTGGTTGCAATCGAATAGACGAATAAGGAATCCAAGTTGTTATTCAAATTAATATCTGTCGTAAATTTATTGATGATGGCGACCCGCGTCAGCACATAATCAGTCGAATCTGGCGAATACAGATTCAAGGTGTTCAGATTAAAATCCGTATCAGCATTATGAATCAAATATTTGCTGGTTTCCCGCAATGAGCTATCGATACGATTCACATAGGGTTCAAGTAGGCTGTTGTTGGTGCTTGCTACCTGATTACGCACAACGTTCATCGCATGAATGTTATTGTAAAACAAGAAAAAAAGTAATGGAGAAAACATAATTGTGAAGCCGATAAAAAATTTAAATCCGAGTGAACGCTTAAAATTCATGTTACAGAACTCCCTATTTGAACCGTGCAAGCCGCTCGGCCGCTTCTAATGAAGTAGACTAAGGCAATCTCCACTATCGAGATTGCCTTAGTCTTATGATCGGAGCTTTTGAAGACAGATCCGTATTATTTCTTGTTAGCAGCCAAGAACTCATCGAGCTGCTTTTGCTTCTCGGCCAAAATTTTGTCGAGGCCGGCTTCCTTCAGCTTCGCTTTGAATTTAGCCAGCACATCGTCAGGTTCAATCGAGCCGGTGTACAGCGCCGCCTGGAACTGGTTATTGACGTTAACGACAGCTGCAACTTCGCTCTTCACCGGCTCGCTGTTGAACGTAAAGCCAAGTGCTGGCGACGGCTTGCCTGCATTGTTGAACTGCTTGAACTTCTCCCACTTCTGCGGATCTTCGTTCGGCTGCAGGTAGTTCAGAAACTGGTTGCCGAACATCCAAGCGGAGCCTGGATTATATTTCTTGGAGCCCATTTCGGCGTCGATCACCGTATCCGATTTCTTCACATAATGAATGCCCTCGATCCCGAAGTTGAGCATGTTGTTCAGCATCTTGTCTGAATGCAGCATGTTGATGAACATCATGGCGCGCTCCGGATCCTTTGACGTTCTGGAGATTGCCAGCATTGAACCAGCCGCAGCAGCCGTTGAGATCGTCGGCGACGTAAGCTCCACCTGTACCAGCTTCTGACCGGTCGCGATCGCCATCTCTGCATCTTTACCAGGCTTCAAGCTTTGTGCTACAGCGAATACGTTGCCTGCTTTCATTTGGTCCTGAGGGAATACTTTCGCGGATGCGGCATCTTGGTTAATAAAGCCTTTTTTGAACCAATCGCGCATAAGCTTAATGCGGTCCACTGTTTCCGGCAGATCGAGCTCGCTAACGACCTTCGTGCTCGATTGGTCCTTCAGTATGATGCCGGCAATTGTTCCATCGCCAATGTAATCCCATTGATTGATCATGTTGATGCCGTTTTCCTGATTGGACATATAATATGGAATCATCTTCGGCTCATTATCTTTGATGGTCTTGAATAATGGTTCCATATCGGCAACCGTCTTCACCTTGGACAAATCCATATTGTATTTGTCAACCAGATCCTTACGAAGGACGAAGCCGAGAGTTTGAGCAATCTCTTTATTCGTCGGAACGCCATAGTTTTTGCCGTTGATTTTAGAACCTACAAGGAATTGGGGATCCAAGCTTTTCTTGATATCTTGGCCGTATTTGTCGAGCAGGTCGTTCAGCGGTAGGAAAGCGCCTTTCGCTACATTGGTGGAGTGTCCGTTCCAAGAAGCCGTGAAGATGATATCCGCTTGTTCGCCTGAAGCAACGAGCAAGTTCATTTTATCGTTCCATGCGCCCCAATCGATCGGCTTAATCTGGATGGACGCGTTGATTTTTCCTTTTAGGTATTCGCTCATCTTTTCTTCAACTAACTTCTGGTCTGGTTGAGACGTACCCGGGTAATAAAGCGTCAGTGTATATGGCTTTAGATTCGCTGCGCCTGCATTTGCCGTATTGTCTTTCTTGGCGCTCGTATCTGCAGCCGATGCTGCTTTATCGCTTGCCCCGCTGTTCGTAGCGGCGCCACTACAAGCTGCCAGACCTATGGACATGACTAGAGTCAAAACGGCAACTGCCATCGGATTCTTTCTTCCAAATGCTCTCTTCATTAAAATCACCCTCCGTTGTGTATTGATCTATGCTAACCGGTTCTTTACTTTTCATCCGGAATTAGCCGCTACCCTTTTACTGCCCCTACGGTCAAGCCCTTGACAAAGTATCTTTGGAAGAACGGATAAGCGAAGATGATTGGCCCGATACCGACGACGCACATCGCCATCCGGACCGTTTCGGTCGGCAGGTTAGCAAGGCCGCCCTGAGCGTTAATGCTTTGCGACGCATACGGATTCGAGGTCAAATACTGAATGTTGAGCATCGTCTTGTACATCAAGTATTGGAGACTGACCATCTGATCGTCGGTGATGAAGATCAGGCTCAGGAACCAATCGTTCCAGTACGTCAAAGTGGTGAACATCGCTACAGTCGCAAGCACCGGAAGTGAGAGAGGGATAACGATGCGCCATAAGATTTTCCACTCGCTGGCTCCGTCGATCGTCGCCGATTCCAATATTTCCTTCGGGATCGTGTTGGCGAAGAAAGTTCTCATCAGTAGGATGAAGAACGGCGAAATCAGCAGTGGGATGATCAGCGCAAGAAGCGAGTTTTTAAGATCTAGTAGCTGCACATAAGTCAGGTAGAAAGGAACCAAACCTCCGTTAAACAGCATTGTAAAGAACATGTAGAAGGTGAAGAAGCCTCGGTGTGAAAAGTCTTTACGCGAAATCGGGTAGGCGAACAATGCCATAAACGTGATTCCAACGATCGTTCCCACCATCGTTACGAATAGACTGATGCCGTAAGACTTTAGAATAGGTAGCCAGTTATCTTGAAAGAGGTACGTGTAAGCGAAAGTACTGAACTTCTCCGGTATAATCTGATACCCGTTGATCAGGACTGCATTCTCATCCGATAAGGAAACGATGATCACCAGGATAACCGGGAATATGCAAGCGATTGCATACAACCAGAAGAAGATGTGTACGATCCCCCGTGCAATAGGCGACATTTCGTTGTTAAGCTTCATTTTTTTTGTCAATGCGGTTTGCATGGACGAAGTTGCAGCTCCCATAATACACCTCCTAGAACAATGCGTTGTCTTTGCTGATGCGGCGGACGACGAGATTCGAGATTAGGACGAGAATAAAGCCGACCATCGATTGATACAACCCTGCCGCCGACGATAATCCAATATCCCCGCTGGTCAGAAAAGTCCGATACACATAAGTGTCAATCACGTTCGTCGTCGGAAAGAGAGGACCCGAGTTCAGCGTTACTTGGTAGAACAAGCCGAAGTCCGAATAGAAAATGCGACCGATCTGCAAAAGCGTCATGACGACCATGGTCGGTACAAGCAAAGGAACAGTAATCTGGATAATCTGCTGCCATTTGCCTGCTCCGTCAATCAGCGCCGCTTCGTAATATTCGTCGGATATGCTCATAATCGCTGCCAAATAAATGATTGCGTAATATCCGATGCCCTTCCAGGTATTCACAATCGGCAGAATAAACATCCAATACTTCGGTTCGTTGTACCATTCGATTGGCTTCAGGTTGAAATACTTCATCAGGGTATTAAGCAGTCCGTGCTCTTGGCCGAGAAACGCAAAGCCGAGATAAGAGACGACGATAGCCGAAAGGAAGAACGGCATGAACATTGAACCGAGATAAAACTTCGGAAGAAACTTATTCTTAATCTCGTTGAGAAGAATAGCTAAGGCGACACCAATGATCAGGTTCAGCAAGATGAAGATCGTATTGTAGACGATCGTATTGCGGGTGATCACCCAAGCACTCTCGGTAGCGAACAAGTATTTGAAGTTCTGAAACCCGTTCCACGGACTGCCGAGAATACCGTCCGTATAGTTAATGTTTTTGAATGCGATTAACACACCGAACATCGGAATATAGTTATTGATCAGTAGAACGATGGACGCCGGAAGGAGCATGAGATAAAATGGCCAGTATTTTTTCATCGTTCGCATGCAGCTTACCCCTTTCCTCTCTATTTGCTTTCTATGTACCTAATTATAGGATTGCGCCTCATAAACACTCTACATACGCAGGTGACTTGATCATCACTTTTGTGACATAGTTTCGTTTTTTTGTAAGCGGATTTGACAAAATTCTATGTCCCTTCTCACAATTCCTGCCGAGAGTGGATCTACAACAACGGAAATGCTCTTTGTACTGGGCGAGCTTATACTCCAGTCACAGGATGATCAATGGTAAAGAAATCTGTAAAGAAGTAAATATATGATTTGGTTTTGGTGCAACAATTAAAATTGATCAAAGATATCCGCGATTTCGTTGTTTGATTATGCTGTCAAACCAAACAATTTGTTGATTAATTCAACTAAGGAAAGGACAGACG
>NZ_JCAUAS010000042.1:0-33503 GCF_059692075.1 Paenibacillus sp. J31P190 | reverse complement strand
TGAATATGATACATGGGAGTACTCCTTTCTCTGTTTATTTGGTGTGGTAACCTTAAACTTCGAGAATTTGGGGAGGTACTCCTTTTTTGCGTGCTTAAAACCCTTGCGGTACCAAGGGTTCTAAATTATGAAATTGACTCATGAATACAACAATTCCAACTCAAATTGGCCATTTCGCATGAAATAGGGCTAATTTGTTGTACGAAATACAACATATCCAGCCTGGCAGGCAGAAATCAAAGAAACTGTTGTACGCAGTACAACTTTACGCTAATACCAAGGAAATGTTAATCATTTTGCTACTTTTCCCGCGTGATAAGTCCATTTCGACTCTCTCAGCATACATTTATCGGTTAACAATCATCCTTCTGACTCTGAGAAGTCCTTTTTGGACTTCTCAACAACATTCATATAACCTTCATGTAATACGGAAAAAATTAAGCGGGATCACCATTCTATTCACATAAAGAAAGTGGAACTGGACACAAAGTTTTCAATCTATTTGCCTATGATCTAATGCCTCATCTTTCTTCTTGCTTCTAGCTCCTTCTTCAAGGCATGCTCAACGGATTCTGCAAGGATATCGAATTTCTCTGCAACGGTGTACGTCAGGATCTTTCCACAATGGACGCAGCGCTGTATTTGAATATCTGTGACTTTCGAACAATTTGTGCATTTAATCATCGTATGTCGTCCACCTTTGTAATTATCATACCTCCATTATACACATATACATCAAAAATCCACCTATTTACCTACCCAAGTGTACACCCCAGGTGACACCAAGACTAACCAGATACTTACGGTAATCGATGCTTCATATACCTAACCTAGAACAATCGAGCGAATTTATATGAATTCATTTATAATGGATGTATATCCATACAAAATGTCAACTTCAGGCAGGTGAAAAGCAGTGTCCTACATGGATATACCCTATAGCTTAGGAGAAAAGTCAGTCGTTCCCCTTTGCAAGTTTATTTCCATTTGGAAGGTGCAGGCCAACGACACCTATCAAGTAACTAAAAGTGCTGGATTTGTTACACCCGGGCTTTTTATTACTTATGAAGGAAATGGTGTCATCACCCTAGCCGAAGACCGATACGACTTGTACCCTGGCTCCTTTTTCTTCGTTAAAGAAACAGTTCCATGTACTTACAATTGCCAAAATAATAATTGGAAATTTTATTTTATTGACTTCAGCAGCTTGGACATGGCTCACTTTCTCCACCTTCCTGTTGGAGAAATCTTATCCACTGCGAAGTTAAGCGAAGCTCTTCAATTATGCGAAAAAATCATTGAAACCCTGATCGCACAACCCGCTGGTTACGCTTATTCAGCCAACATCCTGCTGCAGGAAGTGCTGCTCCTTTTCGCAAGGGAACAGTCGTTTTTAGCTGCGCCTAACCATACCGAGATGGACAGAATCCTCTACTACATGCACAAAAACTTGAACAAACCTATGCAAATTGATGAGCTTGTGCAAATGAGCGGTTTGTCACGCACCTACTTCTTCGCTCGTTTTCGTTCCATGACCGGACATTCTCCAACCAGCTACATGCTAAAACTAAAGTTAGAGTCGGCCAAAGTTTCGCTTGAAACGACTAACTTACCAGTCAAGGAAATAGCAGCAGCTTTGCACTTCTATGATGAATTTCACTTCTCAAAGCTCTTTAAGAAGCACTATGGCATGCCGCCTAGCGTTTTCCGGCGACAATAAGCATTATAATAAATTCATTTATCGTGACCTCGCGGCTTTTTACCGCTCCACCTTTCATCAACCTTCTCATTGACCGATTGATATCTCGCATCTACGCTGATCCGATATTGGTTCGTCGTATTTTCAAGCGAACAATGAAGCAAATACATGCCGAAGATGAGAACATCGCCTGCATCAAACGTTGTTGTAGCCCATTTTCCGCCGAATTTATCCGTAATAACCAGCGGGTCGTCGGTATAGTGTCCAATGCCGTCAAGATCTGAATCCTTCGTCCCGTACGACTGTTTCAAATCTTCGAAACGATGTGAGCCAAGGCAAATCGCCAGTCCTCCCATTTCATAGGATACATCCCCTAGTGGCGACCAAACCGTATAGACTTTCTCTGTACCTCTTCCCATGTAGACAATGTCATAATGAGCTCCAGTAAAATCACCCTTGCCTACTGCCCTAAGCCATTTGTAATGATACGTAAGCGATGGTTCTCCAAGGAACTCATCAAAAAAGCGCATGATGTGATCCCCGTTCAAAACATTAAGCAAAGCTGGTAGATCCTCATTCGTCCCTCCCATGAAGATGCTCTTGCTGCCATCAGCCATTCTGCCTTCTTCCAATAGAGTATCGCGATCAAGCTTCCCCATATGCCCCATTTTCTCTAAAATACTCGTGCGTGCATGAAGCACCTTCGCTCGGTCATGAAATCCACGGATGAGTAAATATCCGTCTTCCTCCATCCGCTCGCGCAGCGCCACCACATCATGAACAATCTCGTTTGAGCTCCTCAGCTCTGTCAAATGGGGACCACCCAGCTCCAACTCGCGACTTCCTACTTTCACCAACATTTGCACACACTCCTCTGCGTAATTGACTTATAGCTTAAGTGTAGGTGAGTTTCCGTTGTTGAGCCATGGATGAGCGAATTTTGTGCATGTATAATCGTACATTTTTTATCGTGGAAAGCGAGAAAATGTTTAATATCTTTATTTAACCTACAACGTCACGCTACACGAAGGAAGCAGCCGATTGTTCCAAAAAATAAAAGAGCCGAATGGATCGTTCTCATCCACTCAGCTCTTAGGTTTTATTTTACAATAATTTGCATAACGTCACTTGCCGTTGTTCCATTTCCATTTATAAACTCACAGCGATATTGATAAATGCCAGGAGCTTTTCCTGAAATTTGTGTACTTGCCGATTGGGCACTTGGTGTTTGTGAAGATAAAGATTGCGTTTCAATAAGTTCGCCATTTTCATATAATCGATATTGTGCTGCGTTCGTGCCCCACCACATATTAGCAGTAATGGTATAGGTCCCATCTTGATCCCAGTTATCGCTGGACAACACAGGTTTGCCAGGATTCGCATCAACCACGGTGACGGTGTGTGGATCACATGAAGTCGTTCCATACAAATTCGATAACACACATGTATACACATAGGTTCCGTTTGGCTTACCTTGAATAGGAATAATGGAAGTCTGTGCTGCTGGTGATGCATCGGCCAGTGACTTCGTTTGGATCAATTGGCCATTCTCGTACAACTTATACAGTGAGCCATTGTTTCCCCACCACATATTCATCGTAACCACATAATTGCCATCATGTAAGCCTGTCGCAACACCACTATTATTCGAAAGTGTCGGTTTACCTGGCACCCCGTTCGCAAGCAATGCCGGACTGACGGAATGCCGTTCGAACTTGACTGCATCAGCCCTCGTATAGATCATATCGGCAGGAAGCGTTGGCGGATCTACCGTTGTCGGAGTCTCCCTGGATAAACGAACGTACTCGCTGCCGTCTCCTGTAAAGTCGAACGTTCCAAGATTAACCCAACCCGACGAGCCGACTGTCGCATCGATATACGTGACCTCGGTAACCGACTGATGCTTCACTTCCACTTTGACGTGATTATCGTTTGCCGTCGTATGGACGATCTTGTAGATGGAGACCGTATATCTCCCCTCTGGAAACTGTGCCTTCCACGTCGCCGATGATCCTTGAACTGTAGAGTAACGAGACTTAACACCAATTTTGTATCCGGCTAAATTGCTTTGGCTCCAAGACCCTTCCGTTGCGTATAACCCGGTCGTATTCGTACTATCGACGATAACCGTCAGATCCCTGATCGCTATGGTCAAAGGAGGTGTTGTTAAAGTTGCTCCGTCCATCGTTACCGTAGCCCACACCGAGATATGATCTGTTGTTCCATCCAGGCTTTGAAGGGTCACCAAACCGTTACTGTCCACTGCAGCCAGATCGGTTCTATCAACGAAATACTGCACATTCGCCTGGGTCAAATCACCGATCAATCCGTTGTCCAAATAGCCGGTTACGTTCAGTTGAGCAACTTGAGTCATTTGCAATTCGTCCCTATCCGATTGGATGACCACCGACTCCAATTGGAGCGTTCTATTAGGGTCCACCCACATCATGGCATCGGCAACTACCCTTGACTTGTTGGCTTTATTCGTTAATTCGACATACCCACTATCGCCCGCTGCAAAAGGATAAGCTCCCAGGAACACCCAGGTTCCATTGGCTATGGACTGATCAACGGTAACCGTCTCGGAGCCCCCGCTATAATAAACGGTAAAAGAGGCATTGGTTGCCCAATTTTCACTCGTGGCGGTTATTTGCGGAAGCTTGTAATACACGCTATAAGTGACACTTTCCGGCAGCTCCGGCCGCCAGAGAATCTTGCTTGACGCTGTGCTGGCAGTCGATTTCGCATATACATAGTTATCGTAGTAATAGTCATTAGCCGTCGTATCTCGTATCCAGACGCCTTCTGTCTCCGCCTCCGTATTATCGACAATGATGGATGACCCCTCCTGCCAATCCGGTTGGACCGGCGTTACCGTTACCTGATCAGGCAAATATAGCGTCCGCTTGCGGGTCTGTTTTCCGTCCGATTCCACATAATAAGTGAAGGTTTGGGATAAATCGTTTACCCGTATCGACCATTCCATCGGATAGATCGTATCGGGAACGGTCGTGTACGTGGCCCCGCCATCCAAGGAGTAATGGATCGTCGCTGGTTTCGTCGTTTTTGCCTGCACGTAAGCATCGTAGGACGTTTCGTCGGGCTTGACGATTAGCATGCCTTTAACAGCATCTATTGGACTATGAATATCGAAGAAATAGCTTGCATCCGATGTATCCGCTGTTCTAACCTGGTGCAGCGGCACATCAATGTTGAGCCCCTCCACAATGATAGCGGTTATTCCCTTGCTTGACACCGTGGCATTAATGATTCCACCTTTCATAACCACTTGTTCTGGTGTGCCATTATCGCGGATGATGGTTACGGTATAATCTTGTGCCGGGTTGAACCCAATGAGTTGCTCATTCAATTCGATCGGAGTCTGTACTTCAGCTGTCGATTCGTTGCTTAATCCGATGTAGAATTTATTTCCGCTCTCCGCCGTTATCCAGTTCAATTGAGAGTGGTTGGTTTGGATAATCCCCTTGGGCATCCAGAGCCAAACGTCGGAATTGCCGTAAAAATGGCCTGGTTTATTCCCATAGAGGTGATATTTGAACCATAAAAAATTAGTTTCGAATACGGAAGGGAATGAAATACTCCCGTTCGATTTCAGCGATTGTTCGCTGATCAGATAATCCATCGTTTGCCCGAGCTGCGCCGGCATATGGTGATAATAGATGGATGTAGCCCCGCTTGGACCTTCCAGAGGAAAATTCGGTTCCAGTTGACTAACGGCGAAGCCCTTATAGTAATAACCTGGATAGCTGGAATATCGTCCGATGACCGCATTATGAGCGATATCCTGCAGCAGCTTATCGCCTGTATAGAGCGACAATCTCAGCATGAACGGAGCCTCCTGCGCATTCATCCGATAATAGCCGGTTGTACTTCCCGCTTCAAACGTCAACCCGTTGGGTGAAACAAGCCAACTGTCCGCTTGTACGCCCCCGGCTACATCTTCTGGGAGCTTGCTCCTAGGATAATCGTATTTACCGCTTGCCGGCCAATGGAACGACTCCGCGTAATTATACGTCTCCGGCTGCGGAATCGTAACGGTGCCTCCGGGAACTGGACGAGCAACGAACATGGTGGCGTACTGTTTAGCTTCCTTATACGCGGCATTCAAGTATTTGGGATCTTGCGTTTCCTCGTACAGCTCCAAGATCTCCATCCACAGCTTGCTATAATAATAAATAAACTCATTTTTACTCACATTCACGGATGCAGGCGTATCGATATTTTGAAGGATATAACTGTCTGCTGCATCTTTGGCATCCTGCAAATACTGCGCATCCCCCGTCATACGATACATCATAAGGGGTTGAATGACAGGCCCTCTATCTTTCTGATCAGGATCTCGCACAAGGTACTCTTCCTGCCCCAGCGCCCCAATCCCTGCTGATGTGCCCAGCATCTGATTGACAGCGGCTACGCTTGAAACATCGAACGGCAAGGTTGCCATTTTCCATAACGAAGGTACGCTGTATACGGGCTTCTGTGTCGGCGACCAACCGATACCATTTCGCGATACCCCGTACTGAATGGACGGCAACGCCCTCGTATCGTAAAGCTGGTCGTCCCCGGTCAAATAATAAGCCCCCAGAAGAGCCGCATTCGATGTTGTTCGAACACTATCCTCGTTCTCGATATCAATGAAGCCCTTGGCCCGGTTCCACCACCCGCTTGGCGAAGGGACATAATTGACAGAATCGTCCCCCTGCGGCTCTATCTTAAGCAGATCGATCATATTGAACATCGCGTCAGTAAGCGACTGATCGGCCACATTTTCCCGATATGCCGTATAATCGTATTCAGTGCGGAGAATATCCTCGTAGGCTTTATACAGACTGCCTTTCTGAGCGATTAACCCTATATGGAACTGATACGTGCTTTCCGCAGTCATTTGCGAATACGTCCCTAGTTGAGGCGCATAAAGAATCGGCTGTACACTGCCTTCATTATTGACAAGACTCATGCCAAGCCGCTGCTGGGAAACGCCTCCCGTCGGTTCAAACTCGACCGGAAGCTGCTCAGATGGTACAAATACGCCATACGACAAAGCATTCCCGGCTCCGTCATTCTTTTCAACTAGACTCACGGGGGCACTTAACTCCCTCAAGCTAGTTGATTCAACTGATCCTACCATTTTCGCATGCGACCTGAAACCACTTAACACTTCATTGATGCCAGAGACTAGCTCCGTTGTGAAAGACTGATAGCCAATCACGTAATTGCCGTTCCGGCGAGGTGTAAATGCAAAGGAAACATCAGGTTTGTCCCCTGCCATGGACCAGTTCACTTGTAAATCGTAATCGCCTCCATGCAAAGAATCGGTTAATACGGCAGTATTGCTATCAGGGAAATTGATCCCGTCGAAAGTAATCCAGCGTTTGTTCATCGTATCGTAGTAATTGGTTCGACTTCCCGCATTCCCATCCAATAAGACCCATTGTTCTTCAAGTCTTTCCGTCACATTATTAGTTGGCACCCAGTTGCCCGTATCCACGTCCTTGTAGAACAGATCACGAACGATGGATTTACCTCCATCCCAAGCCGCTTCATAGAAGGTCGCCTTATAGTTTGCGTTTTCGATGCTGCCTTTCTCCGTATAACTGAGATTCGTCAATGTGCGGCTGCGCAGCGGAGGCAGCGGCGGAGCTTGCTGCCGGATATTTCCTTCGAACTTGACCGCATCTGCACGCGTAATGATAGTGCCCGTCGTAGGTTGCGTTCGAGTCAGCCTGACAAATTCGGTATCATTACCACTGAAATAATACTCCCCCAAATCGACCCATCCGACAGATGGGCCCGAAGAGGGCCTGAGATCCATAAACATGACATCCGTAATCCCATTGTGAACAATTTCGATTTTTACATTACTATCTGCTTTATCCGCCCAATTAAGCTTGTAGAACGATATTCTCGCCGTTCCTGCTTCCAACCGCGGATTCCATGTGATGCTTCTTCCCACCGCATCCGTATATTTGGAACTGGAATTATTGTATCCCTTCACTCCCGCACTTGTGGTCCAATAAGGAGCGGAGTACCCGTTATTCGCGTTATCCACATCGCTGGTAACGACATCATCAATCGTGATGCTTCCATCATCAATGATGATCGTCTTATGAGGCTCTTTCTGCTGAATATTCCCTTCGAACTTGACCGCATCAGCACGCGTAAGTATCGTGCTGGAGCTGCTGGTAGACCGTGTCAATCTAACGAATTCTTCACCAACCCCGGAGAAATAATACTCTCCCAAATCTACCCATCCCGCAGGCGCCCCGAATAAAGGCCTCAGATCCATAAATAGGACATCCGTCGTTCCATTATGAACGATTTCGATTTTCACATTGCTATCCGCTTTGTCCTCCCAGTTAAGCTTGTAGAACGATATTCTCGCCGTTCCTGCTTCCAATCGTGGATTCCACGATATGGTTCTGCCTGCTGTACTCGTATATTTGGAACTGGAATTATTATACCCCTTCACCCCGGTACTTGTGGTCCAATTGGGAGCCGAGTATCCGTTATTCGCGTTATCCGCATCAGGGGTGACGACACCATCGATCGTGATGCTCCCGTCATCGATGATGATTGTCTTAAACGGTAAGGTCTCCGCATTAGCGGTCCTTATCCCAAATAGGCTTAAAGGAACTATAATCGTCATGATGAGAACGATTAAGAAGAACAGCTTACTTTTTATCATAAAACTCACATCCTTTCCATGATTTGCTTTCAAACAAAACGGATTTCAACAAATGGAATGTTCGAATCATTCTGATAACGCTTTCAAAATAAGAACCCAACCTCCTTTGTTCGAATTGTTGTGACGCAGCAATTATCCGTATCGGTCTGACTAGTCCCTACGTCTTTTTTTATCTTAGCATGTCATATAACCGTAAAATTTCTTTAATTTCAAGAATTTCTTATAAGATTTTATGTCAAAAAAGAAACCTACGTCGTATTGGACCGCTCTACTGCAGTCAAATACGAGGTAGGTCCTGCGATGGGAACAAAGCCGATTTGATCAATTAAAGTGGCGGCTGCACCAGCAACAACCTCCCAAGCTGAATCACCGTTTGCTTGTACCAATCCGGATGCTTCCGTACATGCTCCAAACTTCGTTCATTGCCACTTGCCTCAAACACTGCCGCTTTATCTGTCATCTCGGCATCGATTTCGAAGTGAATAGTATGTTTCCCATTCGGAAGTTCCGGCAAGAAAACATACTGATTCCGATTATGATCGTTATATGGCGTGAATCGATCGATGAGGAAAGGTTCCCCGCCATCCACCGTTACTTTCAATCTGCCGGAATCGGGTCCCCCGATATCGAACAGCCCGATATGAGTGCCTATGAATTCCACCTCGATAGACTCCCCCGGATCGACCGCACGCCATAGGCCAGGAAACAACCAATTGTACTCGCGAACCAAATCTGAATCATCGGAAGTCATATAGGACCACCCTGCTGAAAAATTGGCAAGGCCATCCAGCGGCAACATAGCGGCGTACTCCCAAGGATTTCCAGGGACCAACGGGGCCTGAGGTAAGTTATGTTCAACCCTCCCCAAGCGTCCTCGAAGTTCACGAATCTTCTCAAACGACCGGGTGATCGTATCCGTGTAAATCTGGTGTCCTTCTGGAATTGTCGGATGTATCGAATCATGCGTGAAAACAACGGCTCCGGAAATAGGCTCATCTGCTCCGGAAGTAAAAACAAGCTTTCCCTCCGACACCAAATGACTGACGGCTATGCCCAGATGAATCGAAGGAATACCGTAATAGTCGGCCACAGCTTCCTGCATAAGAGCTCCCTTCTGGTATTCCCCAGACTGAAATCCGACCAAATCCCGCTCCTTCAGCGTATATACAAACAGGATATCAGTATAACGACTCCGTTTACGGATTTGACGGACGATTCCTTCAATCCGAGCTTTGGACTCGGGAACTCCGCCGTCGTTACCGACAAATTCGACAAACACCAGGTCCGGCTGATGCCGCAGCACGTCCATCTCCAAACGGGCGCAGCCCAAATCCGATCCAGTTCCGTCAATGCCTGCATTCACACAGCGAATATCCGCCTTGGGATATTGCTCACGAAGCCATTCCGCTGTCATTACACGGTATCCTTCAGAACGGGTATTACTGCCGCCAAAATAGACTATGGTCACCGTGTCCTCATTTTCCAACTTTTGAATTACATTTGGAAGGCCTTCCCTAGGAAATAATTCCTTCATCGTCACTTCACCTAACCTCACTTATCTTTTTTAGGAGCATACAACTAATATGGTAGTCCTTTTTATCTGCGTTTTTTTACATGATTTCGAGAAAAATTCATACATTTTTTTGTCCCCTAAACCAACAAAGAGAGTGGCAACTAATTGCCACTCTCTTCCTTTATTTACTTGATTAAGCCTGCTTCTTTAAACTGCTTGGTTGCTGTGTCCTTATATTTCTGCATGTCAAACTTGGTATCCAACGTTTTGAGGAAATTATCCCAGTTGGAAAGAGGGTCTTTGCCCGTCATAAATTTGACCAAGCTTTCATTAATGAAACGTTGGCGGTCAGCTGCCAATGTATCGCTCGGGTCTGCAGTCAATAAATTCCCGGGCAAAGTAGGCGCCACATATTTCTGATTGTTCGTAAAAGCTTCTGCCGTCTTTGGATTCTGGAAGCTGAAATACTCGGCATCATCGCCACGGCGCGGCATTCTATAATGATCGACCCACAGATATTTTTCTTTCACTTCTTTCGTTAAATCAGGGGTTTTGTTTTTGACCTTGCCGTCCACCAGATCCCAATGAATACCTTTCAGGCCATATGCGAAATTCGGGTATGCTTCTTTGTCCGTAAAGAGATATTCCAGCATAGACAAAATTCGAACGATTTTGTCCTTATCTGCTTTCTTAGAAATGGCCCATGAATTGCCTTGGAATGATTTTCTCTCCACGATTTGATCTCCGTAAGGCCCTTTCATCGGAGGAATGACGATCCATTCCGGCACCTCTCCGCCGATTTCTTTCATTTTCTGCTGAGCATCCGGTTCCAACCTACGGGCATCCCTTATCATGAAGCCGATTTTACCTTTATATAACTTTTGGTCCAACAAATCTGGTGTATTCATTGTCACCCAGTCTGGATCTACAACTTTGGCTTCCATCATTTTATTGATGTAAGAGAGCGCTTCTTTCATTTTTGGATCGATAAACAGGAACACAGGTTTATTGTCTTTCACTTCAATGGCTGAGGGAGGATTAACGCCAAACATCCACATCAAACTATCGAAGCCGTAGGTTTGCAGATTGCCTTCTTTATTCATACCGCCTATGAAACCGTACGTATCGTTCTTGCCGTTTCCGTCAGGGTCTTTATCTGTAAAAGCTTTCATCACTTCAAACAGCTCTTCAGGGGTGGTCGGCACTTTCATATTCAACTTTTTCAGCCAATCATTGCGGATGAAGAAGCTTCGACTGATACCGTTTACATTATCATAACCTGGAACAGCAATGGTTTTTCCTAGATATGACATCGCATCCCAGGAGTCTTTACCAAAACGTTTTTTCAGTTCGGGAAATTGATCCAAGTACGGTGTCAAGTCCGCAAGAACGCCTTGGTCATAATATTGTGCGAGATCAGCTCGGCTCTTCAAGAAAAGCAAATCTGGAATATCTCCGCCAGCAATGAGCGTATTTAATTTGGTCGTTGCTTGCCCTGATTGAGGAATCATCATATCCAAGTCGATATTCACTGCTTTTTCCAACATTTGGCGTTGGATATCTTCTTCACGGGGAGGAAGCGGAGCAGCAGCGTTGAAAGTGCCTTGGTTAAACATCGAGATTTTCATTTTGGTTGCAAACTTGTTGGTCTGGCCTTGAAAACTGCTCGAAGCTGTCGGTATAACTTCATTTTTTTTCCCACATCCTGACAATACCGCTCCCAAACCTACTATTGCTGTCAGAATAGTAAATGAAATCTTTTTACGCTGCATATTGACCTCTCCTTTTGCTTATATATTATCACGGTTTTCCCGTAACAACCTAGGTTGGAATGCCTTTTAGCCTTTAACCGATCCCATGAGCACACCTTTAGTAAAATGCTTTTGCATAAATGGGTAAACGATCAAAATCGGAACCGTAGTCACAACTACAGCAGCCATTTGCACAGCGAATGTGCTAACGGTTCCGGAATTGGCGAGTGAATCCGCACTTTGTGTTGCGACGTTGAGCAGGATGTTTCGCAAGATAACTTGAAGAGGCATTAAGTTGGAATCATTGATATAAACAATAGCATCGAAATAACTATTCCAATGCCCGACTGCGTAAAATAAGGAAATCGTGGCAAGGACGGGCAAGGACAGGGGTAAAATGATCTTCCATAACGTCTGAAGTTCGCTTGCACCGTCTACCCTCGCCGATTCCTCGATTTCAGCAGGCAATTGCTCGAAAAAGCCTTTAATGATCACTAGATTAAATGCACTAATGAGATGTGGAATAATCAATACCCAAGGACTGTTTAGCAATCCCAGAGAGCGGATTAATAAATAAGTAGGAATTAATCCTCCCCCAAACATCATGGTAAAGACAATGAATAGTAAAAATGCGCTGCGCCCCGGCAAATATTTTTTGGATAACGGATAAGCCGCTATGATCGTAAAAAACACATTAAGCGCAGTGCCTACTATCGTTCGAAACAACGTAATTTTATAGGCCTGCCCGATACCATTAGAAATAAATACTTCTTTATAAGCTATAAAGGTAAAGGACTCTGGAATAATAACAATTCCTCTTCTTAACACTTCCGATTCTGGCGTCACTGAAACTGCAACCACGTATAAAAAGGGAAGTAAACAGAGTGCGGATAGCAATATAAGAATGAGATACACGGCTGTTTGCCATACTTTTTCCCCGAAGGACAGATTTATCATACTCAAACCACCTCACCAAATTTGCCCATCGAATTTTTTGGCGAGCTTGTTCGCAGCCAAAACTAATACAAATCCGATGACAGCTTTAAACAATCCTACAGCAGTAGCCAACCCAATCTTAAGACGCTCCAACCCTTCACGGTATACCCATGTGTCGATGATGTCGATCTTCTCCTGGTTAAAGGTGTTGGCAAACATGAATATTTGGTCAAAGCCAGCGTCCAGAATATGGCTTAGTTTAAGGATCAGCATCAGAATAATGACTCCTCGAATGCCGGGTAATGTTACATGCCATAGCTGTCTCCACTTGGATGCGCCATCGATTCGGGCCGCTTCATATAAGCTCGGATCGATTCCCGCTAGTGCTGCAAGGTACAATATCGCCCCCCATCCAATATCCTTCCATATCTCAGATAAGATGATCAGCAGTCTGCCCCAGGCAGGTTCCGTCAGGAAGGAGATCGGTTGGAAGCCATTTCCCTTCAGAAGCATATTAAAAAGGCCATCTCCTGGGGCTAATAATGCCACCATTATTCCATAAACAATGACCCATGACAGAAAATGGGGCAAATAAGTAATTGTTTGCACGATTTTCTTAAACCATTGGACATAAACTTCATTGAGAAGCAAAGCAAGTACGATAGGAGCCGAGAAGCCGAACAATAGCTTGTACAGCGAGATGATAATCGTATTTCTCATAATGTCCCAGAAATATACCCCGTTAATAAAATCTTTAAAATTTTTCAATCCAACCCACGGGCTATCCCATAGTCCCAAGGCCAAATTGTAGTTTTTAAAAGCAATAACGATTCCCGCCATAGGAATGTACTTAAATATTGCAAAATATAATAATGCCGGGAATAAAAGAGCATACATCACTTTATACGTTCGTATCGTTCTAATCAAAGATTTCCACTTGGGAGGGAGGGGAATGCCGTCCGCTGCCAATTTCGTTTGCATTTCATCACCTCAGCTTTATTTATATTTTTATAATAGCATCCCAAAATCGGATAAATTTCTGTGATTTCTAGAATTTCTTATAAGATATTAAGTAAGAGAGCCTGGCAAAATTCCAATACACTATGCATGAAAAAAGGAATTCTGATTTTCAGGGCTGAAAATGTGTACACATATAGCCTCTCCAACCATGCCCGTAAACGGGAAAGAAGGCTGCCATGTGGCAACCCTTTTTTATCTTGGCTCATGCCATTGAAGCAGACTCAGCTTCCAGCCACCGATACTTTTGAGGCGTGGGATGGCGTGAACAACCGAAACTGTTAGTTAGTGATTGATCACTTACTTTCGGCTGTAAAAAGAGTGCCATTTCTTTTCTGCAACGCGTGAACCGTAGCTGTGATTCCTTTTTCGAAGATGACTGCACGTGCCGGTCCGATCAATCGCTCGTATTTGTCCCTGCTCAAGACAAGCGGCTCTTCGGTCAAATAGAGCATCTCCACTACCTCCTTCATGACTGGCACAGCCGTACCGAGCAAAGACAGCCCGATTCTTCCAAGCGGAATAACCGATTTGGCGCTTCCGCTAGCTTGTTGGGCTATTTGCACGATCTCCTTGCCCGAGATCAAGCCTGCACCAGGTATATGCCAGTTCTGCGCATAAGCATCGTCCTTGCTGGCGAGCTCCGCGATCATGAACGCCGCGTCTGGTAAGTAGACGAACTCACGAGGGACTCGCATATTTCCTGTGAAAAACGCCATTTTGCCAGCCGCGATCACTTCAAGTGTAGAGCCAAGATAAGAAGCCTCATTCGCCGTTGGGCCGTAATAATCCGGCAAGCGGACGATCATGACCTTAGCTCGGCTCCACCGCTGATCGAAAAGCATCTTCTCATAAGCGAGCCTAGTCTTGCCCTTCTTCGTATGCGGCTGCTTGGGATGCTCCTCGGTCGCCCGAGCCATCTGCCTTCTTCCATAGGGATAGATGCCGTCGATCGCGACTACTTTTATGCCCAAACGGTCAGCGGCCTCCATCACCGATTCGCCAAGAGGAATCAGCTTGCTGACCATCTCTTGATAAGGCACGTTCGCACAATGGAATAGGACATCTGCACCTTCCGAAGCGGAGACGATGTCATCCGGACGAAAAGCATCACCCATAGCAATCGTCAGATTCTCAGGATGACCCAACCTAGCCCTAAGGTCCTCCAGCTTTTGACGAGATCGCCCGAAGGCCACCGTCCGAATTCCACACGCAACCAGGATACCTCCAGCGCCGTCAACAACAAAGCTTCTTTCACCCAAAAGAGCCCTTGTCTCTTCCCAAAAGGAAAAGAAAGGGCTCCGCTCTATGGATGGCGAATAATAACTTTGCCAAAATTCGAAGCCTCCTTGAAGTAACTGAACGCTTCCTTGGCTTCGTCAAAAGAAAACACACAGTCGATGACAGGCTTCATCCGGTGGGCCGCAATGGCTCGGTTCATCGCGTTGAATTGAGCACGGCTGCCAACGGCGATCCCCCGGAGGGTAAAGACGTTATAAGCTATAGCTTTGAGGTCAATCGAAGTGCCTTCTTGTGTGAGCCATCCGACCTGACTGATTTGACCTTCAAAGGCAATAGATTTAATCGACTTCTCGAGGGTACTCGTTCCGCCAACCTCTACAACACGGTCAGCGCCTCGGCCTCCCGTCAGCTCACGCACTGCGATATGCCAATCGGGAACTGTATTGTAGTTAATGACTTCATCTGCCCCAAGGGCCTTCAACCGATCTGCCTTTTCATCGCTCGAAGTGGTTGCAATGACTCGGGCACCACACAGCTTAGCGAGCTGCAAGGCGAATAGTGAGACGCCACCCGATCCGAGCGTGAGTACGGTATGTCCGGCTTGCAGCGGTTGCCCGCTTGTGAGGGCATTCCATGCGGTAACGGCGGCGCATGGTAAGGCTGCGGCTTCCTCGAAGGATAGATGAGCGGGTATATGCACAACCGCCTCTTGGCTCAGAACCGCATATTCAGTCAGCATCCCGTCCAGAGCGCCGCCGAGCTGCGCTGCATACTCCAGGCTGAACGGACCGTCAATCCACTGTGGAAAGATGGAGGCCATGACTCGGTCTCCTGGTTTGACCCGGGTGACACCTTCACCTACCTCTACAATTTCGCCGGCTCCGTCTGAAACTGGAATAAAGTCTGGTCGGACCGGCAGCGGATACCTGCCATGAAACAGAATTGAAATTTCCCGATAATTAAGCGAACAGGCTTTAACCCGAATTAGCACTTCTCCTGGACCCGGAACCGGTATGTCGTTTTCTTTAACCGTAAGGCCGGCAAGGCCTTCTCCCAAATTTCCATGATAACTTCTCACGATATCCCTCCTCAAGATTTGAATGATGGTGCAGTTTGCCCGAATGATCAGACAATTGGTTCGAATCAAGTTGCTGGCAGCACATCGGTGAACTGGTAGTCGAAACGGATCCGACCATCATTGTCTAGCAGGATGAAGACGGTTCCGGCAGCCACTGCCAAGTCGCCTCCCTGGGGGAACATCGCCCAGCCGTACCTCACGGCGTTGTGATGCTCATCTGCTATCCCTATGCTTTTGAATACATACCCTCCCGTTACTACGAACTTTTCGTACGCCTTGCTGACCCGGTCCTCGATGGCTTCGCGTCCATGTGCTTCGAGTGAATCCGTGTAATGGGTCGCGTCTTCCGACCACAGCTCTGCGATGATTTCTCTGCGCCGCCCCGCGTCAGCTTCGTTCCAAACAGAGTTGTAAAGATTTACGAAAGTTTCAATCTCTTTCATATCCTACTCACCATTCCTTCGTTATTAAGTTGTTTACAAATAAGACTATAGCATTCAAACAAGACAAAACCTGTCTTATTTAAATGTTATAATTAAAAAAAAAGAGAGGAGGAGTGCTATGTTAAAATCGCAGCGACTGATCCAGCTCATTATGATCGTCAACGCCAGGAAATCCTTTACCGTTCAGGAACTCGCCGATGAATTAGGCTTATCCAAGCGCACGATAACCCGCGATTTGCAGGAGTTGAGCGAACTTGGTACCCCTATTTATTCCGTCCAGGGGCGTGGAGGAGGCTACAGGCTGCTGCAGGAGCGATTGCTCCCGCCGATTACATTCTTGGAAAGCGAAGCCGTTGCTATGTTTTTCGCCTGCCAATCACTGCAGTATTTCGGTTCCCTGCCTTTTGACGAAGGGGCTTCCTCGGCGCTTCACAAGTTCTACCATTACCTTCCTCCTGATATTAAAGAACAAATCGACCGGCTGAAGAACAAAGTAGTGATTTGGAACCCACTGCGGTCCATGTCTGCTAAGTGCCTTCGTACCTTGTTGCAGGCCATCATGGTCCGAAGCGTAGTGACCATCGAGTATGACACGGGCAAGGGAGCCGAGAGAAGAGACATCCAGCCAATCGGTCTTTATGCTAGTCAGGGCTACTGGTATTGTCCGGCCTACTGCTTCGAGCGCAAAGGATATCGCCTCTTTCGTGCGGATCGAGTACGTTCAGCCAGCTTGAACGATTTGCTCGACTGCTTGGATGAGGTAGACAAGAAATCCATCTTCGATTGGAATGTCGACGAGCTGAATGCTTCGGAGAAAAAGGAACTGATCCTCACCCTGACACCCGTGGGGGTGCGGACTCTCGAGGAGAACGGCTGGTTTAATGAGTTCATTGAACGCTATGAGGATGGAAGTGGTGCGATCCATATGATGATCCCCGTGAACAAGGTGTCGTTTTATACGGAGATGATTTGGGGAGTTGGAGAAGCGGCCAGGATTATCGAACCGCCAGAGGCGATAACTTATATCGAACAAAAGTTGAAGATGATGAGCCAGCAGTATGGGCTTTCGTAGATTAGCAAGTACCGTTTTACATGCATGGTAAGGATAACTAGAGCTATAATAGGCTGCCAATCACTCGGCAGCCTTCTTTGCTTATTAACTCTCTTTTTCTCGTTAGCAAATAAGATGTTTAATACCCCGTCGCGTCATTAGTGACCCATCTTCATCGCCAGGTCCGGATTGTCCCCACCGGCGGGTCCATCTTCTTCCATCAGCTTCGGTTTACGCAGAAGGAGCGACAGTGCGATACCCACGGTCACGAGGCATGCGGACAGGAAGAATGTGTCGCCGTAACCCGCTACGACAGCGTTCAGCGGAGTAACGTCCGCTCCCGCGCTTGCGGCGTGGGAACTGATTTGCGATGTGAGATAACCCGTCAAGCCCGCGACCGCGAACGAGAGGACGACTTGCTGAGCTGCCGTTGTCAGCGGTGTGACGCGGCTCACCAGACGGCGAGGCGCAGAATTCAAGACATGCGTGTTGAGCGGCATCATGGTGAAGCCCATGCCGAGACCCAAGATGCAGATGCACAGGATGATAACCCACAGCGAGGTATCCACCGATATGCCGGACAAAATGAACAGGGAGATGGTTATGACGGTAAGACCGGCGAAGGCGAGCGGACGCGCTCCGATCTTATCGAACAACCGGCCGCTTATCGGCATGCCGATTCCCGCACATAGCGCATAAGGCATCAAGATCCAGCCCGTTTCAAGCGCGGTGTAGTGCATGACGCCTTGCAGATACAGCGGCACGATTAGCATTGTGCCGAACAGCGGGAGCTGTACGATCCACGCCATGATGATGCTGCGTGTAAAGTCGGACGACTTGAACACTTTCAGCTCCAGCAGCGGCTGCTTTTGTGCCAGTTCCACGATGATGAAGAGGATGAGTGCAATGCCGCCGACGGTCAAGCCCGTGATCGTCGAAGCCTGGGACCAGCTGGTGCCGCCTTCGCTTACGCCGTACGCCAGCATGGAGAAGGCAATCGGCGCCAGGCACATGCCGATGACGTCCAGATGCGGCGCCGCTTGGCGGTCTACTTTCGGCAAATATTTATACCCAAGAATGAAAGCGATAATGCCGATCGGCAGATTGATGATGAAAATCCAGTGCCAGCTGACAGAATCGACCAGCCATCCGGATAGCACCGGACCGAACGCCGGTGCTATCAGCATTGGGACGCCGAGTACACCCATGATGGATCCGCGGCGCTCTGGAGGCGCGAGCTTGAACACCATGGCCATCCCGATCGGGCCAACCATGCCGCCGCCTAAGCCTTGAATGATGCGGTAAATGATCAGCTGTTCCGGCGTTTGTGCGATGCCGCACAGCACGGAGCCGATCGTGAACAGGGCGATCGTAATCATGAAAATTTGCTTGGAGCCGAATTTATCGGCCATCCAGCCTGCAAGCGGGATAACGGCGGATAAGGCTAGCGTATAGCCGGTGACGGTCCATTGGATCGTCTTCAGATCGGTGTCGAAGTAGTCAACGAGTTTCGGAATGGCATTATTGACGACGGTGCTGTCCAGAATAACCATGATCATACCGACAATAATCGCTATGAGGGGAGGCAGAATGGCTTTCAGCGAGAAGTTGTCCCCGCTGGCTGACATCGTTTTTTGTGTGTAGGAGCTGACATAGATCCCTGCTTTCTGCTCATCGAGCTGCTTTCTCGTACAAATTCGCAGGCAATGCCTGCACGAACGGCGACCAATCGCCCGTCGTGTAAAGATGAAGCCGGTGCATGGCCCGCGTACACGCCGTATAAAGAAGCTTGCGTTCGTTGTCCCGGCCGTAAGCTGCTGGCGAAGCGTTATAGATGAAGACCGCATCGAACTCAATGCCTTTGGCAAGATACACGGGGATGACCATCACTCCCTTTTCAAAAGTGAGCGTCTCCTTCGTAATACGCTGCAGCCCTTCGCCCCCTTGCATTCGTAACGATTCATAAGCCTCTTCGCTTTCGGCTGCAGTCTTGGTAATAACGGCAATAGAAGCGAAGCCCTCGGCCCTGAGCGAGGCGATGTCTTCTAGTAGTTGCGCATCACGCTTCTTCACGTCGTTTGATCTGATCAGAAGGGGCTTGTTGCCTCTTCGTTCAAACGGTACGATCTCGTCCCCGCCAGTAAGCAGCGATTTCGTAAATTCCACAATCTCTCTAGTTGAACGATAGCTGCGAACGAGGCGGACGAGGCTTGTATCGGCTTCGCCAAAAAGCCGGATCAGCGGAGAATCGGATGCTTCCAGGTTTGTGGCCTGCATGAAGATCGCTTGCCCGAAATCGCCGAGCACCGTCATCTGGGCACGTGGAAACAACGTTTTAAAATATTCATATTGAAACGCCGAATAATCCTGACCTTCGTCGACGAAGACATGCCGAATCTCCGTGTTCGTTCGGACGCCTTCGACCAGTTCTTTTACAAATAAATAAGGAGTCGCATCCTCGTGGAACAATTCGTTCCGGCTCAGCATATCCTTGGTTTGTTTGCAGATTTCAGGCCAATGCAGGGGGATGGCGATCTCATTTGTTTTCTCCCGATATGAGGTTTCGTCGTCGAACAATTGGCCATATATACCGCCCACATCGACAAACGAAAATTTCCTCACGCTTTTCCTTAGCGGCTTAAAACTTTTCTTCACGATTGATCGAAGGATCAGTTCCTCCTCCCGCTGGGCGAAGTCAACGTCGCTTTCATCTCCCCGACGCTTGTTATTCATTCGCTCGCGAACCACAGCGTAGTGCTCCGAAAGGTCGAGTAGTTCCCTCTCTTTGTGCAGCATGTCGAAAACTTCCGCGTACTGCTCGTTATCGAGATAATTTAACTCCTCCTGCACCCAGAATGCATCCCGTTCCTCGCGTTCCAGCGAGGCCAGTTCATTCAGTAGCCATTCCTGCAAGAGAACGACACGATTGAACAACGGCAGGGAACGGTCGAATTTGTACATTTTCGCGCTCATACACTCCGCAGTAATCAGAACACGATCTCGAAACCATAGGTCCTTGAACCGCATACCTTCCCGCCCCAACCACTTCCCGTAGTTCTGCAGGGCTTTCAGAAAAGCTTCGGAGGTTTTGTACGCGATCCCCTGGAGGCGAGCCTCATATCCCGGCTCCCTCTGTGCTGTCAGTGTGTATTCGATCTGATCGAAGGGATCTTCCGACCGCAATGCAGAACCGAGCCAATTGTCCAGATATTCCTGAAACGTCGTCTGCTGCATATTCTCTTCGCCGAGTTCTGGAAGGACGGTGGAAATATAACTGCCAAACATCGGATTTGGCGAGAAAAGTACGATCTGATCGGCCTTGATCGTCTGTCGGTGTTTGTATAGCAAGTACGCCACACGCTGCAAGGCCGCGGAAGTTTTCCCGCTGCCCGCCGCTCCCTGTACAATAAGCATCCGGCTTTTATCATTGCGGATGATGGCGTTCTGCTCCTTCTGGATCGTTGCCACGATACTCTTCATTTGCGAGTCCGCGTCCTTGCCGAGCACTTGCTGCAGCAATTCATCACCAATCGTTTCGCTCGCGTCGAACATGTTGCGGATGTGTCCGTTCTGAATCTGGAACTGCCGTTTAAGCGTCATGGTCCCTCCGATCCGACCTGCCGGCGTGTCATAAGAGGCCGGGCCCGGAGGATAGTCGTAGTATAGGCTTGCGATGGGGGAACGCCAGTCATAGATCAGAAAAGTCAATCCGTCATCGTCGACGAAGGAGGATACGCCGATATAGATTTGCTCGCTTGCGTTTAAGCCATCCTCCTGAAAGTCAACGCGTCCAAAATAAGGTGACGGGAGCAACCGTTTCATGCCTTTCCATTGCTGTACCAACCGGTTGTGGCCACGCTCTCTTTCGGCTAACATCGCTGATTGCTGCTGAACCGAGTAAAAGCTCTCTTCGAAATCTTCGGTCGTGCTCGTGTTAATCGTCACTTCTTCCCAAAACCGCTTGCGGATGTCCACAGCCTGATCGCGCAGTCCGGTAACCTCCGGCTCCATCTCCGCGATTCTTGTCTGCAGTTTGTTCCTGACCCGATCCAACCGTTCCTGTTCCTTCCGCCATTTCTTCGCTTCCATCTCTCCCTAAACACACTCCTTTTTCCATTTTTTGGGATAAAAAAGAGCATTGACAAATTAAAGTTCCAGATGTACAATTAGAGTAGGAATAAAACTGGATACAATCTTTATTTTAATTTGTCAGTAACGCTACCGATTATATCATAGCGTTATTTCTTGTTCAATTTATTTTTTTGTTACCTCCGGCAGAGCTGAACACTGACCCGGATTGCGGACCATTTAAACAAACCACCGCGGAGTTAAGCTGCCAGTAGATGACCCTTGAATTCATCAGGGGTCATCTTTTTTTTGTTGTTGAGGAAATAGAGACGAGTCTTTCCTCGAATTACCTGTATACTGCCTCAAATAGTTACTTGTTCCTCCTCCGTGTATCTTCTTCTCATACAATTAGCCTTGTTTCAAAAGTCTCCCGATCTCCCCAGCAACTCCACCTGACATGGGAAAATAAAGTTCTTTAATGGAAATGTTGATTTGGCGCGGTTTCTAGTTGTTCAATGTAAAAGCGGATAATAATTAAGTTTTTTAATGAGCTGGCTACCAATCAAAACATTATGAAGCAACAAGAAAATAAAGTTCTTTAATGGGACTCGATCCTCGTTTACAATTGTAAATTCGCCCTTGTGATGCCATTTTGGTACAACCTCATCTGAAAGTTGTATCATTATGTGGAATCAAGAATATGTTGTTCCTTACTGCTCTTCTAGAAAGTGAAGTATTTGCTTCAGAATTAAAACTTAAGGAGATTTGAGTATTTTTCATTGACACTAATCCCCATAGTTATTTTGACACATTTGAGTCATCAAATAATTAATATACCCATCCTTATTAACTCTGACATCTTTGCACTTTTATAGCTTTTTTCTGATCACCTTTCTAACGACATATCGGGCATCATCCCCAACACCACGAAGTGTTGCTGACGCAAACGATCTTTGCCCAGAAAGTCCAACAAAATATAACCCATCCGTAACATTACTCACTCCAACCTTATGTCTTGGAAATTCACGATCATCTAAAGCATTCAACTCCGATAAAAAAGATAAATTAGGCCTGAACCCAGTAGCAAAAATGATCGCATCGATGCTCTCTTTCTCTCCATCCTCCCAAACAACACCATCCTCATACAACGATGTAAACATTGTTCTTTGATATGGTTTTCCGCTCTCTAATAGTTGTTTAAACCCTGCAGAATCAATAACAGTTGTTGGCTCCGGTACAGGACGGCCAAACAAAGGAAAAGGGAATTTATCTAACCCGGTAGCAATTAACCAAAAGTGCAGATCGCGCCCAAACTTAACCTGAGGTAGGAGTTTAACCGGTGTTCGAACCGCTAGGGTCGTAGTGGATACCTCAGCGACTTCAACACCTATTTGAACTGCAGAGTTCCCACTCCCGACAATAATCACACGTTGACCTTGATAGGGCTTGGTATTCCGATACGCAGAGGAATGAATAACTTCACCTCGAAACTCTGCTATTCCAGGAATGTCTGGAATATAGGGTCTGTGAAATGAGCCTGTCGCACTTATAACAGATTCAGCTTCAAGAATCTCCCCACTTGTTGTGGTAACTTGAAACCTCCCATTAAATTTCTCTACTTTTTCAACACGAGTGTTTGTCTTCACCGGCATATTATACTTAGAAGCATATTCTCGAAGGTATGAAATCACTTCATCCCGCGAGGGATACCGATCACACCCACCTGGGAATGGGAAACCTGGCAAAGAAGAGTACTTAGCGGGTGAGAACAGCTTTAGGCTATCGTAATAATGTGGCCATGATCCAACTGCTTCAGGACCGGCTTCTAAAATGTGAAATGACAACCCATATTTTTTAAGGTAATATCCTGCAGCAAGTCCAGCTTGCCCTCCACCGATTACAATGGTTTTATACATAATTATCTCACAACCTTACTCTTCATTTTTCTAATACATCCTGCTTATAACAGCTTTTCCATCGCCATAACATCAACATATTCCCCATCTAAAACGCCCTGATTCTGAAAAACGCCAATTTCACGATATCCTGATTTACGGTAAAGCCCTTGACCTAATTCGTTAAAAGGGAATGTAAAAAGTACAAACTTATAAAACTCATTTTCTTTACCCACACGTTCTAGCTCTTTCAAAAGACTACTCCCAATCCCTTTACCGCGGTATTCACGGTCAATATAGATCGATATATCTCCAACTCCGTTATAGGCGCAACGTGTGCTGTATGGGTTTATCGAAGCCCAGCCGACAAATTGCTCATTTTCTTCTGCAATCAAAACTGCATATCTTCCTCCGTGGGTTTGAAACCAACTTTGCATATAACGCAAGTTCTTTGTTTCCTCCTCTAAGGTTGCGATCCTATCCTCAATTCCTTGGTTGTAGATATTAAGAATCGCGTTAATGTCGCTTATTTTTGCATTTCGAATGATCATGCGAACACCTCATTAAATGAATTTTATAATAGTTGACATTTGCAATTAATAGCCCAAAAAGAACTCCTCACCAAAGAGAAGAATTGAAACTATCCAAACGTAGAATACATTAAACTCATTATGAAATAATTGATTTTTGCAACTACCACCCTAAAACAATCTCCTCTTTTAAGAGGAGGAGCAACAATTTTCATTTTGATTCATCGCCTGACTCAAAAGGCCTAAACTTTCGACAACTTGATCCCGCTTATTTTCCGGTATGAGTTGTAAAATCCCTTGAACATAATTCTCCATTGTTTTGGATATGGCTTGATGCTGCTCTTCCCCTTTTGAGGTTAAAGAGAGTACCACATAACGCCGATCTTTAGGATCAGGAGTTCTTCGAACCATCTCCAACTCGACCAATTGCTGAATTTGCCTGCTGATTGTACTGGTATCGGTGAAAAGGTTTTGGGCCAAATCATTTAGAGCAATATTAGGATGTTTCATTAACTCATAAATGATATGGCTTTGTATCACGGAAATACCGCAACACTGTGCACCATCTTTCTGAAGCAGTCCGAATCTGCGAACAAGTAACTGCAGCACTTCTCTCATATCTGGGAATTGTGGATTATTGTTCATATTAGATCACCTAACTATTTTATAACACACATTAATTGATGAGTGCAACTATTGATTAACGACAATATCCTTCCTCATTCCTACATTACCTTTCATAAACCAAATGATACTTAGCAGCAAAAGGAGCGATGCAGAAAGCCAATAAGTCATGCTTAAACCAATGAAATGCTCAGATAAATAACCAAACAACGGCCCCATGGATGCTCCCACATCGGATACGACTACATACATGGTCATTATAAATGTTCGAGCAGATCCGAATGCGATATCCGAAACCATTGCATCCATAATTGTAGATAAAAAAGTTGTAACAATGAGAAGTGCAAGTAGATCAAGTAACCAAAGGCCAAAAGGAATCTCAAAATTTGTCAAAGCCATAAATATTGAAGCCAAAGCAAGTGAGCCGATAAGGAACGGTCTGCGTCCCCACTTGCGGTCAGATAATTGACCAAACCAAGGAGACATAAATGAGCCCAATGCCCATCGTACGGCTTGGAGAGCACCGGCTAGTGTGGCGGCTCCAATAACTATTTCATAAAACATAAACGACGTCTTGTGATGAACATCAATCAGGTGACTTAACGTTGCAGTGAGCATGCCGTCAAGACACATGCCAACTAGAAACACAGAAATTAAAGTCCCTTGCAATGCCGGAAGTTTTATAAGCACCCTCTTTTGGAGTGGAGCATCTTCGGATTTAATTTGTTTTTTCGCCTTGGGAACAAACCTGTAAACAGCAGGAAGTACAAGGAATGCCAGAATACCAAAAGTTGTAGCAACAGCCCGTAATCCAAACAATTCCACACAGATACTACCAACAAGCATGCCCACTAAACTGCCTATTCGGTAAAGCCCATTGTAAGTCCCCATGAAGTAACCTCTGTTTTGGTCATCCGATAGTTCGAGGATCATGAAGTAAGAGCCCAAACGAAATAACGACCAAGCTACACCCCAAACACACCGCAGAATAAGCCAACTATAAAAACTATCTACCCATCCGTAAAGTAATGTAGTCATTCCTGCTATGAATACGGCCAAAAATACACCATTTCTGATGCTGATTTTTTTGTACAACCATCCAATCAAGGGGCCGAGCGGTAATCTCACAAAACGATTTGCCGAGAGTAAAATTCCAACTTCAATGAGGGACGTTAGTCCCACATCGTTCCAATGAATCGGTAATACAACGTATAGCATCGAATCACCAAATAGTGAGACAGCTGTGATAAGTGCCAAAAAAATAATAGGTTTGAGATCTGCATTTTCTTTTGTCTGCTCTCTGATCAACGAACTTCTCCTTTCAAAATAAAAAGCGGCATTGCCCTTAAGACAACGCCGATGTAATCTAGCTGCAGCATGAAGATGTCGATGCCACCGGTTTGGTAATTGGTGAACAACAAGAACTTACTTCATCAGATTTTACTACCATTGTTTCACTTTTTTCAGGTTCACAGCACGAGCTACTTTTAATACTACATACCCCAGTTTCAGGCAGTTCAAGTTCAACCCTCTCAGCTGCTTCATGATCGCCAACTAAAGCTGCAACAACGGATCTCACTTGTTCATACCCTGTCGCCATCAAGAAAGTCGGCGCTCTACCGTAGCTCTTCGATCCAACAATATAAAAGTCCTTCTCAGGTTGTCTTAGCTCATTTTCCCCATGTGGTCTAACCGTACCGCAGCTATGAACATTCGGATCGATTAGAGGCGCTAACTCCAAAACGCTTTCCAAGCCTGGATCTGCTATCACTCTAACTTCTCTTAAGAATGAAAAATCAGGACGGGAACCTGTATTCGAAACGATCTCATCAATCGCGTCAATATGGGCAAATTCGCTGTTTAAAGAACCAATAACCTGAATTTTTTCCCCGTCCTTTTTTAATTCTTGAATATGAAATGGCGTCATCACTTTAACTTTACCTGATTCAACTAGCTTCTGAATACGCGTTCCGAGTTCTCCTCTCGCAGCTAGCTGATCTTGATCCCGCCCCCCGTAAACATCCTCTAGTCTAGATTTTCTTAGTACCCAGACAATTTCAGTCTCCTGTACCTGCCCCTTAAGCTCCCCGAGTTCCAAAAGTGTATTGATCGCGGAATGACCGCTACCAACAACAAGAACTTTCTTTCCACTATAGCGATTTTTATGCTTACCTAGAACATCAGGTATACCATAAAATACTTGTTTGCTTAAAGACTGCTCCTCAGACGTCCAGACCCCTTCAGAAAGGATTGGATTCGGACTGGTCCAGGTACCCGAAGCATCGATGACAGCTTTGGCCTCAACCAAGAAGCGTACACCATTGTTCTCAACATGCAACACAAATGGAAGGTCATCGCGGCCATGTGTTTTTACCTTATTTAGGCCTTTTCGGCTCACAGCGGTCACTTTCGTGTTCAAGTTTATGAAAGGTTTGATTTCAGGTAACTCGGCGAAAGGCTTAAAATAGTTTTCAACCATCTCTAATCCAGTAGGGATTTCCGAATGATTCGGAGCGATCCAACCATGTGAGGTAAGTAGCTGCCGCGCTGCTTTATCTATATTGTATTCCCATTGAGAAAAGAGACGTACATGAGCCCATTTAAGGACACTGGCCCCCACCGAATTCCCAGTATCAAACAATACAAAAGATTCTCCTCGTGTAACTAAATGTGCCGCTGCGGCAAGGCCAATAGGACCAGCACCTATGATCGCTACAGGTAATTTCGCTTTAGATAGAACTGTATTTTTACTCAATGAAGATACCTCCATAAAATAGTTTTCTTTATCATCCATTTAAGACGTAAGCTATTATCGAAAGACGCAAACTTACTCACTCTTATGAGCAAGCACATGCACAGCAAGCAGTTTGATTTTTGTTAATCCGGAATAACCTAACGAACTTTTTGAGACTAAAGCTAAATTGTTTTTTCACCTGAGTTTGAGCCACATTCGCTGTGTTTACTTGTTTACCTTCCTGTTCTACATACATCAGTTGTGGATTGATATCGTGAAATAACATGTAAAACCACTCCTTCATCAAAATATATTGATATATACATCAAAAAAAAATTGATGTAAAGTCTAAAAAAAATTAAGAACCACTCGGTCTAAAAATGCAACAAAGCTCTTCTGAAAGCAATCCGTTCACCGCAGAATTATTGATCTCATAATAGCTCCAGGTGCCAATGATTTCTTTTGTAATTAGATTGGCGTCTAAAAGGATCTTCAAGTGATACGACAACTTGGATTGAGCCATTTCCACGACATCGCATAGGTCGCATACGCACGTTTTTCCCCGCTGTGTTAACTCATACATGATTTGAAGTCTCTTGCGATCCGCCAAGGCTTTAAACTTTGCATCATACGTTTCAAAAAACGAATCGTTCGGTGCAGTATTTATCTTTACTTCATGTATTGGAATTATGGTTTTCATTATTTTCACCCGAATCATTAATCAATTTTTTTTGATTTAATCACAATATATACCAATACGAATCAGATTGCAATGGTTTAATCAATTTTTTTTGATTAAAAAATATTTATTAAAACCTTCTCGTAACGCCTGGATCACTTGTGCCAAGTAAACCATATTCTACAGTACGATGGCTGCTACCACCTGATTAATGGCTGGAAGCACGATAGGGGTTCGTAAAATAAGTTTAAGACTGACCCCAATAAAAGAAAAAGCGGCATGGCTAGGATGCTAATATAAAATCCTAGACTGCCGCTGCACCTAGCTTTGTCTTACAGCTTGTCTTACGAATTGTAAGACAAGCTGTACTCAACTATAGTTTCCGTTAGCGTAATTCCGAGATCCCTCGGTCAGACCGAGGGGGTATAGCCCTAATGCTTTAATATGGTGTTATATGATGTCACAGTCCTCTTCAATAAACCTTATAAAATCTAAGCATTCCACATTCTTGTTACTTCTTCTAATTCTAATTCCTCGAATTGCATTTTATAGATATCTGGTTTCTTTAATTGGTTCAAAAAATCCAAGCCAAAAGCTGGATCAAAATGATTCATCATCAAAGTCATTACAAGACCATGAGTCCCGATTGCTATTTTCTTCCCTCTGTGCTCTTTTAATATGGGTTTTAGAACTGAGATTGCTCTTTTCTGACAATCAGCATTAGACTCTCCACCCGGCAAGGTATGATTAAGGTCATTAAAACTCTCTCTGATACTAGACATTAACTCTGCATTTTCAATAATATTAGATGCAAAATGACGTTCTCTAAGATCTTCAAATACTTTAATATCTAACTTTAAGTGCTCGGCCAATCCCTCAACACTAAGAATTGCTCGAGTATAAGGACTTGATATAATCATGTCAATTCCTTCACCTATAAGTAACTTCGTTGCTTTTTCAATATCGATCTTTCCTTTTGGGGTAAGTCCTCTTGTTCTTTCATTTCCTTCATTGTATGGTGATTCTCCATGCCTAACCATATAGATAATTGTCTTCATACAGGGCTCCTTTAGATGCTTTCATTAAATATCACACTGTGATTTCACATAACGTTATATTCACAAAGTTTATAAAATTATCCAACTCAGAAAATATTCGAGAAACAATTGGACTATCCTCCCGTCAATTAAAAAGAGGAGCAACTGCCAGCCGCGGCGTTCTGCTCCCTGGTTAGTTAACTAACGTTAACGTTTCCGTTAGCTGAACAGATCTACGGATTGTATGTTTAGTTTATATTTTTATTATTCGGTTATATGCCAGAGAACGCCTGCAGGGTCTATAAGGTGGATGGAGCGCTTACCATACGGTTGGATTTGAGGGGGCTTGGTTCTAATGTTATATTTCCCAACTATCCCGGTGTTTTGAATATGCTGCCACCAAGCATCCAAATTTTGCACACATAATTCCAACATATAGTTATTTTGCAATTCTGTGTTATGAAAGTTTTGTAAATGAAATTCCGTTTCGTCAACCCTGAATATTGTAAGTTCATCACTGGAGAATATTTTTTTAAATCCAAGGTCTGTATAGAACTGGACGGCAAGTAGGTAATCTGCACCTGATGGAACAAATGGACGTAATTTAAGTGCTTTCATGATATCATCTCCTCAAGAATTATTTAATGGGTAAAGAGCAGCCGTTTAGCATTCCCCTCAACTATCGTTCTGCGTTAGCGCAATGTTTAATTGCCTTAGTCCCAAAAATTAAAGATGACATCTCCGACTGTTTTTGGTTTCCAATGAAAGATTTGGATTAATTCCGTCTTATTTAGACTTTTCGTTTAGCACAGTATTAGTTCTTTCATCGAGTATTAATCGTTGATTAAGTGCGTTTGCCGATAGCACTCTAAATTCATTGCTCAAGGTATCTATAACACTAGAAAGTGAGTCGTCAACAAATTCAATATCGAAATATTGAACAGAGGAAGCAAACGCAACGAATGGATAGGAACTGTTTAATAAAATAAAAATGCTTCCGAATTCCAAACCAATCTCTGCTGTATAAAAATTTTGTGATATATGTGGTTCTTTAAAGGACAAAAGCTTCCCTTTTGAATAGTTTGCCAACGTGTAACAGAGTCTTTTAAAATGTAACGAATCGACCTCTGGCGAATTTTTGCCCAGGAATCCTGATATACCATCCAGAAGTAACACTGCCATCACCAACCTCTAATTCAGTCGCCCAACCTGTCACGGTACACACGCTTAATTTTAACACATATTGGAACTATCCTGCCCGTTTAGCAAAACGAAGGCTGCCGTCGTTTTGGCAGCCATCAGTATTGAAGTATCGTTCTTACGTTAGCTCAATAAACGGTAGCCATTGTAGTTAATTAATTATCACTTAGAAGATTACCGTTCCTATCATAATATTTATATTTAAATTCAAGGGTATCATCTTTAGGCAAATCAATCCAAGTAACAGACTTTTGATTTACACTAAACTCTTGTTCAATAACTTGTTTATTTACCTCTAATTCCATTTTTGCAATATTATTTTCTTGATTTGTAACAATCATAAATTTTGAATTGCTGGATTCATCATCCGATATGTGAAAGTGAATTAAGAATGTAGAAAATGACTGACCTGCATGTTTTTCAATATTTCTCCATTCATAATTGCCTTTTGGGTTTTTAGAAAAATGAATATATGCTGGATTATTATTTGATAAGAAGACAACTACCCTTGCATCATTAAAATCTTTAATCTCCAAAATCTCAACTGATTCATTTTCATAACCCTCAATAGACATAATCACTTTTAGTATGGATTCTTTATCATTTCCATAAAGTTTATTTGTACTATTTGAAAAATAAATAACAATCACTGCAATTAAAATGCTTGCGATTAAAACATATACTATTTTTTTCTTTGATATCTCCATATGCCGTTTCTCCGTCCTTCTAAGGTAACATTAAAACACTATTATTCCGCATAACTGCTTGTTAGCACAACAGGCCGCCGAGTTTATCACCGGCAGCCCGCAAGATCTTATTATGAAGCTATCGTTTCCCGTTACTTCAATGAACAAAAAGAGGAGCTCAGTCCACGAAGCTCCCTTTTGCAAATTGCTTTCGGTCGGAACAGTAGATGTAGTATTAATGGAGACCTCTCAGGATCCAAGGTCCTTTAACCACGATTTGCGGTTCCCCAATGTAGAAGGTTACTTCGTTTTCTCCCGGTTTTACATCCAGCCATTCCATTTCAACAGCTCTAGTCCCCTCATTCATCTTGGAGCTATAGGACATGCCGATACCGTCTTTAGTAAAGATTTTATAGTTCTGCAGTGTTCTAGCTTGGGTGGGATCAAAATGTGTATTTACTTCTATGCGAACACTTTTTTCATTTACGCGTTCCACTCGAGTGAAATCAACTGAATAGCCATCGATATTAAGTGTTACATGGATATCTTGTGTTCCTTCCCCTGGGATAGGCAGTGTAACTTTTTCATGTGATACTTCAGAGTTAACTATCCTGATTGAAGGAATGACAATTTGATAAGATTCTTTCCCCCCCGTAGGGTCATCAAAAAGAATTTCACGTGGTTTGACGAACCCAGAATCCTTTATTATTTCTAACCTCCTACCTTCATCATCCATTAGTTGGAGTTGTTGTTGTCCAGTAATCGGTTCTTTGCTAAAAGAATCGATAATCTGATGTCCTTCCAATTGAGTAAGCAAGTTCACTTTGCGACGATTTTCGTCCAGAGGGGTCACAATGCCGGTAATTCTAATGCCGTTTTGGAGATCGCTTGATCCAAATCCCATCAAATCATCCGCTGTCTTAGCCTGTGTCAGATGCAATGGGCCAATGACCGTATTTCCGAATCGAAGCGTTACGTTTTCAATCCCACTAATCAGTTTACTACCTTCATAGTAATATTCTGCTTGCCAAGGTCCACCATTCCCCCAGGATGCGAAACTTTGCTTAAACTCAATTTGCCCTTGTTCAGTGTCAAGAATGATGCTCTTAACGTTTGCTGCAGAAACCTTGTCTCCGCTCACAGCTATTTGCCCACTTGTTCCTTGGATTAACAAGCCATCTACTGTGACTTTACCGTTTTCCCCTTGCGTCTCAACTGGTTTTTGCAACACATACGCTCTCTGTGAAGGATCGCTATTTTGCTGCACGTAGCCAAATCCTGGTATAAATTGTAGTAGTTTCTTCACGTCCGCCCTAACGTCTGGTGAGAACGATAACACCGTTGTACCTAGGACTACAGCAGCACATACTGCTACCACCCACCTCTTCACGTTAACACGGTAGGCAACTTTCTTTACATGCATGATTGGCTTAATTACTACCTTCCTGTTACCTACCTCACTAAGCCCCAATTGTTCGAATGTCCGATGTTTGATTCGAAGCCAAGCTGCGTCATCTGCTCCCTCCTCGCATACAAAAGGTTCAATCTTATCTAAACCTTCAAAATCGCTCGGATCTTGCTGGTCCATCCACTCAAATACCTTTTTTTCCTCTATTTCAGCCATGGTTTTTTTCCGACCTCACTTTGCTAAGTTTATGCTTAAACGTTTTGCGCAACCGATATAGTCGGTTTTCTACCGCTTTACTAGTTAGCCCTAGCCCTTTCGATATTTTTTCGAGCGACTCATAATAAAAAAAACGTCTGAAAAAGATCGTTCGATCTGGTTCTGGCAGCAAATTGACTATTGAAACCATCTCCATTGATGCTTCCTTTGATATTATCGTTTCTTCCAAGCTCGTACCCATGACCGTCCTATCCTCAAATTGTTCCATTTCCGGACGCCTCAGTAACTTACGACGGGCATCAAGTGCAGAATATTTGGCGAGGAGTAGTAACCAGGTTTTTAATGAGCCCTTTTCCGGCTCGAAATGGTCGATACGCCTCCAAACAGCCATGAAAACATCACTGACGCACTCTTCCACATCTTCCGTTCGGCCTGCCCCTGCCATAACACGACTGACAAGGCCATAAACGGCGTTTCCATATTTGTCCATCAATTGTTCGAGTACTGATGGGTGTTGGTTACGCAGGGCATCTACCAAGTTTTGATCTTCCGTGTCCATGTCGTCTCCTTCTGTCCTTGTGTTGTTCTTATATGTAATACTACGTCATCAGAATCGGAAATCCCTCAACTAAGAATTTAAGTTTTGTCTATAATTACAGTATTAGAACTAAGTTTCTGTACAAAAATTCGGCATTAGTCATATGTTCTTTTAATAAGTAAGTATTGTCTAGAAGCTCTGTAGCGGAAATTTATTTTTGGGATGCCGGAATTTACGTCCGAACAATACGTGAAGGTATTTTTAAAGAATACACATGTAATTGTTGCAGTAAACTGCCCGTTAACGAAATAAAGGCTGCTTCGCGGCAGCCGTTCAACTATCGTTCTCCGTCCCTCGGTTTTAAGGGTTTATCTCACGTATACTCACTCATTCGCAGGATTTCATCACCTTGAAAATCAAGATCGTTCAGATAGTAAGTTGCTTAGAACCGT
>NZ_JCAUAS010000041.1:0-35357 GCF_059692075.1 Paenibacillus sp. J31P190 | reverse complement strand
TAAGAGCGCCTCCTTGATGGTGTTGGGTTAAAACCTTTGACAAACCCATCATACCGAGGCGCTCCTTTTCTTTCAAAGTCCAATTCTTAGGACTAACAGGAATGTTTAGTTCAGCGAATTCGAATTTTCGAGACACAGTACTGGCGGCAAGAAAATGCTTCAAACTGTGGCAAAGAAATAGTTCAAGTCACAGTTCCAAATTGTAACTTAACCCATAAGTCATCTCGTCCTCCTTGCGAATCTGAACTCTCTTTGGCGCTCCATGTATTCTTTTAAACGTAACCACTGGCTTTTCAAAATATAAATCCATAATAGCTCAGACTCGAATTCTAGCCGGATGCCATATCCCCTGCAGGTAAAGGGCGTTCCTCCTTTTTGAGCTGCCGCCAAATGAATAAAGATAGGTACTGTCCGCTGCAAAAAACGGATAACTTCTCAGGCCACTCACTCATTTCAATTCTCCAATTTCTATCTTTACTTTCGCATTCTAACTCATTGACATCCGCATGCTTATAATAGATTCCAATTCAAGTCCATCCCTCTAAATCATTCTATGACGGATTGTGATTTCCCTTATTAACTATGCTGCCCGTTCGTATGATGAGGATATTGTAATGAAAATAAAAATACCAATCGCCGTTAGAGACGATTGGTCATAATCCTAAACATCTATTCCATCCTGCCATGTTAACAAAAAATAAATATAAACAATTGTTCGGGAGTGGTTGTCATGGCTCGACAAGAAACGATTACGCTCAAAAGGTTTCAAGAAAAGTTCAACTCGGAGCAAGCCTGCCGCGAGCATCTGTTCCAAATCCGTTGGCCAAAAGGATTTTACTGTCCGAAATGCCAGCATCAAGCGTGCTACTTTCTTGAAAGCCGGAAGCTTTACCAATGCAGGAGTCGCAAGCTTCAAGTGTCGGTGACAGCCGGGACGATCACGCATAAAACCCACACGCCTTTACTCACCTGGTTTTGGACGATCTATCTGGAAGCGCACGACAAGCGCGGCGTTTCCGCTACTTACCTTGCGCGGGAACTCGAATTGACTTACCCGACCGCATGGCTGTTGCTCCACAAAATCAGGAAGGCCATGGGGGATCGCGGCGCAAACTATCGACTCGCTGAATTGGTCGAACTAGACGACGCTTTCTTTGGCGCGCCGACAGAGGGTGGCAAACGCGGTCGCTGTACGGAACAAAGCCCAGTACTTGTAGGCGTATCGCTAAACAATCAGGGGCCGCCGCAATACGTTAAGATGCAGGTGATTCCGGACATCAAAGGGAAGACGGCGGAAACGATTACCTATCGGGATCTAATCGCTTGAGTTCTACGAAGCTAACTTGATATTTAAATTTTTCTTCAATGAACGAAAATTCGATTTTCAATTTCCGCCGATCCATTTCGTGTTGAATCATTTCAACAAATTGAGTATCTAATTTTATAATTGTGGCATTATTTAAAATATTTAACAATTCGTCATCCGGTAATGACCGCACAATATGTCACCTCAAATTGAAATCGCCTCTTACTGCTTGTTATCCACGCATACGATCACCTTAAAGCATCTTACTGTTTGAGTGATGCGGAGTTAACTTGATATTCAAAAAACTATTTACCTCTTCAAACGAAGGCAAAGCAGGAATAGCTCCATGCCGAGTTGTTGTTAGTGCCGCCGTCGCATTGGCGAAAGACAAGATCTTCATCTTTTGTTCATTAGAAATATCACTTATCTTCAAATTCTCTTTGCTTAACTGAAATAACACAGCCCCAATAAAAGAATCTCCTGCCCCGGTCGTATCAACCGCCTGAACCCGATGTCCTGTAACCGGAATGCGTTCGGTTTTCGTGTACCAAACTGCGCCATCAGCACCCCGCGTATAAATAACATGCTCTACATCGCCAACGAATAAGGAAGAAATCGCTTCTTCTACGTCATCAATTCCCGTAATAAACGATAACTCTTCATCACTAATTTTGATCAGATGACTCAAAGGAATAAAGCGTTGTATCGTTTTTCTGCATTCTTCTTTATCTTGCCATAACGGAAGTCGCACATTCGGATCAAAGCTGACAATTCCTCCGTTTTGTTTAACAGTCTGTATGGCCTTTAAGTGCGCATATTTCACCGGGGCTTCGATTAAATCAACGGAACAGAAATGCAGAATGTCCCCCTCAGTAAACCATTGCTCTCCGATATCTTCTTGTGCGAGCAGCATATCAGCGCTCGGATTTCTGTAGAAAGAAAAATCCCTGTTTCCGTCAGCTTTCAAACTAACGAAGGCCAAAGCCGTATTCGCTTCAGCGGTTCTAAACACGTATCGAGTCTCAACCCCGACTGATTCCATCGTTTCGATTAGAGAGTCGCCGAACGCATCAAGTCCAAGCTTTCCGATAAATGCGCTCTTTGCACCGAGCTTAGCAACCGTACAGGCCACATTGGCCGGAGCACCGCCCGCCGCTTTCTGAAAGCCGCTTACATGTTTCAGTTCAATGCCGGTTTCCAGCGGAATAAAATCAATGAGTGCTTCTCCTATCGTATAAACAGTTCCCATCTGGCGTTCCTCCTTAACGAATATCCCATTTGCGCAATGAAACGACACGGCACTTTCCGTGAGCATATATATGAATGCCGTTCGACTCTGGTCCTGGATAAATGCGTCCGGTCATGACCTTCTCCCCATCCTGGATAAAGACTTCCACTGAAGAACGATCTACAAATATTCGGAGCATCAACTGATTATCTCTAAGATCAACCTTGGTTATTCGCTCACCTTTGGGACCAATCCCAGACCGTTCGCGGTTAAACCGCAGCAAGCTATCATCGAGCCTGTATGAAATGAGCGTGTATTCCTCTTCGTCCGCCCGAAGCATCAAACCAAACTCTTCCGCTACCGCCGCATCAAATACGACTTCCAGCTCGTAGCTGTCACCATAGCAATCCAAATTTCGTTTCCCGTTAAGTTCAAAGTCCAGCAACTCATAAGGCTTTGAACGATATGTTTTTATTTCCTCCACCGGTACATATATGATTTTATCATTGACGATTCTCATCTCTCGCGGCAGCGTCATCGCTCCGGCCCAATTGTGTCCTTGCTGCGTTGGAATTTCCGCCTCCCAGGTATCCATCCAGGCAACTACGATGCGTCGCCCCTTATTGTCAACACATGTTTGCGGTGCATAAAAGTCAAAGCCATAATCCATCGGTTCGTAATTGTTGTAATCAAAAATTCCATTTTCTGTATCTAATCGACCCAACATGGACACCGTTGAATGTAAATTATGATAATCATATCCTTGAGAAGGCATGCGCTGCGGTGACATCACCAGAACATCCCGGTCACTCAATTGAAACAAATCCGGACATTCCCAATTATCGCCCATACTCCCGTCGCTTCTCGCTATTTCGTTAATGAAAGTCCAACGCTGTAAATCTTCGGATCGGTATAACAAAATGACACCGTTTCCGCTACCGTCATTTGAACCGAGCACTACGTAGTACTTTCCGTCCCGTTCAAACACCTTCGGATCCCGGAAATCCTTCTGGCTAGCTCCTGTTGGAATAAGAGAAGTAGGTATAACCGGATTCTGAGCGATTTTCTCAAAATTCACACCATCCTCGGACTGAGCCATGCTTTGCGTTTGAACGTAATCGATGTCCTTGTTCGGGCCAGTCATCACATGCCCTGTATATATCAACACTAATTTCCCATCTTTTTCTACAGCGCTTCCCGAAAAACACCCATCCTTGTCATATTCCTGATCGGGAGCTAAAGCGACAGGCAGATAAGACCATTTAATCAAATCGCTGCTGATCGCATGGCCCCAGTGCATTGGGCCCCAAAAAGGTTTATACGGGTAATGCTGGTAAAATAAGTGGAAATTTTCCTTATATTGAATAAACCCGTTTGGATCGTTCATCCAGCCATATTCACTCATTAGATGAAACTGGAGACGATAATCAGTGCAAAGATGTTGCTTATTTTCTCGAATAAAATGATCTGCTCTTGCTGTTGTATAGTTGTTCACGAGGCACCCTTCCGAAGCTGAATTGTTTATAAAGCTAACCTAATAAAATATCCGACTACTTTACTGCACCCTGCGTAATTCCTTGAATGATTAAGCGTTGGACAAAGAGATAAATAATCAAAACGGGTAAAATAACCATTAATACTGCAGGCAAAAATTTCTCATAATCTGCCGAATAAGTTCCATTAAATACTTGAATAGCTAAAGGCAGAGTCAGGTTCTCTTTACCTGCATTTTGCAGAATGATGACCGGTAATAAAAAGTCATTCCAGATCCATAAAACATTGAGAATCCCAATGGTAACGGAAGTCGGCGTTAATATCGGCCAAACAATCTTGAAAAACGTTTGCCGAGGATTACAGCCATCCATCAGCGCCGCTTCTTCTAATTCAAGAGGTACGCTTTTCATAAATCCATGATAAATAAACACGGCAAGCGAGGCGCCAAAACCGATATACATGAACATCAATGTAAGCTTAGGCGAGGATTGAATCCATCCTAGTTTTTGCCCGTAAATGGATACTAACGGAATCATGATCGCTTGAAATGGAATGATCATCGCCGACACCATCAAGAAAAACAAGGTATTGTTGAATTTCGTGCGGTTTCTTACAAAATAATGAGCTGTCATCGATGAAAAAAGCGATATGAATGCAACACTTACGAAAGTGATAAACGATGTATTTATAAAACTGCCAAAGTAATTCATATCGATAATGGCCGTTTTGAAGTTTGCAAAATGAAAGGACGTCGGAAAGGAAATCGGCGACCCAATGATTTGAGCATTTGTTTTGAAAGAGTTTAAGATTAGTAGCACAAATGGAAAAACGAATATGATCAACGCGGCTGCTAAAACCATAAATACAAGTGTCTGCTGAAGGAGTTGGCGCGCTTTCATTAGGCTTCAACCTCCAGTTTCTTGCTAAAATAAACCTGAAGAATCGTTGCGCCCGCAACCATGAAAAAGAGCATAAATGCTTCTGCTTGACCTACTCCGTAGTCGAAGCTTTTAAACGCTTTGTCGTAAACATGCATTGAAGCCATGACCGAGCTTCCGAAGGGGCCTCCTTTCGTTAATGACAAGTTCATATCATAGACCATAAAGGTCCGCTGCAAGGTAAGAAAAACGGTAACGATAAAGGACGGTACCATCAAGGGAAGTACCATGTGCGTAAGCTTCTTCCAACTACCTGTACCGTCGATCGTAGCTGCTTCCAAAATATCCCGGGGGACGCTCATTAATCCGGCAACGAAAATAACCATCATATACCCTGCATATTGCCAAACACTGACAATGACAAGCGCCCAAAATACCTTATGCTCATCTCCTAACCAGGATTTGCTTAAGACAGACAATCCATATGTTTGGCCGATGTTCACAAAAAAACTGTTAAACATAAATTGCCAAATGAATCCAAGAACCAGGCCACCAATCAAATTTGGCGTAAAAAATGCCGTACGAAAAAAGTTCTGCCCTTTAATTCCAGACGTCACCAAATAAGCTAAGAAAAATGCTACAGCATTTACTAATACGACTGTAACGACAACATAGTTAACTGTCAGCAGCATGGCGTCCCAAAACTTGCCATCCTTAAAAACCTCAACGTAATTACTAATTCCCGTAAACGGCATACTGGATGAAATACCATCCCATTTGAAGAATGTCATATTAATTCCATAAAGGAAGGGGATCGCGATAACAGCAAAGAACGCCAGTATTGTTGGTCCTGTAAAAAAGAGTTGATTACTAATTCTTCTAACCGGGCTCTTTTCAGAAATCATTTGGTTCTCCTCCACTTCTCTATCTATGTGTGATAATTTGAAAGTCGATGGACGAGTTTGATCGTTTCATCCATCGACTTTCATTTCATATATTCACTGATAACTATATTTACTTCACTTTTTTCCAGTAGTCTTGAATTTCTGCCGCTAATGCAGCGCGGTCATCTTTACCGACAAGATACTTTTGCATCGAAGCGCCAAGCACTTTCCAATGATCGCCCGGGACATAGTTCCCAGCAAAAGGAATGGATTTGCCGGCATTATTATATGTTTTGATCGCTTTTGAAAGAGAATCCTTAGGTTCAAGTGTAATATTTTTGAATGCTGGAATGACATTAGCTTTGTTCACCAGGAAGTCTTGGCCTGCTTGCTCGTAAACGATCCAATTCAAGAATTTCTTAGCGGCATCTTGTTGCTCCGATGTATTCGCGGTTTTATCGATAAATACTTGCTTCGTCGCCCCAACCGCAATAGCGGAGTTCGCTTTATCACTTGCATTGTTACTTATTGGAACCGGTATGAAGCCGTATTCGCCTCCTGCTTTCACTTTATTCAAATCACCAATCATCCAGTTACCGTTGAACGTAATCGCCGCTTCACCTTTTGCTACAGCAGCGGAAGATTGGTCATAACTGACAGAAAGCGGATCATTTTTCCCTTTGTTATATTTCTTCATGACATCGAAGGTGTCCATTAATCCTTTGAGCGCAGCATTGTCAGCCATTTTCACATTACCGGCTTTTAAGCTATCCAGGAATTTGTTAACATCGCCATCCGGTTGTGTAGCGTAATCAATGGCCAAGAAGTGGTTACCCAAGGACCAATCCATGCTTCCGATCGTCAATGCTGCTGTCCCGGAAGCTTCAATTTTCTTGAAAAGATCTTCTAGTGCCGCAGTGGTGTTGATCGTAGCCGGATTAAAAGTACCACCCACTGCCTTGTCGACAACCGCCTTATTATAGATAAGCCCATATCCTTCAACGGCAAATGGAAATGCCATGGTTTTTCCATCGATTTGGTTAGGTTGCGCCAGATCATTTACCCATTTTTCACCCGAAAGATCGGCAGCTTTATCTTTAAATTTTGTAATGTCACCGGCATCTAACATCGTTAGCGTTGCTGGTGTGCCTGAAGCGTAAAGCAGCGAAGTTCTCTCAACCGGGGACTGTCCATCCGCCGTTGTTAACACTTCAACTGTAATATTGGGATTGACCTTAGTGAACTCTTTCGCAGCCTCTCCAACTTGTTGTTGAATTTCAGCTTTCGAATTCATGAAAGTGATTTTTACAGGCTTTACAGTTCCTACTGCTGTTTCTTTAGCGCCTGGAGTTGTCGAAGAAGTGCCAGAGCTGGCGTTATTCCCTCCACAAGCGGTAATCATCATTGCAAGTGTCAAGGTCATCGAAGTAACAAGACTGATTTTTTTCATTTTGTGCCTCCCCTTTTCTCATAAAAAGAATGAATGATTTCGTTATTTTTGAATATTACCGTTTGAATCCACTTTGCGAATATGTTTCCACATCACCCCCAGAAATAATCAAAAAGGTCATTTATTACGAAAAGCTTAGAAACCGTTTTCTCAAACGAAAATATCAACCTACAAATATGCTTTATCAAAAGAGAAGCGCTTACAAACACATTATACATGTCAAACGATTGACATGTCAATCGTTTGACATGTTCGCTTTTAAAAAAACTTTATCCCTATCAGATAAAGTTTTTTTCTTATGTCGAACTCCGTTCTACTATCGTAACGGGAAGCATATTTTCCATAGCAACTTTCTCTCCTGCCACAAGTTGGTCTATGAGATCAACAGCAAGTTTACTCATTTCTTCAAGAGGTTGTTTTATCGTTGTTAACCCTGGAGTCATAAGAGAAGCAAACTGAATGTCGTCGTAACCAATCAGCTTGATTTGTTCCGGTATTTTTATCCCCCTTGACGAACATACTTTCATCGCATTGATGGCAATCATATCGCTGGTTACAAAAAGACCGTCAACTTCCATATATTCATCAAGCAGATTCTCAACTACACGTTCGTATTGTACGTTCTCAAAAACATCGGGACCGAGTTCTATGACAATCGGTTCCAAAGATTTACTGTTTAGTGTTTTCAAGAATCCCTCCGATCGAAGGTCACCGAGTAAATCAGGATTACGCCGTCCACAGATAAGGGCAATCTTTTTGCATCCTTTTCTGATAAGCAATTCAGCGGCTAACACCCCACCGTGATAATTATCCGACGAAACGTAAGGAATCCCCGTAATAAACCTGTCAAACGTGACGATCGGTTGTTGAAGCTGTGTATATTCATGAACATCCAGTGTATGGCTTCCCATGATAATGCCTTCAACCCGATTACTTTTGAGCATATCGATATACTCTTTTTCTTTGAGTTGATCCATTCTCGAATTACATATAAGAATTTTGTAACCTAACGATGAAGCATGGTTTTCAATGTAATTGGCCAATTCCCCGAAAAATGGATGGGCGACCGTAGGAATAATCATTCCGAGCATCATCGATCTTTTCCCAATCAGGGACCGGGCAATTTCATTCGGTTGATACTGCATTTCTTTCATGACTCGGTGTACTTTTTCCCGTGTTGCCTGACTGATATAACCACGATTGTTGAGGACCCGCGATACTGTTGTAACGGTGACCCCTGCTTTTTCCGCTACGTCCTTAATAGTCGCCATTGGTGTTATTCCTTTGCCAAATAAGATTAGTTCATAATTATATCAGTAAAAAGAAGACATATAAAGCTCCTTAGATCACTTTTTACATCTATACTCGTTACTTAAGAAAAACCTGATTAGCTGGAATAGTACAACAGGCCACCGCGTTTACACCGGCAGCCTGTTTGATCTTTGTTATGAAGCTATCGTTTCCCGTTAGTTTAACTCGTGATAATCTTAGATTCTTATGCTTTATTCATCCTATTCGTTTTCCAGTAGGCGATATTTGATTCATTCAGCGTATCAAAATGCTTGGAGAGATCGTTACGATATAGTGGAAGTATCTCTTTACCATATCTCCAAGCATTCTGTTCTCCCATAAATAGAAATTCAAGTTCAGGATTATCATTCTTCATTTTTACGGATGACCTGTCCGGATTCCTTTTATAATCCAGATAATGACCCAATTCGTGATATATGCATACTTCCAAGAATTCCTCGTCTGATAAATGTTTTAGTGGGCCATTTTCTTTCATCTTCTCTAGAGAAGATAGATTATATTTAATAACGTTGTCTTTCAAATGATATGCCATAGAAAAAGCATGTTCGTGTTCCTCTAGTAATTTGCAAGTATTATTTGTATGAAGAGAAATCGTATCTTGTATAAGATTTAGAAAAAAAGAACTGATTTTAAATATTCTGTTCACCTTCTCGATCAATTTATCACAATTATACTCATAAATTTCAAGTTAGTCACCAGATCATACTGCCCATTAGGTTAGAAAAGGCCACCGATCCCGGCAGCCTCTTTCTATCGTTCATTTAGTTATCGTTATCCGTTAGAGCGTAATGAAGATCGGGATGAAATTCCCCGAAATGCTCGAGCAGACCAAGAGGCGTCAGCCCCGCAGCGGGAATACGTGTTAGCTGAAATTACTGACCTCTTCAATTATTTAAGAAATGGTTATATCGTTAACTAAGTTTTTTTAATTCATTTCTCATGAACTTCAAGATGTTCTTAAAGTGAAAAATACAATAAATCAATATAAGTAATATATAAAGCAAGTAAAAACAGTAATAAAACATTTCTAAACTTCTTGATAACCCGCCATTTACATCCATGTCGATTGGCCCACTAACTAAAACAAATTCATTTGAATTACTATCTAAAATCCATGCTCCTTCATTTTTGGGTTTACACATATTTTGTTGTAAAGAAATTATCTTTTTCCCGAAATCCCCTGAAAATTTGTACTTTTCTTCCTTATCTATCACAGCATACCACTTTGACTTACCACTAAAGGGCATCCAGTTTGTTGGTTGAGTAAAATCAGCATTTACTTTAATAACTTTAATTTCTTCGTTACAGTAATTTCCAATATACTTCTTTAAAGCCGTTTGTATATTGCTTTCAATCAGTCTATTTTCATTGTACTTTTGAAATAATGAAAAGCTTACTGAGATGATAATTATAAAATGAATAATTATTTGTATTAAGTGTATTTTCAGTTTTTTGAACTCCTTTCAGTAATTTCAGCTAGCGACCTATTCACGAACTCCACTAATTCCCCTACTTGAAGTATTCGTTAACTGAGTCGAGTAGAATGCAGGCCTACCTATTTGAGGTTGAACCTGCAAGCCCTCACAGATCCGTACGTGCGGAATTCCCGCATACGGCTCTTCAAATCATCTTACTGAACAACGGCCTTAGCCTTGCGTTTTCCATAGATATTCACATAAATGCGGGGTTCCGGCAAGGGATTCCGCTTAAGAAATTGGTTGAAACTCTCCCAATTGAAGCTTTGTTTTTTGGCTTCTGCGGTTTAACCATTTCATCAGCGCCTTTTCCACTTCTCTCTTGAATTTGACTAGATTGGGGTGATTATCCGTGATCCCATAATATTGGTAATGCCCGGTTAATTTCCTGCGAATCGTTGCCATCAAGATTTCCAGCTTTTCATGGCGATGCTGTTTCATCCAGCTCCCGAAAGCCTTGAGTTTGATCTTGTATTTCTTCGCGCTTGTTTTGCGCTTTACCCGGAAGGATGTCCCCTTTGCATTCTTGCTGCAATAATGAGTAAAACCTAGGAAGTCAAAAGTGGACGGTCTTTCACCACTATTCCTTTTATACCAATCTTCTGCTTTACTTCCGAAGCGAATGATCTTCGTCTTCTCTTCCGCAATGCTCAGGTTGAACTCTTTTAAACGTTGGATCAGTGCCTCATAGAACTCTCTCGCATCCGCCTCGTATTGAAAGCAGCAAACAAAATCATCAGCATATCGCACCATGAATGCGTTTCCTCGGCCCTGCCTCTTCACACGTTTCTCGAACCATAGATCGAGGACATAGTGCAGGTAAATGTTCGCAAGCAGTGGGGAGATAATAGAACCCTGTGGGGTTCCTTCCTCCGTCGGCTCCAGTCGTCCCTCTTCCTGCACTCCCGCTTTCAACATTCGGCGGATGAGGTGGAGGATATTTGGATCTCCGATGCGAAGTTTCAGGAACTTTAGCAACCACTCGTGATCTACGTGATTGAAGAAACCGGAGATGTCCGCGTCCACGATGAATTGAATCGATTGTTTGTCGATGATCTGATCCAACTGGATGAGGGCTCCATGGCAGCTTCGCTGCGGGCGAAATCCGTAGGAGCAGTCTAAGAAATCTTGCTCATAGATTCGCTGCAACAGCTTATTTAACGCCGATTGTACGATTTTATCTTCATATGCTGCGATGCCTAACGGTCGTTTGCTTTTCTCGTCCTTTGGGATGTACGTTCGACGTGCGGGTTGCGGTTGATACCCTTTCCGCTTAAGCCGTCCCACTAAATCCTCGAGGTTTTCATCTAACTGCTCGGCATACTTCGCCTTAGTCACTTGGTCCACCCCGATTGCTTTGTTCGGATCCAGTTCTTCATGGCACTGTCGCAACAGTTCCTTATTCAGCAAGTGGTACATCGATGTGAATTGTTCTTTGGGTTGTCTTTTCGCAATTTCAGCTATTCTTGCTAGTTTTGTTTCCATGTGTGCACCTACCCCTGTGTGTAGCTCATGTTTCCTTAGCGAGAGTGATAATTTGTAACCTCCTTCCAGATGCCCTTCGGACAACTGTACTATGAAGTTATCCGACTTCCTATCGTGCCATTTGAACACCCTCCCTTTCCGAGTTGTCTGTTCATACTGCGGGAGTTTTCCTAAAGAGTACTCGCTGCCGCAGAGCCGATAGGATCTCTCAAGATCCCATGTCATCATTGTCTAGCATGCCCTGCTCTCTGACCACGAGGAAGAGGCAAACAACTCGCCTGTTACGCTGTTTGTCTTGTGGTCTTCCGAGAGTTCAAAATCCGTCGACCTTCCCATCTTTGCAGTTATTTCGAGGCTCAATCACACGGCCTACTATCTACCTGTCTACGCTTAAACTGCAAGGTTACCCTTACCGCTCCAAGACTCGCTATTGGTGACTTGGCTAGAGTCTTTCCAAGCAGGATTTCCACCTGCTAAATGACATGACTTAACTTGACGCCCTTGAACTATCCTGCCCGTTCGTGAGAAAAGGCCACCGTTTCACCGGTAGCCTTGTTTTGGTCGTTTATTTAGCTATCGTTTCCGTTACGTGAACTTGAACCCCTTTTTTGAGTTAATATTATTATTTTAGAATTGAATTTGCAATTTACCAGTAAATGTGTCGAACGCTATCCACAATGAAAATAGGAGTATTAATATCACGACTACGACTATGAATGTTGTAAATATGGATAACCTTCCTCTAAGCAATTTATACAGTTCTTTGACATCATTAGGAGTAATACCAAAATTAATGAACATAACAAACATAAACATAATCACCAATACTACCAACAGTACAAGACCACCAACTATATACCCCATACTTTTCCCTTCCTGCTGTTTCGCGGTCTAAGAAAATAAACCTCTTTTCCAAGATCTCCCTTGATATTGTCTTACCTAGTTTGTCATTCGTGTTGTTCCGCTATACTGCCCGTTAGTTTAACGCTGCACTTTAGTACATCCTTATTAAACAAAATAATCCAAAATGATGCTGCAGCGCTTTTGATCAAGTCTCCGAACCAGTCCGTGGATCTTGCCAAGATCAGGAATTCTAACATAAAAAAAAAACAGCCTGCCGTGTTTTACGACACAGCCAGGCTGTTTGGGAATTAGATTGTTGATACTACTGTAAGTATCCTTTTCAAAATTATTTACCGCCTTCGACTTAAATTAAGCTCTTCATGCCTCGCAGCCACTCATAAAAACCATCATCGAAAAAAAGATCCGGGATGTATGTTTGAGTGTAATTGCAATTTGGGCAAAGAAGTACCAACCCTTGTTCAAGCACCTTAGGGTATAATTTCTCGTGTTTACTGTTGTTTCCGCAAGTAAGAGGATGCACTCCTTCTGCCTGCTGGTAATCCTTAATACGTTGCTTAACATCTTCTTTGTTCATTTATATCCCCTTCATTTGTTGAGATCAGCATTATACCACGATATATATTGTTAGACATTGATTTCTTGCGATTCAACTCTACCATCCTTGAAAACCTTCAAATAGAGTTTTTGCCAATCTTTACGATATAATTATACACGATGTACTCATCCACAACATAAAATAATCTAAGCGCCCATTAGATTTCAAGCCATCATCTGCGGGGTATCAATTTAACTTGTTTTCAGAATTCTCCCATTCTTTTTCTTTGTAAAAATCGTCATGGTAGGGTCACCTCACGAAACGGAAAAAAATCGTGCGCTAAGCAATTCATTACATGAAAAAACCGGACCCTGTATTCTACAAAGGAATCCGGTTTTCGTAATTGGGTGGTAGCTAGAATTCGTTAAATTAACGTTTCCCGATAGCTTAATCAACTTACCTATATGAAAGGCTTATAATCTTGTTCGTATGATATTTGTTTCTGCATAAGTTGGAATATCTATCATCTAAACATTTTCTATATTCAAGTCTAAAAAATCTTTTGCAAGTATTCTCACGCTTTTCTTAATCTCATCAATGTCCCACGATTTAGATAATTTTGTCCACATATCAATATAGACTGGTTTATAGCCATCTATATTAGTAGGAGCAAAATGAGAAACTTGTCGAGATACATCTTCTGAGTCCCTTGGATATATGTAATGATAATGAATATCTTGGCTTCCACTTATGAATTGTTCAATCTCGTTACAATACTCTTTGTCATCGCCTATAATATCCATATCGTATTTCAATAAGTTATTAAGACCTGTCACTGTTGTAAGTTCAAAATAACCTAAATAGTTTTTTTGATCCTGATCAGAATAAAGTGTAACTTCATCATTACAGCTCTGACTGCAGAAATCATAAACTCCGTACCAAAATAACCAATGACGAACACGGACATATATAGTTTGAATACGAATCATCCACCTTAATGTCTTGTAATAATTTTTTCATAAATTGGATATTCACTTAGTTATATACGGTTATGCATAATTCCTTTGTTTTAAATGCTCTCCTCTCCAATAGCTAAATGACAAAATGGCAGCTGCCGCGATCTGCTCCTAGATTGTTTAACTAATGTTCTTCGTTCGGAGCGTAATCCCCCACTTTTGTTCAGATATCCTAAGCTACCGTCACGATGATGGGTTGTAGACGCTTGAATCTGCGAATCATCTGTGTCACCTTAAGCGCTACTAGTTAATCGGACACCGGATCTCAGCTTAAAATTGACAATTCGTTCCATGCGCTATATACTATCGAAAGAACATATGTTCTTAATTGTATATTTTCGAATAATATGGTGGTGGCCAGTTGATGAACGAATTATTGACTATAATTGAGATTAAGAAGTATTTATTTAGGCTTGGGATATCCGATATTCAGCCGCCCACGAAGTCCTTTTTGTTTGATCTTCATCGGGCACACGTTGCCAAAATTCCGTGGCAATCGCTAGATGCCTTCGCCGGAAAGCCCGGCTCCATCGATCCTCTTCATTCCGTGAAGCTCATTTTGCAAAACCGAAGCGGATATTGCTTTCACCTAAATGGTGCATTCTACACTTTGCTTCGATCGTTAGGCTATCGGGTGGCTATTCACCCGGCAGGCGTTCAGGCACATGCCAAGGAGCCCCGCATTGATCATTTTCACTTGGGGTTGATGGTTTCCCTTCCGGAATCAGATCGTGAATCGTGGCTTGTCGATGTTGGTCTCGGAGATATGCCCTATGAACCTCTTCTCCTATCCGCCGGCGTGTATGAACAAGGGCCATTTACTTATGCGCTTAAGCGTTCGATGGTAGACCCTGGCGGCTGGCGCTTGGATAACCATCCTGCTGCCCCATATGCAGGCGTTGACTATCATTCTGCCGCCATAACCAGCATGGAGCCTTTTCAAGCGAATCATGACTATTTAAGCACAAACCCTGAATCGACATGGGTCAATATGCTGCTAATCCGGAACCGGACCGCAAACGTGAGCAGCGAGTTAAGAGGATGCATCTTTAGCCAAACCGACCGGCATGGTACAGTAAAAATCGAAATAACAGACAAAGCCCGTTGGCTAGAGATTATGGGGGATGTTTTCGGAGAGCATCTGGTGCAGTATGACAGTGCGGAAAAGGACGGTATCTGGAAAAAGCTCGCTGCATCCCATGAAGAGTGGAAGAAAACGATGAAATCATGAATCTCATGTTATAGAAGATACAAACCGCCTGAAATGCTTTGCTGTAATCCTGTAACTGATTATGCAACAAATACGCAATATACGCTGCCCGTTAGAGGGTGGCGTTTTTTATTTGGTATCAAAGTACATCTCCTGCCGGCACGTACCGGGTCCAAAATAGATCATTGACTTACTTGTAAGCATTATTTATAACTATCGCGACTCATGGTTGTTGATTCACCATGAAAACACTAAGAAGGATAAAAAGATCGAGATTTCTGCTTCGATACTTTTTGAGTAAGACTTAGCATTAGAAGTGCATTTTTGAAATAAACCGCTTCCCACTATAAGAGGACTCTGCGATATAATTCGCGGGGTCCTCGCTTTTATGATGTTATCAATCAATTTCTCCTTTGTTATTAAGCTACCCTGCCAGCTAGCTTAATAAAATGAGCAGGCCACCGCAGTGCCTGCTCATCTAATGTGTGTTATTCAACTATCGTTCCCAGTTAGCTCAATCAACTTTACTCGAAAAGGACAAATGTATTTTCAAGTCCAATCATATCTTTCAAAGTTTTTCCTAATGAATAATTATTTGGTGTATGTTTCTTAACAACACAAAGAATATTTCCTGCCTTGCCTTGTGTGAGGTTCGTTAGCTGGAGATGTTCGTTGTTATCAAAGATGAAAGACACTAAATATTCGTAATAGTCATCATCCTTATTTGAAACATTCAAACCAACATTGTAAAGTCTTACTTTTGTCCCAGCCCATATCTTTTCACCATCGCTTATGTTCCGTAATGGATCCAATTGGCTTTCTGCATATTACACCTACACCTCTAAAGATTGAACAATCGTTTCTCTTAGCGTAATCTACATTAGGAGACAAGGTCATCTAACCGTCTGGTAAACGAGGCCTATGGCTCCAGAATCAAATGTCTTGTTTTCGATAAGTTTAAGATTGACCTTCTCCTTGAGACCTTGGAATAACGGCAACCCGCTGCCGATCAGGACGGGAGAAACCGTAATTTTATACTCATCTATTAAATCATGCTGCATAAGGTAGTGTGCTAACCTAGGACTGCCGAGGATGACCATATCCTTGCCTGGCTGCTGTTTGAGGTTCTTGATCTCTTCCTCGACATCTTCTTTCACCAGTCTGGAATTGTTCCATTCGACTTTCTCCAGCGTCGTGGAAAAAACGATTTTGGCTGCCTTTTCGATCCACTCGGCATGATTCCGTTCATGCTGTGATGATGATGGATTCGAAGGCACAGATGGCCAGTAACTGTGCATCATCTGATAAGTCCCACGTCCCCAAATGACAGTGTCAGCAGTACTCAGAATTTCTTTCGCGTGTTTCTCCAAATCAGCATCGTAGGAAACCCAGCCAATGTCCATTTCACCATTCGGCCCTTCTACAAAACTGTCAAGCGATGCGTGCAGAAATAGAACGAGTTTTCTCATTTTCAGTTCTCCTTTTTTCATGAGGGATATCTAGATTATACATTAACTACTAATCTAAACTGCCCATTCGTAATCCCGCACATATGACTGCTAATTAATACGAGTTTTCTCATGTCCGTTTCTTCTCCGATCTCAAATTTATCTTGTTTGATTCTTCGGCCGTTGTCCTGTGTTTTGTCCTGCTGTTACGTTCACTATAAATCATTACGTAACGTAAGGTTCAAGGGGGAATCTGAATTTTTTTGCAGACAACAATGTTGTGCTAAACTGCACGTTACTTCAATAAACAAAATAGGATCTGCCACGAAGCAGAACTATAGTTATCCTTTAGCGCAATGTTCATAGCTGAATGGGCTTATAGCTTAGTGCTTGTTCAACCACTTGCTCTGCTGTGAGTTCATTTTCATTCCAGTAAATTAAATCACTAACTTCAGGATGCGGGACGTTAGATTTGAGAATTTCGATCATGTTATCGATTTCTTCACTGCCTTCAACGTTCATAATTTTCCTTACTAACTCGATCAATTCCTCTTTAATTAGCACCTTCATTACGGTCACCCATCCTCTAAATGATGAATAATAATTCTGCGTAGTTACCACGTTAACCTGCCCCTTAGGTGAGCAAAAGGCTACCGATCGTGCCGGCAGCCTCCCATTGCTGTGTATTGAACAAACGTTTCCGTTAGCTTAACGATTCGAAACTTCAATAGTAATTTTTGGTTACTCTTTACACGGTGTTATCCAAATCTTATATATCATTTTCCATCTACTAAATCCTGTGAAGTATTAACATTAATTCTTACATTATTGTTGCTTGCCCATTTTGGAAGGTGCTCGGCTAAATATGCGTAAACCTTATCATCTGGAGTTGCATATCCAACGTTAACTCTTAGACCTCCTGCAAAGTCAGGATAAAGTGAATCAGCCCATTCATAAACTTCCCAAGGTGAGTCAAGTATTTTACTTGCTTCATTGTAGTTCTCATTAATCCATTCAATGTCCATTCGGAACCCTCCGCAAAAGTAATATCCGCAACACTGAAATTACATACCTTTGGTATTCGTGAATTGATTTAAGTATCCTGCCCTTTAGCTTAATAAAAACAAGGAGTAGCTGCACGCGGCAATCTGCTCCCTGTTTAATTCACTTTTTTCTTAGTTCCAGTAATTATTATATTCTCTACTACTAATTCACTACCGAACTGCGGCGAGCCTAAAATTATTTCAACATAATCAACGACTGCTCCATGCTCCACATATCCCGTAACCTTTACATTAAAACCACCATGGCCATCCTTTCTTACACCAACTATTTCATAAGATGAAGCTTTAATGTCCCCGAACTTCAAAATGACAGCCTTTTCTATTCGTGAGTAAAGTTCGAACAACATTGCCTCGTTCATCAAATTTATGTTTTCATGGGGGGCAACATACGGATCATATGGGCTTATATTCTTCAGTCCTCCTACGTTAGGGGCTGCTACCACTGAATCATCAAATGCTGACATAACACCAATAATTACAATCAGAAATACGCAAAGTTGTAGTATGATTGAATTTATTAATCCCCTCCAAGACATAGGAATACGCCTCCCTTTCTGGGTATTTTACCCGTAAGGTTATTCAAGTATCCTGCCCGTTACTTCAAAGAAAAAGGGAACAGTTGCCGGCCACGGCGATCTGCTCCCTTTTCATTTGACTATCGTTCCCAGTTCAATCGTTCAATCCATGGTCTTCATCAATTATCCATGAGAACTCTTTGACAATAGCGTTAGTGATGTCCGTTATTGCTAATTCTACGGAGTCATCAAGTTTCATTGGTACATCAATTTCAATTAATTTTATTTCTTCTACACCCTCAAGTGTGTATATGGCATAATTCCCATTTGAATTAGCAGGAATTCCTGTTATCCTTATAAACTCCCCACTGACTTCTTTGATGAATACGAGATGGCTCACTGTTGTGAATCCGAACATGGAAGTTAAGTATTGTTCCAAAACTTTCGACTTAATTTTCTTCGAATAATCTTCAGAATGGATGCTTATATAATCGTACATAAAGCCCCCCCATTTAGTAAACTGATTTTTTGGTGCATTTTATTATTCAAGAAAAATCTCCTGAAAGTCAGGGTGTATAAGACTTAATTTTGTTTTGCTTTCGCTGTTGTTCCTCGTTAGATTCCTGTAGATGGATAAATTACAGATTTGTAAAAAAACGAGCGCCTCTGTACGATGGAAGTACGCTACGGGTCAAAAGCCCTTTAATTCCATCATCCAGGAGGACGCTCTAAAGCTACGATCCTCTCACTCCCGTTGCTTCCGTATTTCCTTCTGCACTTGCCGCAACGCCTTCTTCGAGCCACGCTCCATATCGTGCTGAAACTTGCGGTCTTTATAGCTGGTGAACAGCGTATTCAGATCATATCCCGTAGGATACAACTCGCTGGCTCGTAGTTCTAAGGATACCCGCTTGGCATGCACCTCTACGAGCTGCCCTTCAAATAAAACCGTCATATGGTTGAAGCTATCTCGGCCTTTGTACACGATCGCGGGTTCATCATGCTCCAATAACCGCACACGATCACCCATCCCGTACTCCTCGAGTACAACTTCCGTTTCATCCGTAAGTGCCACTACCGGCTTCTTCATCACTTTACTTTCATGAAGGAGATCCAACCGATAGTTCTTACTCTCCATATACAGCTTCGCCCGCCCCAATACCGCATCTTTCAACTCCATCCTCTTCGAGATCCAAAGCGCATTGCTCTCGCCCGATTGCCCAATCAGTAGCTTATATTGCGGCTCTAAGGTCTCGTTGTCGAATGCCATGGCTGCGTTCATGAAATCCGGATGCCGTTCCGAAAATTCCTTAATCTCTCCATAATGCGTGGTCGCAACCGTCATACAACCCATTTGGTAAAATTCTTCCAGAATCGCAATGGCCAGTGCCGCACCCTCATTGGGTTCCGTTCCGCTACCAATCTCATCAAACAACAACAACGTGTTCCGATTCGCTTGGCGCATGATCTCGGCTATATTTTTCATATGGGACGAAAAGGTACTAAGCGCATTCTCCAGGCTCTGATTATCCCCGATATCAACGAACATACGATCAAACACAGCCACTTCGGTAGACGCATCCGCCGCGATGTGAAATCCGGACATCACCGCCAGCGCGATCAAACCGACCGTCTTCAGGACAACCGTCTTGCCCCCCGCATTCGGACCCGTAATGACCAAACTGCGATATCTATCGCCAATTTCAAAATCCAGCGGAACCGCACCTCCGGACAATAACGGATGCCTGCATCGGACCAACTTAATCGTCCCGTGGTCGTTCACTTTAGGTGCGATTCCATCCATGCTTTTGCTAAATCTTCCTTTGGCGAAAATCATATCGTACAGACTAATCAAATCAATATTGACCGTTATCGGCTGGGTTTGATTTGCGACTAAATCCGATAGAGCCGACAGAATCTGAAGCTCCTCCATCCCCTCCTCCATCTTGAGACCCGAAAGCTCTGCGTTATACTTGGCAACAGTTAACGGCTCCATAAACACAGTCGATCCCTTGGAAGATATTTCGACAATCGTTCCAGCCACTTGATGCTTATAGGCAGCTTTAATCGGGATGGTGAAGCGGTCATTTTTTTTGCTGACAAAAAACTCCTGAATAACCTCCTTGTTCGCGCTGTTCTTCAGAAACTTTTGCAGCTGCTCCTCAATCTTCGCCTCGGCAATATCAATATGCTTGCGAATTCGTTTGAGCTCTTTACTCGCCCCGGAGTCCACCCGATTCCCTTTAATAGCTTGGTGAATTGCATCTTCAATGTTCTGTAAATCCCACATGGAGTTGGCATAAGCACTTAGCTTAGGAGCGTAGAATTCCTTCTCGGTCATGAACTTCTTGACTTTCCGGCAACCCCGGAGAAAATCAGCAATGGCAATCAGTTCGGAGGGATCCAGCACCATCCCTTTGTCCAGCTTCTCCATCATGAATTTAATATTCGAAATCCCCAGCAGCGGCACATGTCCCTCGGTATCCAGAATCGCGCGGGCTTCCGTTGTTTCAATGAGACGTTGCCTCACTACTTTGAGGTTTGAACTTGGTTCGAGCTGATGGATTAGTTGCTTACCCAGACTGCTTACACAATAGCTTTGGACGAGTGTCTTCAATTCGTTATATTGTAATTTGTCCTTTGTACTTGGATTCATCTTTGCATTCTCCTCACGATTGGGTGATCATGATGAAGATCCCTGCACCATAAGATTTCAACGTTTATGCCCAAATAAGCGCAAAAAAAGCTGCGGGAAACCCACAGCTCATTACACTCAATTTACATGACGTTACATATAGATAAAAGCCATCAGCTGACAAGGGATTTGTGTCCAAAGCCGCAGTGTACTTCCTCTGTTCGAGTCATGGTTCATGATGTATTCGCAGGGTTCTTCATAGGTAACTTAAATAAAACTATCATATAGGATTTTAAGAAACGGTATCCCGCTTCACCTATAGAATAGAATGTTATCTTCTTAAGTTATGCCTGTTGAAAACCTGCTACACTCATAAAACACCTCGTAGGGAATGTGTCTTGCATTGAAATCGTATGATGTAAGTAGGATATATGATTTGATGTGGGAAGTCAAGGGTTTAATGACCGCTAGTCAATTCTTAAATAATCATTTGGCTGGTGGAATACTTTCCGAAGTATTTGAACTATCCTGCCCGAAGCGCCAAAGACCACCACGCTCTACTGCCCAATAGTTCAGCGAATGCTGCCAATCAGATCACGAAAGTAGCGAGTTTATTTTTTGTACTTAAAGTTTCTCGTTAAAACTTAATAAAGCACTTTTGAAATGATTCTGACGGGAATGGGATCAAGTTCTTGTCACCCGACACCTGTCGGATGACAAATGTCATAAATAACAAGAACGAACTTGATCCCCATTCCCGAATTCCCGAAGTGGGTTTTATGGGGTTTTATATTCGGTTTTATATATTCGCGGCTTTTTTCGCGGCAGCCAAAACAAAAAAAGCCTCGTTTTTTGAAGGCTTTTAGATTTTACAATTCCGAATATTATATTGGAGAAGGAATTGAGGGAAATATTATTCCATCCAGGGTTATGAACAACGCAGGTTAAGAAATTCTCTTCTTCATGGTCTTCAACTTAACTGCTGACTAACTAAGTAATAATAAAGACCCCGAGCTTCGATTAGCTCGGCGTGGGAGCCTGACTCCAAGATCTTTCCGCGATCCATAACGAGAATGAGATCCGCTTTTTGCACAGTGCTTAGCCTGTGAGCAATGATCAGAGCCGTACGGCCTTTCATCATCGAATCCATATTTTGCTGAATAATCCTTTCCGACTCCGAATCTAGCGCGCTGGTCGCCTCATCGAAAATAAGAATACCCGGCTCACCGAGCAACGCCCTCGCAATCGCAATCCGCTGCAGCTGCCCCCCGGATAAACTTAATCCGCCCTCTCCGATCATCGTCTTGAAACCGAGCGGCAAAGCGGTAATAAATTCGTATGCTCCTGCCAACTTGGCAGCCGCTTCAACTTCTTCTAGCGTCGCAGATGGAAAACGAATGGCGATATTATCTTGAATCGTGGTGCGGAACACTCGACTTTCCTGCTGGACGATTCCGATTTTGCGACGCAAGGAAGCGGCATGAATTTGCCTGATGTCGTGTCCATCGAGGCGGATCGTCCCGCTTGTCGGTGTAAACAACTTCGTCAGCAAATTCGCGAATGTCGATTTCCCCGATCCGCTTCTTCCGACGAGCGCGACGGTTTGTCCGGGCTGTATGTGGATACTAATTTGCTGCAAGATATTAGGTCCATCCTTTTCATAGCGAAACGTCACATTGTCGAACTGAATATGCCCCTTCAACGCAGCCAATCTCCGCATATTTTGCGGCTCGCGCTCTTCTGGATGCGCTTGAAACACATCGTCGATCCTTTCCATCGATACGCGCACTTCCATAATCTCGTTCTGCATTTCTAGCATGCGAGTAATCGATTGTGTGACCGTTAAATAGACCGACAAAAAAGCAACGAATTGCCCGACCGTCAGCTGACCGTGCATGACGAAAACCGCGCCTCCGTACAGCACCAAGGCATTGCCGATCGTTTTAATAAAGTCCGCGATCGTTTCGGAGGCTACGTTCAATTGAATGGCCTGCATTCGCTGCTTCAAAGCAAGCTGCAACTTATCCATCAGCTTCCACCTTATGGCCGATTCGGCGGCAAGGGCTTTGACAGTCGAGATTAATTTGATCGCTTCGACCATCGTCGTCTGTGACTCCGCTTCTGCTTCGAACTGCTTACGACTGTTCTTGCGCATGAGCGGCGATAAGAGAAGCACGAGTACGATATAGCACGGAATAATGGCAAACGCGATAAGTGATAACTTGACATGATAAACCAGCATTAGTGTGCCGTAGATGAGAATTGTCAGTACGTCTAGCAGCAGTTGCACCGCTCCGGTTGTCAGCATTCTGCGTATTTTCTGATTCTCGCCCACCCGACTTGTTAAATCCCCGATCGTGCGAGCCAAAAAAAACGATAAGGGCAAGCTGAGCAAGTGCTTGTAAAAATCGCCGAGCATCGTGATGTCGATGTTCAGCGCGATTCGAGCTGCAATAAAATTCCGGAACGAATTAACAACGATATAACAAACGGACAGTCCGAGCATACCGACCAATAGCGCTTGGAGCAGATCGTTCTGCTTTTGTACGAGTACCTTATCTACGATAACTTGGGTGATGATCGGAAGCGAAAGCGCGATCAGTTGCACGAGCATTGATGCGATCAGGAGCGATATTAAGGCTCTTTTGTTGGGCCTCACATAAGCAAAGAAACGCGATATTGGGCTGCGCATACGCTCATGAGAAACGAGTCGCTCCGTTGGTGCGAGCGTCAAGATCGCTCCGCTCCAGCCTGCCTCAAAATCCGCTTTGCTCATCTTTTCCAACCCATAAGCCGGATCGCCAACGATAACTTGGCTTTTGGTCACTTCATACACGACGATAAAGTGCTCGCCCTTCCAATGTGCAATCGCAGGCAGCTTCATAACGGCAAGCTTGTCGAGCTGCGTCGTAAAGCCTTGTGCTGCCAGACCGAGCGATTCAGCCGTCTCGGTCAAGCCATATAACGAGCTTCCGGAGCGTGACATTTCCGTCTGCTCCCGGATTCGGCTCAGTGGAATTCGCGAACCGTAGTACGCCATCACCATGGCAAGACAAGTCGGACCGCAATCCATCTCATTCTGTTGCATGAGTATCGGATATTTGCGTAGCCTAAATCGTCGATTTGCAGGCTCTTTTTCAACCGTTTGGAAGTGGGCCGATTGGCCTGAATCAGCTTCCCAGTCCAACGTATCGTCTTCCCCGTACTTAGACGCGCTTGACGCATAGTTGGCGGAAATGCTCTCGATCGCTGTTCGCAGCACAGGGTACACCACGATCATTTGATCGAAATCGTCCTTGCTTAACCGAAACAACCGAGCCTCCTCGCTAGCTACAACCGTAGCTTTACGTCGTGCTCCCGTTAGCAGCGCCAATTCTCCGAAAAAATCGCCCGGAATGAGACGGTTGATCACTGTGCCGTCTTCTTCCTTGATTACCTCACAATGCCCGGAGTGAATGATGTAAAAGGCGTCTCCCTCGTCTCCTTGGGACACGATCGCCTGACCTTTATCCGCATTGGTCACGGTCATTCGTTCAAGAAACGTCCGGACAGTTTGGGGATCGTCGAATGACAACAACGTCGCTCGTTTCAAAAACATCGCGATGGCGCGAGAGGACATGTAAGTGTAAAGCAACTGATCCAGTCCAGGATTGCGCAGCAACACTTCGCGAAGCTTTTCCGCTGGAATAGCCAACAGGCGTACATTCCCTGCGGAGCTATATGTGATGGGATTGCTCGGTTGCTCCGTCCCGTCTTCCCACCCGAAGCTGTCCCCTTCCTTCAATAGTCCAAGGCTAATCTCCTTCCCGCTCGACTGCTCTTCGATCATCCGGACTTCACCCGAGATGACGCAATAAAGAGACTCCGACACGTCGACCTTCTCATGAATCGTCAGTCCGATGGAAAAATGCACGATCTCGGCATGTTGAGACAGCCATTGTTTTTCATCCGGACGAAGCACGCTAAACAAAGGAATTTTTTCCATATAGGCGAGCTGTTTATTCGTTTCCATCGTTCACCGTATCCCCAATGATCTGATCTTGTGTCCAAAGCGGAATATGGACGCTTGCTTGCTTACGTCTGGAAGAAAGCCACTTCTCGAACAAGATCTGTTCAATCCTCGATCGAATGTCGGCGTTCAGCTCCGCTGGATACACTTCTTCAACCTTAATCACGTAAAATCGCTTGTCGATTTCAAGAGGTCCGATAACCGTTCCGGCAACCGACCCGAATGCTTGCGCAGCAACCGCTCCGGGTAGCTGCTTTCTTTCCCTGCGACCGACAAACCCTCCCGCAAGCCTTGATTGCTCATCCGTCGAATATTCGCGTGCAAGTAAGAAAAACTCGGCTCCCTCCATCGTCTTGAATCGAAGCTCGCGCGCAAGTCCCCGTTCGTTCACTAAGATTTGCGAGAGGGCCACCGCATCGAACTCAGAACGATGTTCCGCAAAGTAGCGCTCAACCTTGCCGGATGCTACATGTTCGCGAACGCGATCCATCAATAACTTCATTCGAGCATAGTCAACCAAATCAGAAGTCGAAAGCGAGCGTTCCGCCAGCCAGTCTTCTACTTCCGAGGCTTGATACAACTCATGCTCTACTCTCCAGTCATTTACGGTCGTCTGGAGCTCCTCCTGATCGGTCGTGAGTTGATGCTCTTTCGCGTAGTCGGCGATAAGTACATGTGAAGAGTAATCCTCAATCGCACTGAAACGGCCACGCATAATGGCGAAGCGCAGAACAGTCGCTAATGAATAGCTAGTTCCTTCTATGTGAAGGGCAATAACCTGATCGAGTGACATCATGGCAACCCCTTTATTTTCGTCCTATTTCTAGATAAAAGCGCGGGGGAATCCCCCGCGCACTAGTTAATATGAAGCACGTGATTGATGCTTAAATGGATCTTTAGCTCCGCCGGTCACGTTCTTCGATTCTTCCTCGGACAACTTCTTAGGCAAGTTGTCGAGCTTGATTTCGGCAGCTTTGTTTGTCTCTACCGTTTCTTTGTTCACATCCGTTTGCTTGTTCTGTTCCATCTTTATCACCTCCTTCAGGATTCATAATTCAAGTTTACTACAGCCAAATAAAAGAATAATGAAAGATTCGGCCATAAAAGGGCAAAAACCGCGCAGCATCAAGGCTTCGCGGTTTTTGTCTTTTTATCATTAAACGCACTTACTAACGAGTCGTATAGAGCGGTCAACTCAACAGAAGGGCGAATACCGAGCTCCTGATTAAGCAGCCGAACATAATCCGTATACAGTGTGGTCAGACCTTTTTTGTCCCAAGTCATCTTGCGTATCATCATCAAATGTCGTACCACCAACTCGTCCAGCGGATTGTGCTCATTTAACTTCAGCAATAACTTTGAAGCGGAAATTGTATCTCCCAACGTAATAAGTGCGGCGGCAAGGCGTTTGACGAATGCGACGTACAATTGGCTATAACGTTCCGTTTCGTGAATAGCCCATACATATGCTTTATCGCCGAACAGATCACCCGTATAAAGCCGTTCAACGCCTAGTGCAATCTCCACAAGACTGGCATCGATCGTTTGGAGTTCCTCCGCTTTCGCTTCAAACTCTACATAATCAATCATGGAGTCGTTCAATTCAAGTGCATACCCATCGTTCTCTGAACGTACGACCTCGCGCATACCTATCGTTTCTAGTGACTTGCGCAGTTGGTAGACGGTTGTGTTCAAATATCTCTCCGCACCTACTTGCTCTATACCACCAAAAATATCAGTAACCAACTTAGAACGTGGAATACGTCTGCCCCGGTAAAGCAGTAGATAAGCAAATAGTTCTGTGCATTTTCGCGAGATCCACTTCACTCGGCCAGCTTCATTGCTCACAACAACATCTCCGAGCGCAGTAATAACGAACCTCCCTGAACGCTGTGTAGGTGGTTTATTATGGGTCGCTGGTGAATGAAAAGCCCTCCAATTCGTTAGCGCGCGATATACTGTCCGCTGCAGCCTCTCCTGAGAAACCGGCTTGACCAGGTAGTCGATCACCGAAAGTTCATAAGCTTCTAAGGCGAAATCCTTGTGAGACGTGACAAAAACAAGTTGAACAGGCGAGCCAGTACTTCCTAACCTTGCAGCGAATTCTATCCCGTTCTCACCTTTCATTGATATATCAACGAACGCTAGGCCGATATCTGCATGTTCTTGTAAGTAGAACGTCGCCGACTTCGTATCTGTGAAGGCGCCAACAGCATGAACCTCTGGCAGCTTATGCAACATTTTGCTTAAAATCAAATGCATCGTCGGGTCATCATCTACCAAAATCACTTTCATGCGTCTTCGCCTCCTTCCCATCGGTCGATTACGTCCATTCCGCCGCTTGAGCTTTGTAATGTAAAAAAGAACGTCGTTCCCACTCCAGGCACACTGTCAAACCACAGTTTCCCGCCATGTATCGCTATAAATTCGCGAGAGAGCATAAGCCCAAATCTGGTATGACTTGCACCTTCGTGAGGGTCGATCAAGTTGATAAATGTATCGTCACGTCGCAGAATGTCCGCTGTCTCCTCATCCATTCCCGCTCCATTGTCCCGTATGGTCACAACAATCCTATCCTTGTCCATTGTAGCTCCGACTTCAATCCATCCACCAATTCCCGTAAACTTAATCGCATTAGAAAGCAAGTTTCGCAGAATGAGATCAAGCATCTCTTTATCCGCGTTGACCGAAAGCATTTCGTGAATTTGCTCTCTCATCACAATGTTCTTCATTCCTGCCTTCGATTCTGCCAGCAACAGTGCTTGACGAACGACTTGCTGCAAATTCCAGCCTAGTGGTCGAAATGCGACATTCCCTTTCTGGCTGCGATACCAGTCGAGCAATTTCTCGACAAGTTGGAACGTGTTCTGCACTTGTCCTTGGAGGACTCCGAACAATTCGGCATGCTCATTGTTATCCGCAGCAAGCTCTTCGCCAAGCAGTTCGGTTAAACTGACCAAGAGCGCGATCGGATCACGAATGTCGTGTGCCACAACAGTAAACATCTTATCCTTAAAGGAATTTAATTCCAAGAGTTGGTTCGCGCTCTCACGCAGCCTAGCCTCGTTTTCTTTCAACTCTGTAATATCGTTAAACATGATCATTTTTCCGATAGGTGTGCCTGCATCATAGATGAACGATACGCTGCATTGATAATGCTTATTGCCGCCAGCTTGGGATCTGTAGAACTGGAACCGTTCGTTCCCTTTATGAGAGCTAAGTATAAGACTAATCAATTCCGGATTCGCAGAGAGAACCTCCCCGACATGAGCAGGGTAATGCTTCGTCAAAGTAAGTTCTGGTATGACGACTTCAGCCGCTTTGTTGTAGCTAACAATTTGATCCTTGTAATCGAGCAGGATAACACCATCGCGGATGGTGTCAAACACTTGCGTCAGAGCAAGTGGTGTAAATCGGAGCAGATTGAATCGCAGAATTGCCCACGCATAGACAATCCCAGACACCGCGAACCCGAAAGGCGTCAAATCGACAGCCATTCCAAACCATAAAGATATATTGAAAAGGAAGGGCACTGCGGCTCCCATGGTTAGTACGATAATTTGTTTGCGAACGATGCGCGAAGACCGCCAATACATCGGAATAAACAGGAAAAAACCGCACACTATCATGAAGTAATTATATAGCGTGTGTGCTTTATACCAAGGCCCTTTAATTGTTTTGTATAACGGAAATGTAGAACGCTCATTAAGGATATATTTCTCATAAAAAAGGTGATGCCACTCGTTGGTCAAATGGAGAACAAACACCACTACGGGGATAATGAAGAGTGCCAGAGCAAGGCGCTTTCGGTAACGCGCAGCCGTCCCAGAGAACTGGATGACCTGAAAAAGCCAAAGCGTTGTGATGAATGGAATGCCCACATATTCGATTTGAAGCGAGAGCTTAACTTCATTTAAGTTGCGGCTTAGCAACTCGAAAGCATAGCCAATCGCGTAGAAAGCCGCTCCAATCATGATCAATATCATAGTTCTAGCGACTGGTAGATGGCGTTTCTGATTAGACAAGAATGCTACGTATACCATTAATCCCGCTGCGAGAAAAAGCAGTAAGGACAACCATTGTACAGTGTTCAATGCAGCGTCTCTCCTGACTGTGGAACTGCCAAGCGTGTCAGTTCTATGTAATACTCCTTTTTACTATACATGCTTATTTGTCGAGTATCTACCTTCACTCACTTGAAAGGCGCTTCTGTATGTAATTTTAATTGGTGAACAACTTTAATTATATGAAACGAAGACATAAACCTGTGCGTGCAGATGCCATCGCTATTCACAGCAGCTTGTCCGTTCCGCCTCAGAATGAGCTGGATCCGAATATATAGTTTCGAAATACGAGCTCTCTTAGAACCTTATTAAACTGCCTAAACGTAACGAAGCTGCCTATCGTGTTGGCAGCTCCGTCATTCAACTATAGTTACCCGTTAGTTTAATAATTGGGTGATTTTCGAAAAGGTATTTTATGCTGCTCCTAACAACTTCCAAGTCCAACATAAACGGGTTTCCGAGAAAAGCAAAAGATCATATTTACATTGCATATGGAAACAGAGCAATGGCAGGAATCCCGCCATTGCTCTGTTTCGATTGCGGTTATTGTTCCAACACCTTTTCAAGCTCGCCAGCCATTTTAGCCCAACCATGCTTGGCGCCTTCAAACGCACGAGCATTTTCGAAACCGGTTTGTTCGAGATGAAGATTAACCTTTCCGTCCCCTAAATCCTGCAGCGTCCAGGTGACCGTCGTCTTCTCCCCTCCGCTGACCCAAGTGTAGGACAACCGGTTTGGTCCGTCCACGACTAGCACTTCGCTGTCTATAACTCCATTCCACCATTCCGTCGGTTGAGTGCGGAACTGGAAACGATGTCCTACGATTGGCTTAAAGTCATTTTCCATGACCCATTTGGCAAGCTTGTTAGAATCGGTTAAAGCGGACCAAACCTTCTCGACCGACGTCGTGTACTGAAAATCCAGGGATACCGTTGAACTCATTCTTCTTCCTCCTCTAATAGTTGGTTCAAGCGCAACATATTCGTACTCCAGAACTTGCTGTAGAAAGCCACCCAATCTTGAATTTCTCTGAGTGGAGCGGCGTTCAGCCTAAATAGCGTTTCTCTGCCGACTTTTCGGTCAAGTACCAGTCCGGCCTCTTTAAGGATTATCAAATGCTTTGATACCGCTGTACGTCCCATTTGAAACTGTGCCGTCAATTCATGAAGTGGCATCTCCTTTGCCTCTGCTAACAGACGAATCAATCGGCGCCTAGTTGGATCTGCAATCGCGTCAAACATATCACGCAACGGGTTGTTTTCGTTCACAACACCCTCTCCTAAATATTATTTAGACATCTAGAATGTACGAAGGGACCGCGTTAATTTCACCACCTCCTTAAAGCCTGCGGCTCTTCGGACGCAGCGTCCACGAGGCGAGAGCTAGGATTGCAAAACTAAGTGGGCTAAAAATATGGAACGCATAAGCCCCGTAGTCTCCCACGATTGCATGTGATGCAGCTGCGCCCGTCATTCCAAAGAAAATGCCGGCGTATGCCCATTCTTTAAGCCGCGGAAGACCCGGCACGAGGATGGCTATCGTCCCAAGCACTTTCCAAATCCCGAGAATGGTCAGAAAGTACACCGGATACCCTAATATCTCCACCGTCCCGAGCGTCCCCCATTGATGGCTTAGCTCCCCAATTCCTCCGCTCCCCAAAAAGAATGCAAGCAGCGACGTTGTAACCCAATAAGCGATAACTTTTCCTCGAGGCTGGGTTTGTGCTTTCGCGGTTGTTTCCGCATCGATGATCGTACTCATTTGGTTTCCTCCTCATAATTGTTGATTCAAGTGAACTATATTCTTGCTTCAAACTTTCCAAATGACTAGCTTCCAATTGGACACCATTTAGTGTCTATTTGATTATATGACACCATTTAGTGTCCTGTCAACAACATTTTTAAACTCCACATATGTGTTTCAACTATTGATTTTATGCCATTTGGCTCCTTGATTACATGTTAAAAAGCCTCGGCGCGATAATGCCGAAGCTTTATGATCATGACTCAGTTTTGGTGGGCATCAGGACTGCTTGATTAATCTCTTTCGGCTCTAGATAACTGCCCGTTAGCTTAATGCCCCTGCCAGTCTACAACGTGATTATGGTTATTATTCAGACTACTACTACTACTACTACTACTACTTCCTTTCCAGTGCGACTCCTGAGATGACGCCATTGCAGGGCGTAGATAAAATAAAGAGTGGATGTTCACAAAAGTGAACATCCACTAACGAACCCTGAGTTCGTTATTTGAATTTCTGATCTGATTTGTGCGCAATTGCAAGTCGTTTTCATTGATGAAACCTACGCTGTTTTTCTTGCAAATGGGACTGTTGGTTCTATAGGACGTTGGTGGAGCAATGGTTTAATTGTTCCTCCTTCGAGATTGCTCGACGGTTAACAAACGTTGCCCGTTTTGCGCTTCAACACGAAATTCAAGAAGGAGAAATTTAATCAAAAACGCAATCGAGTAAGCTGTCTAATGACAAAATACGCCGTTTAATCCGTAATGCCCTGTCGGCTCTTGAAATACTCCAATAAAAAAGTAAGGCAACCAATCATAATAGATCGGTTGCCCTTTTATTTCGGTTGCCATTAGCTTTTTCTAACAATAAAAGAAACTTCAGAATCAATGTAGCCGGATCTCCTAACACATCCAATCCAGGTATCAAGATCAATCCAATATTTTTTCTCTTTCGACTCTGCCCCATATTTTACTAGAGCATGCTTTATTGTATTCGTAAGGTCCTGCATCCCTATCTCCATTTTTCCACCTAAACCATTTTCTTGCCTAACGGTAGCAAATGCTTCAAATAAAGTAGATGCACACTTCTCAAGCCTTTCTCCAGCAGCGTATGCTTCAGGATAATAATATCTAGTAAATGACCATCCACTTCCTTCGGGATATTCAAGATTATCGTAACCTTTTAAACACACACTTATATCATTAACGCTTTTTGCCCCAAACAACTGATGCTCCCTAGACATAAATCTACCGACGATATGCAAAGCTCCTTCTGCGGCATAAAGATTTTTATTTCCCTTAAGTTGAGGTTGACCTACTAGTATTACAATTAATTTGACATTATGTTCGTTTAAGTAATTATATACATCAATAAGCCATTTATAGTGAGCTTCTAGAAGTGCTTGTGCTTCATCAATAAACATAACTACTTGTTTAAACCTTGAACTCTCACCTTTATCATGTAAAAACTGAGCTAATCTATCAAACTTATGATTTTTCTTACCGGCATACGGAAACAGATGACCCGTCCACAGTAATAATAACTCATAGAATACTTCTTCATTCGCAGTGAACTTGTGTTTGGCTGGTATAAAAAAAATAGGTAACTCATCGTTATATTGCTCCTTAAGCTTATCACGAACATATTTAATAGCTTCTGTCTTTCCTCGTCTTTGAAAGCCATAAATAATTCCACCAGGAGCGCGGTCTTCTATCCATTCAGCTACTTTAGTATATAGTTTCCTTATTTCGTTAGTTGGAACCAAATACTTATCTTGTACAAGCTTATGCATGCCAGAAGGTATGACTGGCCTATCGTTATACTCCGTACTCACGATTTAACACCCTCTCCTAAAATGACATCGGTTTAAAAAATTCATCCCAACTATCGTCATGTTCATCGATGACAGCCTCTTCTCTCTTAAATACAGAAGTATTACTGAACGCTGATTCTTCTTGATAACTTCTAATTTCAGGAACTTCAGTATCCTCAGCTTCTACATCAACAGCTGCATCTTGTTCCATATTCTCCATTTTCTGCTGATACCTATCCATATGGGCTAACCAATTTTTATCTCCTTTATTTTTACTGGTACTAAGATGTGCTCTGAGAGCTTGGACATAATCATTACTAGCCAAGAAGAACGCCCTCTTTTCACTTCGTAGAAATTTATTAATATATCTCCTTGTTTCTAAACTATGCGGAGTTTTAACCCACTTACCGGATACACGTAACTGACCAAGTTCGCTTCCATTTTCTAAGAAAGCCCTGACATAGCGTATATCCATAATATTTATATAAATCGTTAGCTTCTTTCCTATTAAACTCGCATGCTGAGATAAAATCTCATTTCTGTATTGCGCACCCTCAAAGTTAATGTAAGGCCTCTTTCCTTTTTTCAAGTTACCTTGTACAGTTACAGTCTGACTAATGACTAAAAGACCCAGTTCTTTACGACGATGCTCAGGCAGAACTCTTGGCAGGAATCCTCTTTCAATTTTGTCTTTCATTGCCTTAATAGGACTTAATCCTGAGTTACCACTATGTGGTTCAACATTATATTGGGCTAACATAGCCTCTGTTAATTCCTCTAGATGCTCAATACTAATTTCTGAAGCCAATGCCTTTTCTTCAGCATTTTTACGCTTAGGATCACTTGGATTACTTCCTGTAGTAGAAGGAAGCAAGTGGTATCCATTCACTTCAAGGATACGAAAGAACCTCTCAATAACTGATCTTCTTAATGGTGATTTTATTGGACCTGCATTAATGAAACAGCCGATTGTTTTGGTCAATTTTTCCTTAACATTTAAAGCAAGATTTGCTCTTGCGTTATCCATCCAGAATTCTCTCCATACTGCCCATTGGGTCTCAGGAATAGATATTGAAGGGAAGGAGCCTTCTTCTGGATACTGGAGCCCTTTTATTGTGAATGACATGGGGGTATGAGGATGAGTTGCATTTTGAATACACTGTAGAACATCCATCTGAGAATATTCTGGCTTAACGCATAACAAGTGACCTAATACTGCATTTGTTGGGATTTCTAGAATTACAAGCAGCCAAATCCTTTTTAACGCTTTTTTTACTTGGTTTCCATTAGGGTCCGTATATCGAATGGTCAATATTAAATCAATTTTATGTCCATCAAACATAACTCGTGAGAAAGGTCTGAAATTCGTTAAGTAATTCTTCTCACCTTTACCCACAGTTCTTGCCATCATTGCAGCAACTTCACCATAAAGATGCTCATTTCCAAAATGTCGTTCCTTCAATTTTTTTACATATCTCTCTAATGATCTCCTCCCCTGGTCTTCGGTATTTAGAGGATATTCATCCATATTTATCCTTTGTTTCTTACACTCTTCAATAAAATGTTTGTGTAAGTACTTTACGGAGTAAGTGAAACTTGTTGAGTTCTTTTTTTTCGCTAAAGCCTTTTCGGCGATCCAATGCGGCAAATCCGTAAACTTTTCAAGTAATAACTCAAATGCACCCGAGTAATTCAATGCCTTAATTTTAGGAAGATGTCTCCTTTCATAGTCTTTTAAATGAAGACCTGGGATGAGTGCTCTAAAACCCAGAGTCTCTCCGAATTGATTACTCCTAAAACAACGTTCCACGTATCTCGTTATCTCTTTTTTTTCAATTCCTGTAACTTCAGAAATCTCAGAGATGGTTCCATGATCTTGAAGGTACAATTCAACAGCCCGTTTTCTGTTTTGATATTTCTCCGCTGCAACTTCATCTAATGCTTTTATATCTACAATTGGCCATTCGGATAAATTGAGCATGTCTTGGCTTACTCCCAACTTCTCAACCAAGTTTTTACGCCTCATCGACCCACACCTCCGTCTCCAGACCAAAATATTCTTTATCAATATTCGCTTTAATTTCACCGGCACATATCAAACATGCAATTGCTTCATATAGACGCGGTAAACTTAGGTTTAGTAATTGAGATAATTCCTTTACTGCTTTTTTTCCACCCTTGAGCTGTGAAATCACTTTATGCCGATCAATTTCAACTATAGTGCTGTTATTCTGTAAGTATGGAATTATATCTTTTAAATTTTCTAAATAGATTTCGTTACTTCGTATATCTTTCTCTGTACGCACCTGATGCTCTTTACCGTGCAACTCACACCAACGTTTTTGCAACCCGATTTGTTTGACCACTTGTTCATCCCCGAGATCTTTTTCATATTTAATCTCAAAATAGATCTCTTTACCATCCTTTTTCTTAATCCACAAATCAAAAATTGATGTCCCTTCCTCACCTTCAATCTCAGCTTTATCAGGCTGCTCACAGAAAGTTTCAACGGTTGGATCAGCTTCAACCATTACCCAGTGGTCAAATTCAAGATCACTGAATAAATTTACCTCTCTTTCTATTCTGGTGCTATAAACGATCCAATGATTATTTCCGTAACGTCCACTTCGTGATTTAATTAACGGTGTTGTATACACTCTAGTCACCTCTATTGTTTTTAATATCCATTTTGGTCGATTTAGGGCTCTAATATACGTTAATAAGGTGATTTTTTTGTCGTTGGTACATTATAATGGGATTTTCATGTTCTATAAAAAGAAAATTTCATGTTCATGAAAAAAAGAACCCTGATTCTCTTTGGTCAAGACCCCATTTTATAGACAGTAGAAAAAACCTCTAGGCAGCAAACTGGCGTCGGTACTGAACCGGCGTCAGTTTTTTTAACTTTCTCTGTGGACGTTTTTGGT
>NZ_JCAUAS010000040.1:0-35428 GCF_059692075.1 Paenibacillus sp. J31P190 | reverse complement strand
ACCATAAACGAATAAAGGCAAAACTAAAAGGCATGAGCCCGGTACAGTACCGAACTCATGCGCTAAAGGCAGTCTAACTATATACTGTCTAACTTTTGGGGGTCACTTCAATGACTCAGATCCTTTTTTAAAAGTGATATATTGATTTAGATCGTTTAAGGGAACCACAATCAGCTATTTGAGCGAAAACCCCCAGTCTCTGCGATCTATTAATCCTCTTCCGCTTCTTCTACCTCATACGTACATAGAAAACGCTCTACACCGGGATATTTCTCCCCGAGGCTGCGAATGACAAACCCAATATTCCGATAAAATTGGACTGACTCTTCATCCGTTTCTGCCACGATTCGAACGGGGTGCATATCTTCAATAATTTCCAGGATAATCCCTCGTCCAAAGCCTACCCCTCTGCTTTCCGGTTCAACGGCAAGATGAGTGATCGTCATCTCCTGATTATCACTGAGTTCAAAGCCGATAATGCCCACCATGATACCTTCGGATTCATACCCAAACAACCATAGATTAGCATCATTTTCATAACGCTCAAGTACAGGTTGCAACGCCTCCGGATCGGGGAAAACGCTGTAACTCAGCAGTTCTTGTATATCATTATCGTTTAGTCGGGATTTAACATTCACTAACATCTTTATTCACTACTTTCGTATTTGTTATCTACACATAATCTAACAACTTAAGCAAGCTGTCAATATGAGCTACAGGGGTGATTCCCTTCTCCTTCATCAGATGTCCGCTCAGCCCGTAGCTGATAAAGGGAACTCCTGCATCTACGGACGCTCTGCCATCTATCCACGAATCTCCGATTGATATCCATTCGCTCTCAAGAATGTGCGGAAAATGTTGCTTAGCGGCTAAGTATCCAGATGGAGATGGTTTCATCGCTTCCATTTGCTCTCTTCCGATGATCAAATCAAAGTATGGATGAATTCCCGTTGTTTCCAGCGCTTGTACCGCTGCCTTGTATGAATTATTTGTCACAATAACCAGGACATATCCCGTCATTAAAGCTTTCAGGAGCTCGGAAACATGGGATTCCAGTCCTGCTCCTTCCATGCCGATTAGCTCATGTTGAACGACCATATGCATCACTTCTGTATAGGACTCTTCAGACATCCCTTTCGCTTTCACATACTCAATCATGGTTGATGTGGTATGCTCTTGAATCGGAAAACCATCTGGCAATAAATCATGCTCAATAAGGTAGTCCGCCACTTGCTTTTTCATCATTTGGAAATTAATCCTAGACCTCAGCAGTGTATTATCCATATCAAAAATAATGCCTCGAACATGGCTTGATTTAATCATATAACCTCACCTATCCATCTTTAGAACTATAAAAAATTAAGAAATTAGCATTATAAATTATTCTTAGTTGAATTCGACATAATTCGCTAATTATATGCAAATACCGCTATGGACACGTCATTTTCAACTAATTATAATGAGGCGTAATAACTGGTATTTAAGTTTATACATCAATAATTAGTGCCTTTTGAACTACATAGATGGAATCGTTAAAAGCAAACCATTGGAAACAATGCGACGCAAAGCCATGACCTAAGGCATCCCTAATTGGGATTGCTATGGACGACAGGTTACCGAGTCAAGGAGTTCATCCTTTCATTCGGGATGGGCTTTTTTATTTATACGAAATGAGGTTGATTCATGCACCATACGCTAACAGATAATTATCCAATTTACCTCATGCTGCTAACGTTCATTATTTCAATAACAGCTCTTTACTTATCCTTTAATAACAAAAAAGCACTCCAAGCTTCCCTATTAGAGTCTGCTATCGATTGTATCATGATGTTTAATTCAAGTGGGAGGATCATTGCGTTTAATCCTGCAGCAGAAGCCATTTTTGGTTACGAACGCAAAGAAGCTCTAGGGCTAACGTTAATCGATTTTCTTTTTGAAAAAGATGGCCAGGAGACGACCTTCTTAAATCTGCTATTCACAGCTAAAGATGAATCGATTATCGGTAAGCGAACCGAATTGAAAGCATTTCGATCGGATGGCAGCGTATTTCCGGCGGAAATAACGATTACGAGTACTCCGTATAAAGGAAGGCATGTTTATACAGCTTATCTCCGTGATCTGACTGAAAAAAAGAAGTCCGAGGAAATGATACAACAGCTAGCCTATTTTGATCTTTTGACAGGTTTACCGAATCGCAACCAGTTCAATCAGCTTTTCCATGATGTGTTAAACAAAGCCAAACAACATAATCAAAGCTTAGCTCTACTCTTCCTTGATGTAAATCGGTTTAAACTCATTAACGATACCTTAGGCCACCATTTAGGAGATCTGGTGCTGCAAAAGTTCTCCGCACTGCTCTCGGAAAGCTTGTTTGCGCAAAGCATTGTTTCCAGGCTAAGTGGCGATGAATTTGTGATTTTGTACCCATACGGGAATCGGGAGTCAGCAGCTGTGCAAGCGGAGAAAATCATTCGACAACTGGAAGCTCCTTTCCAAATCGACGGTCGAAATGTTTTTGTTTCCACTAGTATCGGTATCTCTTTGTATCCAATCGATGGAGAAGATCCGGAGGTTTTACTGAAAAATGCTGATCAAGCGATGTATTTGGCCAAAGACCTCGGTGGAAACCATTATCATTTTTATGAACAGGAAATGAGTGTCATCTATTCGAGGAGAAGCGCATGTGAGCAATCACTCCGGACAGCTATAGAACATAATGAGCTCTACCTCATGTACCAACCCAAATTCCATATTCCTACTGGCGAAATAATCGGGGTAGAAGCTTTACTAAGGTGGGATAGCCATGCGTTAGGAAACGTCTCGCCGAAGGAATTTATTCCTATTGCTGAAGAATCCGGACAAATTATTGCAATCGGAAAATGGGTTTTACAAACAGCCTGTTTACAAATGAAAAAATGGCAAGCTGCGGGCATGGTGCCTGTTCCTATTGCAGTGAATATATCCGCTGTCCAGTTTCATCAAGAAGATTTGGTGACAATGATTCTCGAGATTCTGCATCAAAATGAGCTGGGAGCACAGTATTTAGAACTCGAAATGACCGAAAGCATATCGATGAATAAAGACCTCAGCTGCATGGAAAAGCTTTATGCTTTAAAGCGTAAGGGAGTTAAAATCTCTATCGATCATTTCGGAACTGGTTATTCTTCTTTAAGTTATTTACATAAATCTCCAGTGGATACGTTGAAAATAGATAAATCGATCGTTCATGAAATCTCAACTTATCATTCTGAATCTTCAATCATTGAAGCTATTATGGCCATCTCACATAGTTTAAAAATGAGTGTCATTGCCGTAGGTGTAGAAACTCATGAACAGCTCAATCTTCTAGAAAGATTTGGTTGTGAAAATATACAAGGATACTTATTCTCAGTTCCACTTACAGCTGAGCTATTTGAAAAGAGTTATGTTTTCCATGATACAAATGCTAGTCCAAATGCTTTATGAAAAAAAAGCCAGAATGCGGAGGTTACTCCGTCTTCTGGCTTTTCAGATTGGGCGCCGAACGAATAGCAAACGGCATGGCCAATGAAAGTAAGCTTGCCAAAAGTCCAAACACGAACATACCGTGAATACCCGTATAAAAGACGCTGGATTTGGTAAGGATTGCACCCATAATAGTTACGCTGACCGCTGTTCCAATATTCCGTGCAAAGAGCTGCAACGAGGTAGAAATCCCCTTCTGGTGCGCTGCTACAAGCTGCTGTGAACCGATTGTAGTAATAGTGAAGATTATCCCATAAGTAAGACCAAGCGTCGTTAATGCGATGAACGTGTACCAGAATGGCGTACCCTCGTGTATGAAATAAAATAAGGCAGCTGTAATGACGAGTATCATATTACCTATGACTAGAAGCCGTTTATATCCATAGCGAATTACCCATTTTCCTCCAGGCACAGCAACTGCCATCCACCCAATGGATGTACTCAGAAGTGCAATACCGCTAACAAATAATGAGTAGCCTTGATTTTGCAGGAAGAGAGGTATGAAGCTGGAAGTCCCAAAGAGAGCCGCGCAGCTTAGAAAAGAGCTTGCAATCATAATGGCCACGGGACGATTGCGCAGCAGATTTAACGGAACGATTGGCGCAGAATGTTTTCTCTCATATAAAAAGAAAGCAATCATAAATATGCCCCCTAAAGCGCCATACATATAGCTATAATGCTCAACTGCTGTAGTAAGCAGCAATAAGGAAATGCCACAGGCAAACAAAATAGCTCCGCCATAATCGACTACGGCTTTCTTCGGTTGATACACTTCCTTATACGGCTGCAAGGCAAGAAGCGCAACGATACATACCGGTATATTAACGAAAAAAATCCATCTCCAGCTCAGGTAGGTCACGAAAAACGTCCCCAGTAGAGGTGCTAATATGGCAGATAACCCCCACATCCCGGTGAAATACGCTTGTACTTTACCTCGCTGCTCCACCGGATAAATATCTCCCGCAATAATGGCAGGAAAGGGCATCATCACCCCTGCACCAATTCCTTGAATCGCTCTGAACAAAATCAGCTGCAGCATACTCTGGGATAGACCGCAAAGCACAGATCCGAAAAGAAACAGAAGTATGCCTGCTGCATAGATCCGTTTCCGCCCAAATAGGTCAGATAATCTGCCTGCTAATGGAGCTAATACAGTAGAAAGGACCATATAAGAGGTAAATGCCCATGCATACAGGTCATTGCCACCAATTTCTTTCACAATAATCGGCATTGTGGTATTCGCAATCGTGGTATCGATAGATGACACTAATACCGCCAAAACAATACTCACCATAACCGTTGTTCGATTTCTAATGGATGTCCCCTCCTAAAACCTACTTTTTTTCACATCCACATATTGTAACTGATTCCAGAATGAATGAATAGCATGTTCAGAGCATTATGAAGTCAAATCAAAAAGAGTTAAAAATTTTCCTTTACATAATGCTTTTCTATATAATAAAATTAATCCAATATGGTTAGTGGGTAATTGGATTGGGGACATGACAACATGACTTTAACCGTTTTATTTATGGGTGTATTTGTTGGTTTTATGGTCGGATTGACTGGTGTAGGCGGAGCTTCGCTGCTCACCCCCATTTTAATCCTGATTGGAATAAATCCTTCAATTGCCGTGGGAACAGACCTTCTTTATAATTCGATTACAAAGCTTTTTGGCACGATTCAGCATTGGCGGCAGAAAACGATAGATTTCAAGCTGGTTAAAATGCTGGCCATGGGTAGTATTCCAGGTGTTATCGCAGCTGTTATTTTTTTGAAATTATTCAATTCGTTCTTTCATAATCAGGAGATCATTATTAAGCATGCTCTTGGTTATGTCTTGATTCTGGTGGCGTTTGCTACTTTGTTTAAAGTTTTCTTCGGCCACAAGATCAAAGAAAATCGCTGGCAGCTCCAATCTTTGGAGGAGAAACGAGGACTAACCATTACAATTGGGGCTGTACTTGGTTTTGTTGTAGGGCTTACGTCCATTGGATCCGGCTCCTTGTACGCTATTGCAATGCTTTACTTTTTCCGTATGAACCCAGCTCAGCTCGTCGGAACTGACATTGCTCACGCTTTTTTCCTTGCAACGACAGCAGGCATTCTGCATGCCAGTATGGGGAATGTGAATTATACACTTGTCCTTAATCTACTCATCGGTTCCGTTCCCGGCGTCGTTATCGGCAGCATGCTCTCTGCTAAGGCACCGACCAATGTTTTGCGCACGATTATTGCAAGTCTGGTATTGATTAGCGGCATTAAATTAATTGGCTGAATCAGAGCTGAGGCTCCATTTTTATTTCCATTGAACCGATCATTCATACGAAGAAGCGTCCGAGTAAACTTAATCGGACGCTTCTTGCTGTACTCTGAACATGTCGTTTTGTGCGGTTCCCCGGGAAATACCTGCCCTTTATTTCAACGTCATTTCCCGAGTAAACCATAATTGATAACTAAGTATGCTCAAAATGATACTTGTAATTGCCGCTGCTGCTGTGAAAGCAAACAAAATCAACATTTGATAACGAACCGCCTCCACAGGATTCGCGCCTGCGATAATCATCCCCGTCATCATTCCTGGAAGCTGAACGAGTCCAACAGTTTTCATTCCGTCTATCGTTGGAATCATGCTGGCCTTCACGGAGCGCTGCAGTGCTTGCTGAATGGCCTGTCTAATCGAAGAGCCGAGAGCTAGCAGTGCTTCAATTTCCCCGCGCGACGACTGCACCTCACGGTTCATTTGATTCAAAAATAATCCACAAACAATCATCGAACTACCAATAGTCATACCGCTTATCGGGATAATGAATTGGCTCGTTGGCTTGATAATATGTAAACCCAGCATGAGTGACATTGTCAACGTTTCCGTTACAGCAATTGCAGCAGCTATTCTCCAATATATTCCCTTTAGCCCTTCTCCGCGTTTGCCCGCATTATGTGTAGCAACCACAATCATGATCGCAATGATAATAAAGATAAGTGCCCAATGCTCTGTTTGAAAAATAAAGTGAAGCACATACCCAATGAACAACAGCTGCAAGGCTCCACGAATGGTTCCCACGGCAATGTCCTTCTCAAGCCCAAGCTTCTGCCATTTAGATAAGGCCACCGTAATCATGACAAAGGTCAGTGTAAAGCCTAACGCTAGCGTAGACACGATGAATCCATCCCCCCTTCGACTGAAGATGAATCCGTCCATTCAAACGTTTCCTTCGGCACAGATTCAGTTAATGATCCATGATTCAAATACCAAAACCGATTGCCTACCCTCTTGGCTTGCTCCATCTCATGTGTCACCCAAATTAGCGCGCCTTCGCGCTCATCAAGCCAATTCATCAGGGTATCTTCTACTGCTAGCTTGCTCTGTGAATCCAGTGCAGATGTCACTTCATCAAGTAAGAGGATGTCCGCTCCAAGCAGCATTGACCGTACTAGTTGAACACGCTGCTTTTGTCCTCCAGATAAATCAGCCGCCTTCTGAGACCAATTCAGGTCACCGAGGCCAACCTGCTCCATCAAGCTTAGCGCCAATGGTTTATCGAAATTACGCTGATGCAATTTACTCACCAAAGCTAGGTTGTCTGCGACCGTAGTAGGCAGCATAACCGGTTGTTGGGGGACATAACAGACCTTCTTCCGCCATTCACTTGGTCCCCAACTCGCAACAAGTCGTCCATGCAAAGATAAGCTTCCGCCATCCATGCTTTCTAAGGTGGACAAAATCCGAAGCAGTGTACTCTTCCCTTGGCCGGAAGGACCTAAAATCGCAATACGATCTTTGGGCAATACGTTCGTACTTATTTGCTCCATTAAAGGCGTCAGGCCTTCGTTTGGATGCTTCTTATATAGATTTTCAATAACCAGAATAGGCTGCAGAACTTTTCACTCCCATCTACCCAAGTTTTACATATATCCGTTTAATTAGTATATCATAGCCCTATTTCAGCGTGGCATTTACCCATTTTTCTTTGGAAATTGGCTTTTGCCTACACCAGGAGACCGGCCTTAGTCATACTTTGTGATGAAAACCCAATGTGATGTTAAAGGAGCTACTGCATATGCAGCGACTAATGTGTAAAGGGAAGATCCATCGTGCGACGGTAACGGAAGCCGATTTGGATTACGTTGGAAGCATTACCATAGACGGTTTATTGATGCGCAAAGCGAATATTTTACCCTATGAAATGGTTCAAGTCACAAGTCTGCGAAACGCCACCCGGTGGAAAACATACGCGATACCTGCGGCGGAAGGCTGCGGCAAGATCGGTTTGAATGGTCCCCCTGCCCACCTTTTTGCTCCTGGCGACCTCGTTATTATTCTAAGTATGGGACTCATGAATGAAGCCGAAATTAACAACCTCAAACCCCAAGTGGTTTTCGTTGATGAACGCAATCAATTGCTCCGGGTTGAAGAACATGATCTAGTTATTCTCAAGCAAGAAGTGAAATCCAATGACTAAGCTAAACACAAGCAAATGGACCAAATATAAGCTGCTGCGGAAATCGTCTACACTTAGTGTGAATCTTCCAGAAACAGCATGGCTGCGGAAGAGCTCTTTCTGGCGTATGATAAAAAAATACGGTCAGGTCATCATTAAACCGACTGGGAGCTATGGGGGCAATGGTGTCATTCGGATCAAAAAGATGGATTCTTCCACATATGAGGTACAGGATGGCGCTAAGAAGAAAAATTTTACAGAGCATACCCAATTAAACGCCTATATCAAAAAGAAAGCGCGCAAGAACAACATCATTCAGCAGCGAATTCCGCTTGCTACGGTGAATGACCGGCCCTTTGATCTCAGAGTGATGGTACAGCGACACCTCAACTCACCTTGGGAAGTGACCGGTAAACTGGCCAAAGTGGCCGGAAAAGGCTTTATCGTAACGAATATTCGCATGAGCAGCGGCAAGGTCGTATCGGTGGAACATGCTCTCAAAAACTCGGCGCTCAAAAAGATGCGAGCTTCTGATCTCCTCTCACAGCTCGATAAAGTTGCCTTGCTAGCCGCTAAGAAATTGGGTCCTTATTATCCTTGGGTGCGGACGATGGGGATTGATATGGCTTTTGATAAAGAGGGGAATGTTTGGATAATTGAGGTTAATTTCGCTCCAATGCTTGAGCTATTTTTGAAACTGAAAGATAAGTCGATGTTCCACAAGATCAAGTCATTTCGCGGAAACAAACCAGATAACTAATCGCAATTATAAGTTTGAAAAATAAAATAAATCAAAAGACACAAGCCGTTTCCTTCTTCTCCTCTTGGTAATAGTCTAAATAAGAGTTTGCAATAGCAAAACTCTTTTTACAATTACGATCGTTATCCAGTTGATAACTTTGAGGAGGCCCGAAGATGAACCGATTGGGGCTTTATTGCTCACGATGTTCTGCAAGGCTCCCTTTCCGCTATCAAGAAATGAAATGCGACTGCGGTGGCACTTTATTGGTCGATTACGACTTGGAGCACATAGCTAGAACGTTAACGAAGGAAGCTTTACAAACACGCTACCCATCGATGTGGAGATATAAAGAATTGCTTCCAGTGAGTAATCCTGATTGTATCATCACCTTAGGCGAAGGCTGGACGCCACTACTGCACATGCAGGAATGGGAGCAGAGACTGCCTATTAAACGGCTATGGATCAAGAGAGAAGAGCAGAACCCAACGGGGAGCTTTAAGTCGAGGGGCTTCTCCGTCGCTGTTTCCTTGCTCAAAGAAACGGGAGCGACGAAAGCGGCCGTTCCATCCAATGGAAATGCCGCGGGCGCATTAGCTGCTTATGCAGGACGTGCCGGGATCGAGGCTTCCGTCTTTATCCCCATGGATTGCCCGCCATTAATCGTGGACGAATGTCCGTTATATGGAGCAGCCACCTACCTCGTAGATGGCTTCATTCATGATGCAGCAGCAATCATTGAAGCGGGTAAACAAGATCAGGGTTGGGTAAATGTTGGCACATTGAAGGAGCCCGGACGTGTAGAAGGCAAGAAAACAATGGGACTTGAGCTAGCCGAACAGCTTGGTTGGACGTTCCCCGACGTCATCATCTATCCAACTGGCGGCGGCTCCGGTATTATTGGCATGTGGAAAGCTTACCACGAGCTCAAAGCACTTCGCTGGATTGACGGTCCCCTGCCAAGATTCGTCTGCGTGCAGGAAGAGGGATGCCAGCCAATTGTCGATGGCATCGCATGCAGACAAGCTGGAAGTGCCCAAGCTGCCGGATTAGAAGCTAGTCCGACAGGTATGCGCGTACCGAATCCACCAGACTTGGCGCTCATCCTGTCGATTGTGAAACAAAGCGGCGGCACAGCCCTCGCCCTCTCCAAGAGCCAAATTGCCGAGGCTACTCGCGCTTTGGGCTCGCAGGGCATCTCCGCGTCCCCCGAAGGCTCGGCAACTTGGGCAGGTCTGCTCGCCCTCTGCGACAGCGGATGGCTGCGTCCAAGCGATACCGTTGTGCTCTTTAATACGTCGCATGCGATGAAATATGTGAAGTTTGGTTCTCTCTCTTCACTTCCGATTATTAGAAACTATGAGGAATATCTCCGTTTGTAGGAAGTATCTTACTCTTACTCTTCTTATTTACATTACTCCCACCTTCACATTTCTCTCTGACACTGCATAACTTCCAAACTATAAATGAAACAATGTTGTATGTTCTACAACATAAATCAAACAAAGTAGCATGCCTCTTGGAAAATGTTGCAAAAATTGCAACATTCTCTACTATAAGTAGCCCTTTTAAACAAAAATCGACCAAATTGTTGTACGAATTACAACAGTTCCAGCTCAGAGATGAGAAACTAAGAAAATTGTTGTACGTGGTACAACTTCTCATGTAGCAAACAATGAAAATCCCTATTAATAGGAAAACTACTCCACTTCAAGTTCCCTCAAATCAAATCACATCACATCAAACAAAAATCAAATTAAATCAATCAAAATAAAACCAAACCTCAACCAAACCAAACAGCCAGGAGGAAACCCTCCTGGCTGTTCACTTATCATCCCTATTGGCCTAAATTATTTTCTTCATACAACCGATACATTGCTTGAATTAAAGGCTCTGCCGGGTCACGATTCAATAAATATAACGTCATTAAATATTGCAGCGGAAGCGCACATGTATTATTGCCATCTTCAACAGCTACGAAGCCAGCCTCGAGGACTGGACCATGCTCCTCATGAAGCTCCAAGTCAACATAGATCTTTTGATCAGGGAATTCTTCACGAACAGTAGCCGCGCAATAAGGAACAATATGTTTATCCAGCAGTTCTTTGGCTTCATCTTCCGATTGTGGAGGATTCGGCAGCGGATGATTTTCTGGGCTTCTCAACAAATCTACGAAGAAGGACGATAACCACAGCCCCGCATTCGGATTCGTTTGGAAGTTTCTCATAATTTCATTCAAGAAAAATCCGCATGATGTGGACTTTTCATCATTTTTAAGTGTGAAGGCAAACATTGGACCATAAGTCGGATTATTGCCAATCTGGCCATCTACTTCATATTCGGGAAATTGTTCTTTCATTACTTCTTGAATGTGCTGAAACCAAGTCATAATGATTTGGGCCTGTTCGCGTTCTTGATCTTGTTCGTTATCTACTGGAGCTTGTGTGTCGATATCTTTTTCTGTCATTGTGGTTAAAGCCTCCTGAATCATTCAAATTGGCACGAATATCCCTATTGTACCGCATTTGATCAAGATCAGAAAGCTTATGTTGCATTTTTCAGGTCGAATGCAGACAACCCCAACTTCCGAAGCATTAATCGAAATGGCATTGCCTCCTTTTACTATGATGTTGCTTACGGGGGAGGTGCGTGTTCACATGTGATTTAAGCAAAGACGAGCTCATCCTCCTCTTGAACGCAAGAGTGACAGGTTGTCTCGGCGAGTGCATAGGATACATGCAATCGTTTTTCCGGTTACAATCGTTTTGGCGTCGGCATACCCAGCACTTCCAGTACTTGATGCATGGTCTGTTTATACGTTTGCGTGATCCAGAGGCGATGGGCTATGCTTTCTTCACTGCCTTTTAAAACCGGACAAACACTGTAGAAATGGTTAAAAAGCGAAGCTAGCTCGAAAGCGTAATGGCAGAGCATGCTAGGCGCCAATTGTTTAGTGGCAGTTTCCAGTGTTTCGGGCCAATAGGCGACGTGCCTCAAAAGCTGATATTCCTGTTCTTCCAAAAGAGTCCCATCGAACTTTGCCTCCATCTTATGAAGTCGAGGATCTTTCTTTGCTTTGTCCAAAATACTGTTAGCTCTTGAGTATGCATAAAGCAGGTAGACGCCCGTGTTCCCGGTTATTTCCGTCGCTTGCTCCAAGTCAAAAATAACTTCTGTTTGCAGCTGATATTTCAGCAAATAATAACGGATAGCAGCCGCAGCAATCGATCTGCTGGAAATCCCCGCTTTTCTTGAGCGTTTAGCGTCAATGACTCTCTCCATGCGATCGAGTAGGTCCGCGACTTTAATTCCAATCCCTTGGCGCCCAGACATCGCATAGGAGCTTTTGCCAGCCGAAATATCAATGCCCAGTCCTGCAGCAGTTTCCGGGCTTAAGGAAACGACCCCATAGCTCACGTGTTTAAGCTGACTCGCCTGCTGCTCATAGCCCAGTACTTCTAGAGCTAGCTTAACCATCTCCTGCGGGTATTGCTGACGATAATCAATGACATTTATGACGACATCCGCTTGCCCTATCGATTTCTTTCTGCCCTGGGAAGCTGTGGACCATAGTCCGTCCTCCCATTTTTGATATACAAAATCATTCGACAGCACACCGAATTTCCATAGATGATAGGCTATATCCTTCGCTGTATACGTTAAAATACCATTGGAACGAACTAGCACTTTATCCCCTTGATAATCCGTGCTTTCTCCAACTGAAACAGCTCCTTCTTCTAGGTTCTTCAGTACCCAGCAGCCTGCTAATTTCCCATCCGTCACCTTATGAAACATATCTGTTTGGCTCAGCAGCTCGAAGGTTGTATCCCAAAATCCCGCTCTCACAATACTGCTTTCCCAAACCAGCACATCGTATTTAATACCGAATTGCTTCATTTCTTCCAACTGCTCGCGAACGATCCTTTCCGCCACCAAAGCACCCATCCACGCAAGATTGGAATGCCCGCTCTCTAGCGCATGAAGAACTGTAGAACGCTGCTCTACAAGCTCTGGCTGCACTTTGTAAGCCTGATTCACCTTCGCGTAGGTCTCCCAACAAAAGTCGCCAAATCGATGAAAAGTCTCTTCTGTCTGTGTATGAAGAATGCCCACCACTGTATCTGCTAACTGATTCCCCAGATCATCAATATAGTTATGCACCTCCACGTGATACCCTGCTTGCGAGAGCATGCGGGACAACGTATCACCGATACATGAATTTCTCAAATGGCCAACATGAGCAGCTTTATTCGGGTTGATTGATGTATGTTCGATCAAAATTTTCGTTTTGTTTCTTTGATCAATAAGCTCTTTTGCAGCTCCATATTGACCAGAAGACCAGGTATCCCAACTTATATAAAAGTTCAGAAACCCCGGCGGCACCGCAGCGACTTTGGCAAATAAGCCTTGAACACACCCGTTCTTTTCTATGCGCTGTTGAAGCTCTTGTGCGATTTGCAAAGGAGCTTTACGTACTATTTTTGCTAAAAGCATAGCAACATTCGTGCTGTAATCCCCGTGCTCTGCGTGTGCTGGGTGTTCCGTCAAGATTTTCAGCGTCACAGGTTGTTCTATTCCGTACTCTTGAAATAAAACACCTACATGATACTCGATTTCATTAGTTAAAAGCTGCTGAATCATGGAATACTCCTCCTAATCGGATGATGCGAAGCTAATCATGTTTTTATCGGAAAAACGCAAAAAAGCCCCCGTCTCTACAATAAGAGACGAGAGCTGTTTATTCCCGCGGTACCACTCTAAGTGTTAAACCACTGGTTTAACCACTCCAACGATAACGGCTTATGCCGGATCTCCCTACACGTACTTTCGGAAGACCATTTCCCAGGCCCGCTTCACTCTTGACTTTCGTACCGGTTCCCACCTGCTCCGGCTCGCTGCGACTGTCCGACAAGAATTACTGTCCTGTTCACCAATGTTGCTTATGAAATTAAGAATTTACTGAATATTACAGCAATAATAAGGTGTTGTCAAGATCCAACTAATTTCATCATCATAATGCCAATGAATGCTAAAGCTAAACCGGATTGCTCCATTTTTGAGAATTTGTCCTTCAAAACAAATCGTGTATACAATAAGACTATCAATACATTAAGTGCAACAACGGCGGAAACTAATCCCGTTTTCCCCTGATCGAACGCATGGATAATGAAGATCATGCCTATGACATTTGTAATCCCGACGACCATTCCAATCAGGAAGGTTCTACGTTCTGTCCAACTGGCTGGCGCGGCTTCCTCTCCTTTATCCTTTGCCCTGTCCTTCAACCACCATAATCCGAAACAGCATGTCCCTGTTGCAAACATAAAAAATAGCGTTGGAAACAATGGCGCAGAAACGATGGTTGTCCATTTGCTAGACAAATCATTTCCGGCAAAAAGAAACAAAGCAAGCACTCCCCATCCGGCTCCTTGCAGATTCTTAAGGGTAATATCATTCGAGTAACGAACGAATAAAATACCTACTACGATCACAAGGAAGGCAAAGAATTGCCATAAATTAAGTCGCTCATCCCAAAGTAGAAATGCGACGAAAACCACAACGACCGATGGTAAACCGGTGAGGATGGCAACTAAAGAGGCTTTGCCTACTGCAAAGCCTTTGAACATACTGGCATTGGCTCCAAAGGAGAACAATCCCATTTGAACACCGATCAGAGCTGATACCGTCCACTCTTGCTGTGAAATAAGGGCGCAGCCAATGCTGACGAGCGCCCCCATAAAAAATGTGCCGCAGAGCAGCACATTACGATTCAGCGATTGCTGACTGGTCCAATGATATAGAATGCCTCGCAGCCCAAAGCTGGCAGCCGCAAGTACTGAAAATATAAGCCACATGAGAACACTTCCCCCTTTCTTTTAAGCAAAGATCGGGTAATTTTACCACATTAATCTTTATTCGACAACACTTGGTTGTAACAATAAACGCACAAGGATCGCATCGCCGCCAGCAGAAACTTTCACTTCAGCAAACTTGGCATCCCGTTCAAATACACGGCCTGTTCCTTCCGGAATGAAATAAGTCTCGATCCCGTATTCAATACCCTCATAACCGACTTTGTTTCCATTTATACGAACCTCTCCCGGAGCTAAAGCTTCCCCTTTGGTATATACGCGGCGGTATTCATAAACACCTGTCGCCTGGTTCGGAGCGAGAATGATTGTAATTTTCCCCTTAGAACTTGCCTCATCATTTTTATTTACAAATAGAGGCGGCTCAGATATCGTATAGCGCAAACGCACATAGTCACCTTGAATGAGTGAACGTGGATCAAGCGGTTCAAGCTGCAGCTTAATCAGCTGTCCGTGAGCGAGCAGCCACTCACTTTTACCAATTTGTAAAGACATTGCCATGACTTGAAGCAGAACTAGCAGAGCAATAATCCAGCGGTTCATAGCATATTTAGAATTAGCCTCAACTGGTTCAATCGCTTCAGAACGATGTCTTTTTTCATACCAAACCGTAAAGGCAAGAACCAAAATCCCGATGACCGCGAAGCTAATCGATTTGTGCAGAAGCTTCCAGGCCAAATCGTAATATTTATATACCAGGAAAGCAATCCAGAAGCTCATTGACCAAGCGTAAATCCATTTGATTTGCAGTTGTCTGCTAATGACCAAAGCGAGAACAACGACGATAAAGAACAGCACATTGGCTATATAATACCAAGATGACTCCGCCATAAAGGTTAAGGCAAAAAAAGTTATCAGAAATGAAGGAAAACTGCTGTAAAGTATTGGTTGTCTGACTCCCGTATTTGCTATGACCTGACCACTGGCAAACATAACGAATAATAAGCCGGTAAGTACGGTAAGAACAATAGTACCGCTATCAATCCAATTGAAAAGTACGAAGGAAGCAATAATGACAGCAGCAAGTAAAAAGAATATACGATGTACCAACCCACCAATGTAGATAAAAGCTGCAATCGTAAGCGCCAGAAAAACCAAGAGAATTGGAACATTCTCCGTAAATACAGCCGCTCCTGCTCCAAGCAGCAATCCACTAATGAGTATCGTGTATCGCACTAATGAATTTAGTCTTTTTGCTATGATCATCGCAATGACAGTGACACACCCAAAGCCTATTAGTATATTCTCCGGTTCATTAAATCCTAGTACAACAGTGATAATCCCAATGATCGTCAAGCTTCCCAGAAGTGAACCAATGATGATGACCGAAACGGTGAGGACACGGACGACCCATTTGGTAAAATCTCCTTCCGGCTTTGCTTGATCCGCAGCTTCTAGATCTGAGCGATTTTCCGGTTGCAACTGCTTGGAAGATGGATTCCAAGAACGAATAAAGTTCATGAACTTCACATTCGCAAAGATGAACAAGATAATAAACAACAAGCTGGCAATGAAAAAAAACTCGTTATAATACTGGATTATAAGCTCGATATATTTGACTGTCACCGTGATCGATACCCACAGACCGGCAAAAAATAGATAAGCTTTATTCCTCGTCTTGTGTGTATAGTAAACGGCTGCCGCAAGTACTAGGATGAGAGGCAAGTTCATAATGATACCGTACTTTTCGTACGCATGTGAATTTGAAGCCATGACTAAAACCGCCATCCCAACTTGAAAAGAGATCCATTTCAGAAATGGCGAGTACATACGCTCCTTCTCGCTCAGAACATACAAGATGCCATTTGCAATGGCGATTCCGAGCCAGATGGTGATTTGAATGATTTCCGCATCTGAATTTACCCCCCAACGCCCAAAGAAATAAATTCCGTAAGCGAGATGGCCTAAAATATAGGCCAGTACATAGTAGGGCTGCCATCTGGTTAATAAGGCAAGCAAAAATGCCGGAATGAACCATACGGTGAACAAGCTGTAACTGTCCGCATGTGAATTGTAGGTTTGCCCAATGAGTCCAACACCTACACCGAAGGATATACAGCTTGCGAACAAGCTAAGTTTACTTAGAAACTGCCTGCCATTTTGGCGCGAAAGCCATACAGATAAGCCGTAAAAGCCCATTATGAGCACAAAGACAGGAATGAATTTCTCCCAGCGGTTCAATTTCTCCCAATTCGTAGCAAAAAAATATACAATGGCGGTTAGTAGAGCACTTGCTCCCAATACATAGCCTAGTTGAATCATTACAAATTTGGATTTCATGATGAATATTCCTCCTCTCGCTTACTTCTAATTGTACTAGAGATATGTAGTTTGAGAAGTACTATCTATTCCTAGTACCAGATCATTAGCCTAAGGATGATTAATGGATTTCAAATAAAAAAGCCAGCACTGGGCTGGCAATCAAATGAAAGAAGTCATTATATTCAATCTGTAATCTTAAAATTTTGAACAGAACTTTGCAGGACAACAGCCATATCAGATAATTGGCGAATAGCCGAAGTAATTTCCTGAATGGAAGCACTTTGCTCTTGAGCAGCAGCCGCCACTTCCTCGTAGCCTGCAGATTGTTCCTCTGTAATACCAGAGATTTTCTGCATGGCGTTAGAAATAATCTCGAAGGATCTTTCCGCTCTCACTAATGTATCGATTAAGTGATCTGTCCGATTGGAGAAAACAGAAATACCGTTAAAAATAACTTTAAAGCTTTCATACGTATCGTTAATCCAGCTTTGACCTTGTTCGACTGCTTGATTTCCCTGAACAATACTCTCCATGACAAGAAGGCTGTCATTTTGGGTACTGAAAACGAGCTCGGTGATCGAGCTTGCGGCTCTCGTGGACTGCTCCGCCAGCTTCTTCACTTCACCAGCTACAACTGCAAAGCCTTTCCCCTGTTCTCCAACCCGTGCCGCTTCAATGGACGCATTCAGTGCTAGTAGGTTCGTCTGCTGTGCAATTTCGGTGATGATATGGATAATTTCCCCGATTTCCTTCGAGCGGTTCCCTAGCTGCTGCGCGGCTTCTTGGGAATGCTTCATCTCTTTCTGAATCACATTCATCTGGTGTAATGTCTTCTCAACAAGCTGTTGGCCGTCAGCAGATTGTGCACCTACCTTATGGGCCATTTCCTGCATCTCTTTGACTTCGGATGTTACCTCTGATAATTCCGTATTGATCTCAACGATGGATGAAGTACTCTCTGTAATGGAAGAAACAACTTCAGCAACCCCTTCGTTCATGCTGTTCATGGAAACGGCAACCTGCGCGCTGCTAGAGCTGGATTCGTCCGCAGACTGATACAATTGCGCGCTGGTATTGGTAATAAGGTTGGATGAAGAAAATATTTGGCGGATCAGGGAATCTAAATTCTGACGCATCTCATTAAAAGCATTTGCCAATTTACCGATCTCATCTACTCGCTGGATTGCGACTTGTGCAGATAAATCTCCGGCAGCAACCTTTTCTGTTACACGCATCAGTTGAATGACTGGTCTCGTCACACTTCGACTTATGAAGAAGGCTATCAGACCTCCTATAACTATAACGATTAAGGTAATTGTAAAAGTTGTCCATAACAATTCTTGCTTCGTTTTGGGAACGACCGAGGCATCTAAATCAATCCCGACAATTCCGACGTTTTCGCCTTTAACGTTTTTGAGGGGAACAAAGACAGATTTATGTATACCAAATTCGTCCTTGTAAATCTCACTGATCATTAATTTATTTTCTTTGATCGCGGTGTTCATTTCAGGCGTAAAGGGATACTCGGTGCCGAAATCTTCATCAACGCCGGTTAAAATGACGATTTGATCTTTATTTTGAACTTTCTGCAAGACATAAACATTCTCAAGAGAGTCTTGCTTTTTAAATTGTTCAAATTGCTGTTTTATTTTGCTATAAGCCGGTTTATCTTTACCTGTAATTTCATCTGCATGTTCGGGAATAGAAGTCATATATTTTGAAACATTTTCAATGTTTGTCGTTAATCTTAGAACAAATTGATCCTCAAGCTTCGTTGTTAAACTTTTGCTGGCCAAATAGGAAGAGACGGTGAAGGCTGCGCATACGAATAACAGCAGCAGTAAGATACTGCTCGTCATCTTCACCGCGATTTGTCCTCTGAACCAGTTTATTATTTTATTTGGAGCATGCTTTGCCACTTTCAATTACCTCCTGCTTAATAGCGATGTTTCGGAATATTTCTCATAGACTTGCACTACAGCTTCCTTCAAATATTGAATAATTTCATGTACATGTTTGGTCTCCGTATAAGGAGAAATGACAAAAATCTTTGTCGCATACAGAGCAATAGAATTAGCATCCTTCGTTTGAACAAGCAAATGCTTTTTGGTGTCGCCAAAGAATATGCGGTCGCGATGATTCCCAAGCATTTCGAATAAACGTTCGTTAAATTTATTATTCCGCTCAATTTCCTTAAGGGTGCACTTGCCTGAAACTTCTTCCTGAAAATGCGGACTGCCTTCCGGATATATACGAAATAGTGTAATGATGCCAGGATTATCGTTATTAACGATTTCAGCTTGAGGGATTTCTTCGCGCAGCGCTTCCCGGAAAGCGAGATTAACCTCAACGAACTGAGCCAGCAATTGCTGATAACCTTGAATGCCGAATGCAAGCAGAGCGCTGTATATACTGATAGAGCTTGCCATGCGCGAGCACTCCAACGTATATCCAGTATGATACTGTCCGTATCCCCGATGTCCGACATAGGGGGTTTCATCCGGATGCAGATCCATGAGCCTTAAATCGGCGGCATCCTTGACCAGAAATAGGCTTGTCAGGTAAGGGGTTTGCCCTAGCTTTTGAAAATCGAAGCATAGCGAGTCGGCCAAATGCAAATGCCTCATCTTGCTTTGGATAGAAATTAAAGCCTGAGCGACATCTTTCTTTAATTCGAGTGGATTGGCGGTGAAATCATAGTCATTAAAGAAAGCAAAGAATGCACCTAAGGCAGAGTCTGCATGAATATGTGGTCTCATCAATCTATGATGAACGGCTACTTTATCAGACACAGCATAAATTTGTTCCAAATCGTCAATCCCCATGGCATCCGTTGTTCCTGTCGTAGCTACAATGTAAATCGGGATTCCGCCTCGTGCGATTACTTCTTCCATTTTAACTCGCAGATCATCCACATCCATGGAACTGTCAGCATTCGTGCGAACTCTGATCAGTCTATCGCTCCCTATGCCGGATGCCTCCATAGATTTAAACAAGCTGTAGTGAGCGGCATCGGAACAAAAAGCATACAAGTTATCGGGAACACCTTTTTGCAAAGCGTCCGGAACGAATTTGGCGATCGCTATCCGGAGTCCTGAGAATACAGCTCCTTGCCCGCCCCACGTCGTATACCCGCCGCTTTTCAGCGCATCATAGTCTATTAATTTGGACATCATGCTGATGACCCTTACTTCCGCTTCAGCTCCGGCTGGGCCGTATACATCCCATAAATTGTTGCCATTAACCAAAAATGCCGCGATCATGCCCATAATCCCAGGGATGCTTGCCATCGGCAAAATATTCGTCAAAAAATATTTCGTATGATAAGGATGATCATGCAGCAATTTCAATAGCTCTGTATTAACTTCCTCTAGGGGGACGCTGCCATTAGGAATGAAGCTATCTCGAATTAGATTGTTATAGAAAGTCCCTGTTCGGTTTTTCTCGCCCTTGAGATTGACGCCATCCGGGTTTTTGAGATCATCCACTCCTGTTACTAGTTGTTCAATGAGCCGCAAAACCATTTGACGCGTTTGTTGGTTTCCATCCTCACTGGGGAATAATTGCTGTACATTCGTTAATCTCTTCTCTCTCATTAATTTCTCTCCTATCGATAGAATTGCTTGAAGAAAATGTTCACAAAAAAAAGGAGAAACACAGGCATGGATGCCCTATTCCACCAATTGCTACAATGCAACTGGCTGACATATCCTTGTTGGATGTAGTCCCTTTAGCTTTGCGTCCCTATTTTTCAATAGGTTTGCCATTATAAAGTTGTAGGTGAAAATTCCCATCTTCGACAATAATCGACAACAAAACTTTACAATTTTATACATTTGTATAGTATAGTAATATAAATAAAACAACACATTTTTCCAGTATTGTTTGTAAAGATATTATAATGTAACTATATTGCTTTTTTAACATTTTCCTCGGATGGTGGTAAAATAGGTTCGATTGTCTCTTTTCGAGACAGTTATACCAATACACGCAAATACGAGGGTACAGGGCTTATTTATTTCGAAAAAGCTAATCCAACTTATGGAAAGTGATAACACCGTTCTGGTTAAATGAAGTAGAGAATCCAGGAATCTAGGAATCTAGGAATCTAGGAATCTAGGAATCTAGGAATCTAGATGATAAAAAAAGCCTAATGGTAGACGCGCGCAACATATTATTGCGCCCAAGGCATATGTGTAACCATGCACACTTACTCAATCGAGAATTGTTGTACGTTGTACAACAATTTGTAAGCAAATCCACGTTTTCCTCACGAATGTTGCAGAAAATACAACAATTCCTACCAATAGCAGCCCAAATGGCGATAAATAGGCTGAATTGTTGTAAAACATACAATATCTTCAACTTTCACAGAACAAATCAAGGATAATTGTTGTACGTTGTACAACTTACCATCCTAATTCGGCAGTTCTCCCATATATCAGCACAAAACGCCCCTTCTTATTACGGGGGTAACCAGGGGAGAAGCTTCACTTACCCCAAAACAAAACAATAATAAAAAAAACCTGGCCATTAGCCAGGTCCTTCGATTAAGCCCCTCCAGCTACTTGGACATCTGCAACGATGTAAAACGATGTAAAACATCATTACAAGCCCACGCAGCGCGGGAGACAGCACTGTTTTCATCTGCAACGCTGAAAATCATCGTTACGTCGCGAGACAGCCATGGCTGAGACATCTGTAACGCTGTAAAACATCGTTGCAAGTTGCACGCAGCGCGGATATCAGGCCATATCTCACCTGTATATAGGGTTGCCTCTCTGTCACCCAAAACATATAAAATCTTATCAGTTGAGAAAACCTCTATCGAGACCATTCAAAGGTGAGCGAGCGCGTTTAGATGTAGCTTTTTTCGCCGATAAGAAAGGGGCCATCGTGACCCAAAACTTATTCTTTCTTATGGGGCAAAATAAGCTTCGTCACGACTTCCTAACAAGAAGTCCGACAAAGCTTATTTTCACACCCTCAGTTGCGGCGCATTCATGTTATGAGATGGGTTGAGCTGCATCCATATTCCCCTGTGAATGGAGATATAATTGCTCGTAATAGCCACGAAGCGCAAGTAATTGAGCATGGCTCCCTTCTTCAACAATTTTCCCCTGACTCATCACAATGATGCGGTTAGCATGCATAATGGTCGAGATGCGATGTGCGATTACAAGAGTCGTTCTTCCCTCGGCTACAACCTGAAGCGCGGATTGAATCAACTGCTCCGTTTGGGAGTCCAAATTCGCTGTAGCTTCGTCAAGAATCAGTACTTTCGGCTTGAATACGATAATTCGCGCGAATGAGATCAGTTGTCTCTCTCCTGCGGAAAGCCCGCTTCCTCTCTCGGATATGCGTGTCTCATAACCATCTTTCATTCGTGAAATGAGATTATCTGCCCCAACCATTCGACATGCCTCAATAACTTCTTCACGCGTTATCGTTTCATCGAACATCCGAACATTGTCCAGAATACTGCCTGCATATAAGTACGGTTCCTGCTGTACAAGTCCAACCATTCGGTGTAAATCCGCCTGCGGGATATCCCGCAGATCCGTGCCATCAATGCGGATACTTCCTTCCTGCACATCATAAAAGCGGCAAAGCAAACTTATCAGCGAGCTTTTTCCAGCGCCCGTCGTCCCCACAATACCGATCATTTCACCGGGCTCAATATGAAGCTCTAGATCCTCAATAACAGCTGTATCCTTCAAATAACCAAAATGCACATGGTTGAAATGTATGTCCCCCTTCACCTCGGACAACGAGGGTGACAACGCGCCTTCCTTATCCTTTACTTCCGGTTGAATGGCGAAGATATTCCAAATTCGATTGACAGACACCGTTGTAGATTGAAGGGTATTCCACTGCTGTGTAATGTTATTAATCGGTTGAAAAAACTGCCGGATATACGTAATGAAAGCATACAAAACTCCGAATTCAATCGTTTTATCGAACACAGCAATACCGCCAATCCAGGTGATAAAAGCTACCGATAAATTCCCTAAAATATCAAAGGAACGATTGAACAAAACATTGGTACGAATTTCTCTCAAATTTGCACGGAAATATCCTAGATTCCGATCAGTGAAGCGATTCATCTGTTCCTTTTCTTGATGAAAAGCTTGAATGAGATGCATCCCGGATAAATTCTCAGCGGCAAAAGCAACCATTTGAGACAGCTGCGTCCTCGAAAGCTGATAGGTTTTGCGCATATATCTGCGAAAGCTTATAGCTATGAGCACAATGATGGGAATCACAATCATGCTGTAAAGCGTTAGCTGCGGGTCCAGATGGTACATCAGTACGATAATGAATACGAGTGTCATGCCATCGCGTACCAGACTAAGAAGAACCTGCGTAAAAAACTGATTCAGCGTTTCCGTATCGCTGGAAACATGCGTAATTAGGCTGCCGCTTGGCGTACGGTCATAGTAAGACATCGACTGCTTAAAGATGTGCTCGAACAAATCCTTGCGTATTTTGGCGACGATGCTTTGGCCGGCAAACTGCAATAAATTATTCTGCAGATAACTGAAGAATAAACTGCTGATGGATAGACCTGCATAAAACAAACAGATGAGCAGCAGTGAGCGATAGTCACTTTTCCCAATCATCAAATTATCATCAATCGCGATCTTAACTAGATACGGCTGAAACAAATCTGCAGCTATCCCTAGTAACGCGCAAAATAAAACAGCTGCAAAGGTGAACCTATGCGGTTTGGCATAAGCGGATAAAGAACGAAAGGAAGATCGCGTCTTCTGCCGCTCCTCATTGCTTTTGTTACTCCGTTTGGGCATCGTCGCTACCTCCCTCTTGTATCGCATGAAGCTCGGCGTACAAGCCTTCCTGCGCAATTAGCTCTTCGTGCGTGCCGCGCTGAACAATCCTGCCTTCATGAAGAACGATAATTTCATCCGTATGCTTTAACGCGGAGATTCGATGAGCGATCCAAATGGTCGTTTTGTTCAATCGCTCCTTTCGGATCGTATCGATGATGTGCTTCTCCGTCACCGAGTCAACAGCGCTTACACTATCATCTAGAATCATCAAAGGAGAATCCTTAATGATCCCTCTGGCTAAGCTTGTTCGTTGACGCTGTCCACCCGATAAGGTGACACCGCGCTCGCCCAGCTTCGTCTCAAACTTTTCAGGAAATGATGTAATGCTGGAGAGGATTTGTGCTTTCTTGGCAGCACGTTCAACCTGTTCTAAGGGTGATTCTCTTTTATAAAAGGCGATGTTATCCCGGATGGTCGTGCTAAACAAGAACCCCTCTTGTGGAACGTAAGCGATTTGATTTCGCAGGCTTTCTAATGTCACATCGCGAATATCCGTATCCCCAATCCATACCGTCCCCTCCGGCGGGTCGTATATCCTAAGCATCAGCTTCACCAAGGTCGATTTGCCGCTGCCTGTTTTCCCGATAATGCCAATGGATTTACCAGGTTCAATTGTCAGAGTTATGTCATGAAGCACTTCGTCCTCATCATCAGGATAGGCGAAGGACAAATGTTCAATCCGAATTCCCTCGTGATCGAGGTCGGATATTTGCGCAAGCTCGTTTTGTACAATTTCGGATTTCAAATCGAGCAGCTCATTCATTCGTTCAAGCGAAGCTCGAGAGCGCTGCATGGCATTAATGACGCGGCCAATTTGCTGTAAAGGGTTAACCATCATCCGTATGTATAGCGTTAATTCAACGAAATTACCAATCGAAATCCGAGCTTGAATGGTCAAATAGCCCCCGAAAGCAATCGCGATGATCAGCGATATTGCGCCCAGAAACGGAATAAGTGCTTCAAATAAGGAAGATAGCCGAACCAATCTCAATTGGTTGTCGCGAATCCGATCTACCGTTTCGCTGAATCTACGAACCATAATTGGTTCCACCGCGAATTTCTTGGCTACCCGTATGCCTCCGAATTGCTCCTCGGCGGACTCTGTCATTTTGCCTAACGCTTCTTGTACCTGTAAGGAATGCTTTTTAATAATTGGTTGAAATCGAACGGTTAGAACAGGAATAAGCAATAAGGGCAATATACAGACGAGAATTAAATAGATCGGGATCGAACTGAATAACATCATGAGAATGGCAGCTGTGATCAAAATCGCCGAGTTTACAATGTGGTTAATCCCCATGGATATCGATTCTCGAATGACAGTTACGTCATTCATCACATAGCTCAGCAGCTTACCAACGCCGTTCTTTGAGTAAAATGTTGCGCCCAGCTGTGTGAAATGGTTAAACAAGCGGTTTCTTGAAACAAACTCGAAGCGTCTTCCGTTTCGCATGATCATATACTGACCAATGGCTGTTAAAACACCGAATGTGACGCCGATCATCAGCAGCTTTAGACTGTAGTCAATTATAAGAGTTTTGCTCAAAAGTCCTTGCTGCAGCTGATCAGTAAAAATGCCTAGCAGTTTGGGGTAATACGAATGAACAATGTTGCCTAAAGAAATGGACAATGCAGCTACAACGTACAACGGCCATTTCTCTTTGAAGAAATCAACCAATAATCGTGTAGACTTCAAAACGACATCACTTCCTACTACAAGTTTGTCTAGCAAATGAGGTATTCCCGATCCATCAGAACATGCGATCATGTATCCCCTTACAGTATACGCCTATTCATATGTACTTCCTATATCAGATATTGACGTTATAATAAGAGAAGTTGTCTAAACTTTACAACTTAGCTTAGGGAGGAGTAAGATTATGGACTTTCTTTTGGACCGCATAGATAATAAAATCGAGTTTTTTCAAGCTTATGATATGAAGACGTTGGAACGTCAAATCAACGAACAAATCGATAACAACAAAGCTTTATTGCTGGACGTGTTCGCGATTCAGCATCACATCGTGTTCGACCCGAATGCTGGTAAAATGCTGTACAGCGCGGTTGTGCATTTTAAGGTGAAATAAATTAGATAACCAAAGCAAATGCCTCAGGTCCATCGTAATGAATATACTTCATGCGCAGGGACGAATCTGATTTGGTTTCCTCTCAACAAATCAGAAGCTTCATGAAAGGGAACGTCGATGCGTTATTGCGATAGAAAGCCGCTATTAGGCTATCGAAACGGAACGTCAATCACTTATTTCCGCTTTGAATGCCGTATTTCAGTCCTAAATGGCAAAATAACGCATCCATATTCCCTTTATGCTCAAAAAGGTGGTTTTTTTGATAAATAACGCATCGTGGTTCCTTTTGAAACTTGTGAAGTTGTATTTCTTACAACATTAGGTAAGTGAATCCACTATATGCCTAGACATTGTTGCAAAAAATACACCAATTTCTGCCCAAACTAGCTCAATAGCAGGAATGAAGGCTAAATTGTTGCACAACATACAACATCATCCGTATATCAAGAAGAAATCAACGAAATTGTTGTACGATGTACAACTTGCGACCCTCTCCCACTTCTGTGAACAGTAATATTGCGATAAAAAAACCTTCAACTCCACTTTAAAAGTGGTGCTGAAGGTTTTTTGGTTCAACGTTTGGTTTGCTCCTGGTGTTGCGCTTGGCGTTGCTTCTGGTATTGCTCTTGGCATTGCTCCTTGGTGTTTCTCTTAGTGTTGCTATTGGTGCTACTTTTTTGTGTTGCTCTTCGTGTTGCTTTTTGCGTTGTACTTGGCGTTGCTTCTGGCATTGCTCTTGGTGTTGCGCTTGGCGTTGCTCCCAGTGTTGCGCTTGGCGTTGCTCCCAGTGTTGCTCTTCGTGTTGCTCTTGGCATTACTCCCGGTGTTGCGCTTGGCGTTGCTCCTGGTATTGCTCTTCGCTTTGCTTCTGGTATTGCTTCTTGTGTTGCTCCTGGTGTTATTACTTGGTGTTGCCACTTGGTATAGCAATCGGCGTTACACTTGCTGTTGTCACTTCGTGTGACCCTTTCGTAACAACCCTTCATTCACGATCAAACTCCGCTTAGCGGAAGTCCATGTTTGATAAATAGCTCCTCCATGGCATGCTTAGCCTCAACTTCGTCGGGACCATGAATTTCTAAATGATACACCTCGTTGCTGAAAAGCGTAATGCTTAGACCAAGAATGCTTTTGACATCGATGAAACGTTTGCCCACTTTGATAACAATGCTCGATTGAAATTGATTAGCCAACTGATTGATTTCTACAATCGCTCTTGTGTCCAGTCCACTCATATAGCTCCCCCTGACCTGAATTCGCGTGGCATTCTCCGAGCCACTCCGGTTCTTATTGCTGCTTCAATGACCCCTGTCCGAATGCGTCTAACGACCTCTTGATTGAAAACACTCGGAATAATGTACAGTTTGTTCAATTCTTGCGGGGCTACAACAGAAGCGATAGCCGCGGAAGCAGCTAGCTTCATTTCCTCATTAATTGTAGTAGCCTGGCAATCTAAAGCGGCTCGAAATATGCCTGGGAAGCATAGGACATTATTAATCTGATTCGGGAAATCAGACCTTCCAGTCGCGATTACGCCTGCAATGTCTTCAATTTCGTCGGGATGAATCTCCGGTGTAGGATTCGCCATCACGAATACAATGGGATGCGGCGCCATCCGTTCAACATCGACCCGCTTCAATACACCACCGGAGGATAATCCGATAAATACATCCGCCCCTTCGATAACTTCGTGCAAGGAGCCTGTTAATTGATTCGGGTTGGTTCGCTCTGCATACCCGTTCCACATGGGATTACTATACGAAGTACTGCTCACCAAAACCCCTTCTCGATCAACTCCGATCAATTCCTTAACACCTGCTGCAAGTAGTATGTTTGAGCAAGCTATACCAGCCGCCCCAATGCCACAGATTACAACCTTTGCTTCGTTAATCGATTTCCCAACGACTTTCAGTGCATTAATGAGCCCCGCATACAGAACGACTGCTGTCCCGTGCTGATCGTCATGGAATACAGGAATATCAAGCTCCTCACGCAGCCTTTCCTCAATTTCAAAACAACGCGGCGAAGAGATATCCTCTAAATTGATCCCGCCAAAAGCAGGGGCTAGATTCTTAATCGTAGTGATGATTTCTTCCGTGTTTTGCGTGTCTAAACAGATTGGAAAGGCATCGACATCCGCGAGCTGCTTGAACAGCATCGCCTTACCTTCCATGACCGGCATTGCCGCGTAGGGTCCGATATTACCCAAACCAAGCACCGCACTGCCATCCGAAACTACAGCAACTGTATTTCGCTTAATCGTAAGCTTGTACGCGTTCTCCTGCTTCTCATGAATCGCCATACAAACGCGCGCAACATCGGGTGTATACACGCGAGAAAGATCGTCCCGATTCTGAATCGGCACTTTAGGCTTCATCTCGATCTTGCCGCCTAGGTGAAGCAGGAAGGTGCGATCTGATACATGAACAAGCTTTACACCTTGAAGCAACTTGATTGCGCTGGTGACAGCTTCCAGTTGCGTTCGGATGCTGTTACAGTAATATCACGAACCGTCCAATTTGGGCCTGTTTGGATAACGTCTATGGCAATAACATCCCCGCCATTTTCCGTAATGACAGTAATTAATTGTCCAAAATGAACGGCTTCCGTTTGCAGCTCCACACGCAGAATAATGCTTTTGCCGCCAATAGTGTCTTTCAAAATGAACTCCTCGTTTCTAGGGCATCATGCCTAAAATAATAGTTTCGATACATACACGACTATGGTAACAGTCAAGCTGCTGAATAAAGTAGAGAGCAGAACCACTTGGGCAGCGTATTCCGGGTGATTCCCGTATTCTAATGCAAATACCGCGCTGTTCCTTGACGTGGGAAACGAGCTGGCGATAAACAATGCTTGTGCGGTTGTACCTTCCAAATGGAGCAGTAAAATCAAGATTAGTGCGAGAATCGGTGAGACAATAAGTCTTCCGAGAAGGCTGAAAATAAGTACGCTGCTAACATGCTTAAACTGCAAGTAAGCACTCTGTGCACCTAGCGTAACTAGTGCTATCGCAAGGAAGGCGTTTGATACATTCTGGAGCGGATGCCATATGAAAGCCGGAATTGGAATCGCCAGAATATGCATCAGCAACCCCAGTACAAAGGCATGTATCATGGGATTTTTCAAAAGCTCCCGCAGCATCTTCTGCCCTTGGTTTTGTGCAGAAACCGCATTAACCAAGCCAAAGGTATTCGTTAGAAGGTTTTGGTAAATGGTGACAATAACTTGAACAGCTAAACCGACCGAGTTCCCCTGAAACACAAGCTGTGACACCGGCAAGCCGAAATTACCCGAATTGCTAAGTACTACACTATTTGAGAAGCTGGAAGACAAGCCTTTATCAAATTTAGCCAGCTTTGCTGTTCCTTTGCTCACTGCGATAAGAGCGATACTTTGCAGAAGCAAAAAACTAACGATTTGCAGCAGCGTGCTCCATTCCAGCTTACTTTGATAAATATTCGTAAAAGAAACCGCTGGAAGTAAGAAATACGCATTGAGCTTAGACAATGTATGCATATCGAAATGAAATACACGATGCATAAAAGCGCCTGCTCCAATTAATAAAAATACAGGTACAATAACATTGAGCACGATAAGAAAAAGTATGTCCATTTGAATTTCACTCCATGAAATGAAACCCCTATTCTACCGATAGAGGCTGATTGGTATCAGAGCTCCACCCAGCTTCATAGGGGTTTTCGTCCAGCTTATGCTTCTTCGTTTACGAGAACATTTTTGCCTCTCATCTTCAGGATTAAAGGAATCGTCAACCATAAGAAGCCAATGATCAAGAAAGCGAGTGAAACAGGTTTTTGAAGGAAAATCATGAAATCTCCATTCGAAATGGTCAACGCTCTGCGCATGTTATTTTCCAGCATCGGTCCAAGAATAAGACCAAGTACCAGCGGCGCTAACGGGTAATCGTTTTTCGATAAGAAGTACCCGACAAGACCGCAGCCCATAATCAAGAGCAAATCAAACGTTGAATATTGAACCGCGTAGACACCGAAAACGGAAAACACGATAATTAATGGAATCAAATATTTCGTTGGTGTTTCAATGACTTTGGCAAACACTTTGACGAGCGGCATATTCAGTATAAGCAGCATCAGATTGCCCACGAACATACTGGCAATAACGCCCCATGCGAGCTGCGGGTGATCTTGGAATAACAAAGGACCCGGCTGAACATTGTACATAATGAAAGCGCCCATCAGAATAGCGGTGGTACCGGATGAAGGAATGCCGAGTGTCAAAAGTGGAATCATGGCGCCGCCTGACGCCGCATTATTCGCAGCTTCCGGAGAAGCTACACCCTCAATGGCACCTTTCCCGAATTTTTCGGGATTTTTACTGATTTTCTTTTCTACAATATAAGCGAAAAAGGAGGCAAGAATGGCACCGGCACCAGGCAGAAGCCCGATGAAAAATCCAAGAATTGAGCCTCGAGCGATAGGCGCCGCGCTATCTTTCAAATCCTGCTTAGTCGGTAGGATTCGATTGATTTTAGCCAATTCGCCATCGTTTCCTTCTCGCTGCAGAATGGTCTTGAACACCTCACCGACAGCGAAAGTACCCACAGCCACGGTAAGGAATTCCAAGCCCTGATAGAGCTCCGGAATATTAAATGTAAACCGTTCAACGCCGGATACGTTATCAATCCCGATCGTTGCGAGCAGAAGTCCGAAAGCTGTCATCATTAAAGCTTTGACCATGGATTTGCCAGCTAAACCGCTGATTGCGAGTAAGCCGAGAACCATGAGAGAGAAATATTCGGCAGGACCAAACTTGATGGCAACAGCCGACAAGGGCCTAGCAAGGAAAATAAGTCCTATTAAGGAAATAATGCCGGCCGCAAAGGAACCGATCGCCGAAATCGCAAGCGCTGCCCCGGCTCTGCCTTGTTTAGCCATTTGATAACCATCTAAAGTCGTTACTACGGAAGAAGATTCTCCCGGTGTATTCAGCAGGATGGAAGTCGTCGATCCTCCGTACATCGCTCCATAATAGACACCAGCAAGCAAAATAATAGAGCTCGTCGCGGCTTCCTCAGGACCTAATCCTGCGGTCATTGTCGCTGTTATCGGGATTAACAGAGCTACACCGCTCATGGGTCCAATCCCGGGTAGGACACCTACCACTGTACCAATTAATACGCCTAGAAAAACAAACACGACATTGTGCCACTGCATTGCAGTACCCAAGCCATGAAGCACATAATCAATCGTGCCCATTTCAATAACCTCCTTAGAGCTTGCTTTTTAGCAAACCCACTGCGTAAGCGATATCTTAGAAGCCTAACCAAGTTGGAAATCCAGGAAGTGAACCATCCAGACCATTCACATACAGCGTATACACCCCAAAGGAGAATGCAGCTGAGATCAAAAGCGAAACCCAAATTCTACCTCTTTGCATCGTTTGGAACCCAATCATTAAAAAGAGAAACGTGGAGATGACGAATCCGACATCTTCGAGAAATAACGCATATAGGACTGCTGAAACGAAAATGATACCAAATCTTTTGTAATCCAAATTTTCTTTATGTTTTTTCGTTTGCTGCTTGCGGAACGTATCATAAATGAGACGAATGCTCATTAGTGCTAAGAAAGCTCCCAGCATCATTGGGAATATATTCGCGCCTACGTTACTGCCGTAAGCACTTGTTGAAATGCTTCTGCTGCCGAGTACAAATGTGGTGCCAATAGCGAAAAAAACGATACCTGCATAACGGTCAAACATGGTATTCATCTGCCTACTCAACCTCCTGCCCTTCGTGCATGGGAAGAAGGCAAACTCGCTTCTCCCCAGCATCCCAAGGCTCTCTTATTTCTGCATACCCAAAGCTGTCAACATATCTTTCAATTGCGTTTCTTGCTGAGCTAAGAAAGTTTTGAAATCATCCGCTTTTTTATAGTCTGTTTCCCAATTGTTCGCAGTCATTTCTTTTTTCCATGTATCGGATTCAACCATTTTCTTTATTGTATCTTCCCAGAACTTTTTCGCACCCGCATCCATATTCTTAGGTCCGAAGAAGCCGCGCCAGATTAAGAATTCAGCGTCAACACCTTGTTCTTTCATCGTTGGAACATCTTTCATGCTGCCACCAAGTCGTTGTGGTGATGCCACCGCCAGGATTCTGATCTTTCCAGCTTTCACATACTGATCCAAGGAGGATGCATCAGTTCCGAGCACATCCGCATTACCGCCGAGCAAAGCTGTTACTGCTTCCCCGCCGCCATCATAGGATACGTATTTCACCTTTTTCGGGTCGATACCGTATTTAAATGCAGGAAGAATGGAAACCAGATGATCCATAGAACCAGGTGCAGAACCGCCAGCAACCGTCAGTTTCGTAGGATCCGCTTTCATATCATCCAATAGTGATTTCAAATCTTTATATTTCGAGTTTGCCGCAACCGCAACCGCGCCATAATCCTTCGTCAATTGAGCAAGCGGTGTTGTATCGGCATAACCGTAAGGCGTGTTACCTTCTTTTTTCAGATGGTTAATGAGAATCGGCGGTGAGCTTACGAACAATTTGTAATTGTCCTTCACATCTTTCGTCGCATATTCCGCCATGAAGACGGCACCGCCACCACCCGGTTTATTTTCAACTGAAATCGGCTTATCCATCGCTTTCGTTTCCGTCAATACTTTGGCAATCGTGCGAGCCGTCATATCCCAACCGCCGCCTGCACCGGATGGAGCGATAATGCTAAGCGCTTTTTCTGGATATTTGGATGCCGCTTGTGCTGGAGCTGTCGTTTCTTTGGCCTTGTCACCTGCTGCGTCTGTTGGTTTAGCTGCCCCGTTACCGCATGCTGCCAAGGAGATTGCTAATAAACTGATCGATGTTACTTTCCAAGATGCTGCCAATACATTTTTTATCAAATGAAACCCCTCCAACTTTTTGGTGTTATACATGTATCCGCTTTCTTTGAAGCGCTTTCAGAATATCACCTGAATAGAAAATTGAAAAGTTTAACAAGATTAATTATAATAACGTCGTTTTGGGCATTTTGTTCATATTGTTCACGACGGCTCCAACGCGTTTTCCCTCATAATGAGAGCGCTGTATGATACAATACTAGCAAAAACGGGGGGCTTTAACTCGGAATGAGGCTGCAAACCAAGCTTATCTTGATTATTTGTTCACTGCTTGTCTTCATCATCTTAAGTCTAGGCGGCATTTTCTATTACCTGATGACCTCCGCTCTTGAGGATCAGATTGGTACACGCGCCTTGAAGGTAGCTGAAACAGTGGCTAGTATGCCTGAAATAAGGCATGCCTTTCAAATAAATGACCCCTCAACTGTCATTCAACCTATTGCGGAGACGGTACGCGAGAAAATAGATGCGGAATACATCGTTGTTGGAAACCGCGAAGGTATCCGTTATTCGCATCCCCTGCCTGAGCGAATAGGCAAAGAAATGGTTGGGGGAGATAATGGCCCCGTGCTTGAGGGGAAATCCATTATTTCCAAGGCTATTGGATCTTTGGGTCCCTCACTCCGCGGCAAAGCTCCTATATTTGGCGACAATGGCCAAGTGATCGGTATCGTATCCGTTGGCTTCCTGACAGAGGACATTGCACTGATTACGACTGCGTATCAAACACGAATTGAGATGATTTCTTTGATCGTTCTCATCGTTGGACTTGTTGGCTCTGTCCTCATCGCCCATAATGTGCGGCGTTCCATTCATGGCTTGGAGCCGAAGGAAATTGGCGCATTATATACGGAAAAGAAGGCGATTCTAGAGTCCATTCGCGAAGGAATTATTGCAGTTAATCGTGAGGGTCTAATAACGATGGCAAACCGCTATGCGCTTCAGCTGCTGCAGCTGCCTGTCACGGCAAAGATTACTGGAAGACAAATTGAAGACGTTATACCGAATACGAGATTGTATGAAGTCGTTCGTTCGGGGAAAGCCGAATTTGACCATGAAATGCTCATTGGCGACCATGAGGTGATAGTGAATCGGGTACCGATTATTGAACGAAAATTAGGCGTCACTGGTGCAGTTTCAAGCTTTCGCAGCAAATCCGAGTTGTATCGTTTGGCCGAAGAACTGTCTCAGGTCAAACGCTTTGCAGAAGCGCTACGCGCACAAACGCATGAATTTTCGAACAAGCTGTACGTCATTTCTGGGCTAATCCAACTCGAATCGTATCAAGAAGCTGTTGAACTTATCTCCCGGGAGGCCGATGTACATCAGAATTGGGTACAGTTCATTATGCGAGAAATCCCAGATCCCATGATTGGCGGACTGCTCATTGGCAAATTTAATCATGCGCAGGAACTAAAGATAACGTTCGAAATTGATCACGAAAGCACATTCAGCGACATCCCTGCTCAGATTGATCGAAATATGCTTGTCACCATCATTGGTAACCTCGTTGACAATGCCATGGAAGCGGTACTTGCTGGTGGCGATCAGACGGAGCCGTATGTGAAATTATTTCTAACCGACCTTGGTGAGGATCTTATTATCGAATGTGAGGATCGAGGCGTAGGAATTCCTGAGGAAACGAGTATGGCAGTATTTGAAAAAGGCTTTTCGACCAAAGAAGGGGAGCACCGCGGCATTGGACTCGCTTTGGTCCAGCATGCCGTCGGCAAGTTGAGTGGGTACATTACCTTTCATAAAAACCCCGCAGGCGGCACAATTTTCACCGTAGCGATTCCCAAGATCCCTGATCTCAAAGAAAGGAGTCTGCCCCATGGAACACCAGAATCAAACCGTTGAAGTATTAATCGTAGAAGATGATGTGAAAATTGCTGAGATTAACAGACGATTCATAGAAAAAGTAGAAGGATTCCACGTCGTCGGTATAGCCACAGATGTGGGTCAAGCCAAGGAACAATTGGAAATTCTGACTCCGCATCTCGTCCTACTCGATGTCTACTTACCGGGCGCCAGCGGCTTAGAGATGCTTTCCTTTATTCGGCAGCATTACCGGGAAACAGACGTCATTATGATCACAGCTGCCAAAGAAATAGACGCCATTCGGGACGCTATACGCAGCGGTGCGTTTGATTATATCATTAAGCCGCTCGTCTTTAATCGGCTTCAAGAAACGCTAGTGCGCTATCTGAATTTCCACCGTGAATTGAGTCGGATGAATGAAAGCGGCATGATCAATCAGAGCGATGTGGATCGCCTTATGTCTGGAACTTCCAAGAAGGAAACCAACTTAGACACCTCTTTCCTGCCCAAAGGAATTGATAAGCTCACGTTAGTAAAAATCGTGCAAGCGATTTCGAGCGCATCTGGCGGCTTGACCGCTGATCAAATCGCCAAAGAAATTGGTGTCAGCCGCTCCACCGGCCGCCGTTATCTCGAGCACTTAGTCAGCTCAGGCGATTTATACGCCGACTTGTCTTATGGTGTGGTCGGACGGCCGGAGCGGGTTTACCGGCGGAAAAAGGATTGATTTCAGGTACTGTGCTTATTAGACCGTGGCTGTAACGCTGAAAAATAGCTTTACAGCTTAGATTTGCGATGCTTCGAGGCCACTTCCGACGAAAGTCCCGCGTGTCCGAGATGAGTAAGCACGGAAATGGACTTAGAATAAAAAGTGGACACCTCTTAGATTCAGGCAGATAATAAATCTAATAAATCGAAGAGGTGCCGGCGCCATGAGTGTGAAGAGACAACATTACAATGA
>NZ_JCAUAS010000039.1:0-42177 GCF_059692075.1 Paenibacillus sp. J31P190 | reverse complement strand
GTCGATACCTACTACTAGATGAGAGGTGGAAATTCGTTCTATACGTTGATTTTGTCCATCGTTTTGTTTAAACTTCATAGTAAGAGCGCCTCCTTGATGGTATTGGGTTTCAAACCCGTGCACAAACCCATCATACCGAGGCGCTCCTTTTTTGACAAAGTCCAAATCTTAGTCATTACAGGAATGTTTAGCGCAATTCCTTATTTTACGGTTCTCCGAAAAGAAATTTAATATAATACTTTGCCGATCCACCCAACTAATACCCCAGAACTTCCGAGATTTGCGAATCATTCGTCATGGCCGTAAACCAATTTGGATACAAGGAAACTGGTCTCGTTATTTCATCCAGTCTCGCAACATCTTCGGTGCTCAACTGAAGCTCTACCGCGCGCAAATTATCTTCCAATTGGGCTAGTTTACTGGAGCCAACCAACACGCTACTGATGTAGGGCTGGGCCAGAAGCCAAGCCAGCGATACTTGTGCCGGTGTCGCTCCATATACTCCAGCTATTTCGCGAACAGTGTCCAAAATCTTGAAGCCGTACTCTTTGTCATGCGGCAGAAAGTCAAAACCGCTTAAGCGGTTTTGAGCGTCATTCAAGTTCTCTTTGCTATATTTTCCGCTCAAGAAGCCACCAGCGAGCGGACTCCAGACAGTTAATCCGATTTTATTTCGGACCGCGAATGGAACCGTCTCATGTTCAATGTCACGGCCAACTAAGGAATAATATAACTGACCGTTAATAAAGGTCGCCCATCGGCGCTCACGCTGAATCGATACGGCCTGCGCCGCCTGCCAGGCCGGCCAATTCGAGTATCCGATATAGCGAATTTTCCCTTGCCGTACCAGATCGTTTAGCGCTTCCAATGTTTCCTCCAGCGGTGTGTATTGGTCGGTTTTATGTACGATATAGAGATCTATGTAATCAGTGCTTAAGCGACGTAGACTAGCTTCGCAAGCCTCGAAAAGATGCTTACGGGATAAACCTGCTTGTACGAGCCCCGGACCCACGCGAAAGCCGCCCTTCGTAGCGATGACGGTTTCCTTGCGCCGGGAACTGAGCAGCCGTCCAAGCATCTCTTCACTTTGCCCGTCCGCATAACCGTCAGCGGTATCAAAGAAATTAATGCCCGCATCTAAAGCGCGGTCAACAAGCTGCTGCGCGCCGCTTTGGTCCACTTTGTATACACTGGGATTGTTCCCTGATCCGAAAGTCATCGCCCCGAATGCCAGCCTAGAAACAAGCAATCCCGATTGACCCAATATTGCGTATTTCATCTTCTCTCCTCCTCGATTCACCTGAATTGGAATACAAATCCAGTATATCAATAATGTAAACTGATAGTATGAGACTTAAGTCGATGAGTCGAAAGACATTGTCCATCGACTTATATTATGCCTTATATGGAGCCTCTAATTTTATTGAACTATCGTTTCCGTTAGCGCAATTCAGAGTCTCAATCTCACCATAAATATTAAATATAATATACGAGGTAATCCTATAGCAGATAGTATTGTTATTACGGTACGTACTTTTTTCTCATCTCGTAATATAAATGCGAAAAACTTATACCCTAAAATACCAATCAATCCACCCAAACAATTTAAAATTATGTCATCAATGTCTGATGTTCCGATGCCTAAAAGCCCCTGAGTGATTTCAACAGATAAACTCACAAAGAATATAAACAACAAATTGGTTATCACTCTTTTGTCTTTTTTGAATAATGACAAATAAGTACCAAGAGGAAGAAGAATAATTATATTGCCAACCACATTACTAAAAGCGAATTTTTTTATAGTCGTGGAACCGCCAAATAAATATTCCTTTATACTATAAAAAGGAATAAGATTGATTGACCTATTAAAAGTCCTTTGATTATTAAACATCTCCAAAAGTGAAATTCTTGATAAGAACAATAATTTAATTAAAAAAATTATGTAACAAATGAAAACACCATATAAAAAGATTGTTTTAATTCGTTCTCGTTTATTCATAATAATCTCCGGTTTCGTTTACTTTTTCTCCTACGGAACATATCATGCAGCTTCTTCTTATATTTCAATGCCATATTCCCCTTCTTTGAGTCTATGAGCTAATAATCACTGTGTGTCAAACCGAAGTAGCGAAAATGCGCTCAACTCTCCTGACCATTCATTAGCTCTAGGATAAGGAAAACTGTTTAAATAAAACTGGGGGTAATAATAAAATTTTTCTTAAAACGCGCGTCCCTCAGTTTAATGGCTGCGTTTTAGTTTAAACTAACGAGGAACGTTAGTTCCATAACAAAGATCAAACAGGCTTCAGGAGATAAACTCTGTGGCCTGTTGTGCTAAGGGGCAGATTACGTTAATCGTGGAAAACCTATTTGAGATTTTCGCATAATAAAATATCTAGTTAATAGTTGATCAACAATAAGAAACCTTTTATGGAAGCAATAAAAACAAATAAAGAAACGATAATATATTCCCAAAATCTTTTTCTATCTTTTTAAAGTTCAGCTAATCCTGTCACTAACATGAAAAGCGCTAGGAATAACATCAAATACGGCATGAATTCACAGTTTTGAGTAATTAGACTAAAAAGAGAGCAACAAATAACGATTATTGCTAAGTAATTCTACTTATCTTTAAAAACATGACCCCTCCTACTGAAAATTGATTAGTGCTTTCATTTAGGTGATACTTTAGAAATGTCCAATCTTAGCAATCTACCTGTCGTTGTTTCAATATAGGCATATCCCATAAAAAAACGGAAACAAAGAAACCATCGCACCATTTTTCTGAAAGGTTTATTCCCTTATAGTGATAAGAGTTTAAAACACGAAAGTAATATAACTTTACCCTATCACCTGTTTTTAAATTATTGATAAATACTGTTCTTGAGCCCTCATTACTGCTTAAACTATCCATTTCTTTTTGTGAGGTTTCGTCTGTAAAGGTGGAGGGGATATTTCTGATTTCAGTCTTAACAATTTTGACATTTGCATTAGGTAGATATGGTGAAATGACTTTAACAACAGCATAATTAACATAATATTTGTATCCAACATAACCAATCCAAGTAATTGCAATGACCACTAAAATTATCAGTGTTTTTTTGTGCTTCAAAGTTCAACTCTCCCAAACTACATAAAATCATTCTTTCATCAACGTATAACTTTCGCTATATTATACCATATTTTGGAATTTATATTTGTCATTTCGTTTTCAAATTTTACGCACAGTCCGTCGATGGAACACAAATTCCTACCACCCTCTACTGCCCGTTAACGAAGTAATCACTATTTCTTACCAAACATGTTTTTATTGCAATCATTATTTAGTTTTAATCTTCGATTAATAAATCATGGTTTTTATATAAACAGACCCCCATTAATATAAGGAAAATCGGACTTACAACCTTAAAACGGTGTAGGTCTGATTTTCGTTTTTAGTTAAGTTAATGCTTAACGCGTACCCGTTAGATGAGCAAAGGACCACCTATCAGAACCAAACTTATTTTTTTTGAAAAATAATTCAATTGCAACACCGACCACTATGCTCACTACCTTTTAATACTAGCTTATCAATGATTGGTATTTGGTGGCAGTACTAATTATTTATATCTCACAACATTCTTTTGCGTTTTCCCGTTAATGGGGCTATTTCAATTCATTCTCGTCAAGTACAGCCGGGAGCTCGATCCAAGCTCGTACACCTTGATCTTCTCTAAGACTGTAATGTAAACCGTAGTTTTCGCCGAAATGCAGCTGAATCCGCTTCTGAACATTAATGATTCCGAAGCCTCGATTATTTTCCTTCCCCTGCAGGATACCATTCATCATCTCGATATCCACCCGGCGATAACCGTTATCTTCTACACTGATGATGACATTATCATCCTCGCTTTTTACCGAAATCCATAATTCCCCATCCTGGCTCATGTTCTTAATCCCGTGCAGAATCGCATTCTCAATAATCGGCTGAAGAACGACCTTCGGCATGACAAATCGCTTCGCTCCCTCTTCAATATCCCAATGGACTTGAAAGGCATATTCATAGCGGAATAGCTGCAAGCGAACATAAGCCTCCGCGTGATTGATTTCCTCCATAACCGGAATTAAAAGCTTCCCTTTGCTAAGCCCAATTCGCATAATTAGCGATAAATCCTTGATCATTTCAGCAGACTCTGCTGCCCCTTCCATTAGCGTATGCCAATATACAGATTCCAAGGTGTTGTAGAGCAAGTGCGGATTAATTTGTGTATGAAGAATAGATAATTCAATCTCCTTATGCCTCAGTTCGAGTTCATATTGGTCATAAATCGTTTGATTCAAGCGATCAGTCATGCGTATAAAATGATTATTGAGTAAAACAATCTCATTTTTGCTCTCAGAGTGTAAGGAAATAGCTAAGGGTCTACCTGGATGATAAGAATTCGTGATGCGGGCTAGTCGAGAGATCGGTTTCAAGATCGACTGGATAAAGTATATACTCGCCAAAATCAAGATAAAGAAATAAATAACCATGATCCAATCAACCAATCGCTGCACACTAATATGATCGATAATAATCGACTGAACAGGAACTCGCATGAGCAATTTCGTTTTCGTATATTCACTTGTGTGAAGAACGCACATGAACTCTTGTCCAGCCTCTTTCAGCTTATAAACACCTTCTACTTGATTCGCAGGAACATGTACCGATGATCCGATCTCAAAGCTGGCTGTATTCGTCGCGAGCACCGTATTGTCTTGGTTTAAGAGCATTAATTCCGCATCCGCATATTTATCAAAAGGGGAAAAATCCTGCTGCAGAGGTGTCTCGATGCCTGATACTACCAAATATCCAATCACACTTTCCCCGTTATAAACACTATTTAATTGACGCATATACGCAACGGTTTGCAAATTATTAGGGTTGTATCCGAATTTATCAATAACACGAATAACCCCTTTCCCTCTCGCCTGACTTACCTCCTTATACCAAGAGAGCGCATTCAAGTCTGTTGAATAAAAAATACCATTGTTCAGAAGATCCGGATTGGGGACGAACGAATACTGCTTATCTGTATCCGAAAAAAACAACGAATATCGCACCGCACTCGTCGAATAGTTGTTCAAATATTTATCAAGGGCTTTAAAGATTTCAAATCGTTCAAACTCCGATGAGGACGGGATGCTTGCAAGCTGTTGGATTTCCTGAGATATCATGATTTTCTCTGTCTTTTCCTCGAAATCACTGCTCTCTCTGTCTAGTGTCAAATGACTTCCTCGCACTAACTGGAGCAGCGCGTTCCCTACTTGCTCTTCTGTAATGGACTCCAGCTTTTTGGCTACAAACAAATCCAATACCAATATCGGGATGACGACGAATAAGATGAGCAATACGATTAACTTTTTCATCAAATTCATATTACGCAGCATTTTTCGCATGCCGACATTCCTTCCTTTCAAACCGTATCCTCGGAGATTATTACTCCTAGCCGTCTCATTGCACACATAGCTTCGCTATAACGGTCGCAATCTCCTTTAAGCAAAAGAAAACGCCTTCAGAATAAGCATTCTGAGGGGCGTTCATTGACCTAACCTTTGACACTGGAAACGGTTAACCCACGTATGATAAATTTTTGGAAAATGAGAAAAAATGCAACCGGCGGCAGCATCGCCATCGTCAAGATAGCAAACCGCACACTCCATGGAATAACCGATGTTGAGTACACCACATACCGATAAATCCCTGTGGCAAGCGGGTACATCTCCTTTTCAGTCATCACAATGCTAGGCCAGTAGAAATCATTCCATGTTGTTGAGAAGGACAGAATCAGCAGGGTCCCAATAATGGGAGTTGAAAGTGGGACAGCAATTTTAATGAATGAATTAAATTCACTCGCCCCATCAATTCTCGCTGCCTCCAGAATTTCTTTGTGAATGCCATCGAAGAAGTTTTTGAGCAGAAGCATGAAATAAGCATTCGCTGCAGCCGGCAGCCAGAAGGCCCAGTACGTATTGATCATGCCCAAGCTTTTCAGGTTCATAAAGTTAGGAACGATGTAGGTTGCTGGCGGTATCAACAGAGTCGCTAAGAAAAAGAGCGTCACCCATCTCTTGAACGGTACCCTCAAATGTGACAACGCGTAGGCAGCTAAACCAATTAGGAGCAGCGAGCATACGACATTTCCCATGTAGATGAATATCGTATTCTTCAAGAAAGTCAGTAATGGCAAATCGAACCCGTTCCATGCATCATTGTAATTGGTCCAAATCCAGCTTTTCGGAAAAAAGGTTGGTGGAAAGGCAAAGAATTCCTCACGTGTTTTGAGTGAACCAAAAAAGGTATTGAAAAACGGGTATAATGTCGTAATGCCAATGATGATCATCAGCAGCACCATGAGGGTGTAACCGGCTTTCACAGCGCCTTTTTTCATATCAAATGGCGAAATAATGCCGCGTTCATCCCGCTTCATGCCTTCTCACCTCTACGCTGCAACAGATTGTATAACACGGACAGTAGGATTAAAACGAAAAACATTAAGCTGCCCATTGCACTCGCTTTCCCAAAATCAAGATCACGGAACGCCGTATGATTCATCCACAGCAGGTACGTAAGCGTCGCATTATTCGGGCCACCGTCGGTCATCGATAATTGCGCTTGAAAGCCCTGTGAAGTCGTGATCAGCTGCAAGAGAAGTAGAAGCAGCATCAAAGTCTTGATACTTGGAAAGGTAATATGGCGGATACGCTGCCAGACACAGGCGCCATCGATCTCAGCCGCTTCGTATATGTCCCTCGGAATACCCACGACTGCAGCGATATAGATGAGAGTGGCTGCGCCAAAGCTTTGCCACGTTTCTAGCAGAACAATCGAACCCATGGCCATCTTCGGACTGAAGAATTCCACTTTTGGGATACCGAACGCTTGTAACAGGCTGTTAATTGGGCCAACGGCATCAAAAAACCACTGCCACATCCCATAGAGCACGATGGCTGGAACAGCGCTTGGCAAATAGCCAATGATACGGGCTGCCCCCTGAAACCATTTTAATTCGGAGACGACAATTGCGATAAGCGGCGGTACCCAGAAACCGAGTAGGACGCCTAAGCCCATATAGTACAGCGTATTTTTAATCGAGGTGAGTAGCAGTCCATCTTGAAAAATACTTACATAGTTAGCCAAGCCAATGAAATGATTGCCATCGACAAAATCAATATTGTAAAAGCTGTAGAAAATCCCTTTAAAAATCGGCACCCATAAAAATACAATAAATAACACGATTTCTGGAAAGACAAACAGCGTCCCCCACAAAAACCAGTTGATTTTCTTCTTCACCGTACTACTCGCTACGATAGGTCGTACACGCAATTCTGCTTGCATGTTGAACACTCCTTAAAGTTTTCGTTAGAAAACTTACTTCGAAAGCATATACTTATAAAATCGGACCTAAACCGCTAAACGGCTTAGATCCGATGTTCCGGTGCTACTCGACTTTCACTTTGTCAAATACTTCCGTTTGCACTTTACTCGATGCATCAGCCAGCGTCTTTTTCAAATCAACATCTTTGGTTGTGAACACTTTTTGGATCACATTAGCCATCTCGGTATAATATTTCTGTGCCTCATACTGAGCTTCAGGCTTACCATCCCATAGGTTGAGCAATTGGGGGTCGTATTTAAATACGTTGTCATATTTAGCCAGTAAATCGGTATACTTTTTGCCAAAATCAGAGGAATCCTTCCAGTAGTTAATAGGTTGTGGAATGTAGACACGGTTTTTCCCTTTACGGTCTTCGATTTCTTTTTTCGTGGAATTTAGGAAGTCGTCTGTGAAGTACTCGTCCGTAATCCATTTGAAAGCAAGTTGCTGTTGTTCCTTGTCACTCTTCGGATTAATAACGCGATAGTTACCGCCAAGAACGCCCGTATGCTTGCCGCCTTTCGTGATCGAAGGCATTGGATATACGACCATATCCTCTTTGCTGATACCGCCCTCATTGATCGCAGCATCTGCCGCGTTGCCGCTTCCGCACATCACCATCGCACCGCGTCCTTGGGAGAAAGCGCTCAATGCGTCGCCATACCCTAAGGCCCAGTTCTGAGGAATTAAGTTCTCGTCTTTTAACTTTTTATAAAATTCAAGCGCCTTCACACCAGCATCAGAATTGAACACGCTTACCACTTTCCCGTTATCGAGCTTCTGCACATCGCCGCCAGCTGCATAAAGGAAATTCGTCCAGTTCCAGCCTGCTTCCGGTCCTTTACCCATTGGAATAAAGCCCGCGATGCCTTTGGCCGGATCATTAATCTTTCTCGCTGCCGTTAACAGATCGTCCCACGTCCAATCCATTGGAGGCAGCTCGACACCTTTATCTTTGAAAAGCTTCTTGTTCAGCGTAATGGTCATCACGTAACCGTCGATGGGCACTCCATACGTTTTACCATTCACCACAAACGGTTTGGAAAGAAGATCATTCATGTCCTTAGCATGTTCCCAGGCATTGATCGAATCGGTAATATCAGCGACCCATTTCTTGTCGACGAGCACTTTACCTTCTGTTGCATACGTCGTATATTCGGTTGGCGCGCTATTCGAAGCCATTTTGATCCCAATTTCCAACGGGTTGTACTGCCAGTCGTCTTTCTTGAAATCAACATTCGGGGTTTTCGCCTTAAAGCGGCTGATCCGCTGGTCAAGCTGATCATTCTTTTCCTTCTGGTCAGGCTTGAAGCCTTGGGCTGTAATTGTCACTTTTTTGGCTGCAGGCGTTGCTGCTGCTGCTGTTTCCTTTGCTGAAGCGGGACTGCTTGTTGTGCTAGTCGTGGTACTGTTCGAACCACATCCTGCGAGTAAAACGGTCAGTGCAATCACACTGATGGCTGAAGCCTTTTTAACTTTCATGTTTGGTTCCCCTTTCGAATCGTTTCATCAAATGTTAGTTTCTACACTTTCGATTATAAAGGGAACCGCCAAGAGCGACGATGTGTCCTGTTACGCTAATCATGTCGCATCTTACGGACCCGTATGTTTTAACTCCGAAATATTCAACCCGAAATGTTTTTTAAAAATTTTACTGAAATGCTCTGGTGATTCGTAACCGATTTCCTCCGAAATTTCGTACCTGCGTTTGTCCGTGGTCAGAATCAATTGCTTCCCTTTTTCCATACGAAGCTTGGTCACATAGTCCCAAATGTTGACTCCCATCACTTTTTTAAACAAATAACTCAAATAATTAGGGCTTAAATGCACAGCATCGGCGATATCTTGAAGCTTCAGGCCTTTATCACAGAAGTGTCCTTCAATATAGGTTTTTGTCTCATAAACAATTCGGTTATTAGCCTCGTCAACCTGCGTGTTTGTTAAATTCTGCTCGTTCGTCGTTTTGCCGATATCCTCAATGTAGAACATGTGATGCCCTTTGTGTGTTTCGCTCCAACCCAAGCTCTCCAGAGCTTCTTGATAGATAACAGGCAGCTGTGTGATACCCTCCCGAATGCGGCTGATCCCAATCTGACATTTGACATTGACGTATTTCTGCAAATTCGTGTGAATCATCTGGGCGACCATCAACAATTGATTAATGCTCTGAGAACCCCTAACCTCCTCTTCAGGAATTTGCAGCAGCAAGGAGAAAGTAGAATTATGCGTATTAAAAACAAGATGACACCACTGATTCGCGGTCTCCTCAATAATATTCAAAGCGGCGTACTTCAGAAGACTACGGTCCTTCAGCGTCGATATTTCCTGATCATGAATGCCGCCTCGATCTAGGGATAATTTGATCACTAACATGCTGTAATGCGTACCCCTCATTCGGGTTCCAAGCTTCTCCATAATGGCAGGTACCTCAGACTCATGGACCGTTCCGGTGACAAGCTCATTCAAGTAATAATTCATCTCGAGCGAAGTATGCTCTGACAGGGTTCGGCTGCTCTCCCAATTAGAGAAATGCCGCTGCTTCTCTTCCTTCTCTCCCAGCAACTTAGCTGCTACCGAAATGAGATGAGGCGGCGTTATCGGCTTGACCAAATATTCCTTGGCTCCGAAACGGATCGCCTTCTGTGCGTACTCAAACTCGCCATGGGCGGATAAAATGACGATTGGAATCGTAGGATCTTCCATGAATATATTTTCAATTAATTCAATACCGTTCATCTTTTCCATCTGTATATCCGTAAAAACAAGATCGATTTTCTCCAAATGTATAAAATCCAACGCTTCAAAACCGTTATATGCGATAAACACCTCAGCGATGTCCAGATTCGACTGTTTCAATATGGTAGCCACGCCTTTACAAATCATCGGCTCATCATCTACAACCAAAATATTAACCATGCGGCCACCTCACTATCCTTTTATGCATCAATACCATTTTATTGTACAACAAATGGCATTAACATGTGTTTTATTACGGTTATTGTGTCTTATGTTCCGAATTGTGAGGATAAACAATTTAAACAGCCTGAAACTGGATGTTATGAACTAAATCTTGCTAGCACCAAAGGGTGTAGCTCCAAGGTTACAGATATTGTTGTATTTCGTACAAATGATCCGATAAAATAAAAAATCCGCCATTTAAGCGGATCCTAATCGGACTATATTCTTGTCACCCGACATTTGTAATTCATGGTTGAAAGAACTATTATTTTGAATCAGCAGCCTAGCAGATCGAAGTTCCGTGTCTTTAAAACTTAATGAAATCAGTACTTATTTGACCTTCTTTGTTCACTTTCCAAATCGCTTTATTATAAAAGCTAGAGAAACTTGCCTCATCTTGGCTTCCTTGTATTACAATAAATCGTTTTATTAGATCGTTCTCTTTATTATCAAATAACCAACCCTTCTCTTCTCCTAATTTTTATTGAAATATCGTCTTCCAGTAGTTCAGCGAGCAAGACAAATACTGATTAACGTAATAGCTCGCCGTAAAACACATGAAAATGAAGATGTTTTGAGTCTTGGTATTTTCCCAAATTTGTCAGCACCCTGCAGGCTCCATGCTCAGACTGTACCTGCGATGCCACCTTTTTAACAACGTCTATCAACTCAATTAAGAGCTCATTATCGCTTTGTTCCAGCGTAAGAAGAGGCGAAATATGCTTCTTCGGAATCGTAACAATGTGAACGGGATAATAAGGGCGAGTGTGATGATATGCAAGCACGTTATCAGTTTCAAATACCTTTTGCACAGAAGTACGACCACTTAATACCTCATCACAATAAAAATCCTCGGTCAAACTTATCCCCCCCCAGTATTTTCGTTAGTTGAACGAATAAGGTCGCCATCAAGGGCTGCATATATTTCTACTTACGGATATAATTTCTCAAATTCGCTTTTAGTCAGGCCATATATATATTCGTCATAGTGCTGGCTTTTTGTAAAAACCATGTCTCTAATTCTTCCTTCTTGGACAAAGCCAAGATGCTCCTGCAATGCTGCAGATCCATCATTGAAGGCATAGACATGAGCGTTAACCTTCCGATATCTTAATTCTTCAAAGTAATATCGAAGTACTATCTTTATTGCATCAGAAGCATAGCCATTACGCCAATACTCCCGAAATATCGAAACCCCATATTTGAAAGTCCCGTTTCTAGAGTTACAACTATTTGTGCTTATACTTCCGACGAGTGTGCCATCAAATGTTTCAATTGCCAAAAATACATTATCCCCGTTTGAGGTATTAGAGGCTTGCTGTTCTGCCCACTGCCTTGTCCCTTCTTCTGATCTCGGAAAATGTATTTCATCACAAAGTCTGGCGTTAACCGAATCCAGGTCATTGTTATGAAACTTGTCCCCGTCTGATGGCAAAATTGGCCTTAACCTGACTTTTAAACCATCCCACGCATAATTGCTCATATATATTGATCCTCCTAATTTCAATCTCTTATGTTAGAAGAGCCTCATCTTGCAATCTCGTTATAATTTCATTAACGGTTTCTTCAGGAGTTAATTCAGATGAGTCCAACCACATTCCGATTCGAGGTGTTTCATCTCGCAACAGACTATCCAATCTCTCAACGGTCCATATACCATATCCTTTTTTTAAACGGGCAGATTCCCTTAGTGTGACAACTGACTGGTTTGGACAAAGAACCACGACATAAAAAGGGCGGTTTTGGATATAGGAAATAAAATCATTTAACATTTGTCCAACCACGACGTCTTGAACTACAACTGTAAATCCTGATTGAAAATAGGCATCCGCAGATTGTGCGGCCAGCCGATATCGAAGTCGCAATTGGTTCAGTTCATCACTTCCGGCATCTGGGTGAACCTCTTTGCGGTTATTAACAATCATTCTCCGGAAGGTATCTCCCCGCAAATGAACCGATTTCTCGAACCGTTCGGAAAGCAACTGTGCCACCGTTGATTTCCCACTCGCCATTATTCCGGTAATTAAAATAATGCTAGGACATTCTGGCAACATAGAGTCATCACTTCTTTCATCTTTTTACCAAATATTATAAGGGTAATAAATAACTGATTTAAGGGCGAGTTTAGATAAATACGATTTATTCCGCTCATCTGGCCGTTAGCACAAGTTCCCCATTAGTTCAATAATATCTGCCATTTTAGGTGTTCAAAACTCGTCGATCAACGAAATTCCTTTTGTAATCCGCATGCGACTATCTTGTAAAAAATGGCGTGTCCAATCGTCTGGTTGACTTAAGTCCCAGCTCCGGTGCATACTGACGAATACGACAATTTCTCGTAATCTAAGGAAGAGCCCAAGCTGTTCCTTCCAGCCGTCAGGCATTTGACGACCATCCTCTGTATAACCTTGCTCGAAATGTTTAATGAAAAGTTCACCAAAGCAACTAGCAGAGATCGGTTTCTTGACTCTAATTTTATTAAGTCCATTGGTTAACAATGGTTCATCCCCGTTGTAAATTAGAACTCCATTATCTTGCAAGCCATTTACAATCTCTAATTTGGCGGCAGCAATTTCTTCCCTTGATCCAAGACTCGATAAGTGAGACACACCAATCATTGTTATGACAGCAACATCTGGCTGAGCTATACGGGAGAGTCGATCGATTTGACCACGCGCACTCATCCCCATTTCAATTACAGCAACTTCTGCGTTTTTATCTATATCTAGTATGGTCAAGGGAACTCCAATTTGGCTATTTAAATTCCCCACAGTTTTATGAACTCAGTATTTTGTCTGCACCACGGAATTTATCATATCTTTTGTGGTTGTCTTACCATTGCTACCAGTAACACCAATTACTTTTAATGATAATTCCCTTCGATAATTAGCGGCCAGAATTTGAAGTGCTGTTAAGCAATCATCAACATAAATTAATGGTAAATGAACAGGTGGGTTGGGATGATCCTTTTGCCATAATGAGGCTACAATTTCAAGCTATGGCAATAATATCTTGTTCTTGTCCAAAAATCAGCTAAGAATATAACTTCTTGTCTATATTTACGGCAAAAGATATTTGTTCTTAGCACAAAAATTAATTATTTTATTCATTGAATGACGTCCCTAAATAGTTCTTTTATTTGCTTATTAACACTTCTTAAAAATGAAATATGATGCATTGAACTCCACCACGGCAAAGGATATTTGTTTTTGTCCAGTATCAGTAAAGGATGTAAGTTCTTGTCTAGCGAAAAAGACAAGAACTTACATCCATAAAATAATAAATCCGCACTGCGCGCGGATCTCTAAAGATATATGATCTTGTCCTCTTACATCAAAAGTGCATTTTATTGTTGCTTGACTTCTTCCTTCATAGTGCGTCATTCGCTATGAATGAAGAAATTCGAGCGCCTTCTCAAGTGTGACGTCACGTTGTTGATAGAGATCTTCTCTTCTCATTGTGACCTCCAAATTCGGCACGATGCCGATCCCTTCGAACGAATCTCCGTTGGGTAAAAAAGAACGAATGGCTCCGACCATTACGACGATGTTGCCGTCATCGAAATTCCGAATTAACGGTTGGCCAGTTGAACCATAAGTACGCTCGCCGATGATTGTCGCCCTGCCGTTTTCCAGGAACGGTAAGATGAAGTCCTCAGCAGCCGATCCGGAGAAACGATCCACTAGAAGGACTAGTTTTCCAATATATGGCGTAACTTCGAATACTGGATCGGCATAATCGTCTCCGCTTTCCGCATAACTGTAATCGGGTGCAAAGCAGATCTCTGCCTTAGGATGCCGTTGTCTCAGGAATTCGGGATGGCGTGCTCGTTCTTTCCACCACCTATAGGGCCGATCCATGAGTCGTTGGGTTAGCTTTCCCGGAGTCGAGCCACCGCTATTGCCCCTTACGTCAACAATAACCGCAGTGGCATAGCGAAACTCCTCGAGGAGCTCCAGAGCCCTCTCTTCAAACTTCAAATGGTTGAAGCTTGGAATTCGAATGTAAGCGATTATTTCACTCTGAAGCCATTTTCCCGTCGTTTCCACAAGATTCAGTGCCTCGAAGTCGATGGGCTTGCGAAGCAAGTCGACAGATCGTAACCCTTGCTGATTCATAACCTCCACCTTAACCTGTTCTTCCGTAAGGAGATGTGACAGATAGTAAGGTAGTCGTCCGATCATCGATCGCCAATCGGTGATGCCTGTGAGAGAACTAATATCGTCCAACCAATTCCTCAGTGGCCTTTCCCCGATCGACACCACTAAGTCCCCGGGTTTCAACAAGCCGGAATCATCTTCTTTTACCACCCATTCGTCATCCAACTCCAGCATTGAAAAACCAACCATTCCGCCATGGGGGAATGGAGCTGCTCGGTCGAAATAATTCGAATGGCCGTTGCGAAGCTTTCCGAAATACTCCCACATGACGGTCTGGAAGTCAGCCCGCCGTTCAGCTCTCGCCGCTTTCCTGAAAAATTCCTCCGCAATGGTTCCGAGATCGTCGGGCCCGAATTTCGCATTTTCCCAATGAGTAATGCTTTTTCTGTTAATCTTATGGATTCCGACACAATCAAAAGCCGTTGTTCCAACGACAGCTCGGGCATTTGGATCACGCTCCTCATAATAGAGTAAAGTCGTCAACTATGTTCATTCACTCCCCTAATATTACCTTATTTTGGATGTGAGTGAGAAGAGTGTTTCCACGCTAAACTGCCTTTCATAGCAAAAAGAGACCCACAGCAACGGCTGAGGGTCTAAGTTTATATTTTAAAGGGGGGTCGACTTTTATTATAGGCTTGATTCATTAATGCCACATGAAAATAAGATTTCAATCATGTTACATTTACTTAACTCTTGTTCCTCGTTAGCGTAATTCGTTAGTTTGAAGGAATGCATTGTTATATGTTACAGTTAGCAAATGTTTGGTCAATACTTGCTCTATCGTATTTTAATATCCATTCATGATAATCTCGATAGATGTTTATCAACGCTTCTTTTGATGAAGCGACTACATCGCATCCCCTGTCATCATAAACATGAAATATGGTTCCAGCGGAAATATTGACAAAAAAAACATCATGACAAATCGAAGGTCTGATTGCAACATCATTATTACATATTGCTTTAATCAAACTTCCATACTTAATGTTCCTTCCGTAACACTTTAAAATGAACCGATGTGTTTCAAAATCATCTATCTCATAAACATCAGCAAATACATAAGGAATTACTTTATGCTGTAAGCATTTCAATACATCTTTATTGTTAATATATCTTCGATAAACCTTGGGGTTTCGCCTTATTGGATTAGGTTTATCAGCAAAATGCGCATTAGTTACAACATATATTTCATCATTATCTTTATGTATGTGCGTGTAGATACTAATCGCTCTATTATAAACTTGTTCCATATATAATGCCTTATCAACCTTGAACATTGGTGGGTTTCCAAGTTCAAAACGAATGCCGTAGTCCCAATTATAAAAAAGAGGTGGGCAAAGCAATAGGTTTGGAAAATACTTTTGTAAATAGTCATCCAGAGACATCAGACACCTCTTTTATTTGTTTTACGGATATAGCATATTGGGACATATTATTCATCTTGAATCCCCCGAATGCTGTATCATTAGTTAGGGCATAGTATATGCCATCTTCATTTGCTTTTTTGGTAACGAAATCTGCTTTTTGTATAATGGCTAAGACCTAGGGTCTCTAATAGTGCACTTCTAACACGTTTTTCTTCTACTCCTATTCCGTTCATTGAAATCGAATCTGTAAAATAGGAAAGACTGTGTCCATTTAACTTGGCAAAACTTGATAGTTCACGAACAGTTTTTGCAGAAAGCGCTGACTTATAAATAACAGTATTTTTTGCTTTAATAAGTGCTCCATTTGCTGATATTAAAGTATCAATGCCGAGTGCAATTAGTTCTTCACACAAATTAGTGGAATTCTGTGCCTTGTTGATCCATTGTAATCGAAGTAACCTACCCGTTACTACAACGAACAAGAGCAAATCGCCGCGGCGCCTGCTCCCGTTTTTTGAGTAATTGTACTTAGTTAGAGCTTCAAAAGAACGGTTAATGTCCTTACATCACCCTAGACCCGATCTGAAGCAATATAAATGCCCATCCAGTATACAAAACGGTATACAACCCGCCATATGCAAGACTTAAGCCAACTCGATTACGGCACGCCCTCCCTTTTAGAAAGACATATCGGTATGCCCTATAAAACAACCAATACAGCATTACACCCATGAACACGATAATCCCCCAGAGCATGTTACCGACCAAAAAAATAAGAATGAGCATCACAATCGTAATTACGATCCAGGCAATAACTGTAAGTACGATCCCAAATAGGCCGTCACCGGAGAACTCTACCGGAAACAGGTCGCCCGCCGAAGCAAAATCCAATACATCCCACTTTCCAAACGGTTTCCACCCTTCCTTATATAAGGGATCGTTCTGCAACCTTACTCCCCTGTACAAACCAAAGGACAGAAATGTAAAAAGTACTATAGCTAATACACCCGTCGTGATCTCGAGCTCCACTAAAATTGAGCGATGGCCGATGGCAAATACCAGGACTAAGGTAAGGACCGTGGCAGAAAGGGATAATAGCGTCGCCGTCTTCGCATTAATCACCTTATAACGTTTCACAGATTGGCCCCCCCAGTTATTTTTTTCATACCATACGAAGCAAGCTTTCACTCAGTTTCAATAGCTAGAGTTCACCGTTAGTTGAATGATTTCTTTTGTTTTTTTAAGATATCAAGTCAATTATTTTCAAATCTTCTGCATCGACTACTAAGAGAAGACTAAGACAGAATGATGCAAAGAAGCGAAGCGAGACTGACTTTTGTAATTCGTGATATTTGGTTTCATTTTTCCCAAATCAACTTGAAGTAACCTTCCCGAAAGTGAAAAAAAGGCTGCATTGTCGGCAGCCTCAAGCCAGCTATCGTTCCCTTTGACGAGAACCAAACTTCATCGGATACTAATTGTCGGGACATTGGCTAATGACACTATTCTAAGTCATTTCGGGGATGTGGATTAATCGGCGGATATAAGAATTGATTATCGAATTGATTATCTTTCTTCGGATCATGATCATCAGGATTTCCGCTTTCATCTGGCATCTCAGCAGCATTCATAGCCGACATAGCTTCCAAGTTCACGAAGTCTTCGACTTCATCAAACTGGTTGTTTTGAGTCATTGCAAGCCTCCTTAAGGTGATTTCATTACTAGGCAATTATTCGCCTTATATCTACTTTTTATTCAGGAATTCAAGGAAGCAAAGTCCTCCGTCTAGATGGACCGAGGATGACCTTGGAACTATTGTAGGAACTCAGTTCGAAGATTTGAAACCTTACGCTACAACGGTACAATTTCAAAAGTCTCCTGATCTTCGAGATTACCAATATCGTAGACACTGCATATTTAAAAAAATGAATGGAGTTGATTTCTATTATAAGCCGCCGCGGCGCCTGCTTTGTTTGCATGTCTTTATGAACGCCAAGATAATCCGTTAACGTAATGAATGTTCAGCTAGATTTAATTCTGGATTGAATAATTTATTTTTCTTTAAAAAAGTCTTTAAACTGTGGTTTTTAACATGGAAAACAACAAGACCTTCTTCCTTTGTAAATACTAGTAGAGTTGGGAAATAAGTTTTGGACGGACTAATAATCATCACTACTTCTGTAACTGTTCCAGTAATCAAATCGTTATTAACTTTATAAGGTGGCGTAAGAGGGATCTTAATGGCTATGCCCTCGCTTGGTTCGATTTTTAAGGAACCTACGATACCATTCACAGAGGACAACCATTCTTTAACCTGGTTCTGCAACGAATTAGAGTTTTTTATTGTGAGGATTATCTCACCTTTTTTAATATCCAACACTTCTGCTCCATCTGATGCCCCAACTGTTTGAGCAAAAAGTAAACTAAATACTGCCACAAGGAATAACATGCGATCTAATGTTTTCAACAATAATTCAACCTCCTCCACTTAAGGTAATATTCCCCATTCTAAAGATTATTTTCCTTCTCTCAATTGAACTATGCTGCCCGTTAGCGGAGCGAAGGGCTGCAACACTGAAATCCCTTACAATATCCAACTTTTTTCTCACAGTGACAATCGGTACAGATTCTTGTCATGGCACTTCCGCATTTATGACTCTCGACGCCAGCAACATTTTTTTTCGGAGAATCATGAGGAAAATAAAAAAATCCTAAACACAAAAAGACCTCACTTATTAAAGTGAGGTTTTCCTGTTTGGCAACGTTCTACTCTCCCAGAACCCTGCGGTTCAAGTACCATCGACGCTGGAGGGCTTAACGGTCGTGTTCGAGATGGGAACGCGTGGGTCCCCTCCGCCATCATCACCAAACAGTCAAAGCGTGGTTTGCGCCTTGAAAACTAGATACGAAACATGCGTAAAGTTGAACAACTGCTTAGTCAACTGATCAGAGAGACTTTGACTTTCGTCAAAGATCCCTAAGCAGAGAGACTTTTGACTTCGTCAAAAGATCCCTAAGCAGAGAGACTTTTGACTTCGTCAAAAGATCCCTATATTAGGTTAAGCCCTCGACCGATTAGTATTCGTCAGCTGCATGCATTGCTGCACTTCCACCTCGAACCTATCAACCTCGTCGTCTACAAGGGGTCTTACATACTGGGAAATCTCATCTTGAGGGGGGCTTCGCGCTTAGATGCTTTGAGCGCTTATCCCCTCCGTACATAGCTACCCAGCGATGCTTCTGGCGAGACAACTGGTACACCAGCGGTACGTCCATCCCGATCCTCTCGTACTAAGGACAGCTCCTCTCAAATTTCCTACGCCCGCGACAGATAGGGACCGAACTGTCTCACGACGTTCTGAACCCAGCTCGCTCGTACCGCTTTAATGTGCGAACAGCCCAACCCTTGGGACCTACTTCAGCCCCAGGATGCGATGAGCCGACATCGAGGTGCCAAACCTCCCCGTCGATGTGGACTCTTGGGGGAGATGAGCCTGTTATCCCCAGATCATGTAAGTGGCGCGATCCGTTTGAATCTCCAATCCCTTTTCATTTTGAATACCATGGAAGTTTCCGTCGAAAGAAATTTCGTAACTATCTTCGGGAAGCCTTTGCTTTTCACCATCATGTGTCTCGATGCTTCCACTTCCGCGTAGTACGATCACTTTGGGTGATAAATAGGCGTCTAAGGTGTCTGAGAAGCTCATGAGACCAACGTCATTGACGTTAATTTCTATCTGATCTATATCTTCTTGATCTTCTTTTTTAATCTTGATGCTCTTGTCTTTATTGGCTTCAAACTAGCTACAAACCTCTTGTATAGTTAATTCATTCATCGTATTGTCCATCCCTTACTTTATTTATTCGATTCAAATGTTCTACGTAAGCATAAGTATTCTTTACATTAATGTGGATCGGCTATTCTATACTTTGGGTAGTAATAATTGTTACTCTTTATTAATATACGATAAATACAAAAAGACCCCATTCATAGGGGTCTACATCATTTAAGCATATAAAATTTTTTTTGTTTTACGACCATACTTCATTTGCGCAAACTTCATAAAGAGATTTTGAACCATTCTGATTTCGTGATCAGCTAAGTTCATGATGTCGATATACTTCTGACAATTCCGATCCTTAAAAAAATCGTCCCAACTTAACATCTTGTCATTTACAATAGCATTGTCAAGCGACATAAGGATCCATTTCTTGATGCCGCCCGTACATATTTTCACAGGATCTGGCGTGAAATAGTTGATATCACTTACGATTCCTGGTTTGAGCTTCAATAAAAGCGCAGCATTTAAAGCATCATCCAGTGCAGAATGACTTTGTCCGATGAATTGAAGGCCATGATCCTCTAGAGCTTTCTGCAAGCCTCCATCAAAATGCCGCGTCAAGTCCAACAATTGAGTAGTGATCCATTCTGTATGAACATGATTTACTTTGCAATCAACCATTAAAGTGAAGAAATCGCTGGCGCCCCATGCGATCAGCTTATAATCTGTGTCGCAAAATTTTTTGAATTTTTTAATAACCGCTTCAAAAGGCATGCTTTTTAATAACGTTTCTTTTGTGATACCGCAAAACTGCAATGCAAATCTATTTAAAGGAAATTTAGGACGAATAAAGCTTTGGAATGTCTCGATAATTTCCATCTGCTCATTTAATTTTACAGCCCCAATTTCAATAATCTCCATAGGATAAATGTCATAATGCTGCCTACCGTTGAATTCGAGATCGATAACGATGTAATTCATGCTCTATTCACCTCATTACTTCTCATATACCATGTACATATAAATGAGACTATGATGGATACGAATGTACCACATTCTCTTCATCCACTCAATCCTTCAATTCTTCCCAAGTCATTTTACTAAAAAAAATTGCCCTGCGCGATACTTGCCCAACTTCATCAACAAGGCATCGACATTTAAACACTAGCACCTCAGAAAGCTATAGTTTATAAACTAGTCCCTCGTTAGTTGAGCCGATATGACGCTGAAATCCGTACTATATTTTTACACCATAACCTTTATGTATTTATTGGATTTTTGACTTTCAGCGCAATTGGGACTGGCTTACTTCTCCCATGCCAAATACGATGATTACTGGATCCGTACAAAAAGAACAGCGGGGATGATAACTTCCAATGGTATTTATCACGGCATCTTCATTAGCCTTGATAACGGGGTTAGTTTTCTTTTAATTAAAATAGAATTTTTATAATATGGTCCCCTTATCAGATCCACTGTTCTTTTTACTCTATGGTTTTATGACTTTAATATTTGATATTCTGACGTCTCCTGTAAATTGAATAAGACCTTCCCTTTGATTTCCCTTTAGGTAACTTTCAAATAATTCTATTCCAGATTCCTATATATCTCTATAGTCCTTACTTTCTGGATCTTTAATTCCATTCTTTAATTCTTCAATTACTGATTCAATTTCAAAACGTTCAAGATTCATCATTCTACTCGAACAATTTGTATCAAAACTTGAAAATGCACCAACTAGAAAGTCATTAAGAAACTTGTCTTTCCCATATCTGATTAACTTCTCACCTAATTTATGAAAATCAAATCCTACTGACCATGCTTGAACTGACCATTTCGCTTCTTCCAAAAATAAATTTCTAATAAGCTCGACCGGAAAAAATAGATCAAGTCCTCGATATCGAATACACCATCCGGTTAGAGCAGCTACAGCGGATTGCCCTAAATAACCCGACACTACCATATTATCAAAGACGGTTTCTTTTTGTTTTCCGAATAGAAAAAAAAGGTTGCCCCACAGGTCAACTTTTTGACCTTATGTGACAACCTCTTCTAGATTAGTCAAGTACTACTGTCATATGCTCTTTCGTAACTGCCCAGTGGGAAGTAGCCCAGTATTTGGCTTTATCCTTGATCAAAATCATTTGCGGAGATTCGTGTTTAACATTCAAATCCTCGGCAATCTTGTTAGACACCGGACGTGATTCGAGAACTTTGACAAGCGTGTAATCTATCTCTTGATTCGGGGATCTCTTCAAATATTCAAATTCACGAAGCGCGTTAGCGCTAATCGGGCATGGAGAAGACCCCGAAATGCAATCCTTCATAATACAAGTTATAACGGGAACGACTGCTCCGGTGCCCTAAGGCTGTGCTTAATGCACGCCGCCGGATGCGCTGATTCTCTCACCCGTCAGCCATGCGGCGTCATCTGAAGCGAGGAAGACCACTGTCGGGGTTATATCTTCCGGTTTCCCGAACCGGCCGCCCAGCGGCGTAGTCGCAGCAAGAGCCCTTCCGGCCTCGCTGGCAACGAAACCGGCGTTGCCTTCCGTATCCGTAAAGCCCGGGGCAACAGTATTGACGCGGATGTTACGCGGACCGAGCTCCTTAGCGAGTGCCATCGTCATCGTATCCACTGCGCCTTTGCTCGACGCGTAAAGCATGGTAGTCGGAACCGGATTCTTGGTTGCGATCGTGCCGATATTGATAATACTTCCGCCTTCCGCAGGGAAATGTTTCAACGCTTGCTGCGTGGTCAGAATCGGCCCAAGCACGTTAATGTTATACTGGCGATGGAACAACTCCTCCGTCACGTCCTCTAATGGCTGGAATTCGAAGATGCCGGCGTTGTTGACCAGGATGTTCGGCGTACCAAGAGCATTTTTCGTCTCCTCGAACAGCCGCTCGACGTCCGCCGCTTTGGACATATCGCCCTGAACCGCGATTGCTCGGCCTCCTCCTTTGATAATTTCGGTTACGACACGGTCTGCACCCTGCCTACTGGAGGAAAAATTGACGACGACAGCCGCACCGGCCTCCGCCAATCCCTTCGCGATGCCGGCACCGATTCCCTTCGAAGCGCCCGTTACTATTGCCACTTTACCTGTTAAATTTGCCATGTTTTATATTCTCCCTCTCATAATTAAAAAAATAAGTTTTTTTGAACTTTTTCCGTTTTAAAAATTCGCCCAATTATCCATGTAATACAAGAATTGCCGCGTATCAGCTCAATGGATTCCGCCGGAAGCGTTGATTCTCTCGCCTGTTAGTCATGCGGAATAAAAAGAAGCGATTGTACTTTTTTTCTATTCAACGAAAGGTTATTGGGACAATACTCTTTTATAAGTGGAGAAGACTCCGGCGTGCAATCCTTCATGGTACAGGTTGTAACGCAGCGATTGCTCAGGAGTTACCAGAGAGAGTCCCGTGGACGTATTAATCGCATCTACACTTTCGTTCAAGCGGTCCATCGGATACTGCTTGCGGATTCTGTCCAGTTGTTCCGTCAATAGGGTTTTCAGTTCTGGCAATGTCGGTTTAGGAAGCGAAGCAGGGTAATCCAACGGTCCCTTACCTGATCCGAACCGTTCAACAAACCCTTCCGGCAGATTCATCGAAAGATTCAGTTGCGACAGCGTCAAGTGCTCTGTAACGAAATAGATATGACCAAGTTGCCAACGGATATTATTGCGGCAACCAGCGGGAATACGATCTGCGAGTTCCTCAGTCACGCCTTCCATTGCTAGCAGCGTTTGTGCTCTAATAATGCCCAAGTCTTCGAAAATCGTTGTTTTCATTTTTATCGCTCCTTGATTGTTTATGCTTTAGTGTGCCGCCATAACTGTGCACCGATTCAACTGGCTTTTATCACGAAAGTAACTATCTATTTTTAAAAAAAGGTTACAAAACAATCTATATCACGAATGGCGACGGCTTGTAAGTAACTATCTTAGGCAAGTTTTGGATGTTACCGCGATTTGTGACGCGCCCGAAATCTGATTTTCCCGCGACAACCGTTTCGGTTATCTCAAGCAGTTTTTTTTAAATAGAAGAGTTATTCCCGGTCGTTCTGAAACGGATCTACCTTCATAGAACATACGATCCGCGATTTCTGCCTTCTCTTTGGCCACCAAGGTGACCGCGCTTAATTTAAAGATGGCGGTTTTGCCTCCTACCCAGGAAACGTACCGATCCAAATGAATCCGCCCCTCGACGACGCCCGACACGTCCGACCCCAGAATGAGGGGAAAGGACACCGCCGGCTGTCACTCAGGAGAAAGTTCCTATACCACTCGCGCAGGTACCAGTTGGAGGGTTGATGCCAACCACGTAAACGCGGACAAGCATCTCACCTGGCTTCAGCTCGGGAAGCTGCGCCTCCTCGTAACGCAGTACCTAAGGGCTGCCATGCAAACGAATCGCCTTCATTGTATCTGTAGACAACTTGCTTTCTCCTTACATGCAGATGAGTTATACTTACCAGAGCAGTGCTCCACATAAAAGGATCACTGTTCCGTTTACGATTATACGGAGCACCGCTCCAATTGTCAAGGAGGAAGAATATGCGAGCCGATGCGAAGAAAAACTATGAGCACATACTGGCAGTCGCGAACGTGGTTGTAACCCAGCACGGCGCCGATGCATCGCTGCGCGATATCGCTCGCAGAGCTGGCGTCGGGCTCGGCACATTGTATCGTCATTTCCCGACCAGAGAGGCGCTGCTTGATGCATTGCTCCGCGCAGGCTTCGACGAGCTGACGGCAAAGGCACGTGAGCTTGAAACTGCGAGTTCACCCGATGATGCACTTGTGTCGTGGCTACGTGACGTCGTTACATTCACGGGTAACTATCAAGGTGTTGTGGAAGCTATGATTGCAGCCATCGAGGACACGGAATCCGCACTACATGCTTCGTGCGTCACGTTGCGAACGGCAGGCACGCGGCTTCTCACTCGCACTCAGGCCGAGGGTCTAGCGCGTACCGACATGAATGGTGATGACTTGTTCTCGCTAGTTGCTGCGCTCGCGTGGCTCGGTGACCAGCGCTCGTCCGCGCCACGAGCTGAGCATCTCTTCAGTATTATCACGAGCGCGATCATAACGAATCGAGCGAGCGGTCGAACAAGCCATTTGTAATCCAGATAAAGAACTGGCTGTTCGCCAACACACCGCGCGGCGCAAAAGCGAGTGCGGCGATCTATAGCGTAATCGAGACAGCGAAGGAGAAATACAACGACTTGAATTATCTCTTTAAGCAGTTGCCGCAGCTCTCCGATCCGCTGGATGCCGAATTACGGGAATTGTTCCTGCCCTGGTCAGCCTCGCTCCCCGCCGATTGTCGGATGAAGCAGAATCCATAGAAGTACATCCCAAGTCCGCTCCCGCCGCTAGGTGGGGGCTATTTGACGCTCACCATGAACAAAGCGACTCCACAACACTCAAAACTTCAGCGTACAAAAAAAAGCAGCTCTAGACATTTTCCTGAAGCTGCGCTGACCGAAATGATTTCCCAACAAAAGGACACCCGTCATCTTTTTCCATTACACATTTTTACATATATTTATAGGTGGTATCAGCAACGCTGGTACTACCCCTTATTGCCGGAAAAGTCTATTTATCGAAGTAACCAGCGAGAATGCTCTTGAATTGTTCAGGTGTTTTTCGTTAAAATGTTGGCGAGACCCCTTAATGACCAGCAGATATCTATATGATATCTATTAGCGGTATCCACATGATTCCCTCAAAATACCGCAATGTTAGCGTCCACTCGGTCTGACCTTCAATTGTTCCTTTAAGCTGCTTACCATCATCCATCTTAATTGCTACCAACTGCATGTTTGGTCTATAGTAAGCTTAATCGTACACTCATAGCCCGGAAGCCCCTCTTTATGATTATTTTATGGGCTCGAACCCCACCTAGCGGATAAGTATTCACGTAAAGTTATTTCTACAATATCGACAATCTTCTTAATTTTGTTTCGATGTCAAATAGAACCATCCCTTATGAAGATAGTATATTATCTTCCAAGTGGATTGAGGAGACACAAGAAAAGAAGCCCCTCTCAAAGTTGATGGGCTTCTTCTTTTTCAGTTAATCAATTTGCAACGCATTTTTCATCATTTGAATGGTACCAGTTATTCGTCTCGGCAATTCCCATGTCCTGTAATAAACTTCTAAATCATCCCGGCACTCCTTTATTCGATCAAGGAAGGCTGGATGCGTTTTGTGGATGCGAATCCCATTGGAACTTGGATGAAGTCCTTTGGCCATAACCAACTCGCCTGCCTTTTCTAATTCTTCAAAAACATGAAAAGGTAGCCAGCCCAGGCACCTAACAACTGACCTTTGTGTTGTGCAAGCACGTATCCATAACTGGTTAAGGCTGAATGAAGGAAATGTGGGAGAGCGTAGACTCTGCGAGATGTGGTGATAGTTTTGGAAAATATAAATCAATATTGGTTTGAAAAAGGTATAGTGACTCCAAGGGATATAAGTTCTTGTCCAACGACATCAACCGTGTATAGCGACATTAAAATGGGATCATTGAATCCCATTTTCCTCATTCCGAGAGTAAAACGCTGTCTTTTTCTCTGAGGTATTCCGGAAATGAATTAACCTTCCTGCTCTTCACTTGTTTAACTAAAGTTCCTCGTTTAGTTCAGTTATTCCAAACTGATTACTACTCATTTTTTATTGTCCCTTAAAATAGATTCGGAAGTTCGTCAGTTCGCTTCACTGCAAACATTCTCGCCATATCCAGTCAGCCGCGCGACATATCCGTTGGAATTCCTTCTTCTTTCTTAGCATTATCTCGGCGATTTCATTTCCTTGGCTTTAGGTCAATTTGATTACAACAAACTCAACTAAAAACATAGTAGTCTCTTGGCACTCATAGCCTATTTTCTTCTTTATATCGTCGTCAAGATGAAAAGTTATTTTTCCAGGAAGTTCTTGTTTAATGATGTATTTATCCGTCCCTGTTTCCTCAATTAATTCACGTATAATGACAGCTTTTAGGCATAAAACCTTTTCTTCAACTCCTCCTTTTGGAAAGTCCCAAACTTCAGATTCCTTATTGAAAGTTTTCGATGTTTTATGAACCAATAGGAATTTATCCCCTTGGCATACTATAGCTCCAACGCTTTACGGACGTTAATGGGAAACATCCCCATATAATTTAATGTCATACTCGTTATTTGTAATAATAGTCTTATTTAATGACATGGGTAGGTTAAGGTTATTCTGAAAAACAAAAAGGGGCTGTCCCAAAAGGGTTATAGATCTTGAAGGGGATCTACCTTGAAGTTGTTTACACGTATCCATGAGGACTTCCGCCAATAGGTGGAGGTCCTTTTGGGGCAGAGTTGTTCTTAACGGAACGACAAGCCGCTAAAGTGGATAATATGAGCTGAAAATTGAATTAGCGGAACGAGAGGGCGTTATTCGATGAAATTTGTGCTATTCGAAGCTAAAAACAACGGAATAGCGGCTCTACGTTCCTCGTTTGCTTGAATGAGAGCATATTTCACGTAAATAACGTCTATACGTTCCCTTAGTGGAAAGGTAGATGGATACATGTGCCCATGATGAAGCTGCCCCTCTAATGTATTTAACATTTTGGGACAGCCTTTTTACATTTTGCTCAAGGAAGCGGCGACGCTCCAGCTTCTCCTTTTCGGGATCCGCCATCAGTTCTGAACGCCTCGATTGTCTCGGGTCCGCCTTCTTTTCGCCTTAATTATAGACTACTTAATAACGACGTATTCCAAGTTAACCAGCTTGGCGTAGGTCACGATTTGGTCTGTCGTCAGGTTCAAAGAAACGACGGTATGGTGGCCGCCACCATTCTCTATCCAGGCTTTTACCCCATCCTGGAAGTTTGGCTTCACGCTCCAGAGTACACGAGCCACGGGAAGCTTAGGCGCCGGAACCGTTGGCTCGAAAGCGGAAACCTCGTTGATCAGCAATTTATAATGAGTGCCGAAGTCCGCCATGGATACGACGACGCCTTCGCCAGCTTTGCCGTCAAATACGAGACGTGCCGGATCTTCACGATCGCCGATTCCGAGTGGGGAAACAATGATTGTCGGTTTGTTGCTTGCCAAGGTCGGATCTACCTCGAGCATATGGGATTGCAGGATCGCTTCCTGACCAGCCGCCATCTCGTAAGTGTAATCCTCCATAAAGCCTGTGTTTTGATTGCGGCTCATCACTTTCAGCAAGCGATCGAGCGCGGCCGTCTTCCAGTCGCCTTCGCCGGCAAAGCCATAGCCCTGCGCCATCAGTCGTTGAACAGCAAGACCAGGAAGTTGTTTCATTCCATGCAAATCTTCGAAGTTCGTCGTGAAGGCATTATAACCTTTCTCATCCAAGAAACGTTTGATGGCAATTTCATAGCTCGCTTGGATTCTGACGCTCGCTTCCCAAGCTTCTTTACTGTTCGTGCCGAAATCGAATTCGTAGAGCTCCGCATACTGGCCCATCAGATCATCAATTTCTTGCTCTGTAACGGCATTCACGTATTCCACGAGGTCGCCGATGCCGTAGTAGTCCACGGTCCATCCGAATTGAATTTGGGCCTCGACCTTGTCCCCTTCCGTTACGCCAACGTTGCGCATGTTGTCGCCGAAACGGGCGACTTTGATGTTGAAGCTTTCGTTATAGGCAACCGCTACGTCCATCCAATCCGCAATCTGCTGCTGCACTTCCGGACGTCCCCAGTAGCCTACGACGATCTTATTTTGTTTCTTCAGACGGGCATTAATGAAGCCGTATTCGCGATCGCCGTGAGCGGCTTGGTTCAGGTTCATGAAGTCCATGTCGATCGTAGCCCAAGGAATGCTTTCATTGAACTGGGTTGCCAAGTGAAGCAGAGGCTTCTGCAGCAGTTTTGTACCGCGAATCCACATTTTTGCAGGCGAGAACGTATGCATCCATGTGATGACACCCGCCACTTCATCGCGATAGTTGACCTCTTTCATGATACTTGTAATTTTATCCGCACTTACTGCCAGGTCCTGCAAGACAAGTGGATAAGGGAGCACACCGCTGTTATTCAAGGCATCAGTCATCGTCTGCGCGTGAGCTTTCACTTCAGCAAGCGCTTCTTCCCCGTACAGATGTTGCGAACCTACGACGAACCAAAACTGTTTAGCTGCTGTTGTTGACATCGTGATCTTCCTCTTTTCTCTATTTTATAATGAATAAGGCCATTACTTCTGCCCGTAGTAGGCATCTTTCCCGTGTTTCCGAAGATAGTGCTTATCCAGAATGCCTTGAGGCAGTTCTTTTGCAAAATGATTCAATTGCCGTGCGTACAAATTCATTTTGCACACTTCCTCCAGCACGACACTGTTCACAACCGCCGACTTCACGTCTTTCCCCCAAGTGAACGGCGCATGTCCTTGGAGCAGGACGGCTGGGATTGCCATAACATCCAGTCCGAGCTTCTCGAACGTCTCGATGATGACGTGACCCGTCTCGGCTTCGTAGCCCCGGTCAACCTCCTCTTGGTTCAAGAAGCGCGCGCAAGGAACGGCGCCATAGAAGGTGTCCGCATGCGTCGTTCCCATGACCGGTACATCCAGTCCTGCTTGCGCCCAGATCGTTGCCCAGGTAGAGTGGGTATGCACGATGCCGCCGATTTGTGCATAGTGTTTGTACAACACGGCGTGAGTCGCGGTATCGGAGGAAGGTCTCAGCTCTCCCTCGACCACATTACCGTCGAGATCCACGACTACCATATCGCTCGCTTTCATCTTTTCATAGCTGACTCCGCTCGGTTTGATCACGAACAGACCGCTTTCCCGATCGATGGCGCTCGCATTTCCCCAAGTGAATTTCACGAGTCCATGCTTCGGCAATTCCAGATTTGCCTGATAAACCTCTTCTTTCAATTGTTCTAACAACGTTAGCCCCTCCCGTTCTCTAGCAAATGGTCTACAGCAGCTTGTTCGATGGCCAACCCTGCTTGGTATCGTTTGATGAATGCTTGGAACCCTTTTACGTCTGTTGCATCCGGAACAATCTCCTGTCCTTCGACATCATTAAAGACCTTCTGCTCGAGGAAGTTATCCAGGCTCTCTTCTTGATCTTTGTTGATCATATATGAAGCCAGAAGCGCCATGCCCCATGCCCCGCCTTCGCCGGCCGTGGACATGACCGAGATCGGTACGTTCAGCGCGCCCGCTAAGATTTTTTGTCCGACGACAGGAGTCTTGAATAGGCCGCCATGAGCCAAAATGCTGTCAATGGCCACTTGTTCGTTTTCGGTCAAAATGTCCATTCCTAGCTTCAATGCTCCGAAAGCAGTGAATAAGTGCGTTCGCATGAAATTAGCCAGATTAAAGTTGCTTTCTGGCGAGCGAACGAACAACGGCCGGCCTTTGTCAATTCCTGTAATATTTTCGCCCGAGAGATAACCGTAGCTAAGCAAACCCCCGCCATCCGGGTCGGCTTCCAATGCCTTATTCAACAGCACGCTGAACAATTTGCCGGAATCTACGCCGTATCCCATAGCTTCGGAGAATTCACGGAACAATCCCATCCAAGCGTTGAGATCGCTGGAGCAGTTGTTGGCATGCACCATGCCGACCGGACTGCCGTTTGGCGTCGTGACCATATCGATCTCCGGATAAACTTTGGATAATTCTTTCTCCAATACAATCATCGCAAAAACGGAAGTGCCCACGGAAATGTTACCCGTACGCTTCCTGACGCTATTCGTCGCAACCATGCCTGTGCCGGCATCGCCCTCTGGAGGACATAGCAGAATACCAGGCTGCAGATCCCCGGCCAGGTCCAGTATGCCGGCTCCCGTCTCCGTTAGTTCGCCAACTTGATCGCCGGAGAGATATACTTTAGGAAGAAGATCCTCAAGCTTCCACGGATAGCCTTTGGCTGCTATAAGTTCATCGAATTGCTTAACCATCGATGGATGGTAATTACGGCTTGCTTCATCAATAGGGAAGATGCCGGAAGCATCTCCGATGCCGATCGCTTTATTGCCGGTCAGCAGCCAGTGAATATATCCAGCCAGCGTCGTTACAAAATCAATGCGGGGCACATGTTCCTCTTGATTTAATATCGCTTGGTACAAATGAGCGATACTCCAACGCTCAGGGATATTAAATTGGAACAAGTCCGTTAATTCCCTAGCTGCCGCACCGGTTGTTGCGTTGCGCCAAGTCCGAAACGGCACCAGCAGATCACCCGTGCTGTCGAATGCCATATAACCGTGCATCATAGCGGAAAACCCGATCGAACCCACGGTCCGGAGGGTGACCCCGTAATTCCGTTCCACTTCCTGCTTCATTTCACGATAAGCGGTTTGGAGGCCTTTAATAATATCCTCCTGGTTGTACGTCCAATATCCGTCTTTCAATAGATTTTCCCACTCATAGCTTCCCGATGCGATGGTCTCGAAACGACGATCGATCAACACCGCTTTGATCCGCGTAGATCCGAATTCGATACCTAGCGAAGTTTCACCCTTAGTTATCGCTTCTTTCAAGTCTACATGATTCATAATCACGTATCTCCCTTCTCTGTTCGTGGCTTAAACCCAACGATTGCGAATCGTATAATAGCCTGATTCCGATCGAACCGGTCACTCGATGAGACAAACGGAAGATTTCAATCGAAAGAAGGCGCTTTCTCTTACTGACAGTTTTAGTATATTTTCTGTACGTACATTTGTCAATATAGTCTAATAGTTATACTAACATAAGCTGAAATACTACCTCTTTTCGTCTCACCAAGATGTTTTCCTAAGGATAAGTATAGAAGTTGTACCATTGAAATCATAAACAAATATGACTATATTTGCATTCCATACAATTTATGCTAGAATGTGTACGTACAACTTAATGAACAACGATGAAAGAAGTGGATTTCATGAAGCCAAAGTACCAGATCATCATAGATGAGATAAAAAGTTATATCCTCTCGGGAACTTACAAAGCAGGCGAGAAAATCCCTTCGGAATTCGCTTTGCAGGAGGACTACAACGTTAGCCGGCAGACGGTTAGAAAGGCTATTCTGGAATTATCGAATGAGGGTTTCCTAAGAAGCGAGAAAGGATCCGGCACGTACGTCAGCACCCAATACCGGTCCAGAACGGGTGGGAAAGCCATGAATAAAACGATTGGCGTCATCACGACATATATCTCGGATTACATCTTTCCCTCCATTATCCGCGGCATTGAAAGCCGATTAAATGAAGATAACTATTCCTTGCTGTTAGCCAGTACAAATAACGATATCTCCCAGGAAAAAAAGGCGTTAGAAATGATGCTGTCCTACGGCGTGGATGGACTGATTATAGAACCTACCAGAAGCAATGTATACAACCCCAATATCGCTTACTACCTGTCTTTTAAGGAGCAGGACGTTCCGTTCACGATGATCAATGCCTATTATGAAGAGTTGGAGGTTCCTTTCTTCTGTCTGGATGACGTGCAGTCCAGCTATCTAGCAACTCGGGAGCTGATTGACAAAGGACATACCCAGATCGGAATCATCGCGAAAATGGATGATTTACAAGGGAAGTATAGAATGAAGGGATTTATCAAGGCTCTTGGGGAAGCCAAATTACGGTTCCAGCAAGAGCATGTGCTTTCTTTCGATACGGCGACGAAGTCGGACCTGTCCGCTAACTTGGAAGTGTATCTGAACGACAATCGCGATGACGTGACTGCGCTTGTGTGTTACAACGACGAGGTAGGCTTGGAAGTCGTACATGTCTGCAGAAAACTGGGTATCTCCATTCCAGACGAGCTATCCATCATTGGACAGGACAATTCCTATATCGCCAAAAACGCAAATATCAAACTAACGACGCTGACCCACCCCCAAGAACAAATGGGACGAGACGCAGCGGACTGGGTCATTAAGAATTTACAAGGCAAAAAAGACTTGCCCACCAACACCTACTACCAGCCCGTATTCATTGAGGGCGAAACCGTAAAAGCGATCGAAGTGGAATAGTCATGGACTGTGTTATTACTTATGGTACGGTTCTCCTAAATTGATCTGCAACAAAACTGCCCGTTTAGTTGAGAAGGCTGCCGATCCAATACTGTCGGCAGCCTCCTCCTGTTTTACTGAGATATCGTTCCTCGTTAGCTTAGTCTATTTTCTGTTTTTTTAATAAGTACCGAATCCCTTTTCCCGCCATTATTTCATCCGCATATCGAGGAATTACATGTAAATGCGAATGAAAAACATGCTGTCCCCCCGCATGACCACAATTCCATCCGATATTATAGCCATCTGGTTTGTAATTCCGATCCAAATACAACTTAACTTCGTGTAATAAATGATATGTTGCATTCCATTCATCTTGAGTTAAGTCAAACACAGTTTCCCTATGTTCTTTGGGGACAATAATACCAGCCCCTTTAATCTCTTGTTCTTTAAGCAAAGTATAAATACATCTGTCATTGCTGATTATGACTTCATGACTTTTATTATTGGAAATATTGCAATAAGGACAGTTAACCAAACTCCACACCTCACAGATTTGAATACATATCCAGGATCTTTATTCGCTTCATCCATATATTTTCCCTTTTTTGCAATTTATTAGCTTATTATTCTCATCCCATATAACTTGCCCATCGAAGGATTCCGTGATAAAACGCAAGGGAACGAGTGTTGCTATCCCATTGGATGGTAGCCCCCAGCGACTCTAATATCTTTCGAAGTGGTAGCACCGTTGTCTCATTGATGATCTCTGGATATTGTTGAAAAGATAACATATTCCCGTTTAGCCTCACTTTAATTATGGAGGGGTATAGATACTTTAACGGGTTCGTTAAAACTCCATCCACCTGGGCTAACTTGCCCCACCTGATTAAATCCTCAAGCCCATGCGTTACCATTATTATCTAATGCAACAGTGTGTCTGTTTTTATTGAGTGTCTTCATCGCTTTTGTACTCCAAAATATCACCTGGCTGACAATCCAAAGTCTTACATATCGCTTCTAATGTTGAAAAACGAACCGCTTTTGCTTTCCCATTTTTCAGAAACGGCGATCACCATAGAGGCGAAAATAATGACCAATCCGATTGGTATGAAACTTGGAGGGTCAACTCTTTTCCCCATGAAATAGTAGAGTGGCATACCTAGCAGGTATAAAGTACTGATCGTGATGGCACAGTATTTTATATTCTTTAAAGCTTTTACCGATAATTCCGAGAACGCCTGGTTCTTATCAATATAGCTTAAAAGTTTAAAAGCTTGATACAGAGCAAAGTAAAAAGATATCGCTGCCGCGTACATATCGATTAAAACGAGAGATTTCATATAAGCAATATCTGGATACAATTCTCCAGCAAAATTCCCGATCTTAGGCACCAAAAATATGCACAATGCAAGAACTGAGATTCCTATAAAAATAACAGCTAGCTTTAAAAAGAGTGTCGTAACTTGTTTCATAAAAAGCACCTCGTTAATTAAATTTTACCGAAACGTTAATCATTTTCTGGTTTAATTCAAGGATGTTTTTTAATGGCTTTTGAAGTGCATCCATAAATAATTAATAATTACCTTTAAGAAAGTGGATGAACCTTGTTTAACATTCATTTAAAACACCTCCACTTATTTAATGACAACATGATTTTAGCACATGATTTATCGTTTTACATTAAATTAGTATTGTTTTAAATTATATTTTTATTGAAATATCCTTATAATTTTGACAAATAAAAAAAGCATTTCTCATTGCAAAGAAATGCTCTTACTATCGTATTCGTTAGTTCAACAAAGCACCATGACTCAATTATTGTTTAAGCTTCATCGTTTCATCTCTTAAAATATCTCGGTTTCTTTTTATAAAATCAATAAGAAACTTAACTTGTTTATCATCATATTGATTAAATATAGCTTGTATGGATTGTCCCAAAGACTGTAAATGCTTCATTATATCCTTCTCAGCTTTTTCTTTATTAACTTGAATAATCACTCTTCTACGATCTTCAACATCCTTCTCACGAAAGACGTATCCCGCCTTTTCAAGTCTGTCAAATTCCCCCGTTATCGTTCTCGTTGTAAGCCCTGTTAGCTCGGAAAGCTTTCCGGCTGTCATAGGATGATTCTCCAAAATAATATCCAAGCATTTATGGTCCGTTTAAAAGGAGCGTGCGCCATGTCTAAAAAGATCTCCCAAAATCAAAAAAATTGGTGGCTAATATTTCATCTTCTTTTTACGGCAATGTGGATAGGAGGCGGTTTTACCCAGTTGGTGTTGATCTTAATTGTCTATTTCACTACCAGTGGAGAGTTTCTTTATTCTGCCCATTCTTTTATGCATATCTTTGACCTTGCTCTCATTATTCCCGGAGCATTAGGCGTTGTCTTTACAGGCATTGTTTTATCCATCCGTACACATTGGGGACTGACGAAGTATTATTGGATTATATCTAAGGAAGTCATCGCTTTTGTTCTGATTCTTTCAGGTGGTATATTAAATATCTGGGTCCAAGATGCTATTCAAATTACAGTATTGGAGCGTCTGGACTCTCTTCATAATCCAAGGTATCTCCATGACCGGTTTATGCTTCTTGTTTTCGGTGCGTGTCAATTGATCTTATTATTAGCTGTGATTTTCATTTCCGTAAGAAAACCATGGGGAAAACGCAAAAGCAAACGACTCCCCCATGCTTCAGACCAATAGCATTAATGAGTTATAACTATTACATTCTCCGTGTGAGAGCTGATTCAATAGAGCCGTGTAGGAGACTTTGCATTTCTTGTCGAATATGGAGAGTCGTCGTATATAGAGAAATTAAATTGGGAGGTTATGTAGTTGAGTCGAAAAGTTGTTGTACTTCTATTGCTTATGATGTTTGTTGTAAGCTCCAATGCTTACGCTGCTGATAGCAAGATCGCTGTTTACCTGGATGGAAATGAGTTGACGTTTGATACACCCCCCATCATTACAGATGGAACGACACTTGTACCGTTAAGAAAAATTTTCGAAACTTTAGGTTCACAAATTCAATGGGACAATACTACGCGTACGGTTACTGCAACGAAAGGCGATGTTTTGATTACCTATAAAATCGGGGAAAAGAACGGTTACAAGAACGGAAAATCCGTAACGATGGAAGTACCTGGAGTTATCTCCAATGGGTTTACACTTGTACCTTTACGGTTCGTCAGCGAAGCACTAGGAGCCTTAGTAGCTTGGAACGGCGAAACCAAACGTATTGATATCACTCATCAAGAGAACGCCACAGCCGAAGTAAAAGCTACAGAAACCAGCTATACCCCAAGCATCAATCGCTTGAATGGAAACCAAGTAGGCACCGTTTATGTGGATGGAGAATGGATTTATTACACCCACCCCATGGATGAGCGGAAAATCTATAAAATGAAACTAGATGGATCAATGAACACCAAGATTGGCGATGAGGTAAGTACTAGCCACCTTATTGTTGATAAAGATTGGATCTACTTCTCGACGTTTAAAGTCATTGGACACCCTAGAGATTACAATCTTTCCCCAGAGAACGGCGTCTATAAAATGAAAACCGATGGCTCAGGACTTCAGAAGCTACTCAGCGGCACATCGATTGCGGCTATGTCTATTACCGGAGATTCGATCTATTATACGAAACAATTCGATACATCGAACGTGAATATGGTCAAGACGGATGGTACTGGAAATCAGTTGGTATATAAAAATGTTTGGAACTACCAAATTTCGGGTGAAACTCTATATTACAATCAAGAATCCAGGCTACCCGTTGACTTCTATGAAATGAAGCTAAATGGAACGAATAAACGTAAACTAATGAGAAATATTTCCTCAAGATATCAAGTCATTAACAATTCCTTATACTATACAGACGGTACTTACCTTATGGAAAGGCTCCTCAATGAACCTGAGAAGGAACCAACGAAGGTCATAGAACTTAATTCGAATAACCTTGTTATCGTTAACGAGCAGACGGTGATTTTCCAGAAGAAAAATGATATGAAACTGTATAAAGTAGATCTAATAGCTAAAAATGTTACTCTCTTGCATGACTCGGCTGTACAGAGTTTTGACGTTGCAGGTGATCTTATTAAAGTCACTTTCGCTAATCCTGTCACGTTCTCATGGATCAACTGGAAAACCAAAGAAATGACAGCTATCCAATAGTTTGAAGTTGTGCAAAAAAGGCTGCTCCTCGACAATCATATTCCGAGGAGCAGCCTTTTCATTTGCTTTTGCTCTAATCTGCCCATTCGTTCAGCGAAGGCTAGCATATTTTTTTGTAATGTAGGGACATTTGTGTCTTCAGACTGTTCTAATTCCTTTCTTGAAGAACTTGCACCGATTGTGCCGAAACAAGCCCCACTCGGTTGCAATAAACGGCAGCCCTCCACTGGAGAGCTGCCGTTGTACTTGCGCTCATTTGTCCTTATTTTTAGGAACAGCCACCTGAGTAGACGCGACTGTTATGTTTCCAGCCAGATCGACGGCAGTATACGTAATCGTATAAATTCGGCCGCTGCCTTTACCGGATCGCTCCGCGCGGAGGCTGAACGATGTGTCGTATGTTCCGATTGCTGCATCCTGTATGTCATTCACCGTATCGCCGTCGCCAAGACCGTTATCAGGCTCATTCGATGTTATCGAGGTAAGCACGACAGATGCGATACCGGAGCCGGTTCCATCCGCATTTACGCTAATGCTGACCGTCACCATATTATGCTTATTTCCCTCTAATATTGGCTTATCGATCAAGAGATGGAGCGTCGGCGCGATTTGGTCGATATTGCCTACGGTCGCCACCGCGCTGCCCTTATTGCCGGCTGCGTCCACAAACTCAAAGGTGAAGCTGCCGTTTGCTGTGAAAGTGTAGCTGGGCGAGCCGCCGTTATTGGTGATGGTTACCGCTTTACTTGGCGTGATCGTTGCCGTCACATTCTGGTTTGTCGGACTGGTTTGGCTGTAACTGACCGTCGCCGTCGGAGCGGTCTCCTTCGTAAGCTTGAATAGTTTGGATTCGGCAGGCTGAAGCATAAGCTCCTTCGTTCCGCTTACATCGGAAACATCAATCCCCGGAAATATAGTAAACCGTTACTTTGTAATTTCCGCTGGTTGTAGCGGTTACATTGTTGATCTTTAAAGATGCTCCTTGGTAAAGGCCGCCAACCTTCTTCCCACCCGAGCACGCTCCGCAATCGTTCACGGAGGCGTTACCGGTGAGCGAGTTCCCTGCCGCCTCGGCTTCGTAGACGCCATCCACCGATACTGCGAATTCGTCTATTCAACCCTTCACAGCAGAACTGACCGTCAAAGCGCTTTCTACTTGTTCGGTGAAGATCAGGTATAACACGACCATCGGCAAGCTCGCGATCGTCATTACAGCGCCCATTCCTCCCCAGTCGGTCGCATGAAGTCCTTGAAAATAGATGAGCCCAATCGGTAAGGTCATTAATTGTTCTTTTGTAATCAATATTGACGCCAAAAAAAACTCATTCCACGTCCCCATAAACTGAAGAATAACAATGGTTGCAACTGCCGGAGTGAGGATCGGCATAATTATGCGAAAGAAAGCGAGATAAATCGAGGCGCCATCCATACAAGCCGACTCTTCCAGCTCTTGTGGAATTCCCCGTAGGAAACCGTAAAATACCATCGATGCAAAGGGCAGACCGAACGCCACGTAAGGGATCAATAAAGCGCCGTAAGTATTCGTCATGTGAAAATCTTTCACGATAATCGCCAAGGGAATGATGATGACTTGAATCGGAATAAACATGCCGATAATCATGTAAATCCGCACCGCTTCTCGAAATTTCCACCGAAGCCTGGCAATTGCATAGGCAAACATGACGGCGAAGATGACAACACCGATTGTCGTAACCGTAGAGACAACCAGACTATTACCGATATAGGTGGGGACACTGAATTTATTCCACGCGTTCACGTAATTCTCGTATCTGAAGTGCGTCGGTATTCCGAAAGGATTGGTGACGAAGATTTCATCGTTGTTTTTCAACGAATAGAAGACCATCCAAATTAACGGATATACGGAAATCACGAAATAAACCCATAAAAAGGACTGCAGGACAATTCCGACGATTCTGTTCATACCATGACTCTCCTTTACCCCTGTTCCAATCCGGTTTCTCTGCTATCAAACACTTTGTTGATAATAACGGTGACGATTAGGCTAATTACAATCAACAATACCGAAATGGCGCAAGCATACCCGTATTGATTGCCCGAAAATGCGTTCCGGATGATCATGAACGTAATCGTATAGTTTGTCGTGCCTGGGCCGCCATTGGTCATAATAGCCATTTGCACATAAGCACCTATACCTGCTGTAATGGCAATAATATAGCAAAACTTGAACGTCTCCTTCATTAGAGGGAGCGTGATGTACCAATGCGCCTTCCATTTACCCGCCCCATCAATTCGAGCAGCTTCCGTATAATGCTCAGGAACGGATTTCACGCCGGCATAGAGCAAGGCAAACTGAAATCCCATATATTGCCAAGCGTTGACGAATGCAATCGCAATAATCGAGACGCTTGGTGAGTTCAGCCAGTCTTGGCGGTAGTCCATCCCAAGGGTTTGAAACAATTTATTGATGATTCCGTTAACCGGGTCATACATGGAAAGCCAAAGTTGACACACGACAGTGACCGAAAGCACTACGGGAATAAAATAAGCGGTTTTCAGCACTTTTCGGCCTTTCACCGTCGGGTCCGAGCAAATAAGCGCCAATAACGTGCCTAAGCCAATTTGGAAAACGACCAGAACAATGGCGAATAAAAATCCATTTCGAAGCGAAGTGGTCAATAAATAATCTTGGGCAAGATCGATATAATTTCTGACGCCAATAAAAGTCGCTGTGCTCAGCCCATCCCATTCAAAGAAGCTGCGGTAAAACGTCTGGAGAATTGGATAAAACACGATTACACTATATAGAACTATTGCCGGCGTTAAAAAAATCAAGATGGCCCATTTGTTTCCTAGGTATTGTTTCATCTCCATGCTCCCTTTTTTTAAAAGACTCACACCGACTTACAAATCGATGTGAGTCATAAGGTACTGAAAGGATTTATTTCTTCAGCGTTTTATTAAGATTAGTTACGAATTGATCCGCTTTAAATCCGGAAACTATCAAGTTCTGCGAGTTGTCGTCAATACTCAGATTTACGTTCGTATCATTCTGCACGGTCGCGAAGCTTGTAATATTCGGGATCACTTCTTTTCCGAGACGAGTCAGCATTGCAGGCACTTGCGCAGTGATTGGCTTATCGACCTTGATTGATACAATCGGAGTGCCCACTTGCGTGTACTTGTACTCAGCATATTTACGTGCCATGAACGCAGCTACTTTAATCGCGACTTCTTTGTTTTTCGTTTTTGCAGAAACTGCGAAGCCTCCTGGACCGCCCGCTCCGTTCATTGCAAACTTTGCTTTTTCATAGGTGGCTTCGTCTTTCGCCGGGAAGTTCATGAAATCTACGTTGTCTCCCAGATTTTTTTGCGAGCTCGGAATTTCCCATTGGCCATTGACGAACATTGCCGCCTTGCCTTGGTAAAATAGCGAGGAAGCTTGATCGTAATTCGTCTGGGTCGCGTTTTTCGCGAATAATCCTGCGGCTTGCAGCTCCTCCACTTGCTTAGCGGCCAGCTTCAGAGCAGCCGGAGTTTCCGTCGCGCCATTGAGGGCGCCGTAGCCTTTCGATTCCTCGCGAGTCATGAAACCTTGCAATAGTGCGTTGCCAATCCATTTTTCTTTTGAGAAGATCGCGAGCGGTATGATTCCCTTCGCATTAAATTTTTTAGCGGCATCCTTCAATTGATCGATCGTTTTGATCGGCGCTTGTACGCCTGCTTCCGCAAACAGTTTCTTGTTATAATACAAGATGATAAATTCAGTGCCGGCATACGGATAGCCATACACGTGGCCGTCCGGCGCAATCAATTTAGCTTCGTTGCCTTTGTTCAAATCTTTCTTGAATTGAGCCGTTTCCGGAGCATCATCTAATGTCAAAATATTGTGCGACTTGCTGCCGATCTGCATGATATCCCAAGAGGTGTCGATGATATCAGGCAAGTCTCCTGTCGCCATTTGCGTTTTGATTTTTTGACCATTATCTTGCAGCCCAGCCATCAAAGTAACTTCAACGTTTGGCATCGCTTTTTTCAACTCGGCGACCGCGTAATCGTAGGGCTTGGAAGTGTCATCGTCGAAATGATTGGTATAAATGCTAAGCTTAACACCAGGATCTGCTGTCGCTGCAGGAGTTGTCGCTGCAGATGCAGTAGGAGTTGCCGAAGTAGGTGCTGCAGGCGTTTCTTTTGAGCTTGCTACATTCTTCGTTTCCGATCCACATGCTGTAAGTGATACTGTCATGATTAATGCGAGTGCGGTGCTGCTCAATTTCGTCCTGTTCTTCACTTTTAATACCCCCAATAATATATTCAGATTTTTGAAGCGCTTACATTAATGATTTTAGGGAAAAAGCGCTTTCGCCGTAAGGTACGTTTACGCATTATTGCGTACAAATCCCCCGTTTTCCGGGGTACAATTTTCATGCAGACGGCCAATCTGCCCTGTTGTATTCGGTTTCTGAGACCAATGTTACAGTTGGAGAACTTGAAACGAAAGTTCAAATAAGTTATGTTATCTAATTATCGCTTTTGCTTTTGCGATCAGAGATTTTCCTTTTTTTGTAACTAAACTCCCCATTACTTCAACGAAACCAGGGAGCAGCTGCCGCGTGGCGATCTGCTCCCTGGCTATTGCGCTATCGTTCTCCGTTTAGAGTTCAACAACCGTTCCCTTAATTAAGCTTATAACCTATAATCTTTCCTTCGGTTTGTCCCCAATTAAGCCCAACAAAAACATCTGAGAAAAAGCGTACCCTTTGTACGCTTTCGTCACACAAGAAGGAACTGTCAGATCAAGGTCCAAGTAGGTGGTTAGTATTCGCTGAGTGAATTCTTTTTGATTCGTTAAGGAATATTCCTGCAATTGTTTTGCAAACTCCTTGTTAACGTTTTCTCTCCCCCCAAGCGCTTCTTGCAATTGATATCCTGCCAAATATAGTTCAGCAGCAATATCTTCATCAGCTCGCAGATGTTCAGCTACATAGGTCGAAATCCAGTCACGCACTAGTGACGAGGTATCTTTTTTATTTTCCTTAGCGACCTGTTGGAAACTCTCTTTTAAGTCTTTTGATATACGTATTTGTAAATTTGTATCCATCTAGCTGATGCCTCCTTACAATCAATAAGCTAATTGTAATCTATATGTAATTACATTGTCAATACATTGTAATTACATAACTTGAAGTGCTATTCTGCGTCATATGTTTAGTTACTTCCTAAATCTGCCCGTTAATTGAATGAACAAAAAAAGGAGCTGCAGCGATGAAGTGACCCCCAAAAGTTAGACAGTATATAGTTAGACTGCCTTTAGCGCATGAGTTCGGTACTGTACCGGGCTCATGCCTTTTAGTTTTGCCTTTATTCGTTTATGGT
>NZ_JCAUAS010000038.1:0-50212 GCF_059692075.1 Paenibacillus sp. J31P190 | reverse complement strand
CTCATTGTAATGTTGTCTCTTCACACTCATGGCGCCGGCACCTCTTCGATTTATTAGATTTATTATCTGCCTGAATCTAAGAGGTGTCCACTTTTTATTCTAAGTCCATTTTCGCGCTTATTTGTTCGAGGCTGTGCGATTAAGCGCGTTTACCGCGCTTACACAGTGCGGACGCGCAGGACGGTCAGCTGAGAAATCGATTTCTGACTTATCAGCCACTATCGACGAGCTTCGGCTCGCGGAATTTTTTAGGATGATTATTTCTTGACGAACACCCTACTCCCATTCTAATATTCAATTAATGAATTGAATATGAAAGGACGAACGATTATGGAATCTGTACCCATCGCAAATACTTCTGCAAAAGAATTTAAGAATGAACTGTTTCAACAATTAGCCCGGGTGGGGAAATGTCTATCAAGCGACAAGCGGCTTGAAGTCTTGAGCTTGCTTGCTCAGGGGCCTAAGTCAGTAGAAAAGATGGCTCAAGTCACGGAGATGAGTGTGGCTAATGTATCCCGCCATCTGCAGGTTTTGCTCGATGCCAGACTAGTGAAGTTCAGCAAGAAAGGTACATATGTCATCTATTCGTTGGCTGACCCTTCCATTGGCGCGTTTTTGTTTGCTTTGTGGCAGATAGGCGAGAGTCAACTTGCGGAGGTTGCGCGGATTAGACAGGAATTTTTACACGAGTACGAGGATATTCGGACGCTATCTTTGGAGGAAGCAAGGACGAAAATGGAAGCCGGAGAGATCATCTTACTCGATGTACGACCGAGAGACGAATATGAGGCCGGTCATCTCTCGGGGGCTATCTCCATACCGATGGAGGAGTTGGAACCTTTTCTTAACAATCTTCCTAGGCTCGTTGAAGTTGTGGTGTATTGCAGAGGCCCCTATTGCATCAGTTCAACACAGGCCGTTGCCAAGTTGCAGCGGGAGGGAATCACGGCATACAAGCTGGAGGGGGGAGAGCATGAATGGCTGAAGGAAGCGAATTGATTAGAGAATACTTTCATTCTCCTGAGAGACAGCAGCAGCTCTATCGGAGATCGCTTATGATCGTGATCATCGCCCAGCTATTCGGCGGAGCGGGGCTCGCGGCAGGGGTCACGGTCGGAGCGCTGCTTGCTCAGGGAATGCTCGGGACGGATAGCTTAGCAGGGGTCCCTTCGGCGCTATTGACGCTGGGCGCGGCCTCGTCGTCACTGTTTGTCGGAAGGCTGTCTCAACGCCTGGGCCGTCGGGTAGGCCTAACCGCGGGTTTTCTTGCTGGAGGGATCGGCGCGATTGGCGTCGTATTCGCAGCCATCGCTGATGACCTTCCGCTTTTGTTCGCTTCAATGCTGATCTATGGCGCCGGCACATCGACTAACTTGCAGGCGCGTTATGCGGGAACTGACTTAGCTCAGCCTAAGCAGCGTGCGAGAGCTGTCAGCCTAGCCATGGTATTCACGACGTTTGGTGCAGTTGCGGGTCCGAACCTGGTGGGGGTCATGGGACGATTCGCGACATCAATTGGCGCCCCTGCTCTGGCGGGTCCGTTTATGCTAGCGGCAGTCGCTTTTATCCTGGCGGGTCTGGTTATATGGGCATTTCTCCGCCCAGATCCGTATATCGTCTCTAAAGCTATCGCTGAAGCGCAACAAGCGAATCCATCTCAAGCGACGGTTAATGCGAATCCATTGGCGACAGCTTCCCGTAACCGGGGAATTATCGTTGGGACGACCGTAATGGTTTTGACGCAGGTCGTGATGGTCGCCATCATGACGATGACGCCGATCCATATGAAGCACCACGGACATGGGTTGAGCGCGGTCGGCATGGTGATCGGCATTCATGTCGCGGCGATGTTTCTGCCTTCCTTGATAACGGGGGTTCTCGTAGACAAGGTCGGGCGTACGTTCATGTCCTGCGCAGCAGGGTTCACGCTGTTGTTGGCGGGACTGCTTGCCGCATGGGCGCCGGCTGATTCGATAAGCTGGCTCATCGTCGCTCTGGCACTGCTTGGACTCGGCTGGAACTTCGGCCTGATCAGCGGCACCGCGCAGATCATCGATGCGACATCCCCGGGCACACGTGCCAAGACACAAGGAACCGTGGATGTCCTGGTATCATTGGCCGGTGCATCTGGCGGAGCATTGTCGGGCATGGTCGTTGCCAATTCCAGCTTTGCCATCCTCTCTCTGGCGGGTGGGTTCCTGTCTCTGCTGCTGATCCCGGTTATGATCTGGTTGCGCAGGGATCGGTCGATAGATCAAAACGAGAAGAGATTAACACAGTGATCTAGTGTTATAATCACGCTAGACTGACGGAGTTAGAAGGGTGATAGACATGAGTGTAATTCGTTTGGAGAACGTTACTAAGAAGTATGAGGAGTCCCTGATCTTTCGCGATATCTATTTTCGCGTGACCCAAGGAGAGCGTATCGGCCTAATCGGGCGGAACGGTGCCGGTAAGTCGACGGTTTTTAAGCTGATTATGGGTAAAGAAGAGCCAACGTCCGGGAAAGTGGAAATAGATCCGCAGGTTAAAGTGGGGTACTTCTCCCAATTCTCGGAAATGCGCGGAAGCCTGTCCGTTCAGCAAGAGCTGGAAATGTGCTTCGAGCAGGTTGTTCTTATTGAACGGGAGCTGCAGGAAGTTGGAGAAAAGCTGGGATTGGTCACCGAAGACAATGAAATGGATCGGCTGTTGACGCGACAGGCGGAGCTATTCGAACAAATGGAGCATTTGGATGGCTGGAACGTATCCGTCGAGATTAATACAGTTCTTACGAAACTGGGGTTCAACGAGAGATCGCGCCATCAACCTATCGATGAATTGTCCGGAGGGTGGAGAAACCGTGCCGCGCTCGCCAAGATGCTAATCGAGCTGCCCGATGTCGTCTTGCTCGACGAACCGACAAATTACTTGGATATGGAAGGTATAGCGTGGTTGGAGCAGTGGTTGTATCGCTTCAAAGGCGCTATGATTCTGGTGTCACATGACAGGCAATTTATTGACAAAGTAGTCACGCGAACGATCGAGATCGAGAACTATCATTTTCAGGAATATGAAGGGAATTACACCGACTATATCCGCAAAAAGAAGATGCGCAAGAAGGAATTGGACCGCCAGTTCGAGTGGGAGGAAGAGCTTCTTCTCATGGAGTCAGAAGCCATTGACAGCCGTGCAAGCAAGAAATCTTCAAAAGACCGTCTGTCCCGCCAATTGGCGGATAACAAAAAGCGGATAGAGCCGCACCCCGTAAATGTTCTAATCACTGATATTTATGAGAAACTGCGCTTTCCGGACAAGCTATGCGAAGTCAAGAAAATCGGGCAGACCTACGAAGATCGGCTGATCTTTCAGAACGTCAGCTTCGACATTCAGAAGGAAGACCGCTTAGTCATCGTTGGCCCCAACGGAAGCGGGAAGTCCACGCTCATTAAGGTGCTTACGGGTCAGGAGAAGCCAGAATCCGGCGAGGTAATCTGGGAGAAGGGCGTCAGCTACGCTTACTTCAACCGGATGTGGGAGGAGCTTAATCCTAAGGATACCGTTAGCCACGCGGTGAATACGTACGGTCTGGGATTGGATGCCCCGCGGAAAAAGGTGAACAAATTTCTAGCCATGCTGCAATTCTCGGAGATGGATCTAAGCAAGTTCATCGGCAACCTATCCGGCGGACAGAAGGCTCGGGTGGCGCTAGCGAAATGCCTTCTCTCCGGTGCCGCTGTCATCATATTGGATGAGCCAACCAACCATCTGGATTTAACGAGCATTCAGGTTATGGAGCAGGCGTTGATCCATTTTCCTGGCGCCGTTATTACGGTAAGCCATGATCGGTTCTTTATTGACAAAATCGGGACGAAAATGCTAACCTTCGACCCGGAATTGGGGATAAGCGAGCAGAATTTATAGGAAAGAGGCTTCTCAATTGGAGCTGGGTCGTAATGAGAAGAAAGACCGCGTCGGTCGCGGGTTTAAGGGTTGTAGCAGGTTGCGATGAGTAGCCTGCTATGGCCCTTTTTGGTTTCTTTGCAAACAAATCTAGTGGGTTGGCTCTTATTGATGTCCGCTCATAACTATCGTACAAACGTCCTGTTGTTCGTACGTTTCTTTTCACCAATGATAAGCTCTGCTAGCAACAAATTAGGTATCCAGGCAATCCATGCGATAACGATAAAAGAATCGTTGGTATCGGTCAATCCTAGAAATACTGCAGCCAGCGGGGTATATATCCGGAGTGTGATTGCCGCGCAACTGAGCGCATAATTACGTACCATCCAGCGGCCGTGGTCGGCCTTGTCGCGATCGACGATGATGCTCTTTAGACTGCGGAAAAGCGTGTAAAGCCATAGGACTGACAGCGATCCGAAGCCAAGTTGCGCGAACCAACCGCCATTCGCATAGAAAGCTAAGTACAAGCCGGTTAGGCCTGCGATTGTAATCATTGTGGAGTACATATAGCCGATCAAACGGTGAATGTTCGGAGCATGGTGGCGAAGCTTTTTGATAAACTGAAGCCAGCCAATTGCAAGTGCTACTCCAGCCGAGATGGCATGAGCCCAGAGGATGTTGTACCACAAATCTGGCAAACTGCCTTTTCCTGTAACGAACGACTGCTTATGGAGCTGATCTGGTGTTCCGTACATGACCAAAGCATAAGCTCCAATTGCCAAAGCAAAAAAAACCAATAGTCCAAATGCCCAAGCGCGAATCGTACTTCGTCGTACTCCCATTATTCATCCCTCGCATTCGGTCTTTTTTATCATTGAGTTGATTCTATCATCAAGGTGATCACCTTCAAAAGCGACTTCAGACGGAGTGAAGACCCCACCCAAGGTCGGGGATGGAGCTGCCGTAAAGCCTTTCTTAGGGGGCATTATACAAATTACTTTACCTTGACAAAATAACTTAACTTATGTTAATTTATTTACTAAAGTTAACTATGGTTACAGGAGATTACTCATGGATCGGTCAGCTATTTCTCTAAGGGAATTAAAAAAGGCTAGAACCAAAGTAGCATTGTATGAAGCCAGTTTGTCACTAATCGGAGACAGGATGTTTCGAGACATGATGCTTGACGATGTTTGCCGAAAAGCGGAAATATCCCGAGTTACGTTCTTTAAGTTTTTTCAGAAAAAGGAAGATTTGCTCGTTTATTTCATGCGTGTTTGGTTAACGGAACGTATCATTGAAATCGAGGCGGAGGGTAAACGCGGATTTTCGGTTATCCAGCATGTGCTCCATAAAGTGGCGGAAGAGGCCCAGGAAAGAGCGGGATTGATGCCAAGCTTGATATCTTTTCTGGCAGAAATGAACATGCATCCTTGCATGCCGGAATTGAGTGAAGCCGAGGTTCATTTGCTGTTTCCCGATCATGAGGAAGTTGGCGCGCAGACACCTGACATGTACAAACTTTTTCATCGTTGCATGACTGAGGCGGAGGCTGAAGGAAAGTTAAGAAAAGAATTTACGGTAGAAACAGCGGTTAAGGTTTTGTTTACGGTGTTTTACGGGGCATTTTTGACCGCTCAACTATATGGTTCCAAGGATATTAAGGGCTTTTATAACACCCATCTACAATTGCTTGAAAATAGGTAAAAGGAGCGATGAATTCATGAGTAAAGTGATTCCAGGCAGATTTACGGCGCAGATGGATGGTTCTTTCGTTGTTTTTATCATTGGGATGAGAGTGAACAAATTGTGGGCTCTACATAAGTGGCTCCCTGTGGCCAAGGCAATGAATCCGATGCTTCAAGAATTGTATCGCAACCCTGAATTAGGTTTTGTAGATGCCAGTTTTCATCTCTCTTGGCGAGGCGTAACCCTTATCCAGTATTGGAAATCGTTTGAGCAATTAGAACACTATGCTAGACATGGTGCAACCCATTTAGAAGCGTGGCGTAATTTTAATAAAAAGGTTGGAACGGACGGCGTTGTCGGGATCTACCATGAAACCTATCTGATTCCTGAAGGAAATTACGAATGTGTGTATAACAACATGCCTATCTCTGGACTTGCAAAAGCTGGACGTCACGTCCCCGCTGTCGGTAAACGAGAAACGGCAAGCAGAAGGCTTGGGCGGGATGGAGAGCCTGCCGTGCCAACGCCTTCTAATCCGGCATAAGTGATTGCAGCTGTGGATGAGTTAAGGTCGCGATCTCTCCAAATAGGTTGGACTTTAAGGATTGTGATAGCTGCCTTCAGGCAGGTTGTTGCAGTTCTTTTTGTCATGGAGGAAATGCTGGGGATATGCACAACGGATAGCAACGGTCGTAAGAACTGCACCAAGGAGCGCGGGCATTGGGAGCACCATGAGGCGATAAACAAAATTAGAACCTCAGACGATGGTTGGCTCTCAGTGAGCGAATCACTGGATGGGGAAATTCGTTTTAACGATCGGTATCCGAACACAACGACGGAGCTTTCCAAATTATTTGGGTTCTCGAGCTTCTCCTGCTTAGCATTTATGGCTATAAATCCGTCAGATCTTATATTCGAAGTCGAAATTCACATCGTAGAACATATGACTATTAGTTTACATCTCTATGTAACAAGTGGGTTCCGTACGAGGATAATCGGTTGCGAATCGTGATGAGAAAAGACCGCTAGCAATTATGGCGCACGGGTTTACGGGCTGTGACAGTTTGCCTTTGGGTAGGCTGCTGCAGCTTTTTTGTTTTATAAATGTCTTGAATTTCAAGACTTGCTGAATAGCAAAAGAACCCCATAAGAGGGGTTCAAAGAAGTGCTATTAAGCAGCTTGAGCATCGTCTAAACCTTCTTTTTCGGGCCAATTGGAAGGCCCTTTTTTAGCTCTAACTCCTCATTATGGATCATTCGATCTTGCTTGATGAAGAGGAACGGGATGAAAATACAGCCAATAATTAGGAGTGCACGGTTCAAGTTCCAACGTCTTTGCACAAAAGCGTGTACCGACGTTAAGATGTAAAGCACGAACATTACGCCGTGAAACATACCGCCGACAGAAACGAGTTGAGGCTGGTCCAAGAAGTATTTAAACGGCATGGCTATAAACAGTAGGAAAAGATAAGAAATACCTTCAATATAGCTTGTTAGACGCAAACGCCCTAAGGAAGAGGTTAGTATAATAATCGCTCCAATCTCGTTTTCAACGTTTGAATTCATTTATCAGGTCAGATCGAGCTCCAATACGACAGGACAATGATCGCTGCCCAATATATCGCAGTCAATTTGTGCATCAATGATTTTAGGACCAAGTCTCGTAGAAGCAAGGAAATAGTCGATTCTCCATCCCACATTCCGCGCTCTTACGCCTGGCATATTAGACCACCACGAATAGACATCAGTTCGATCTGGGTAGAGGTGGCGGAACGTATCAATAAACCCTGCATCCAACAATTCCGTCATTTTGCCGCGTTCCTGGGGGGTAAAGCCTGAATTATTGAGATTCCCTTTCGCATTCTTGATGTCAATTTCATGGTGGGCAACATTCAAATCGCCGCAAACGACAACAGGCTTTTGGGCGTCTAATTGCAAGAGGTAGCTGCGAAAGCGATCTTCCCACTCCACACGATAATCCAGCCTAGAGAGATCACGTTTTGCATTAGGGGTATAGACGGTCACGAGGTAGAAATTATCGAATTCCAACGTAAGTATCCGACCTTCCGGCTCTTCGTTCTCCTCCATACCATATCTCACCGAGAGGGGTTGCATTCTTGTGAAAACGGCGGTGCCGGAATACCCTTTTTTAACCGCATAATTCCAATATTGTGTATAGGCTTCGCCCAGTTCTAGGTTAATTTGCCCTTCCTGCAGCTTCGTCTCTTGAAGACAGAATATATCTGCCTCTTTTTGCCCGAAATAATCAATAAACCCTTTATTAACACATGCTCTCAACCCATTAACGTTCCAGGATACTAGTTTCATGTTCATCATTTCCCCTTGCTGCTTACAGTCATATATAGTTCAGTGTACCATAAGTTCATCCTTGTCTGCGAAGTATGAAGTTCTGGGGAACTTTACTACTCTCACTACCCATGCACACAACTCATACTCACAACTCATGCTCACAACTCATGCTCACAACTCATGCTCACAACTCATGCTCACAACTCACACTCACTACTCAGACTCACAACTCATGCACACTACTCAGACTCACAACTCATGCTCACAACTCATGCACACTACTCATGATCATAACTCATGCACACAACTCATGCTCACAACTCATACTCACAACTCATGCTCATAACTCATACTCACTACTTATACTCACAACTCATACTCACTACTTATACTCACAACTCATGCACACAACTCATACTCATAACTCATACTCACAACTCATACTCACTACTTATACTCACAACTCATGCACACAACTCATACTCATACTCATACTCTTACTCTTACTCATACCCATACCCATACCCATACCCATACTCATATCTACTCACTCTTACTTACTATTTTTACTTACAACTCTTACTATCTCAATTCATTTTCCACATCTCCTTCCATTCACTCTTCCACTTCCGCCATTGGATTAAATACAACAGGTATCTGGTCTCTACACGGAATCTTCCATTTGATTGGACGAAATCCACTCAAATGTTCAGAAATCGAGGTTTTGAGTCAAACTCAGACGTTTCCATTGGAAATCATCCAATGCAACAGCCCATCCCACTCTCAATATTGGAAAAACACTGTATTTAATCCAATGGGAATGAGGATTGTGATGAAAAATGAGGAGTTGAGGAATGAGGAAGGTGGGAGTGAGGACTGGAAAGAAGTTATGCATGAGGAAGTGAGGACGACTTACAACTATTACCAAGTCAATTCATCTCCCACATCTCCCTTCATTCGCCGCCTCCACATCCACCATTGGATTAAATACAACAGAAATCCAATCCCTAATCGGAATCTTCCATTTGATTGGACGAAATCCACTCAAATGTTCAGAAATCGAGGTTTTGAGTCAAACTCAGACGTTTCCATTGGAAATCATCCAATGCAACAGCCCATCCCACTCTCAATATTGGAAAAACGCTGTATTTAATCCAATGGGAATGAGGATTGTGATGAAAAATGAGGAGTTGAGGAATGAGGATCGTGGGAGTGGGGACTGGAATGAAGTTATGCATGAGGAAGTGAGGATGACTTACAACTATTACCAAGTCAATTCATCTCCCACATCTCCCTTCATTCGCTCCTCCACATCCGCCATTGGATAAAATACAACAGAAATCTGATCCCTACACGGAATCTTCCATTTGATTGGACGAAATCCACTCAAATGTTCAGAAATCGAGGTTTTAAGGCATCTACAGACGTTTCTATTGGAAATCATCCAATGCAACAGCCCATCCCACTCTCAATTTTGGAAAACCACTGTATTTAATCCAACGGGAATGAGGTTTGTGATGATGTAGTGTATGAGGAGTTGAGGAATGAAGGTGGGAATGAGGGTTGTGATAAATAAGTGTATGAGGAAGCGTGGAATGAAGATGGGAATGAGAATCGGAATAAAGATGTGTATGAAGAAGTGAGAAATCTAGATGTGTAAGAGAAAGTGGGGATATAGGTAGCTATGAGAAGCATTGAAATCAGAAGTCAAAAGTCAAAAGTCAAAAGTCAGGGAACGGGAGAGAAGGACGGCCATGAATTGCCAAGTCACCCCCCTACATGTGCTCCAAGGAACCCTCTTTCAGTTCATAAAAACGAATGTCCTTCCCTCTAGCGATAGGAGACAGACATCCCTTCTCCACCAGGGAGCGCAACCACTTGCGCGCTGTTCGAAAGTCGACGTCCATATGGTCGATGACATCCTTAGGGCGAATCCACCTGTTTAGCCTCCAAGCTAACCGCAGCACTTCTTTCTCCATGCTAGCGGCTAAAATAGCAGCCGAATTCGTTGTTCCATTTCGGATCATGCAAGGTCCGATAACCATTTGCAGGAGCATCCGGCATACCTCGGGACGATTCTGTATATCATCGAAGGAGAAATGCATCATTTTCCACCCCATAGCGGTTAGAAACGTTTCGCGATTCAGTGAATAACTAAACTTCTCGCGATCCATATCTTTGACATGACTCTGGAAACCGTCACATTCAATACCAAAACGACCAAAGGGTGTTATATAGGCGAAATCGATAAATTGGGATTTGCGATTCCAATCATAAATTTCATACTCCGGATGCAGGTGTTCGAGATGACCAAACAGCGGAAACCAGACATTCTGGAGAAAAAGCTTTTCTGCGTATAAATGTCCCCTAATGAGACGCCCCTTTCTTTCTCCGCTACGGAGAGCAGCATGACAGTCAACGAACGTTTGATGCATAAATTCAAAATTCAATAGCGAAAACCTCCCTTGAAAAAATAAAAAACGCCCTTCGCCAAAAGGCTAAAGGACGTTCTTCGTCTACAGTTATTATACCAAATAAGCATAATATAAGAAAATAGCATACCTAACTATCAGCTTTATTGATTTATTTTTTCGCTCGCCTGCGTGATATACTGTATTTATCCGATTAAGTTCATAGGTTTAATAATAGATGGGAAGGCGAGGTTTTCTTATGACGAAAATTTATAGCAATTTGACAGAGTTAATCGGTAATACGCCGCTGCTAGAGCTCTGGAATTATAATAATCGGCATGGACTTGATGCCAAAGTTGTCGCGAAGTTGGAGTATTTTAACCCGGCTGGCAGTGTAAAAGATCGTATCGGATTCGCTATGATTAAAGATGCTGAAAACTCAGGAAAGATCAATAAAGACACTGTCATTATTGAACCTACCAGCGGAAATACAGGAATCGCTCTTGCTTTTGCGGCAGCTGCACTAGGGTATCGGTTAATCATTATATTGCCTGATTCTTTTAGTATTGAACGTAGGAAATTATTAAAAGCCCTTGGTGCAGAACTCGTTCTCACGCCAGCCTCTGAAGGAATGTTAGGTGCAATTAAAAAAGCAGAGGAATTAGCTGCAAAAATGCCAAACTCATTTATACCGCAGCAATTTAGTAATCCAGCCAATCCGGAGATTCACAGAAGTACCACTGCCGAAGAAATATGGAATGATACAGACGGTAAAGTCGATATTTTCATCGCGGGAGTTGGTACGGGAGGGACGATCACAGGTGTAGGTGAGATACTGAAACGGAGAAATCCATCCGTCCAAGTGATAGCCGTCGAGCCAGCCGATTCACCCGTCTTGTCAGGTGGCAGTCGTGGCGTGCATCATATCCAGGGTATCGGTGCAGGGTTTGTTCCAGATAATTTCCATAGATCAATTGTAGATGAAATATTTATAGTAACCAATGAGGATGCTGTAACGACGGCCCGTGAACTGGCCAAAACGGAAGGTCTGCTGGTCGGCATTTCATCTGGCGCGGCAGCTTACGCAGCAAGAGAAATTGCTAAACGGCCTGAGAATAAAGGGAAGACCATTGTTGTTATTCTGCCAGATACCGGTGAGCGGTACTTGTCTACGAATCTATTTGATGAGTGAAAAGTTAAAACGCAAAAGAAAGGCCAGAAATCCGCGATGGATCTCTGGTCTTTCTGTGCTACACTCGGAGCTTGCTCTTAATGCGATACCGCCGCGAACGTTTCTTTATCTGTTTCTATCACGAGTTTCTCTTTACTCATAGCAAAAGCGGCAGCTAAAGCTAGTACTGCAGGGATAAGTCCCCACGCAAATGTGGCCACGATGGAGGAGGAGAGTCCTTCAGATATTTTCCCAAGCACTTGCTCCGGAATTTGAGTGCGAGTCGCCGGGTCAAGCAGAGCGTGCGGGTCCTTAAAGTCTAGACCCTGCGGCATCGCGGATTGACCACTCCCTGTAAAGGCATCCGATAAATGCCGGGTTAACGAATGGCTTTGAATAATGCCGAAAATGGTGATTCCGATCGTCATGCCGAGTGAGCGAAGGAAATTCAGTGTAGAGCTCGCTGCCCCTCGTTGACTGACAGGTACGGAATGTATAGCAGCGTTACTTAGCACAGAAAATGAAGCGCCAATTCCCAAGCCTACTAATATCATGTAGATAGTGATAAGCAAACGCGATGAATCTGGTGTCAACGTAATTAACAGTGCCATACCTGCCACAAGCAGAATGAGGGTGGAGATGAGGATGGCTCGATATGAAAATTTACTAATGAGGAAGCCCCCAGCGGTAGCTGTAACTACAGTGCCGAGCATCATAGGCAGAAGTACGAGGCCTGAGTTCGTTGCACTTCCTCCAAGAACACCTTGAATGAAGATCGGAATATAGACAGATGCCGTAATGAAGGCGGCTCCACTTAACATCGCGATCGCATTGCTTGCCGAATAGAGGCGATCCCGGAACATCCGGAAGGAGATAATTGGTTCCTCTGCCCGCGTCTCCACATAGAGGAAAATAACCGTGAGAAGCGCAAATCCAGTGAATAAGCTAATGATCTGAACGGAGTTCCACGCGAATTGTTTACCGCCAAGCTCCATGGCGAACATTAGGCAGACGATGGCACCTACAAGCGAGAATGCACCGGCCCAGTCGATACGTTGTTTAGCATGCTGGAGGGATTCCTTATAGAAGATGGCAATCATCAGGAAAGCAATCAGTCCAAGTGGTAAGTTGATATAGAAAATCCATTCCCATTTAATATAGTCCGTCATGTAAGCGCCTAGGAGTGGCCCGAAGATGCTGGACATACCGAAAACTGCTCCAAACAATCCCATTAGCTTGCCTCTGCTTTCCGGCTTAACCGCATCGAACATGATTGTGAAAGCGATGGGTACCAAAGCACCGCCGCCAATGCCTTGTATGGCCCGGTACAAGCTTAACTGGACGATCGAAGTGGCTGTTCCACAAAGGGCGGATCCAAGCATAAACACCAAGATACCAAAGATGAAAAAGCGTTTGCGCCCATACATATCCGATAATTTACCGAAAATCGGCATCCCTGCCATTTCAGCGACCATGTAAGCCGAAGTGACCCAAACGAATTTATCGAGTCCTCCAAGGTCTGCGATAATGGAGCCCATAGCTGTCGCAACGATGGTATTGTCCATCGAAGCCATTAGAATGGCTAGCAGTAATCCAGCTAAAACAATGCCGGTTTGATTGGTTGATTTCGTCATGTGATCATTTCCCTTCTTCAATCATTAATTTGTATAAACCGATTATAAACAAACAACCCTGACAAGAGTCTGTCAGGGTTGAAACCGTGTGAGGAAAAGAATGTTCGCTAGAAGTTGTCTATGAAATCGTCTTATGCTCCGGAAAAAATATTCGGTAAAGTAATATATGAATAGATTGTATAAATAAATAGATTGGTATGGAATAAGTGAGCTGATACCCATGTTTGTAATGAAAAATACCAACGAGTACGCTAAGCCACTCGACACCTATGCCCATAGACGTCCAGAGTAAGATGTAGGGTATCGTGTAAAAACCACGAACACCCCATTTTTTGTAAAAATAAATAAATATATAACCAAATGGTGCATACATCGTATAGGAGAAAATATCAAACAGCTGATAACGGGATTCGTCACCTACATCGTACAAATCAAAAGGTGGGACAGCGATGGTGTGATCAAACATGAGACCAAAAACGACCCCAATCAATAAATTAAACAAGCTCTGAGTTAAGGTGAACTTTTTTGGCAATATCCAAATCGCAAGGGTCCCTACGACAATCATCGCAATGACGAACCATTCATTTCCGTTAAATCGATTATCGTAAATGGTTATGTCGTTCATAGAGTCCTCTCCATTTGCATTAGATGAATTAATAAGCGGCCAAACCAATAAGTTATAATCATTAGTGAGATGATTAGTAGGCAATCATAGAAGATATTCCATCTCTCATAGGTAAATACACCATGGAATCTTAGGAATTGGCCTGTGCCCAAGAGAAAAGAGAATGTATACAGAGAAATGCCTATTTTTGTACTGCGTTTCAAAGTAGTCAGATAGACGTTAGCAAAAGTGAGGAGTGTTATTGAAAAGGTGAAGTCCCTATGTAAAATCATCGAAAGGAATTCAGGAACCTTTTTGCTGAGTTGGAAAACGCCTATAGTGTCACTTAAGATCGTTAATTTGTTAATGTCCACGATGGCTAAGAGCATGTAAAGCAGCACGTTCGTAATGACAGACAACTTATTGGGTAGGAAGGCAAATATATGGATACTAAACCAAACAAAAAGCAAGCAAATGACGAGTATCAAGGCAGGGCTCCTTTGCGACAAAATAATCGAGTAGTGTAAAAAAGATGCAAATAAGTATCGTCTCCTATTTTTACCTTTATTGAGTTGTTTAAACCTCTCTCTTAGGAGGGGACTGCTGACCTCTAGTAAAAAAAGATTGCCTCGTACCCGGCCTTTCTGGTCAGATGGTTGGCAATCTTTTTTAGTTCGGACAAAATCCCGGAGTCTGGGCGTATAACTGCTGCGTGAAGCGGGGATCCAGCTTGGCAAGTTCAGAAAAATAGTTGCTAATCGCATGGTTAGCGGAGACGGAGCCTCCTTGAAAAGTTAATTCGACTCCCTTTTTCACATGAATATAATGGTAAACCTTATCCGTTCGAGGAGATCTATAAATGAAGGGAGGAAGTAACGGGACGATGTCGTTGGTATTATAAATACGGTAGTGAGGCCCTGTCCTGCGGTTGAAAAGACTAGCGAATGCCTGATTTCCAACACGCGGTGAAGCATAAGTATACACGGAGGGATTTTTGAATTTCGTGTTTGTGGAAATATCGGCGGCGCATAAAGCAGCGAGGGCTCCTCCCAAACTATGCCCTGTAATGTACAGCGTTTTCTCCGTGGAAAGTTTGTTTAGAGCAGTCACAATCGATTTGCGGGCTGAACGGTAGATGTCGAGAAATCCTTGGTGTACGAGGCACTGCTCTTTTGTGTAAGGAAACTGGATTTGCCTGGCAATAGCATCGGAGATCCAATCGGATGTCGTATGCGTTCCTCGAAATACGATGACAATTTGTCCGTCGGATTCGGCAATAAAGCCGAACAACTCTTTTTCACTCAGGATGGAAGTCGCCTTGAAGGAAGAAACCATCCGGTAATTGTGTGGCATAATAACGCTTTCGGGACCATTTTGAAATTGGCCATAGCTTTGGCTGCACATAGCTGCTAGAAAGATAGCCGTCTGTGTATCTAATGTGTTGCTGAGCATAAGTCCATTCCTCCATACACACAGGATGCCGTTCTCCTATATATATGAAAATAGTGGACACCTGTCCTCCGACAATCGCCTATTTTCTAGGAGACTTTCAGCAGGCTGATCCTATCAGGTATAATAGGCGAAGGAAGGTGGGGATACATGTGTTAAAACGCTTTTTTTCGTATTATCGGCCCTATAAGCACTTATTTATTTTGGATTTTACCTGTGCGGTCGTGGCTGGGCTCCTAGAATTGGGTTTCCCGCTTGCTGTCAATCAGGTCGTCGATAAATTGCTTCCTGCCGGGAATTGGAAATGGATTCTTTGGGCTTGCGCGGGTTTGCTTGCTGTCTATGGACTCAACACAGTACTAAATTTCATAGTCACGTATTGGGGGCATAAGCTGGGGATTAATATCGAGACGGATATGCGGAAAAAGATGTTCGATCATCTGCAGAAGCTCTCATTTCGGTTCTATGACAATAACAAAACGGGGCAATTGATGTCCCGTATGGCAAACGATCTGCTTGAGATTGGTGAAGTTGCGCATCATGGTCCAGAGGACTTGTTCATTGCGGTAATGACGCTGATCGGTGCACTCCTGCTTATGCTTCATATTAATATGAACTTAGCGCTCTTAACCTTCGTTATCGTCCCATTCTTGCTATGGATAGCGGTGTATTTTAATCAAAAAATGACGAAGACGTTCCGTCGAATGATGGGCGACCTTGCCGATATTAATGCAAGAGTCGAAGACAATATCGGTGGGATTCGTGTCGTTCAAGCTTTTGCGAATGAGTCCTACGAGAAGAAGCTGTTTGAGGATAACAATGGACGGTTCCGGTTGACGAAGCTGCTTTCCTATAAAATCATGGCGTGGAACGTTTCGCTGAGTTACATTTTGATGCGTCTGGTAACAGTTTTTGTCCTTATATGCGGCACATGGTTCGTGATAGATAAGCAGATTTCCTATGGAGAGTTTATTGCTTTCGTACTCTTAACGAACGTTTTTCTGGGTCCCATTCAGAAAATTAATAATGTCATTGAAAGCTATCCGAAGGGAATTGCCGGCTTTAAACGGTATGTTGAAGTCATTGATACGGAGCCTGAGGTAGCTGATCTGCCGAATGCAGTGAAGGTTAGTCATCTAGATGGTCAAATTACCTTCGACTCGGTGTCATTCGGCTACGGGGATGAAGCCCGAGTATTGAATGATATCAGCTTATCTATTCGAGCTGGGGAAACCGTTGCTTTCGTAGGTCCATCGGGTGCCGGGAAGACTACGATCTGTAGCTTGCTGCCTCGATTCTACGATGTGAGTGCGGGCAGCATTTCCATTGATGGCCACGATATTCGCAGCATCCAGCTGGAGTCGCTGCGCCGTCAGATCGGCATCGTGCAGCAGGATGTGTTCCTGTTCTCCGGCACTTTGCGGGAGAACATCGCTTACGGCAAGCTAGGCGCGACGGACGAGGAGATCTGGGAAGCTGCGCGGCGCGCGCAGCTGGCGGGTTACATCCAGTCGCAGCCGAAGGGACTGGATACGGTCGTCGGCGAGCGCGGCGTTAAGCTGTCCGGTGGCCAGAAGCAGCGTCTTGCTATCGCGCGGATGTTTCTGAAGAACCCGCCGATTCTCATCCTCGATGAGGCGACGTCGGCGCTCGACACGGAGACAGAGGCGGCGATTCAGCAGTCGCTGGCTGAGCTGTCGCGTGGCCGCACGACGCTAGTCATTGCCCACCGGCTGGCGACGATCAAGAATGCCGATCGTATCGTCGTCGTGACGGAGCAAGGCATTACCGAGCAGGGCGGACACGAGGAACTCATCGCTGTAGGCGGTGTGTATAGTCGCCTGCATCAAGCGCAGTATAGTTCTTAAACAGGGTTGCAGCAAGCTAGCTTAGGATAGCTTGCTGCAGCCTCTTTTTATTCCCAAAGATAGGATAGAACTTCCAAATGAATCGTGATAAACTATGAAAATAGTTATCTACCAACGGTGAATAATAGAACGAGGTGATGATAGTTGAAGTCGATATTTCGGTGGATATTGCTTGGGTTATTTACACTCGTGTGCATCTTCTTTCTGAGCAACATCCGGAACGCTTTTTTATCTACGCAGCCGGATCAGATTCGGGTTGCCATAGGTCCAGATACGAGCATCCAGAAAATAAGTGAGCAGCTGCCCGGCAGCCAAGTTCTAAATGAAAAGACAGGCTTATTGTCTGTTCCTTATGGGAAGTCATGGGACTATATCGGAAAGACAGTATCGATCAAAGGCATATTTCGTGCGACCACTGTGCCTCTAGAGCATCCCATTATTTCCTGGCGTTATTACGGCTATTCGCTGAAAGACCAAATCAAAGGTTTCGCTCAAGGTGATTTTGGTAAATTCCGCAGTCCTTTCAATAGGAAAGAGGTGGCTGTTCTTGGGGAGCTCCCCAACATGCTTCTTCGCACATGCACTTATTTCATTCCTGGTTTACTGCTCGCGATTGCGCTTAGTGTGCTATTTGCAATGACAGCATCCATATTCCGCCGATTAGGTGCCTTGATGGATGGTGCACATGCCTTGCTTGTTGGCTTACCTGATTTTTTCTTAATCGTTCTCATACAATTGGGGGCGGTCTATGCGACGAAATATTTGGGGCACTTTGTGCTGCTTATTGTTCAAGTCGGTGATAAGACGCCGTTCCTCATCCCATTTCTCACGATCGCACTGATTCCCTCAGTCACCATCTACGGCACCCTTCGCATCGCGATCGCGCGTGAGCTTGGACAGGATTATGTCGTCACCGCGCTAGCCAAAGGGTTAACTCGCAGAGAGGTGCTCGTCTCTCATGTAATGCGAAATGTAATGGCTGATTTGCTGGCGATCTTACCCAAAGCGACCACACTGGCACTCGCCAGTATGGCTGTTGCGGAGGCCATCTGCGGAATCTCCGGTTTGGGAGGCTTTATCGTCTCCCCAGCTTTACAGAGTGTCTCCTCCATGTCGGCTATCTGTATGGCACTTGCGCTAGTTGCTATGGCTTTTCATGTGTTCTATGCATGGCTGCGCAAAAAGTTTATCGTTCGGACAGGGGAGGTGGTTTGACGATGTTGAAACGCTCATCAACGGCTTACTACTGTTCGATTGCACTCATCGTGCTCATCCTGCTTGTGATGATATTCGGCACTTGGCTGATGCCCCATGGGATTTCACCGGATGATAAGATTAATATGCTCCAATATCAAGAGGACGGTAAAACGAGATACAGCATTCCGCCATACGCACCTAACAGTACCTTCCTGCTGGGCACTGATCATAGGGGCTTTGATGTGCTGAGTTTATTGCTGAATGGGTTGAAATATACACTGGGCACGGCGCTAGCGTTAACCTTGTTTCGCTTTGTTTTTGCCCTCCCATGGGGATTGTGGAGCGGGACCACGGGCAAAGGATGGGGCATTCTTCGCTCTATGCAGTGGGTTGTTTCCTCAATGCCTGCGTTTGTATTCTTGTTCCCGCCTATAGCCGGCATGTACTTTGGGCTGCGGCTTGATCAGGGGCTGAAGGCCGACCCGCATTACCAGCTGCTGTTCACGGTTACTTTTGTTAGTCTAGTCACATTCATTGGGGTATTCCCATTAGCCCATCAGGTGGCAGATCGGACACGTTATTATAATGAACGACTATTTATTGAAGCATCACGTTTAATGGGCGGTTCTGTCTACCATCGAACGATGCGACATTTGGTTCCCTGTATGAGAAATGAAATGTTGTTCATCTTCCTTAGCGAATTCATGCAGGTGCTCTTCTTGTTAGGGCAGTTGGCTGTTTTTAACATTGTACTTGGAGGTATTGAGACAATTGGTGATAGTGATGCTGGGTATTCCATAGCCATCACCACATCGGGCGAATGGTTATCGCTAATCGCCTATGGCTCAAGGTACATTCGACTGCATCCATGGATTATTCTGAGTGCAGGCACCAGCTTCGCAGGACTTCTTCTGGCACTGCAGTTTTTCTTGAATCAGCTCAAACGCCGCTATGGCAGTGAACGTCAATTCATGTGAGACAAAAAAGGTCGGCGTTCCATCCTGAGGATGGGCTCCGACCTTTTTCCATATGAATTATCGTCTTAATGAGCTGAGTTGGATGTCCAATCTAGCTGCTACGCCTGCAGGCGCAGCATCACTACGAGGTCCACCGAAGTTAAAAGCGATGATGACGATGTCATTACGACCCTGTCTCAAGAAGCGACGTACGTTGAAGGTACGACCAGTGTTGTAGAATGGAGGGGTATTCTGTGGTGCATCATAGACCACTGGCACACCATTAATGATCACAACAGCATAATTGTCAACCGATAGGAAGAGGGATGCGGCGAGAATGGATCTCCGCTGCGAGAGCGAGAATCGTGTCGAAATGACGGCATTCTCAGCGCTCAGATTGCCGGAGTACCACACATAGTTGGCGTTAGTCACCGGTATCCATGCTGGGTTACGAGGAATGATCTGGGCGTTGAACCAAGAGTTATCGGTTCCGATCGAGATTGTACGCTGGCTGAGGAAGCGGCCTGCCCCTAATCTGTTGTGTTTCTTCAATTGCGCATGGTACATCAGCAGGGCTTTCGTTTTTGGTAAGCCTGAACATCTAGGTAGTCTAACAATTTTGGTTGGTCTGCCTGCGATACGTTGTTTCTTAATCATTTAACCATCTCCTATCAAGTTATAAATATACTTACGAAGTATTCTATGTTTGATAGAGAGATTTGCGTGGGTTACTAGCTGATACAGTCCTAAAAAAGGTAGCCCTAATTTCCGCATGCCGAAAACGTAAATTAAATGTCACTATAACATATAATATATGTTAAAATAATGAAAAAACTTGAGGGGGGATACCTAGCATGGATGACAAAAATGACAAAACCAAAAGACTCTCTGTTTACTTACCGGAGAAAGTAAAGTCGGATCTGGAGAAAATGGCCGATGAAACAGGTTTGTCGATGACACAGCTAATTGTGATGGCCACGCATGGCTTGCTAGCTAACTACTCCGCACAGGGTGGCGCTATTTTCGCTGATTTATTGGCAGCCAGACAACGAATTCTCCACGAAGTGAAGGATAAGCATCAGCTTTTAAACGAAGATAAAGTGAAAATGCAAGAATACTACGGCGCCCGAGCAGAGGAGTATGAACGGATTTATCACCGAGAGGACGCCCAGTTCCAACAAGAGCTCAGTCTTTTGAGCGAAGTGGTGAAGAAGCAAGTGGAGGGTCGCAACGTTCTTGAGGTAGCCTGTGGTACGGGGTATTGGACCGAAATTGCTGGGAGTAAAGCTAATCACATCGTAGGTGTGGATATTCGTCCTGAAGTGCTGCAAATTGCTAAGTCAAAGCCTTGGCCAGCTTCCAATGCAGCATTTGTACAGGGAGATGCGTACCACCTCTCCGAAGTGACAGGGGTTTTCAACTTTGGTCTTGCCAATTTCTGGTTTTCGCATATTCCGAAGAATCGGATCGAGTCATTTCTGCAGAGTTTCCATCAACGTCTAGGCACAGGGGCCCGCGTCTTTATCGCCGATAATGTTTACGTACCCGGAAGAGGCGGAGAGCTGATAACGAATGAACATAGCGAGGATACCTACAAAAGACGTGAGCTGGCTGACGGATCCATGCATGAAATTATCAAAAACTACTACTCGTATGATGAACTGATTGACATTTTTAAGCCTATATCTCAACATTTGCGAATATTTGTGGGAAGCAGCTTTTGGTATGTCAGCTACACAGTTACTTAATCGTGTAGATAGTTTATTGGCAGCAATTAATCACGATATCCATTAGACCAACAAAAAAAGCTTAGTCATGGCAGCCCGCGGCTGCTTTCTGACTAAGTTTTTTCCATATGAAATTCAACATCGCCAATCTAATTATTTATTACTTTCGTTTTCGTTTTGTCGTCTTTTCATTACGTTATTCACTAAATTTTGAGTTGCATCTTGCGTGGATGCAGTTACGTTTTCAATGGCGTTCTGTACATAATTCGTTGCAGATTGCACCCCGTTTTTAAAGATACTCGTTTTGTTTAGATTAACGTTATTTGTATTGTCAGACATCGTTTATACCTCCAATGATAGATTACCTCTTGATCTCATCGTTTTTCATAATCGCGTTTAACTTCTACTCAGCGTCCATATCAGCGGCAGCATCAAAGACGTTTGCCTTCGGCACCTGAGTTATATCTTCCTTTTGCTGCACCCAGTAACCGACGTTACGATACCAGTACTGAAACGAATCGTCCAATTGCTGCTCTCGGTTACGATCCTCGTTAACATCGGAGTCAACTTCTATCTCCTCTCCGAGAAGCCCGCTATTACGATTCTGTTTTCGATTGATATCATCCGATGTATTCATGTTGAATTTCCCTCCTAAACATTCTTATCCTGTTGATCTGACTCAGCAGTTACGTTAGTTCAAATCTGAACCTTACATCATACCGCCCCTCCATCCTTGTATGGATTAATCTGCATTGATAGGGTCCGATTTATTCAAAAAAGCACGGTATAATATCCTGTGAATTGTCATCTCAAAGAGTGAGAATGATGGAACCTTATTTGTTCAAAGGGGGAACAACCGAAATGGGGGTAACATTCACTGCTTCTGTTATGAAAGCACAGGGAAAAAACGCCATTGGAATATGACGCAGTTTTCGGAGTCCCTAATGCCCGGAAGTAAATTTAAGGCCGAGAACGCCAACTAAGATCAGAATCATGAATAAGATCCTTAGTAAACTAATGGGCTCATCGAGAAAAAGGGTGCCGATAATAATTGCACCAACAGCGCCAATTCCAGTCCAAGCCGCGTATGCTGTGCCGATGGGGAGAGTTTTCGTTGCTGCCGCTAGAAAATAGAAACTTACAATCATCCCTGCGATCGTGACGCTGGAAGGAACTAAGCGTGTAAAACCATTAGAAAATTTCAATGAGATCGCCCATACTACCTCAAATACACCTGCAATAACGAGATATAACCATGCCATGATGAATCACTCCTCTTGAATTTGTTATACGTTCCTATTTAGTCGCAAAAAAAGGAAAAAGCCTGGAAGTTATATCGCTAAAGCGATATGACTCCCGGGCTTTTTCCCCTCCGTGACCACAGCGTATTCGCTGAGTGTTTCCCCTCGGACCAGTCTGGCGATGAACGCCACGGAACCCTAGAAAACAATATGCCGCTATTATAGAACGGCTAACATACGATGTCAAGTTACAAGGTTAGTAAATGAATAAAAGCCCTGAAAGCTGCTCTTTCGAGCGGAGCTTGTCCGGGCTTTATTCATGAATCGTGCAAGAAATTACTTGGATTCAGCAGTTAATTGGTTGTAGATATCATCCCACAAAACACGTCGGGCCGATACATACCGCTTCGCGTAATAAGATTGGCTAAGTTTGTTTTTCACGATACCTTCATTGGATGCAGAGTGAATGAATTCACCATCTCCAAGGTAGATACCTACGTGAGAAATACCTTTGCCGCCGCTTGTGTCAAAGAACACAAGATCACCTTTGCGAAGATCTTTTTTGTCAATCCAGTAGCCTTCTTTATTCTGAGATGCTGAGCTATGCGGAAGGTCAATGCCGAATTTGTCGAAAACGTATGCGGTGAAACCAGAGCAATCAAAGCCTCTTGTTGTCGTTCCCGCATCTCTGTACGGAATTCCGAGCAATCCGTCAACCGTTTCATCCAAAGTGGATTGTGACGCAGACACACTTCCTAAACCTACACTCAAAAACAAAACAAGACTAAAAACAAGAGCAACAATCTTTCTCAACTGCTTGTCTCCTTCCGGTGCCTACGAGGTTAGCTGGAGGGTTCGGTTGAAGGTTCCCTATGATCCCTGTCTTGCAAGATCAATTCACCCGGTGTGGTTCCCCCGTTTCCCCAAGAAATGAGGAATTCGGCATGAAATATTTGGTTTTTTGATGCTAGTCCTTGTAATTCGTCATAAACATCGAAATTCCTCCTTTTCTATGCGATTTGCCTTAAAAATATGTAAAATATTTCGGAAAACGCAAAAAAAAGCCCCTTTTGCAAGGGGATGAAACAAGATGAGCTAATTTCAGCTTATTTTATTGTTTTTAACCGTCCATTTTGGCAGATAGAAGCTGATATTGGGAAGTTATGGCCCACATTTGAAAGAAAATGTGGAAAAGCGGAAAGAGCTGATAAATGATTAGCGCTACCAGACCTGCCCATAGGTAAGTTGCTGTGACAGTGACCCCTGCCAATAGTCCCGAGGCGAGCAGGAGGATAAGCGCAAGCCCGATAATAGGAAGCAAACTGCGAACGAATGTGATGACGGTGGACAAAATGCCAAGTTTGGCAGCAATCGCGAATTGCACGTACATAAAAAGAAGATGTATGAGAAAGCCGTAGACGAGCATGCCCAGCAACCAAGGCAGCAATTGAAGAGCTGCTTGCTCATACGAAGCGGTATGTGCGAATTGCCTCTGCGCTTTTGGAAACAGCCATATGAGCGGCAGCAAGGAGAGTGAGATTCGAACGACATATGCAATTAGGAATGGGAGCATGAGCTCCTTGATGCCTCGGAAAAAGCGATAGCCGGCATTTTGCTGGGAATGGGTCAGCGAATAGTAGACGCCGCTATTCAACATTGGGGTGAGCACCATGCGAATAACAAGTAGAGCAGCCAGCCACCAAAGGTAGGAATGGCTAAGATCGGTTTTGACCAGTTGGAACTGTCCTTCAGCTAGAAATAGCTGCAGCGCTTGCTTCGGCTGCTCGCCACCTGGATAGCGGTGCATGAGAGGGACGAGAACACCCTGTACAAGCTTATACAGCAGGATGCCCCAGCCCATCTGATACAGGAACAAGACGATCGTGGCGAAAGGTTGCCGTAAAGCCGCCCTGAAGCCAGACTTGATATAAGTTGCCACAGTTGTCCCTCCTAAGAGTTTTCCGTAGGAAAACTTACTTCGTAAGCATTACCTGAGTTTTGCTTTAGCAAAACTGGCATCGTAAGCATAACCTGAGTTTTCCGTAGGAAAACTTACTTCGTAAGCATAGGATAAGCCTAGCCGCTTACCAGGCGACCCAGCCGAAAATGGCTTGCAGGAATTGAATGAGACCGAGATTCCAACGGATTTTCCACTTCGTATCGACTTGCGTTTGCATAAAATTGTTAATGTGTTTATTTTCCAGCACGAGCGAGTAATTAGGATCAATTCGAACCCAGTCTACAGGAGTCTTGTGGGTTAATTTGAATTCAATACTGCTTTCTTTTCCATCCCATGTTTTATCCAACACTGTGCCGTCAGAGAAATGGAATTGGATCGGCACTTCGGGTGAATTGCCGCCTCGTTTGGAGATGAGTACGGCACTTTCGTAGGACTCTGCCCCTTTGCTGCCCACGGATTTGACGCGAATGCTCTCCACGGTGTAATCCATCATCATGGCGCCGTATACATATTGGTTGAAGAAATCATCCCACTTCGTTTTGGTCACTTCTTCGACAACGTTCTGGAAGTCCTTCGTAGAAGGATGTTTAAATTCCCAACGTAGGAAGTAAGTGCGCATAATTTTATCCATCGTTTTGGTGCCAACCTGCTTCTCAATGGCTTTAAGTACGAGCTTGCCTCGTGTGTACACATTCTCGGCGTATTGATCATGTCCCGCATAAGCCCACGAGTTCTGATTCAGGGTGTGTGGAGATGTAATAAAGCTTGATTCGACAGGTAAATTAGGGGACACCCCGTACTCCGATTCCATGACCTTGTCCTCCGCATAGGAGGTAAAGCCCTCATCCAGCCAAGCTTCTTCGAATTCATTGCTAGCTACCATTCCATAGAAGAACTGATGCCCAATCTCATGAACAACGACACGTTCTAGCTCTAGATCAGGTTTCTTGTCGCTAGCATCCCACGACGTTACCAAAGTCGGATATTCCATACCGCCTACACCGTTGCCTCCTGGGGGAGGTACGACAATCGAAAGGGTCGAATAGGGGTACGGTCCGTACCATTGGCTGTAGCGGGAAAGTGCCTTTTTGGCGGCGTACATATAGCGGTCCTTCAAGTCCTGATGATTGGGATCGAGATAGAGCTTGATCTTGACCCCGGGTATTTGTGCGGTCGAGTAGGGTTCTTCCACATAAACGAAATGAGGCGAAGCCGACCAAGCAAAGTCATGCACATCATCGGCATAAAATTGGTACGTCTTCATCCCGTTGTCGGTCACTGCAGGCTTAACCGGGAAACCGGTAGCTGCTACGATGTAGTTCGCTGGCACTTGAATTTTCACGTCATACATCCCGAAATCGGCATAAAATTCCGAATTTCCATGGTACTGGTGGAGATTCCACCCCGGCTCTGTACGTCCTCTTGTACCAACTCGCTCATAGGCAGCAACTTTAGGGAACCATTGACCGGCCATGACGAAGTCATCCACATAGCCCATTCTTGCGAAGGCGGCAGGCAGCTTGACGAGAAATTCCGTCTTGATTGTGACTTGCTCCCCAGCCCCTACTGGTTTTGGCAGCGGGATTTTGAGCAGCGTATGATCGTCCTTATTGCCGTCATCGGGCTGTACGAACGCCATGCGCATACTGAGATCCTCTCCATCAACCGTTTTCACAGAAATCAATTTCATGCTGCCACTGCTGTCTGCCTTGGCTTCATCTTCTCGCAGCTTACCGCCTGATTCACGCATAAACGTCGATTTCTTTGAGTCAAATGCATTGGGATACAGATGGAGGTAAAGCTCTTGCACAGGAACGGTTCCTGGATTTTCCCAAGTCAACGTTTGCTGCCCATTGAGCTGCCTCGTTTCGGGCGTGTAAGCAACGCTCATGTGATACTCCGCAATACGATAGCTAAGCGCTGTTGGTGCTTGCTTCTCTAATGACTTGCCGCTATCAGCAGGCTGCATGTCCGGCGCCGGAGCAGACTTTTCATCCTTAGAGACGACTGGAACGGCTAATTTACTTGCAGATGGGAGCAAATTTTCAGACAGCAGGACAGCGCCTGCTGCAAGGAGCATGACAACGAACCATTGAACCTTGCGGTTTTTGAATAGAACACTCATGATATCCACCCCGCCTAAACAAGCATCTACAGCATGTATATGTAGACAACCTAGGGAATATTTCTGAGCTTGGAAAAGAATTGTTAGAAGAGGGGGAACGAAGCGGCTCATCAATGAGTCTATAAGGTATAAGGGGTGTGGAATCGATGATTAAATTCAGAAAAGTGATCGTTGTTTTGGGCTGCTTCGTTGGGTTGATTGTTCTCATGACTGTGCTTTCTCAATTTTCTTGGTTTCCTAAAGCGGTTAAGGTACAATCTCCGGAACAGCTTACGTCGGCTGCGGAGCTTGATAAGGCCAAGGTAAGCCCCCTTTTTCAAAGTGGCAGCTTTCATTTGCAAGGTGAGAAAGGAAAGATCGGCCTCCTGAGCCCAGGTGGTTATAAGGTCAATACGCCTAACAAGTATATGTGGCACATATGGAAGCAAGGCGAGTCTCTGCAAGGGAAGAAATTCCGCGTTGAAGCCGTAAGTGTTGCAACCGGAGAGAAACGGCAGGTTCTACTGCAGGATAATGCTCTAGTCGGGGAAATGAATTGGCCGGGAGCGGTACCGATGAATGGGGCTGATGCTGGTTTCCCTGTACTGATGAGGTTTGATGACGCGGGGGTTTGGCGTTTGAATGCTTCTATAGATGAAAGGGCTGTAGGCAGTATCACGGTGGAAGTGAAGTAGCAGAAGCTGCAAACATCAACCGACTCCCACACTAACAGTAACCAGCCCTTGTTCTGGAGGATGACTTTAGCTACAATGAGAGCAAAGCGTCATTTTAACATTACGAAGACTGGAAGGTGCCCTCATGGAAGCGGATAAAAAGAAGCTGGCCTTAAATATAGTAAGTTCCAAAGTGAACCATAAAGGATTCGGTGCCGGAGCAATCGACCTAAGCAACGTATCTGGTGTCATTATTGACGGGGATGAAGCCTATCTAGACGAAGGTACACTTCATGCCAAAAGTAAGATCGAAAAGGGTATCAAATTCTCAACGAACAAAGAAGATGTGCCGAACGGCCGTAAAGCTTGGATCATTTGGGTGGCAGTAGACCGTACCGAAGAAGGAGCCTACTACGCTGGAATGACGGCGTGCGAAATGTTGATTGACACAGAAGCTCGCAGAGGGTGGAAAATTCTAGCCGAGCACGTGAACAAGATGGATGCTGCAATGAAGCGTAAATTCATCTTCGACGGCTTGGATGACAAGGAGCGGGCGCTGCTCAAAAATCAGCTGATCGCGCACAATGAGGAATGGTGGAATCGCTCGGATCAAGCATTGAAAGATGCGCTTTCCTAAGCGATCAAACGTGCAAATCGAGATTATGAACATTATGTGTCATCCATTGTTACGTTTGGGTGAACCGAGTATACTAGACCCTAGTGTATGTTACCTCATATACTAGGACAGCAAGAAGGCAGACTAAGACGCGCTTAGTTCTGCCTTTTTGTGTTCCCTGAAAACAGGCGGATCAGTCGTTCCACCAGCGTTTAATATCATTCCACCAAGAGCCGTTTTGACCTTTGGGGGTGCTCTTTGGATCATCGTTCGAAGCTGGCTTCGCGGGTTTGCCTGTGCAGAATGTTGTCGGCTCCGTGCCGACCAGGAAAGCCTCCATGTGTGAGTTCGGACAGTCCTCATTGGACAGCTTGCCGCTTACCGGATCAATATAGACACTGGTTACCCCTTCGGGAATCGGGAACAGCTTCGGCGGTATCGCCTCTAAGGTTTGTTCCGTGAATTCCGCAAAAATGGGAGAAGCCAAATGAGACTCTACCGTGGAAATGTCCCTACTCTTATCATAGCCAACCCATACGGCGGTTGCGAGCTCTGGTGTGAAGCCGACCAACCATGCATCAGTGTCGGTTGTACCGGTTTTGCCGGCTATCGGACGCTTAATCGTACTGGCTACGCGGTTGCCGGTGCCGCCCTCTTCGAACACGCTCTCCATCAGATTCGTCATCACATAAGCGACGGCCGGATCAAGCACAGGCTCCGCTTTCGGTGCCGCTTCATATAAAATTTGACCATTCGCATCCTCTATACGCACGATCGCCGTCGTCTCCTGATGAACGCCTTGATTCGCAATTGTACCGAAGGCTGACGCCATTTCGAGAGGGCTTACTGGGAAGGACCCCAGTGCCAGCGACGGCAGCGGCTTCATCGGAGATGCAATGCCCAGCTTGCGGGCCAGATCGATCACCTTCGCAGGACCGACATCCAGAATCGTATGTACCGCATAAATGTTATCCGACTTCGAGATCGCCTGCCGCATATCAATATTTGCATTGGCATACTGATCGTTAAAGTTTCTGGGTGTGTATCGTTGACGGCCTTCATCGTAGGTGAACACCGTCGGTTCACTTTTTACCTGCGTTACAGGTGTATAGCCATTTTGGAGAGCGACCATATAAACAATGGGTTTAAAAGAGGACCCCGGCTGTCGTGTATTCGAGAGTGCACGGTTGAACTGATTCTCGGAATAGTCGCGACCGCCGACCATCGCTTTGATTTCTCCTGTCCTTGGGTCAATTGCCACCAGGGCGGCTTGAAGGTCTGTTTTACCCGTGAGTTGCTTGGTGATCACACTCTCAGCGATCTGTTGTGCATTTTTATCGAGCGTCGTGTAAATGCGAATGCCGCCTTCATCAAACTGCTCCTCGGGTATGCCCAGCTTATCCGTTGCCAGTGCTCGTACATAATCTCGGAAATAGGGGGCTGCGGCTGGCTTCTTCTTCGTAAGCGGCTGAATCGTCAGCTTCTCTTTGCCTGCGGCGTCAGCGGCGCTTTGTGTAATGAAGCCGCTGCGCACCATCGTCTGCAGCACCACTTTTTGCCGATCCATCGCATTCTTCAGATCATAATACGGTGAGTAGTAGCGTGGCCCTTTAGGGACACCGGCGATCATCGCGCTTTCCGCCAACGTTAATTCACTGGCATGCTTGCCGAAGAAAAGCTCGGAAGCCGTTTCAATCCCATACGTTGAATGACCGTAATAAATCTGATTCAAATAATTCGCTAGAATTTCATCCTTCGTCAGCTGCATTTCCATTTGCACAGCGAACACAGTTTCTTTGATTTTACGCGACCAAGTCCGATCATGATTTAAATATAAATTCCGAGCTAATTGCTGAGTGATCGTTCCTGCACCTTGCACCTTAGCCATGGCTTGTACATTGACAACAGCTGCCCTTGCTACTGCTTTCACATCTACGCCGAAATGATCATAGAAATGCTGATCCTCCACAGCGAGCGTAGCTTTAATGAGATAAGGCGATATTTCGTTCAATGAGACGACCTGTCGATTTTGACCCGAATAAAAGGTGTCGATCAGTTCGCCGTGTGTATCATACATTTGGGAGGTTTGCAGCATTTTGGTGACGGGCAGTGTTTGAGCACGCAAATAGACGAGAAAGCCAGCGGCCACGATAAGGAGCAGAACGCAGGAAGTGAATAGGAATGAGAACATTTTCTTGATACGACGCATCCAGCGCATAGACGCAGGTACCTCTTTATCCCTAGGTGCTTGTGGTGAGCCTGTGGATGGCTGACGATGGTTCTCGTTCTCGGACATCTCTTCTTACCTCCTTTCTTCATGCTCTAAGGCATTACTATCCAGTATGGAAAAGCATGGCAGTCCGTATTCAACGAATTGTAAATATTTTTTATTAAATGTCCAAAAACCCTAGGAAAATATTGCATTTTGGGGGTAATGAACTATAATACAATTTGTGCGTATGGACGGATTGGAAATTACAGTACCCCTTCGCATGACTTTTCCAACTGGTGGAACACTGTTAGAGACAATGAATGTCAGGATTTATTCATCCCAATATAGCAGCGAAAGAAGGTATAAACATGGAACTGTGGTACACAGAGAAACAAACCGATAGCTTCGGCATTACAGCAAAAGTAAAAGAGACATACGTGAGAGAACAAACGGATTTCCAAGACCTTTCGATGATCGAAACCGAAGAATGGGGAACAATGCTTACCCTGGACGGAATGGTTATGACAACAGTCAGAGACGAATTCGTCTATCATGAAATGGTTGCGCACCCTGCGCTTGTTACCCACCCGAACCCAGAGAACGTGCTTGTAGTAGGCGGCGGCGACGGCGGAGTAATTCGTGAAATCATGAAGCACCCGAAAGTGAAAAAGGCTGTTCTTGTTGATATCGACGGTAAAGTGATCGAGTACTCCAAAAAGTACCTGCCAACCATTGCCGGCGAGCTGGATAACCCACGTGTAGAAGTTATTGTTAACGATGGCTACATGCACATTCACGATCACAAAAATACCTACGATGTTATCATGGTCGATTCCACTGAACCTGTTGGTCCAGCTGTAGAGCTGTTCTCCAAAGGCTTCTACCAAGGTATCTTTGATGCGTTAAAAGAAGACGGGATCTTCGTTGCACAAACAGATAACCCTTGGTTCAAAGCAGACCTGATCCAAACGGTTAACCGGGATGTTAAAGAGATCTTCCCAATCGTACGTGTGTACAGTGCGAACATTCCTACGTACCCAAGCGGTCTCTGGACCTTCACAATGGGCAGCAAGAAGCATGATCCACTGCAAGTTGAGGAAGCAGCAATCCCAGAATTCCCAACGAAGTACTACACACCGCGCCTGCATAGAGCGGCGTTTGTACTGCCTAAATTTGTTGAAGATTTGATTAAATAATGAAACTGAACCGCTGGTTGTTTCTGTGATTGTCACGGGAACGCTGGCGGTTTTTGTTTTGGCTACTGTTAATGACGCGTCCTCCTCCGCTGTCAACTGTCAAACGTCGATAACCCGTTGTCTGAATTCCCGACGCTCCCTCTCTGCTCTCCGCCCCTGCCACTCGACGATAACCCAGCTATGTACGCTGATCTCCCGTAATACATTGAATTTAGCGAACCTTTCATATAAACTAATAGCTAACTTGCCTTATCTGACATAAGGTGCAAACAGGTACTGCAGAATAGGAGAATGACGGACCATGACGGCTAAGCAACGCGTGCGGATCCGAATTGAAAGTCGAAGCGGGAGCGAGACAACCGTGCAGAAAGCGCGAGGGGATCTTTATCGTAAAGGCAATCACACGTACATCCGCTATGAAGAAGAGCCGAACGAGCTTGGACGAACAGTGACGCTCATTAAGCTGGAAGACAATCAGATACGAATCGTCCGCCAAGGGGACGTGCAAGCAGAGCAAACATTTCTGCTCGGCGAGAAGAGGATTGGCTTTTATCAAACACCTCAAGGTAGATTGGAACTCGAAATCGAGACACATGAGCTGACCTCGGAAGCCGTACATGGCATCGGTATCACAAGGTGGAGCTATGATTTATATGCATCAGGCACTCATGCGGGAACATACAGGATCAAGTTGTTAATTCAGGAGGAGTAAGACGAATGGATGTACTAAACGAAGTAAAAGCCGTAGTTAAACAAGCCATTATAGAAGCAGTTACAGCTGCAGGTATCGTGGACGCGGCGCAAATACCGGAGATTATTCTAGAGGTCCCGAAAGAGAAGACGCACGGGGATTTCGCAACGAATGTCGCGATGCAGTTGACCCGAATTGCTAAGCAGAACCCAAGACAAATTGCCGAGCAAATTATCGCTAACCTGCAAAAGGGTAAAGCCAATATCGCAGAAGCGGAAATTGCGGGGCCGGGTTTTATCAATTTTAAAATGAACAAAGTGTACCTTTACCCGGTTATTGAAAATGTTCAAAAAATGGGTGATCGGTACGGTGCGACGAACGTCGGTCAAGGACTTAAAGTGCAAGTGGAATTCGTAAGCGCGAATCCAACGGGTTCTCTGCATTTAGGACATGCTCGTGGAGCGGCAGTGGGGGACGTGCTGTGCAACGTACTTGATCTGGCGGGATACGACGTATCCCGAGAGTACTACATCAATGATGCCGGCAACCAAGTGGTCAATTTGGCCAAATCAATCGAAGCCCGCTATCTGCAGGCGCTCGGACAAGAAGCGGAGATGCCGGAAGACGGTTACTTCGGTGAAGATATCAAAGGCTTTGCCGCGGATCTTGCTGCGGAAGAGGGCGATCGCCTTCTTAGCTTGCCAGAAGATGAGCGCCGTGCCTATTTCCGTACCTATGGGCTCAAAAAAGAACTCGACAAAATCAAACGCGATTTGGGTCGCTTTGGTGTTCATTTCGACAACTGGTTCTCCGAGACGTCAATTTATGAAGATAACCTCATTCCACCCGTACTCCAAGAGCTGCGGGATAATGGACACATATACGAAGAAGAGGGCGCGACTTGGTTAAATACAACACCACTGGGTGACGACAAGAATCGCGTACTGATTAAGAATGACGGCTCCTTTACTTACCTTACACCGGATATTGCCTACCACCGCAATAAATTTGGGCGCGGCTTTGAGCGTTTGATTAATATTTGGGGCGCGGATCATCATGGCTACATTCCACGGATGAAAGCGGCTATGACGGCGCTTGGTTTTGAATCGGATCGCCTCGTTGTGTTAATTGCCCAAATGGTGAGTCTTTTCCAAAATGGTGAAAAGGTCAAGATGTCCAAACGGACTGGCAAAGCAGTCACGATGGAGGATCTCATGGACGAAGTCGGTGTAGACCCGATTCGTTATTTCTTCGCGATGCGCAGCATGGACTCGCATTTGGACTTTGACATGGATTTGGCGGTTTCTCAGTCCAATGAGAACCCTGTGTTCTATGTGCAGTACGCACATGCGCGGATTTGCAGCATCTTCCGTCAGGCGGAAGAGCAGAACATCCAGGTGCTGCCGCTTGCGCAGGTAGACCTTAGCCAGCTTACGTCGGAAGCTGAGTTCGACTTGCTGCGCAAGATGGGCGAGCTTCCGGAGGAAATCGCCATTGCGGCTGATCAATATGCGCCGCATCGGCTCATCCGCTATGTCTATGAACTGGCAAGCCAGTTCCATAGCTATTACAGAGGCCACTATGTCATCACGGATGACGCGGCTTTGACCCAGGCACGCCTCGCCTTGCTCGGCGCGCTTCGCATTACCTTAGCCAACACGCTTCGCGTAGTCGGCGTATCCGCACCAGAGAGGATGTAGCATCTGCTCCACAAACCGAAGGGACGATCCCCATGTCTACTCAGACATGAGTGATCGTCCCTTTTTTTGTTTATACCAAAAGTATAAGTCTGGTGGACTTAACAAACGTTTCCCACCACGATGACGATTTTGGCTTTTGTTAGGACCCTTATTCCTGGCATGCGAATGGGATTGTTGTATAACGTACAACAAATTCCCTTGTATTTCGCTCCAAGCAAAGAAATGTTGTATTCCGTGCAACAAAATAGCTGGCATTTCATCCAAAGTGGCCATTTTTGGACGAAAATGTTGTATTTTGTGCAATATTCGCGTGAATACAGCAGATTAAAATGGCTAAAGTTGTATTTTTTACAACTTTTACACCAATCGGTCTCAGCCCTGTCGCGCCGCCCGGATCGCGCGCCGAGCGTTCAAATGCCCGGGCTTCCAGCGCGTGGTGCTCTCTCGCTTGTTAATACCAATCGCGCAGCGCCGCAGCGCACTTTTAATCTGCGGCGGCGACATCGGCTTGATCGATAACATCAAGGCGATGACGCCGCTGACATGGGCAGTGGCCATCGAAGTGCCACTTAGCTCGTTGTATTTGCCGTTAAGCCAGGACGAGTAGACCCGCTCGCCTGGTGCGTAGATATCGATTTGCTTCCCGCGGTTGCTGAAGGGAGCGATTTTACCTAACCGGGTTGTGGCTCCAACGGAGACGACCTGGGGGAAACGGGCGGGGTAATCGACCGATTTCTTTTTGCCGTCATTGCCGGACGAAGCCACGATGACTTTACCTCTATAAAACGCGTTCATGACAGCTTGCTCGAGAGAACGGTTGTATGATTTCATACCGAAGCTCATATTGATAATATCGAGGTCGTTATGAACACACCAATCGATGCCTGCAATAATGTCTGAGACATAGGCGCTTCCAGCATGGTCAAATGCTTTTACCGGATGAACAATGGCTCTAGGAGCTACACCGACAATCCCTGAATGGCGGCCAGCTGCCGCGATGGTTCCAGCGATATGTGTGCCATGTCCATTGTCATCATAGGGCAGCATGCTGCGGTTTAATAAATTGATGCCCCGTGATATCGAATTGCGTAAGTCAGGATGATTGTAGTCGATTCCGGTATCGATGACCCCGATCCGAATATTCTGACCTACCGATTTGTTCCAGACCTCAGGCGCGCCTACTTGATCGATGCCCCATGGTATCGTGTGAGAGCCCGATAAATTGCTTGATCGTTTGGAGGTAATTTTGTTGCCCATCGCGTGGTGAACGGTTATTTTGGTATCCTCTACGATGTTCGGCACACCGGAGATACCTCTGAGCTTAGTATCGGGACGAAGCGTGCAGGAGAAGGCGTGAATGATACTTAGATCGCGGACCTTGGAGAGGTTTACGAACTGAGACTTCATTCTTTTCAATGCTGATTTGCATGCGTAGTAGTCCTTAGCCGATGAGAAATGGATGATATGCTTCTTGCCAGAATGCTTGGTGAGACCGATTTCCTCATGAAGCAAATGAAGAAAGGTGGCTATATCCATCGTGCCATCCCCCCATGACAGCTTAGAATCGAATCTCCCCTATCTTATGTACAGGTCACCCTGTATGACCGTGTTCTCGCCTTTATAGAAATAAATGGGTGCGAAGCCGTGTCAGATGCGTAGGTTTTACATAGGATAAATAGAGAGGCGCGGGCAGGAGTGTCTCTTTCTCAGGTAGTGGAAACGGCCGTGATTCAATCACACCGCTTCCTTAGGATACAGTCGCAAGCGGAGGGGGACCTTCGCTTGTATTCATTTCAGGGGAACGCTTTCTTCCCTGCGAAGGGGTGTAAAGGGCATCTGCTCGAAAGGTTTCTAAGTTGAAACGAAAGTATAAATTTTATACGCATGATCCGCCTAAATTTGACAAACACGCTCGTCCTCAGGACGACGAAAATAGTTTATCCTTAGGGATAGTTGCATTTTTAGAAAAAATAGGTTTTACTTAATGAAGATATTGGATAAGGTAGATAGAAGAACTGAAGATGACGATCACGATCGAAAAGGATGTGCCTTAGATGAGTAGCGAATACACACTCAAAATCACCACAGAGCAAGCACGCGAAATGCCCATGGTGGATTTGGCGTTTGAATTACTGAAGTCGGCGAATACGCCGTTTTACTATCGTGACCTGATGGCTGAAATTGCTAAAATAAAAGGGCTGTCCGAGCAGCATGTTATGCAAGTGATTGCCCAACTATATACGGAAATCAACATCGATGGACGTTTTGCTTGCGTGGGTACGAACCTATGGGGTTTGAAACGCTGGTATCCTGTCGAGAAATCAGACGATGCGGTTGGAAACGCGAAGCGTCCAAGAATCATTAACGACGAAGATGACGATCTGGATGAAGACATCTACGCTGAAGAAGAAGATACATACGCAGAAGAAGATGAGTACGATACATTTGGTACCGAAACCGAAGAGGAAGAGGCGGAAGAGGATACTGAATTCTTCGAAGATGAAGAGATCGAAGAGGATCTTGGTGAAGCGGGTATTGAAGAAACAGACGAAGATAGTGAAGATGATTTAGATGAGGATTCCGATGAGGAAGACGAGGAAGACGATTTGGATGAAGAGGCTGAAGACGGCAAATAACTTGTCTTGACAGCCCCTATCTGTTCAGAGTAAACTATTGCATGGGCTTTAAAAGAATCTTAACATGTCGCTCAAGCGTTCAAAAAGTGCCCCGTCACTACGGGTGTCACTTTTTTTGTTTTTTTTAGTGTTTTTTTTGTGTTTTTTCACTTTATTTTCATGAAAACCCTCATTTAGCAGAAGCTAATGCTTACAAAGTCATTCTTCTGGCAAAAGATATTTCAAAACCATACTAAAACTCTAGGAGGCGTACATAGTGACAAAATACATTTTCGTTACGGGAGGCGTAGTTTCATCCCTTGGCAAAGGAATTACAGCAGCGTCCTTAGGGAGATTGCTCAAAAACAGAGGTTTGAAAGTTACTATTCAAAAATTTGACCCGTACATTAACGTGGATCCGGGAACTATGAGTCCTTACCAGCACGGTGAAGTGTTCGTAACCGACGATGGGGCAGAAACGGATTTGGACTTAGGTCATTATGAGCGTTTTATTGATATTAACCTTTCCAAAAGTTCCAACGTAACCTCAGGTAAAGTATACTCCTCCGTCATTACCAAAGAGCGCAGAGGCGAATATCTGGGCGGCACGGTACAAGTAATCCCGCACATTACGAATGAAATCAAAGAGCGTGTGATTCGCGCTGGTCGTGAAGCTGGGTCCGATGTCGTAATTACCGAAATTGGTGGTACGGTAGGAGATATCGAAAGCTTGCCTTTCCTAGAAGCCATACGTCAAATGAAAAATGATATCGGCCGCGAGAATGTCATGTATATTCACGTTACGCTGATTCCTTATATTAAAGCAGCTGGTGAAGTGAAGACGAAACCTACACAGCACAGTGTAAAAGAACTGCGCGGGCTGGGCATTCAACCTCACGTTATCGTTTGCCGTACGGAACATTCCCTAACCGAAGATATGAAGCGTAAGTTAGCTTTATTCTGTGATATCGATCCTGCAGCTGTCATCGAGTGTAAGGATGCAGAAACCTTGTACGAAGTTCCGATGATGCTTCGCGAGCAAGGGCTTGACGATTATGTTGTTAATCACCTGAAACTACGTACGAACGAGCCAGATATGAAGGAATGGGAAAGCCTTGTTCGTAAAGTTAAATCATTGACGAAGAAGACCGAAATAGCGATCGTAGGGAAATACGTTGCACTGCATGACGCTTACCTAAGTATTGTAGAAGCACTAGGTCATGCCGGCATCGATAATGACTCCGAAATTGATATCCGTTGGGTAAATGCAGAAGATATTTTTGAGCATAACGTCCATCAGCTTCTTTCCGGTGTTCAAGGTATTCTTGTACCTGGCGGATTTGGTGATCGCGGTATTGAAGGTAAAGTGGAAGCGATCCGATATGCCCGTGAAAAGGAGATTCCATTCTTTGGGATTTGCTTAGGTATGCAGGTTGCTGTTATTGAATATGCGCGTTCCGTTACAGGCTTGGATGGCGCGAACAGCTCTGAGATTAATCCTACAACGGCTTATCCAGTCATCGATCTACTGCCAGAGCAGAAGGATATCGAGAATTTAGGCGGTACAATGCGTCTAGGCTTATATCCTTGCAAGGTTGTTCCGGGCTCTCTTGCTGAGCAGTGTTATAATGATGAGCTGATCTATGAGAGACATCGTCACCGGTATGAATTTAACAATGAATACCGCGAATTGATTGAATCTGCTGGTTTGCGCATTTCCGGTACGTCACCGGACGGTCGATTGGTTGAGATGGTCGAGCTTCCAGGTCACCCTTGGTTCCTTGCTGTTCAATTCCATCCGGAATTTACATCGCGTCCGAATCGTCCGCAGCCGCTTTTCCGTGAATTCGTGAAAGCCGCTCAGCTCATCGCCCGTTAATTCTTGCTTTATACGGTTGTCCCTCCAGATAACCAACTTATTTGTAAAACTTTTCAATTAGTTTTTTCCCTCAGAAGGAAATCGAAAATGAATAGCGAATAACTTTAGAAACATAAACAGGGAGTTTGTTATTCGTTTTCGGGAGGGAAATAGGCTGATGAAGAAAAAGGTATTGATTGTCGACGATCAAAATGGAATTCGCGTACTACTCATGGAGGTATTCAGTAACGAAGGGTACGATACCTATCAGGCTTCGAATGGCAAATTGGCCTTGGAAATCGTGAAAAACTCTTCGCCTGATCTTATACTACTGGATATGAAAATTCCTGGTATGGACGGTCTGGATATTTTGAAACATGTTAAAGCCATTGATGTATCGATCAAAGTCATTATGATGACAGCTTATGGCGAGCTCGATATGATTAAAGAAGCAACGGATTTGGGTGCGATTATGCACTTTACGAAGCCTTTTGATATTGATGAATTGCGTATGGCGGTTAATATGCAGCTTAATAATGAATCAAGCAGCGGTTTTGCAGTGGGATCCTAGTCATAGGGTCTTTTTTGTTTCTGAAAAAACGAGGGCTTGGTTATCATTTGAAAAGTTATGTGCTATAATAACTCAGGTATGACAAAGAGCGGTATGCGCATCTACTATAGGTTCTAGGAGGAAGAGAAACATGGCATTGGTTTCAATGAATGAATTTTTACCTAAAGCAAAAGCGAACAAATTCGCGGTGGGTCAATTTAATATGAACAACCTTGAATTCGCTCAAGCGATTGTGGAAGCTGCAATCGAATTAAAATCCCCGTTCATTTATGGTGTTAGCGAAGGCGCACTAAAATATATGGGTATTGAGTTTACAGTAGCAATTGCTGAAGCTGCAGCTAAAAAATCCGGTCTGCCGATTGCTCTACACTTAGATCATGGCAGTTCCTTTGAAGTAGCAATGAAATGTATCCGTGCGGGATTCAGCTCCGTTATGTTCGATGGTTCCCACTATTCTTTCGAAGAAAACATTCGTTTGACGAAAGAAGTTGTAAAAGCAGCTCGTGCAATGGGCGTATCCGTTGAGGGTGAGCTTGGAACAATTGGCGGCGTTGAGGACGACATCTCTGTTGATGAAGAGCACGCTAACCTTGCAAAACCAGAAGAAGCTATCCGTTTCTACGAAGAAACAGGTGTTGACTGTCTGGCTATCGCTGTAGGTACTGCACATGGTATGTACGCAGGCGAGCCTAACATTCACTTTGATATTATCGAAGCGGTTTCCAAAGCGATTCCAGTTCCTGTTGTTCTTCACGGTGGATCTGGCGTTCCTGACGAAATGATTCGTAAATCTATCGCGGCAGGCGTTGGCAAAATCAACGTTAACACAGAGAACCAAGTGGCTTGTACAGAGAATATCCGCGCAGCTCTGAACAAAGATGCTAAAATTTATGATCCTCGTAAATATCTCACCCCGGCTCGTAATGCTATGATCGAAGTAGTAAAATCCAAAATTCAATTGTTCGGAAGCAGCAACCAAGCTTAATTCCAATTGTATAGACAGGGTAGGAAATGCAGTAAGGCACAGACGGAGGATAGACGAAAGAATGTCGTCCGTCTGTGTCATTACGAGCGTTTCCTTCTTCTATTTTTTTGTGCTTATGTTCTCCGAGAGAACCGTGGCTGTTTTAGTTTGTAAATGGTCGCTTTTTTGTATGGATTTATAAGTAAATATTAATTTTATATGCTCGTTCGCTTGATTTTTGACGATCGCTAGTCTTAAAGGGCGAGGTGGAGTCGAATATCTTTGGTAAAGTTTGTGTGCGCTTAGGTTGTATTTGGTTGCTTTGATTTACTACTTAGTAAGTAGGCACCTGGTTTAGGGGGAGAATCATGTTGGAAAAATTAATGGTGGTCGGGGGACGTCCACTACGGGGAACAGTTCAAATTAGCGGGGCTAAGAATAGTGCGGTTGCACTCATTCCAGCCGCTGTACTTGCTGAAACATCGGTTACTTTGGATAATCTGCCTCATCTGAGTGATGTGGCTATATATACAGAAATTTTGACGGATTTAGGGGCTACCATTGACTGGAACGAAGATCGGATGACGATCGACCCAAGTCGGATGAAATCACTTCCTATGCCGAATGGCAAAGTAAAGAAGCTTAGAGCATCCTACTATTTAATGGGAGCGCTGCTCGGAAGATTTGGAGAGGCGACGATTGGTCTGCCGGGTGGCTGTAACTTCGAACCACGTCCGATTGATTTGCATATTAAAGGTTTTGAAGCTTTAGGTGCTGAGGTAAGCAATGAGAATGGCGCCTTAAAGATACGCGCCAAAGAACTGCGCGGTGCCAAAATATACTTAGATATGGCGAGTGTTGGAGCGACGATTAACATCATGCTGGCTGCCTCTCGCGCTAAAGGCGTTACGATTATCGAAAATGCGGCCAAAGAGCCTGAAATCATAGATGTGGCAACACTTTTAAACTCAATGGGTGCCAAAATTAAGGGCGCTGGAACAGAGACTATTCGTATCGAAGGCGTAACTGAGATGCATGGTTGCCGCCATTCCATTATTCCTGACCGTATTCAAGCAGGTACGTACATGATTGCTGCAGCGGCTACACGCGGCGATGTGACCGTCGACAATGTCATTCCTAAACATATGGAGGCTCTGACGGCAAAGCTTCAGGAAATGGGCGTACATATCTACGAAATGGATGAGTCCATTCGTGTTGTCGGTCAGCCTGAATACGAAAGTGTTGATGTGAAAGCTTTAATTTACCCAGGGTTTGCGACGGATCTACAGTCTCCAATGGCAAGCTTACTTTGCCAAGCTAAAGGAGTTAGTATATTAACGGACCACGTTTATAGTAATCGTTTCAAGCATATTCCTGAGCTAGTGCGTATGGGAGCAAAGATGAAGGTCGAAGGGCGCTCAGCCATTATTGAGGGCTCACAGCTCAGTTCCGCCAAAGTGAGAGCAACGGATTTGAGAGCAGGAGCTTCTCTTGTGCTTGCGGGCCTTAGCGTAAGAACAGGTGGCATCACAGAAGTATCCGGGGTTGAGTTTATTGATCGTGGTTATGAGAACTTGGTATTTAACTTATCTTCACTGGGTGCCGAGGTTTGGCGTGAGAGTGAGGAATAAAGTACCAAGTAACAGGCAATGCTAGAATCCAATTGAAAATTTAATAGTTTGGTGGTTGAAACATGAGCATGCAGCTTGCTGAGCTTGAAGTACTCAAGCTTACTGAATTATATAAACTAGCTAAGAAACATCAGATCCAATACTACGGTACGCTGAAGAAAAAAGAACTCATCTTTGCAATTTTACGTGCACAAGCTGCTGAGAGTGGTCTAATGTTCATGCAGGGTGTTCTTGAGATCCTTCAGGAAGGCTTTGGATTCTTGCGTCCAATTAATTACCTTCCAAGCTCAGAGGACATTTATATTTCCGCTTCCCAGATTCGCAAATTTGATTTGCGGTCCGGGGACATTGTATCGGGCAAATGTCGCCCGCCCAAAGAGAATGAGCGCTATTTCGGGCTTCTTCAAGTTGAAGCGGTGAATGGAGAGAAGCCGGAAACGGCAGCGGAACGACTTCATTTCCCTGCATTGACGCCTCTTTATCCAGACACGCGGATTACACTCGAAACAGAGCCTAACAAGATTTCCATGCGTATTATGGATTTACTTGCCCCTGTTGGGTTAGGCCAACGCGGTCTGATAGTAGCACCTCCTAAAGCTGGGAAAACATTGCTGCTGAAAGAAATTGCGAATAGCATTTCCACGAATTATCCAGAAATTGAACTTTTCGTTCTGCTTATCGATGAGCGACCGGAGGAAGTTACCGATATGCAGCGTTCCGTCAAAGGCGAAGTAGTTGCTTCTACCTTCGATGAGCTTCCAGAAAATCATATTAAAGTCGCTGAGCTAGTTCTAGAGCGTGCGATGCGTCTAGTTGAACATAAGAAAGATGTTGTTATTCTCATGGACAGTATTACGCGGTTGGCTAGAGCCTATAACCTTGTGGTTCCTGCTTCTGGCCGGACATTAACGGGTGGTATAGACCCTGCTGCCTTTCATCGGCCTAAACGTTTCTTCGGGGCCGCCCGTAATATTGAAGAAGGCGGCAGCTTAACAATTCTTGCTACTGCACTCGTAGAAACAGGCTCGCGTATGGATGACGTCATTTATGAAGAGTTTAAAGGTACAGGTAATCTAGAGCTTCATCTGGATCGTAAAATGGCTGAACGCCGTATCTTCCCTGCGATTGATATTCGTAAGTCGGGCACTCGCCGCGAAGAAGCACTTCTGGGTAAAGATGAACTCGAGAAGGTATGGGCGCTTCGCAGAGGGATGAATGATTCGCATGAATATACAGAATCCTTCATTAAGAAGCTTGCCGATACGAAGACGAATCAAGAGTTTTTGGACTCTTTGGCTTCCCCTTCAGCGGGATCTACAGGTGTTAACAAAGGTAAAGTCAAAAATTCAGCTTCTTAAGCTTCAAATAATAATCTGCTTCGTATCAATCATGACAAACACGGTCGTCCTTAAGGACGACTTATGTCGTTTATCCGTGACGAACAAAGAGGAGTACCGTTATGAACTTGGTTTATTCAGATTCACAAGGAAACGTTTTTGATCATCCTGATTTCTTGGCACTTGGTCGAAACGCTGAAATGATAACAGAAATTTTGGAAGAAGAGTTAATTCCTCTGCCTGAGGGATCAACATTGGTCAGTCTTCCGTTTACACGTCCGGTAGGCATTGATGCCGCAACAGGTGATATGAAGCTGGTTGAGGGAGATTATCACGCTGTTGGAGCCTTACTGCCGCAAGGCTTTACTAGGCTCCTGCTCCCTGGCTATGTGAAATCAGACAAGTCTAAGGCGCTGCCCTTGTTCGGATATACGGCTGTCGTGTGGAAAGATGACGGTTTCTATGTTGCCGCTCGATTGACAGATAATCCTTATTATTGGAATCCGGTTCATTGTGACCCAACTGAGCTTGAGGTAGAGGTCAAACGATTGGTTGCTAAGTACCCGGACAATCGGTTATATGCGCATTTGTCCAACTGTGCACTGGGTTATGAATGTTTGACAGCCTCGAATACGTTCCTTCAACGATGGGAGGGTGCCGTTCCGGTCTCCTATTCCTGCAACGCAGGATGCTTCGGCTGTATTTCGGAGCAACCAGATGAGAGTGGCTTCGTAGCGCCTCAGACTCGTATGAACTTCAAGCCTAAGGTCGAAGAGATCACTCAGATCATGCTTGAGCATCTGCGGACGCCTGAGAGTATTATCTCCTTCGGACAGGGCTGTGAAGGGGAACCTAGCACGCAGGCTGTGATTATAATCGATGCTATCAAGCAAGTGCGTGAGCAAACGAAGATGGGCTATATTAACATCAACACTAATGCAGGGCTCACGGATCATATCCGCGGCATTGTTGATGCTGGGCTTGATCTCATGCGGGTTAGTACGATTAGCGCGCTGGATGATCATTACAACGCCTACTATAAGCCAAGAGCTTACACGCTCAAGAATGTTGAGAAGTCTCTCCGCTACGCCACGGATAAAGGAGTTATAACTTCGATCAACTATCTCGTATTTCCAGGTGTAACCGATCGTGAAGAAGAGATCGAAGCGATGATCGAATTCGTACGAAGAACCGGATTGAAATTGATTCAATTGCGCAACCTGAATATTGATCCCGAGAGTTACCTTGGCATTATCCCCAAAGCAAAAGGTGAACTGCTTGGGATGAAGCAAATGATTGAGATTTTCGAACAAGAACTTCCCGATGTGGTGCTGGGTTCCTACTCGCATACACCAAAGTTCTATACGAGTGATCGAACGGTCACTACAGTGCTCTAAAAGGAAGTCATCGACAGTCTTTTTCCATTGCATCAAGACTTCCGAATATGATACAATGCATAAGTACGTCCATTAACTCTGTTTCAGCAAATGATTCAGGGCGGAAAGAGGTGAACCATCATGAAAGCAGGTATTCATCCTACTTATCATGCAACCACAGTGACTTGCGCTTGTGGTAACGTGTTCGAAACGGGTTCTATTAAGCAAAATCTTCGTGTTGAGATTTGCTCTAATTGCCATCCTTTCTACACAGGTAAACAAAAGTTTATCGATGTAGGCGGCCGTGTCGACAAGTTCAAAAAGAAATACGGAATCTAATTGGCATCAATTACTTTGCTGCCAATCAGCATAAGACAACCTCCCTTGGTCATCCTAAGCTTAGGCTTAGAGTCCAATGGGAGGTGTTTTTATGTTTAGGGGTCTGCTTAGATTTACGGTTGCCGGCCTGCTCATCACAAGCTTAGTTGGCTGTGGAATTAGTTCAGGTAACAAGAACCCACTGTCCGAGGATCCGAATTATAAAGCACAACATTACAAGCAAGACGGGTACCTAGGGCTTACCAGTGTCAATCCGAACGACCCGCTTAATCCTACGTATCATCACTACGAGGATGATTCGAACTTAATGAAGGCAGTGCTTTCACAGCTGCAAGGTATTGAGAAAACCAATATCTCCATTAACGGACCGACCGCTAAGGTGAAAATAAAACCAAGACCATCTTTGACAGCTGCGCAAGTGGAGGAGCTTCGCTCACAAGCTCAAATGGCGCTGAACACCAACATGCCGCGCTACAATGTAATCGTAAAAATGGTTCCTTAACAGGTAGATTTTGCCCTCGGTTGCTATTTGTAATTGAATCAGCTATACTAATTTTACCGTGCTAGATGGGGAGGTAGCGGTGCCCTGTAACTCGCAATCCGCTGTAGCGAGGTTGAATTCCTGTTAGCGGTACTGTGATGTGAGGTCTGGCTTTTACACGTGGTGTTGAGAGTCGGGTCCTTCGCAATGAATGCTCATGAACCCGGTCAGGTCTGGAAGGAAGCAGCCGTAAGTGAGATGTTTCATGTGCCGAGGGGTTGCCTGATTTGAGCCAACGGTAAGAGTTCGCTTGTATCACTTTATCAATAACAGGTGCACGGTTTTAATAATTATATGTGAACTTTCATAATGACACCTAACAAAACGCCAGTATCTATGGCGTTTTTTCTTTTTTTCAAGGGAAGGAAAAATCTTACTCTAGAGAGAATGGTTATAACATGTAGATTCATGTAAACGTTTGCGCATTTTGCGATTGAATAGAGAGAAAGTGAAGGTGTTGCTGAAATGTCCATTCATGACCCTCAAGATTACATGGTATCCATCGATGAAATGAGGAAGCTATTCAACCATAGCATACAAACGGGGATGCTCGTTGTTGATGAGGATGGCAAGATCATTTTAGCAACAGATCAAGTTTTGAAATACTCGGGCTATTCAGCTGAGGAAATTACGCATATCTCATTCCCTCAACTTTTTAAAGTGAGGGCATCTTTGCGTGAGCTGTACGAATTTTACTTTAAGAACGATTCCAGTCCAGGGGAGTGGCCCCATGGATTCCTAGTAGGCAAGAATGGTGAAACGATGTTTTATCAGTTCTCGATGCTGAAGCTTATGCGCGGCGAGAAGTATATGTATCTCTTGACCATGAAGCATCAGGATAGCTCGCAGTTAAGCTTGCTGCAGAGATTCTCGGACGCTTTTTTGAAAGATATTAATTTGGGTGTTTTATTGATTAGTGTGAATTTTACGCTTGTTGATGTCAGTGATCGAGCATGTCAGATTCTAGGAATGGATCGGGAGCATATTCTTAATAAGTCGTTAGATGAGATCTTTGCTACCATTCCCAGCCAGCATAAGCTTGTCCAACGAACGATTTTGAATGGTGCTGTAGTCCGCAATCATGCGGTTTCTTGGACGAATAATGAAGAGCGGTTTGAGCTGCTGTTGGATTCGAATGTGCTCAAAGATAATCAAGGTAACATTGTAGGGGCTTATGTCATCTTCAAAGATGTCACGAATATGCGTTCGTTGGAAGAAATGGTTCAAAGAAGTGACAGGCTTGCAATGATCGGGCAAATTGCTGCTGGCACAGCTCATGAAATTCGGAATCCACTAACTTCAATTAAGGGGTTTCTTCAGGTGCTTCGGCGCACTTTTGAAGTGAAAGGGATGGAGAGAGAGCAGAGTTTCACGGTAGTCATGCTGGAGGAAATCAATCGAATCAACGAGTTGGTAAATGAATTTCTGCTGCTGAGTAAGCCGAAGCATGTTTCCTATGAGAGGATCGATGTGACTGAAGTGCTGCGAGGGATTTTGCCTATTATCAATAATGAAGCTATCTTGTACGATGTGAATCTCCAATATGAGGCCTCGTATCATTTGCCGGAAGTGATTGCGGATAAAGAGCTGCTCAAGCAGGTATTCTTAAATGTTTGTAAAAATGGCATCGAAGCTATGTCGGATGGAGGGGTTTTAACGATTTCAGAGAAAGTAGACACGGTGGAACGAAATGTCTGCATTGACATTCATGACACAGGTACTGGCATACCAATGTTCGTGATTGACAAAATTTTTGATCCATTCTTCACAACCAAGGACACGGGTACCGGATTAGGTCTTTCGGTGTGCCAACGAATTATTCACGATATGGGGGGGACGATACGAGTTTCCTCCAAGGGCTTTGGAACGACGTTTACGATATCGATTCCTTATACTTGATCATCTATTTCATCCCTAGGTGCGTTATAGTATAATGGATTCAGTCATTCCATGCAGGGATTATTGGAGAGGAACACTATGGCACATATCGCTCTGTACCGAACGTGGAGGTCTCAGACGTTTCGTGAAGTTGTCGGTCAGAAACATATCACGCAGACGCTGCAGAATTCTTTGCGAGAAAATCGCCTTACTCATGCTTATTTGTTCAACGGACCTCGAGGAACAGGTAAGACTAGTACGGCCAAAATATTAGCCAAGGCAATCAATTGCTTAAATGGTCCGTCGGAAGAGCCGTGTAACGCTTGTTCAGCATGTGAACGAATCACCGAAGGTGCTGTTATGGACGTTGTCGAAATCGATGCTGCCTCCAATCGCGGTGTAGAAGAGATTCGGGATATTCGTGATAAAGTGAAGTATGCCCCTACAGAAGTAAGGCAGAAGGTGTACATCATCGATGAAGTGCACATGCTCACGACCGAAGCCTTTAATGCCCTTTTGAAGACGCTAGAGGAGCCTCCGGCGCATGTCATGTTTATTTTGGCAACAACGGAACCGCATAAAATACCGGCGACGATTATTTCCCGCTGTCAACGCTTTGATTTTCGGAGAGTTTCGATGGAAGATCAGGTTCAGCGGCTGCAGTATATTTGCGATCAGGAGCAGATCTCGGTTAGCGAGGAAGCTCTCCATTATATAGCGAGACTATCGGATGGAGGGATGCGGGATGCGCTCAGCCTGCTGGATCAGGCCGCTTCCTTTGCGACTGGTGAAGTTCAGCTCTCAGACATTTTGTCTATCACCGGCGGTGTAGCTTCCGATCAATTCAAGAAGCTCGTTCTTTACATCAAAGAAAAGAATCTTGGAGCCGCGCTCGAGCTCATCGATACTTTCATGCAGGAAGGCAAGAGCGCTGACAAATGTATTGAGAATTTGATTAATTACTTCCGTGATTTACTCATGGTTCGCATGGTACCTAATTCACCTGTGATTAGTGAACGTGTTTTTGATATGGGTGAACTAAGGGAAGTAGCGAGTCACTTCTCACCGAGTGAAATGATGGCTATGATTGAGACGTTGAATCATTACCAAAGCGAAATGAAATACTCTGTACAGCCTCAGACCCTGTTAGAAATAGCGATTATGAAAATTAGCGGTGGTCACAGAGGAGCAGAGAGCAGTTCGACTGTCAATATCGCGGCGGAAGCTGGAGGGCGTCTGCCTCAAGGTGATCTTTTAGCCCAAATGACCCAGAAACTTCAACAACTTGAAGAACAGATAGCTTCACTGGTAAAATCGGGAGTAACGGGTGCAGCAGCCGATCCCAATGCGAGGCAAGCCGCCTCGGCCAAAGCGCCGGTGGCCTCAGCTCCTTCGAAGAAGTCGGGCATCAAGCTGGATGGTTACTTGAAAGCCGCGGAGAGTGCAGAAACCAAAGCTGCTCTCATGAAGTGGAGTCAAGTGCTAGGCGATGTCAAAGAAAAGAAGATTACCGTACATGCTTGGTTCGTTAATGGTGATCTGGTGTCTATGCTTGATGATGTCGTACTCGTTGCTTTCAAGAATGAGATGCATCGCAATACAACGGAAAAGCCAGAAAACAAGGTCATTATCGAGCAAGTGCTAACTACGGTGCTTGGCAAACCTATGCGTTTACTTACGATTATGCGCAAAGAATGGGACGACGCTAAGAATGATGCGGCTAGCAGCGCTCCAGAAGTAATGGAGCTTGTCGCTGATGGCGATGGCAACGGAACAGCTGTCAAAGAAGAATGGATTTCGGAAGCGATCCAATTATTTGGCGAAGAGCTAGTGACAATTAAAGAAGACTAAATATGAAGGAGCTACCTACGATGAATAACATGAACCAAATGATGAAACAAGTAAAGAAAATGCAAGAACAAATGATGAAAGCTCAAGAAGAACTAGGTACCAAAATGATTGAAGGTACAGCAGGCGGCGGTGTCGTTACTGTTATTATTAACGGACACAAAAAAGTGCAAAGCATTACAATTAAGCCCGAAGCTGTTGATCCGGAAGATGTTGAAATGCTGCAAGATCTCGTGCTTACGGCAGTAAACGATGCAATGTCCAAAGCAGAAGAAATTGCTAACAAAGATATGGGCAAATTCACAGGCGGTATGAATATTCCTGGATTGTTCTAAGACAACCAAGTGTAACGATTCTGATTAATGAAGGAGTCTTCCTTTGTATTACCCCGAACCGATAGCCAAGTTAATCGATGCTTTCTCCCGTCTGCCTGGGGTAGGCCCCAAAACGGCAGGCCGCCTGGCTTTTCACGTCCTACGTATGAAAGAAGAAGAAGTGATTGACTTCGCGAAGGCGCTCGTCAATGTGAAACGGAACCTTCACTACTGCTCCGTCTGTTGTAACATTACAGATGTGGATCCCTGCCGTATCTGCCAAGATAAGAGTAGGGACAGCTCCGTTATATGTGTCGTACAAGAGCCTAAGGATTTGGTCGCTTTGGAACGCACCAAAGAATTCGAAGGGTATTATCACGTGCTGCATGGCGCGATTTCCCCGATGGAGGGAATTGGACCGGATCAAATTCATATCGCTGAATTACTCAAACGTTTGGGTGATGAAACGGTGCAGGAATTGATTTTAGCTACCAATCCCAATATTGAGGGAGAAGCTACAGCTATGTACTTGTCCAGATTAATCAAGCCATTCGGTCTCCGAGTTACGCGTATCGCGCATGGGCTGCCAGTGGGCGGAGATTTGGAGTATGCCGATGAGGTGACTCTGACCAAAGCCATGGAAGGGCGCAGGGAATTATAAATAAGCTGCATCATAATCAGGGAGCTGCAAAGCTCTCTTTTTTGCTGCCCAAAAAAGTATCTTGAAGTTCTAAAATCACCTTTTCTCCCATATGGATAAATCAATCCGGTTATATGAGGAATGGAGGTTTGCTTGTGCGACCAGCTTTATTAGGAAAGTACGGGATGAAGAGCCCAAATACGAAAAGCGCTCAAGAAGAACTGAAAAAGGACAAGCAGATGCTGATCCAAGAGATACGTACAGCCCATGAAACTTGGGTTGCTGCTCAAGCACACTTTGAGTTTGCTTTGGACAAGGATCAAATTGATTATGCCATCTATGCGATGGAAGCTGCAGAAAAAAGATTTGAAATGCTTATCAAACAAGCCAAAAAGCTAGGTGTAAGTCTAATTGACAGTGACCGGTTAATGGAGGTGAAGTAGGTGTATCTTAAATATGTCATATGGGGGGTACTCATACTCTCATCTCTTATGCTAGTGTTCCTGATATTTCGCAGTCGCGGCGGAGGGAGGGTATTATCCGCACTGGGGTTGAATGTTGTTGTTGCAGCATTTCTCTTATATACGTTGAACTTATTGAGTACGTATACACAATTTGAACTCCCTATAAATACAGTCACTCTAGGGACGGTTACTGTACTAGGGATTCCCGGGGTCTTACTTCTAGTAGGCTTAAAACTGGCTTTGATCTAGATGGAAAATCATTCAAGCAAATCATGTGTTGACTCGGTCGCAGCATCTGTGGTATCTTATAAAAGTTGCCGCTGAGACATGCGGGGATAAAGAAGTAACTTAAGAAAAACAAGTTGCAAATGAATTGTTAGTGTGTTATATTGATCTTCCGGCTTTCGAAAGAAAGTAGGACGAACAGTACAATTGATCTTTGAAAACTGAACAACGAGTGAGTAAGCACGAACGAGAAATCGTTCAAAAAAGAGATTGCAAAATCTCGCTAGCAACGCAAATGAGCAATTAAGCTTTCAAA
>NZ_JCAUAS010000037.1:0-50670 GCF_059692075.1 Paenibacillus sp. J31P190 | reverse complement strand
TCGGATGAACCAACAAATTGGGATTGTTAAGCAAGCGAGCTAATTTTAAAAAATAATACCGCAATTTTCGGCGGGTATTACCTGGGGCAAATTGCATTATGAAATTGACTCCGCTGTACAACAATTCTCTACCCTATTCCCCACATCTACTGTAAACTGGAAATCCACCCTCTCACTCGAACCGAATCCCTATCTTCATCTTCCGAGCAATGGGTAAGCTCCACTCCCGCCTGACTCGAAACAAAAAAATAAGCCCACCCAACTCTCATAAAGTGTCTGGATTGGCTTATCTGCTTTAATTTTTAGGTTGTTCACGATTAACACGAACGGGTCTCTCGACCCAATTCTCACGATTCATGCGTTGAACCTGATTAATCGGATTCTTAAGATCGATTATTTCAACTGGTTTACCTTCCGCTTGCATGGTGGCCGCGAGCTTTTCCTTATAACCCGTTCCTGGCGCGGGTCCGCCACCCCCGTTGCGCTTACCCTTGTTCCAAACTTTACCTTTACTCATTTCACCACTCCATTTTTGTTTTAAGTGTAAAGGCATAAGAAGAAAAACGCAAATTTTTACTTCCAATCCATTCGACTATCTTTCAAAGCGGAGTACCAACTCCTAGTCCATTCACTTCAAAGGCCCCATGCTTCGTATATTTACCTTAACGGAAATATGAATGTCAGCCTTTGATAGCGCTTCTCCCCAATGATCCTCTACTTTCTTGTATTTTCTATATTCATAAGCCCGTGCGTTGAGACCAAGCCCGAGAGGATCAATTTGCTGCTCCTGTATCTTCTTGATGAGGTTGTCGAATTTCTTTTTCACTTGTTCAGAAATCAATCCCTCTAACTCTTTGCCATTCTTTCGCACATCAAAAGGGAACAAAAGTTCAGTAAGATCAACTGGCATTGTAATATGGATATCGAACCTAAACTTATTCTGTTGGTATGAAGTCTTAACCTTCCTTTTCATGCTTTGAACCATAATACTTACATGGTCTGTTTGGATGGGACCACTCTTTTCACGCCCAGGAATCGTAAGTGTTAAGCTAACAGACTTCTTTGCGTTTTTATTCAATAATTGAAGTAAAATGGTTTCCTCTTTGTCCAGAGAAGCTTTATATTTCCCTTTATGATCCAGCAGCGTTGCGCCAGTTAGCATGATCCGTTTGGCTTTGTCCAACTGAATTTCTGAGATATAGGGTGTCACCCCTTTTTCAAACATTTGCCAATGCAGATTCTGCAGCGTTGTTTGTACCGTCTCCGATCTAGCACTCTTCGTATCAATCATCCCCCGAAGCATTAAGGGTAAAATGGGTTGATCTTTCGGATTTAAGTACATAATGTCGGAAATAGGTCCATTAACAGCGATGATCCTTGGTGTTAATGGATTTTTCATATCGCGAAAGAAGACATCAAGCATCTGGAACCAATCTTCGTGCTCGAGGATGCGCTTTCCGATAAGCATGACCTGAACCTTTCTACCTGTAATTACACCTGGTGCTCGTTCATCCTGTTTTCCCCTTGCCTGTCGAACCGTTTGCGACTTTACTTTGAGTATTAGATTTTCATTCTTAATACCTCTGCCGTACACGGGATTATGCAAATAAAAAAGTAAGTTGTCTTCATTATCTAAATCCACCCCTAAGGCGAGATTATTTGTAGAATTTTCCAAATCCACCCGATCTTTGCATCCAGGGACGAAAGAAACAAGCAAGAAGATGAATATAACATTCAGCATCCGCTTGTTCATAAGTGCTTCCTCCACCTAAATCGATCATGTACACTTACATATAAAAGTAAACAAACAGGGGCTATGTACTCAACACCAAAACCGATCTGACCAAGTAAAGTATTCATCATTTCACTCTGAAAAACAGTAGGCATAAAGAAAAACGTGCCTACGGCAATGAACACCCATAGCAGCCGTAAATGATTACGGTGGTCTTGCTTTCCCATTAGCCAAGTTGTACAAAAAACACTCATGTACATCGTAGGTATCCAAGACAATGAAAAGATAAGAAGATAAAACGCGATAAATATGACTTCGATCCTTGATATAAATGTAAACTCGATCGTTTTCAATACGTTGATCGTAGGTTCGTTGTATTCCATAATTTCATCTGAGCTGAAGTAGCCGAAACAGATAATGGTAATGAATAGATACATAAGCATTGTCAGTGTATACGAGATAACAAGACCGATGGAAGCCATCCGCTTATTTTTGAGAAACGGATACAAGATAAACGTGGTTGAGAATCCGATATGATAATAAAAAGTGCTCGGTACCGCCGCGAATACAGGCTCCCATCCTTCCTTAAGTACAGGAAACAGCCGCAGCCAATGGGCATCCTTAAGCGGAAGTAAATACACAATAGGAATCCATAAAGATAGAAGCATAACCAATTCCACATATCTGCCCAAAATGCGAAGTCCGTTTCGCACAATGACATAAGTAGGAATGAGCAGCAGAAGCATAATGATATAAGCTGGAGTCTGCTGCAAAAGATATTGTTTAATAATCAATACGGTATATACAAGCCCCGTGTATCCGTAGTAACAGAGATAAAGGGCAAATAGGATGGCCACAACTTTGCCTGTCCCTTTACCCAAATACACCGTCACTAAATCTAGCAAAGTCCCGTCAGGATACCTTTTCATCACTTGTACGACGATTAAACTCGCTGCCATGGAAATAACCCAAACGACAATAAGAGAAATCCAGCCAGACGTACCTGCCTTTTCGGCTAATACGCGGGGCAGCGACAAAAAACCGATGCTCAATACCATACCAAAGTTGAGAAAGATATACTGCATGAAAGTGATTTCATTAAAGCCATATTTTTTCACATGCTGTCCCCCTCCGAGTAAGGCGTTTACTTCACTGTCCCCATAGCTCCTATGATTGTCTTCGCGGATACATGAATGTCAGCTTTGGCTAACGTTTCACCCCAATTGTCTTCCACTTGCTTGAAATGGCTATATTTATGCGCCCGAGCGTAAAGCCCAAGCCCAATCGGATCAATTTTATCCGCTTGTATTTTCTGTATGAGGCCTTCCAACTGCTTTTGTACTTGAACAGTAATCTGATTCTCCAATTCTTTTCCTTGACTTCGCACATCGTAAGGAAACAACAGCTCTGTAAGACCAACGCGCATGGTAATATGGATATCGAATTGAAACTTGTCATTTTGATAGGAAGTTTTGACTTTCGTTTTTATTTTTTCAGCATTTAGACTTAATTTATCTGTGTGGAACGGCCCGATCTTCACTTGTCCGGGAATGGGAAGTGTCAAACTAACCGCCCGCTTTGTCCTATTTTGCAAAATTTGCAGTAGAATACTTTCCTGAATGTTCAGAGAATCAGCAAAGTTTCCTTTATTATCCAGTAGCGTTATGCCCGTCATCGCAATTTGTTTATTCAGCAAGCGAACTTCGGAAATGTAGGGAGTTTGACCCTTTTCGCGCATTTGATTGTGCAGCTCCTGCAAAGTCGTCTTTACCGTTTCCGATCGGCTATACTTCGTTTCGACCATATCCCTAAGTAATAAAGGCAGCATGGGTTGGTTTTTCGGATTTAAGTGAATAATTTCAGAAATAGGTCCATCGAAGGCAATAACCCTGGAAGTTAACGGGTTTTTGGGATCGCGAAACCAAATATCCGTTAATTGAAACCAGTTTTTTTGCTGTAGTATTCGTTTGGAGACCAGTATGACTTGAATACTTCTGCCCTGGAAAACGCCCGGCGCATAACTGTCCTGTTTCTCTCTCGACTGACGATTCGTTTGTGGGGTCACCCCAATTTCACGCGTTTTCTTCTCAGCACTTTGACTGAATACTGGTGATGTACTGTAAAGCAACAATTTGTTTTCTTGATCGAGATCAAATCCTATTAATAGGGCGAATGTGGCATCTTCCATATCCAACCGATCACTGCAACCAGCAACAAGAACCGCAAGCACGAAGATGAGTAATATCTGAAACATCCGCTTGTTCATAAGTTCTTCCTCCACTTAAAACGATTATGCATCCATAAATAAACGAGCAAACAGCTAGGAAATACATACTCGATTCCAAAACCAATCTTTCTAAGAAACTCATTCATACGATCACTTTGATTAAAAGTTGGCATGAAAAAAAACGTGCCCACAACAAGAAACAACCAGAGTATTCGAAAATGATTTCGGTGATCCTGCTTTCCGAGTAGCCAGCTAGTACTATAAACTCCTAAGTACATAGCAGGTATCCATGCTAATGAAAAAATGAGTAAAAAAAACGCGATAAACAGTATTTCCATCCGTTCTATGAACTTAAACTCAATGGATTCCAAAATATTGACCATGGGTTCATTATATTTCTGAATTTCATCCGGGCTGTAATAGACAAAGCAGATTAACGTAATGAACAAATACGCGAACATTGTCAATGTATCGGAGATCATAATGATACTGGAAGCCTTCTGTTTGTTCTTCAAATAAGGATACAAAATAAACGTTGTAGCAAATCCAATATAAGAAAAAAACGTTGTAGGTACAGCCGATATTACAGGCTTCCATCCTTCTTTTAATAAGGGAAGCAAATTCAGCCAGTGAGCATCCTTGAGCGGAAGAAGATAAACAAAAGGTATCCAACAAGAGATTATAAAAACGAGCTCCGCATATCTAGCCAAGATACGAAGTCCATTGCGCGTTATTACATAGGTTGGGATGAGCAGCAAAAGCATGACTATAGATGCCGACGTTTGCGGCAGCAGCCATGCCTTCGTAATCAATACAGCCTGGGCAATCCCTGTGTAAGCGTAATAAAAAAGATAGAGGGCAAATAAACTAGCTGCCACCCTAGCTGTCCATTTCCCCAAATATCGTGTAAGCAGATCAAATAATGTGCCATCAGGGTGCTTTTTCATCACCTGAATAACAATTAAGCTTGCTGCAACCGTGATGACCCAGCCTATGATGAGCGCGATCCAGCCATCTGTGCCTGCCTTTTCCGCCAATATTCGCGGCATCGCCAGAAAGAAAACACTCATTTGAATGCCGGAATTAAGGCATATATACTGCATAGTGGTGATTTCATTAAATAGATATCTCTTCATTTCTCATCACCCTTTGGACGATTTTCGCCTTGCCTCCGCAATTGGGTCGCTCTTACGCCTAGTGGTCGCTTGCCCATTTTCCACAATGGTAAACGAATGAACGTATCTTTCCAATCGGAATAACGAACCGGCGCGAAAGGGGTGCCGTACGGCGTTCCAAGTGATTCGAGTGCAATTAAATGTCCAATCATCGTCATCAAACCAATAACGATGCCCACAATGCCGAACATAGCTGCCGCTATCATCATGACGAAACGGATAAGCCGAACGGCTGCCACCATATCATAATTTGGCAAGATAAAGGAGGCAATAGCCGTAAAAGCAACGACGATCACCATGATATTGCTGATGAGTCCTGCTTGCACAATGGCTTGCCCAATGACGATCCCCCCAACAATTCCAACCGTTTGCCCCACCGGAGCGGGTAATCGCACACCTGCCTCCCGCATCATTTCTAAAGTCACCTCCATGAGGATCGCTTCTACAAATGGTGGAAACGGCACCCTTCCTCTGAACTCACCAATCGTGAGCAGTAATTTTACCGGGATGATCTCGAAATTATAGGAGATGACGGCAATGTAGAAGGCCGGTAAGAAAATGGCAACGAAGAAGGCGAAAATCCGCAATAGTCGTATAAAAGTAGCAATCGACCAGCGTGTACTGTAATCATCGACGTTCTGAAAAAACGAAATAAAAGACACCGGTGCGATCAACACACTCGGCGAACGATCGACGACAACAGCAAATCTTCCTTGCAATATTTGTGAAGCCACAGCATCTGGTCTTTCCGTCGTTATAAATTGCGGGAATGGGGAATACGGATTGTCCTCGATCATTTCTGCCAACTCACCTGTGTTAATGATGACATCGACATCAAGCTGTTGAATCCTCTCTTCCAGTTCAGTCAACATCTCTGGATTCGCAACATCTTCTAAATATAAGATCGAAACTAAACTGTTCCCTCTTTGTCCAACGGTCATTTCTCTAATTTTCAATTCACGGTTTTGAATATAGCGACGGATTAAAGCAATATTTTGGCTTCCTGTTTCAACAAAGCCTTGATGTGCTCCTTTTAAAGAAGCCTCAATTTGTGGATCTTCAATTGCTCTCTGCGGCCACCCTTGCGTTCCTAACGCATAGACTTCCGTTCGTCCGCCAACAAAGAGAATACTGCTGCCATGCAAAATGGCAGATTCAATTTGGTGCCAAGATTTCAACGGATCGATTTGACCTACATTTATCGTAAAGCCAAATTCCGAATCGCCGCTTCCTGTTTCAAATTGAAGCGGCCGAAGGACATTATTATTGATTGCATTTTTATCTATGAGTCCAACCAAATAGACTAGCGCAGCTTGGTCACCAGACTCTTTGATCATAAAATGCCGCACAACCAGATCGGGAGTTTGACTGAACTGACTATGTAAATAGGTTATATTTTGCGCCAACGAAGCACTTATCGAGTCGCCAGGCGGCTGATTAATTTGCTCTGGAACCGAACGATACTTCTTCCTTCCGAACCAGTTTGAAAATAGCAACGAACTTCACCACCCTCATCCCTATTCTTTCTTTTAATATCCAAAATTATGTATTGATGACAAAGGATGTACGCTAATGAAAAAGAATGAAGAATACGAGCCAATAGAAAAAAGCAGCCACCGTTAATCGGTGTGCTGCTCTGATTTACAAGATTGAGCCTATTTCCATACGTCCACACTTTACGCTAACATTTACCCTTGCAGCTCAAACGCATTGGCTAATAAACGATAAGAATGAATGCGCGCATCCGCATCATGAATCGGAGAGACGACCATAAACTCGTCAGCTTTATACGCCTCATTCAGCTTGAGAATTTCCGCTTTTACTTTCTGAGGAGTACCCACAATACGCTTGTGTTGGCGACCGCGTATTAGGGCCAAATCAGCTTCTGTATACGGATAATTCATAGCCGTTTCGACGGAAGGGAATGAGGGCAGCAGCGCGCCGCGGCCAAGGGAGAGAAAGAATAAATCCGTACTCGTCGCAAGTACGTTCGCCTCTTCTTCCGTATCTGCGCAGACAACTAAAACCGCTGCAAGCGAATGAGGTTTATCATTCAAAATAGACGGTTTGAATTCCTCGCGGTAAATCTGCAGCGCTTGTTCACAATCGGCATTGCCAAAAAACTGGGCAAAACCAAATGCAGCCCCTTGTTTAGCAGCAATACTGGCACTGTCATAAGAAGAACCAAGCAGCCAAATTTCTGGTGCTGTCGGAATAATTGGAGACGCGTGCAGCGCGGCAAAGCGATGGCTCGCAGGCAGCGAATCATATAAATACCCTGTCAAATCAGCAACTTGCTGCGGGTATTGATCTACGCTCGTGTATTTCCCCTCTTGCAGCGCTCGCGTTGAGATTGGCATGCCGCCTGGCGCACGTCCAAGACCAACGTCAATCCTTCCAGGATGCAGCGCCTCCAACAAACGGAAATTTTCTGCTACTTTGTATGCACTGTAATGCGGCATCATGATACCGCCTGACCCTAAGCGGATCCGATTCGTTTTTGCAGCTAAATGAGCGATAAGTACTTCTGGGCTTGAGTGAGCAAGCGCCTCAGAAGCATGATGCTCCGACACCCAGTAACGCGTATACCCAAGTTTATCTGCCTCTTGCGCCAGCTCAGTCGTTTCAACCAGCGTTTGCGCGGCGTTGCGACCTTCTCCTATTTGTGATTGGTCCAAAATCCCCAATTTTAACATGCTCGATCACCTCCTTTTAACTGTAACATATTTATGCACAGAATAGCAAAGAACAGCCGGAATGACTCCCGACTGTCTTTACGCATCTACTTATTGGGCAAGTTGAACTTGATCGAATAAAGTCTTCTTCAGAAAGACTAATGTATCCGTTTCACCTAGCGGCCTTTCGTGAAAGGCTTGATAACCTTTACGTTCATACATCGGAAGCAGCCAAGGATGATTCTTCGACGTTGCAAGGACAACACCGGATGACAACAAGGTGTCTCTGACGATGACCTCTTCCACATAAGTCAGAAGCCGATTGCCGACACCTTGATATTTGAATTCAGGTAACACAGCAAACCAATACAAAAAAGGCAGATCGGTCAGTTCTGGCAAATTTTTCAAAGAAATGGTTGCTGCAATAGAGCCGTCAATTTCCAATACATAGCTTGTATTTTCTAAAAGGTTCTCACGAATCATGTCGATGTCCGCATTCGCGGCTCTAAATGTAATTCCTAATTCACGAATTGACTCATAGGCGCCATCAATGACTTTGAATTGTTCTTCTGCATCTTCAATTGTCGCCAATCGATAAATCTCACTCATATAGGTCACCTTCCTAGTTGATATGCGCAGCAAGGTCTGCGTTAGCCGAGAACCTGGATAAAGCAAAAGATGAGATCTCTTGCTCGGTTGTGCCTTCCCTTGAAAGATCTGATAAGATCTCTCCAACTACACTTGCGAACTTAAAGCCATGGCCTGAGAAACCGCCCGCCAATAGGACATGAGCATGTTCCGGATGACGATCGATAATAAAATGTTCATCAGGAGTTAATTCATATTTACAAACGGCTCCCCGAAGCACTTGACCCGCAGCTTGTGGCAGAAAGGCTTCCAAGGCTTGCCGCAGATCCTTCTCATCCTCGGCATATTGACCGAACGGTTCGAAGGGCTGCCCTGGCTTCCAAGGCTGACCGGCATCATGCCGACCAATCTTGACACCGGAACCGTCGATGCTAGGGAAGCCATAGAACCCGCCATTTTCCGCACCCAATGTAAACCCTGGAAACCTAGCCGAATCATAGAGAGATTCATCTGATTTGAACCAAGCGACAGCTTTACGAACGGAGCGAATCGGCAGCTGAATAATCGCATTTAACTTACTAAACCATGCGCCGGCAGATAGAATTAACTGATCTGCGTGATAAGCCCCATCTAGTGTTTGTACAGTAACGCCGTTCTTTCCTATTTTGATGCCTGCTACTTGTGTGTTGACCAGTAGTCTTGCACCTGTGGCCAACGCCTGTTGGCGATAGGCGCGTACGCAAGCTTCACTGTACAGAAACCCCGCTTCCTGTTCATACAAACCTATGTAAGATTCTGGCGGATTTAAGCCCGGCCAACGTTTACGAATTTCATCCGCGGAGAGCTGATCAACTTTTAGCCCAAAAGCAGCAGAAGACTTTAATTTGCTCCCCATATGAAGGGACTTGGCATCTCCCATGTTCAGAACTCCGCTGCGCACAAGCAGCCGTTGTCCGCTGGCTTCCTCAAGCTCCTTCCACAGCCTGTCGGCTCTAATTGCCATTGCCGTGTAGGTGGAACTGCCTGCGTATGCATGACGGATAAGGCGAGTCTCCCCATGATGACTGCCTGCCGCATGGGGCGGATCAAATTTATCAATTAATAATACTTTCACCTTATTTTGGGCCAAATGGTATCCAGCGCTCATGCCCATCGAGCCTGCGCCTATAACAATGACATCATATGAGGTTGGCATAAGTCACACTTCCTTTTTCATACAATCGCTGCGCGTAGTCGTTAACCGAATCATAGGACTCCTCCTCGATTATAGACCGTAACTTTTTTCTCCAAAAATGAAGTGAGTCTTTCTGCTAACAAGGTCAACCCCCAGTAAATAAAGGCTGCGGCAATATATGCCTCGAGAAATTTTAAGCTTACTGAAGCAACAACGCTTGCTTTGCCAAGGAGCTCCATCTGAGACACGGTGAAGGCCAAGGATGACGTATGCAGGAATCCAACGAAAATATTGCACAAATTGGGTAAAATAACGCCAATCGCTTGAGGCGCTACGATTCGCCAAATCGCTTGAGGCGTTGTCATGCCAATGGCATGGGCGGCCTCGATTTGACCTCGATCAACCGATAAGATGCCGGATCGAATGATCTCCGACATATAAGCACCGGCTGTTATAGAAAATGCCGTCAACACGATAAGCAGAGAAGGAATCGATGACGATTTGAAACCCCATCCATAATACGCAGACAACCGATCAATGACGAGCGGCAGCCCAAAGTAGATAACAAAAATATGAAGCAGAATCGGCGTCCCGCGTAGAAAGGATACGTAGAAATCTAGGAGACGATGTACATATTTCACTTTGTAGATACGAGCGAAAGCCGTTAATAAACCGATGCCGAAGCCGATAACAAGCGGGATGAAGGTCAGCACCAAGGTTAACGGTAATGCCTTTAATATTTGGAAAAAGGCCGTATAAATAAAAACAATATCGATTTTCATGTCCTCACTCACCCCGCTAATGGACGCTCATGCCTTTGCAGCCTGAACTCCGTCACTTTAAAAACTTTTTCCAAAATAAGTACAGTTACGTAATAAATGATCGTTAAACTGATATAAACTTCCAACGTATGCGCCGTAGCCGCAATTAATGTTTGCCCACGCCCCATCATATCCATGACCCCAATCGAGAAAGCCAGCGACGTATCTTTGAGAAAACCAATCACCGAATTTGCAAAGTTAGGGAAGGCAATAAGTAAAGCTTGGGGCGCAACGATGCGAGAAAAGGATTGTTTACCGGTCATGCCTACCGCATAAGCAGCTTCGGTCTGGCCACGATCGACGGCATTGACAGCCGCCCGGATGTTTTCAGATTTGAAAGCAGCAATACTAAGGCCATAGGTAATAATCACAAAATAGATCGGATCCCATCGAGATATATTGATATCGATAATCTCGAGCAGCATGGGCAAGCCATAGAAAACAAGGAATAATTGGATCAAAATCGGCGTTCCACGAATAAATGATACGTACACGATGGATAGTTGGCTAAGCACCGGAATACGATATAAGCGAGTTAGGGCAATCAGTGTACCCAGCACAAGACCTAATGCAAGTGATGCCACAAGAATGAGAAGGGTTAAAGGCAAGTAGTAGAGCAGCTTCGGCAGAAACTCCGCAACAAGCGTAATATCGAATGATTTCCCCATCTAGCTACCCACGGTATAGTCGGCTCCCAGCCACTGCGTACTTAATTTACCGAGTGTTCCATCTGCTTTGATGGCTTTCACGGCTTCGTCAATCTTCTTTTTCAGCTCTTCTTGATCCTTGCGTAAAATGAAGTAAACTTTGGAGTTGGACAGCGGCTCTCCGACTGTTTTTAGCTGCGCATCTACCGATTTATTAACGAAATCAATCGCAAACTGCGTACTAATCGAGGCATCCGCACGACCTTGCTTAATGAGTGATTTTGCATCCTCGCCTGCACCTGTATAAACGATATTAATACCGGTGTTGTGTTCTTTATTATATTTTTCAGCCAGTACAGCCGCGTTGCTTGTTGCGGTTACCAATAACTTCTTACCTTTAAGATCATCAATGGATTTAACGGTATTGTTGTCTTTGTGAACGATAATTTTGTTCGGGAAAATATTATAGGCTTCATCATTGAATAGGAATTTCTGCTTTCTTTCCTCATTCACTTCCATTTGGTGAGCAATGAAGTCGATTTTATTCGTCTCTAAGCTCAGCAAAAGGTTCTTGAACTCCATCGTTTTGAGCTCAAATTCATACTCGGGAAGCCGCTTATCGATTTCTTTGACAAGCTCTACATCATAACCCGTAAGGTTGCCCTTATCGTCAATAAAGCAAATGTTCGGGAATTGTGTACCTGTTCCCACCACAATTTTTTTAACCGCTTTTGGCGCTGCTGTTGCTTGAGCTGCAGGTGCTGTTGTACCAGCGGCTGTGGCTGCGGCCCCGGTGGATGGTGTCGTGCTGGCCGTTTTAGTTTGAGCTCCACATCCTGCTGCGAATGCAGCCGTAAGAATAAGGGATGAAAGTACCGTTAATTTTTTCATGATTAAATGCCTCCTGAGTGCTATCTATTAGACTTATTTATATATGACTATTCCTACGTTTTAACTATGTTTTTATCCGAAAAGAATACGGGGTATTTATTCCCGTTGAAGTGAAGACATGCCATGACGAATATTCTTTATATATTACAGAGGGTATTACAGAGGATAATGACAGGCCGTCCAATGACCTTCCCGCAATTGGAGCAGCTCCGGCTGCTCCTCCCTGCACCTTGCCTTTGCTGCGGGACACCTGGTGTGGAATCGGCAGCCGGATGGCGGATTCGCAGGGGATGGAATTTCTCCTTCGATCGCAAACCATTCTCTTTTCCTCGTGGGATCAGGTGAAGGTATGGAGGATAGCAGTCCCTTCGTGTAGTGATGGGATGGATGAAGGAACAGCTCTTCACTTGGCGCAATTTCAACCAGCTTTCCTAAATACATCACACCAATACGATCCGATAAATGGCGCACAATATTTAAGCCATGGGCGATAAATAAGTACGTTAACCCCAATTTTCTCTGCAAATCCTGCATTAAATTAACAATTTGTGCCTGTACGGATACGTCAAGCGCAGATACCGCTTCATCGGCAAGAATGAATTTGGGATGAAGTGCTATGGCTCTGGCGATACCAATTCTCTGCCTCTGACCACCCGAGAACTCATGAGGGAATCGATCATACATGGAGCGATTCAAACCAACTAGTTCTAATAGTTCTTCCACCTTAGCGCGCTTTTCTGCATTGCTTAATGATTCATGTACATCGAAAGGTTCGCCGATAATATCGCCAACTTTCCAACGCGGATTCACTGAACCGTACGGATCTTGGAAAATGATTTGCATATCACGACGTGCTCCCTGCAGTCCTTTGGCCGAAAGCTCGGATAAATCCTTCCCTTCGAATAGAACCTTTCCTTCCGTCGCTCTCTCCAGCTGCAGCAGCACTCTGCCTAAAGTAGACTTACCACTGCCGGATTCGCCGACTAAACCGAAGGTCTCACCTTTCTTAATCGAGAATGACACGTCGTCAACAGCGCGAATATAGGCCTTTGAACGGTTAAACGCCCCCTTCCCTATTGGGTAAAATTTACTTAGCCCTTTTACCTCGAAAAGCTTCTCTGTAGCTGTCTCCTGTTCTCCTAACTCAGGAATGGTCAGATCATGCTTACCAGATTTAATAGCCGTATCCGTTGGTGCTACATGCTGCTGCCAATCTTCGAGTTTGACTAAATCCTCTGAATACCAACAAGCGGCTAGCCGTCCATTCACAGATTGAAGAGGCGGACTATCATTCTTACAACGATCCGTCGCAAAAGGACACCGAGGATGAAACCGACATCCTGTAGGGAGATCCGATAAATGAGGTATCGTTCCTTCAATGGAGAATAATCGGGAAGTACGATCACTATCCATCGTAGTAATCGAACGAAGCAACCCTCGTGTATAAGGATGATGGGGTTTCGTGAACAACTGCTGAACGGTTGCCTGTTCCACGATCTGCCCTGCATACATCACGATAATGCGATCAGCCATCTCAGCCGCAATCCCCATATCATGTGTAATCAGGAGAATCGACATGTTAAACTCATCTTTAAGCTCCTGCAGCAGGTGAAGAATTTGCGCTTGAATCGTCACATCAAGCGCCGTTGTGGGTTCATCCGCAATCAGCAGCTGTGGATTACAAGAAAGAGCCATGGCAATCATTGCCCGCTGCAGCATTCCCCCAGACAGCTCGCCGGGGTATTGGTTCATCCGGATTTCAGGCTCAGGAATGCCGACACGCTTCAATAAATGAACGGCACGCTCCCAGGCTTGTTCTCGATTGCCCTGTTTATGCTGAATGATAACCTCCGTGATTTGACTGCCAATTGTAAACACCGGATCAAAAGCAGCCATTGGCTCTTGAAACACCATCGCCATCTTCTTCCCACGTAATGCCCGAAGCTCTTTCTGTGACAAAGTGGCCAAATCATCACCATCCAGCACGATTTGACCGCCGGAAATTACACCATTCTCATAATCAATTAAGCGCATGACGGATTTGGAAGTCACCGATTTGCCACTGCCGGATTCTCCCACTAAACAGACAGTTTCTCCTGTACCAATGTTCAGAGTAACGTCTTGAATTGCTGTGAACGATCCTTTATTCGTTGTAAATTGCACACTTAAATTCTCAATCTCAAGCAGTTGTTTCAATTTGCGCCGCCCCCTTGCTATGCCCTTTTCTGCTTTGGATCCATGGAGTCGCGCAGTCTATCTCCAATTAAATTAACCGATAATACAAATAAGGTGATCGCTAGTCCTGGAAACGTACATATCCACCATGCCACCGTCAGATAGCCTCTTCCCTGTGATAAGAGTGTCCCCCAATCAGGAATCTCTTTGAGCACCCCCAGTCCAAGGAAGCTTAGCCCTGCTCCAACCAAGATCGATGATCCCAGACCAATCGTAGACATAACCAAGAGAGGCGACCAAGCATTCGTCAAGACATGGCGGAAAAATATTCGCACATTAGATGCACCTATCGATCGCGAAGCTGTAATGAAGGAGCGATTCTTGATGCTCAGAATCTGACCGCGCATGACCCTCGCATATTGTGGAATGGACGCTGCTGCAACTGCAAAGATAAGATTGAATAAATGAGGACCAAGAGCGGCAGCTATGGCTAACGCTAATAGGATTCCGGGAATAGTCATCAGAACATCAATGATCCGCATGAAGATCGTATCGATAACACCACCGATATATCCAGCTACCGCACCAATGAGTCCGCCTATTAAACCTCCTGCTAGTACAGAAGCAAATCCAATGAATAAGGAGTCACGACTCCCATACACGACAACACTAAAGACATCTCGGCCAAAATAGTCCGTACCAAACAAATGAGCTTTACTTGGCGCGCTCAGAATTTGATCGGTGAGCATCGCCGTAGGGGCATAAGGAGCAATCCATTGCGGAAAAAGTGCAGAACCTATCATAAACAAAGTCACGATAGCCGCTAAATAAACGAGTATTTCCGTGGCGCTAATTTTACTAGATGCTTTCGGAGATTGTAGATGCCATTTACGTCTCTGCCAAATAGCCCTTGTGGAAACCACTTCTTTCATACCCAATCTCCTCTCCAATATGGTTTCATTTAGACCTTATTGTGTTCGACGCACCCGTGGATCGATGAATACATAAGAAATATCCACAAGCAAATTCACAACGACGTAGATGATGGCTGAGAAAAAGACAACGCCCTGAACAACCGGCAAATCTTTGGACATGATGGCATCCGCGAGAATTCTCCCAATCCCCTGTCTAGAAAATACGGTTTCGATCACAACGGTCCCTGCCATCAGGTCTCCAATATGAATACCGATAATGGTAATAGCAGGTATTAAGGCATTGCGAAGCGCATGCCGATACATCACTAATCGTTCCGATAGTCCTTTCGCACGCAAGGTCACGATGAAATGCTCATTGATGACTTCCAACATCGAGTTCCGTACCATGCGAACGATAAATCCGGCACCAACAAAGCCAAGTGCGAGCGAAGGAAGGACAAGAGTAATCAACCCTTGGGACCCCATTGCCGGGAACCAGCCTAAGGATACGGAAAAGATGAGAATCAACAGGATCCCCGACCAGAAGGTTGGCATTGATATACCGAACAGCCCTACGATACGGGCTAGAACGTCGATCCATCGGTTGCGGTGTATGGCGGAAAGTACGCCGAGTCCTACACCAATAATCGTGGAGATGAGTGTACTAGCTAAAGTTAGTGCCATTGTAGCTGGGAGATGTTTAATAATTTTGGGCAGCACAGGTTCACTGTTCAGTAAAGACTTACCAAAATCTCCGTGAATCATAGCTAGAAAATAGCGGCCAAATTGAACATAAAAGGGCTCATTCAATCCCAGTTGATGCCTTAAGTTGGCAATAGCCTCCGGGGTCATGGATGAAGGATCGATCATCGAGAGTACGGGATCTCCCGGAAGTACATACAATATACAGAAAACAAGGATTAAGGAACCAAGAATGACCAGCAAGGAAATCACAAGCCGCTCCGTTATTATCCTGCTCATATCGATTAGCTCCCTATGTCATTATTTTTGAATAAACGTGTCATTGAAGAGCGGATAACCTAGAGAATCGAATTTCAATCCTTTAACGGTTTTCGATGCTGCTACTGTATATGGGAATACATAGATTGGAATGATGACCGCGTTATCGATAATCGATTTCTGAACTTGTTTATACAGTTCCACACGTTTTTTATCGTCTGGTTCGATAGCACCTTGTTCAAGCCACTTATCTACTTGCGGATCGGCCAGTCCTGGAAGACTTGGACGGGCCTTCGGATCACTCGTATGGTAGAAGGCATAAAGCGCATTAGGATCCGAGTTTACCTGGCTGTTCCCATAGATATCATATTCCCCTTTGGTATATACAACATTGGCTACATCTTTCGTAATCTCAACTTCGACAACGATGCCGACTTGTTTCAGCTGTTGTTGAATAATAACCGCAATATCATTGCGTTTCTCACGGTTCGGCGAACCATCTACATAATGTAAAGTCAGTTTTTTGCCGTCTTTCACACGTATGCCGTCCGCGCCTTTCACCCAACCTAGTTCATCCAGTAATTTGTTCGCTTTAGCGACATCAGGTTTGATTCCGTTTTCCAGCGATGCATCATAACCGACAACGCCAGGTGAAAGTGGTGACCAAGCACGAGGATAAGTCCCTAAATATAGCGTTTTGACAATCGCATCTACGTCAATAGCCGCTTGCAGAGCTTGCCTTGCTTTCACATCGCTCCAAGGTGCTTTCCGCTGATTAATAAACAGGGTATAAGGTAAACCCGTAGTATTCACTTGGTGAACTTGAATGCTTGCATCTGATTTCAAGGAAACGACATTTTGTGGAGGAATGGTTTCGCCTGCGAGTACTTGTTTGCTTTGAACACTGCCAATACGAGTGGCCTCCTCTGGAACAATACGGAATGTGATTTGATCCAAATAGGACTTTCCTTTATTCTCCACAATCTCGGGAGCTGAGTTGTAATCAGGACTGCGCTTGACTTGAATGGAGGCATTCTCTTCCCATTTCACAAAAGAAAAGGGACCGGATCCTACCGGATTTTTACCAAACTGATCCCCATACTTTTTAGCTGCTGTTGGTGATACAATCCCAAGTAATGCTTGGCTCAGGTTGCCTAGGAAAGCTCTGGATGGTGTTTCCAGATTTATTTTTATCGTAAATTCATCAATGACTTCAGAGGATTTATAAGGCTTAATGAGGGCTACAGAGTTAGCCGCTTTCGTTGTTGGATCGAGAATACGATCATAGCTATATTTGACAGCTTCCGCATTAAATGGGGTACCGTCTTGGAATTTCACATCTTTACGCAATTTGAAAATGTAGCTCAGACCATCTGGCGCGACGGTCCACTCCGTGGCTAGCCAAGGTTTGATCGAGCCATCGGGCAGTTGGACAACTAAACTATCGTAGATGGTACGAAGTACCCTAACGGCAACGGCAAGTCCGCTGCGATGCGGATCTAGTGAGTCAGGCGATGTCGCGAGCGCATAGGTGAGTTCTCCGCCTACAACGGCCGTTTGCTTAGCTTCTTGCTTGGCATTCGGTGATTGTGCTGCATCCCCGCTGCTGCTTTTTGCGGAACCGCATCCCGTCAAAGCTAGGACGAATGCTAATGATAATGTACTTAACTTGACCCATTCTTTTGATCTACGCAAGATAAACACTCCCCCATGTATGTTTCAACGAATTAGTTGGCAACCTTTTCTTTCGTGTAGCGATTAGCAGGAATAGGAATTCCCAAATTCCCGCGCAGCGTGTCCGCTTCATACGCTGTGCGGTAAATACCGCGCTCTTGCAAAATTGGAACAACGAGGTCAACGAAATCATCCAATGCTCTAGGCACCGTCGTGCGAATGACAAACCCATCAGCCGCTTCTTCGTTGAACCACTGTTCTACTAAATCAGCAACCGCCTCTGGTGTTCCTATAAAATTGCCTCTAGGCGTGGCAGCTCTTATGGCCGCTTGACGAAGCGTCAGATTGAGCTCTTTCGCTTCCTTTTTTATTTTATCCGTCGTGCCTCGGAAGCTATTTGCCCCGAAATCACCCAAATCTGGAAATGGTTCATCGAGTGGGTATTGCGAAAAATCATGATGCTCGAAATAGCGGCCCAGGTAGTCAAGCGCGCTTTGGATGGTTACGAGATTAGCTACTTCTTGATACTTAAGCTCAGCTTCTTCCTGTGTACGTCCAATAATCGGATTAATTCCAGGGAAAATAAGCACTTCCTCCGGTTCACGGGCATAAGCGGCTGCTCTTTGTTTAATGTCTTGATAAAACAGTTTCGCTTCCTCGATATGTTCATGCCCTGTATAGATGGCTTCGGCCGTTCTAGCCGCCAAATCTCTGCCGGATTCTGAAGCTCCGGCTTGGAAAACAACAGGATGCCCCTGTCTGGAACGGCCAATATTCAGTGGTCCTTGAACCGAGAAAAATTCACCTTTATGATTCAGAGTGTGCAGTTTGCCTGGATCAAAGAAAACACCAGACTCCTTATCTCTTACGAAAGCATCGTCTTCCCATGAATCCCATAGGCCTTTCACAACCTGGACATACTCTTCCGCAATCCGGTAGCGCAGCTCATGGGCCGGATGTTCGCCCTTGCCGAAATTTTTGGCTGAGCCTTCAAGTGGAGACGTCACAACATTCCAGCCTGCGCGACCTCCGCTAATATGATCCAGCGAGGAAAACTGACGGGCGACGGTGAACGGCTCACTGTACGAAGTCGATAGTGTGGCGACGAGTCCAATTTGTGAAGTCACAGCTGCTAATGCGGAAAGAATGGTAAGCGGTTCGAAGCGATTCAGGAAGTGAGGATTTGATTTCTCATTGATATACAAACCATCCGCGATGAATACAAGATCGAACTTTCCAGACTCAGCTTTCAATGCTTGCTGCTTGTAGTAATCGAGACTGACACTTGCGTCCGTCGAAACATCCGGGTGTCTCCATACAGACATGCTGTTGCCGACACCGCTGATATTAACGCCAAGTTTCAATTTTCTTTGTTTTGCCATTCCATATCCCCCCTTTAGTTAACTAACAATGTGCATAAGTTAAGTCGGAATTATCGCGTATTATTGCGTTACTTTTTCTTTCGCATAGCGATTTAATGGAAAAGGAAGTCCAAGATTTCCGCGAAGTGTATCGGCTTCATACTCCGTACGATATATCCCGCGTTCCTGTAAAATCGGTATGACTAAATCCACAAAATCGTTCAAACCATTCGGAACACCTGATCCCACAATGAATCCATCTGCCGCTCCGCTCTCGAACCATTCCTGAATGCGATCTGCTATTTGAATTGGTGTACCTATGAACAGTGGACGCGGTGTGGCCGATTGGAGCGCGACCTGACGAAGGGTCAGACCCTGTTCCTTCGCATTCTGTTTAATGCGATCTGTTGAGCTTTGGAAGCTGTTTTTGCCCAAATCACCTAGTTCAGGGAATGGGGCATCCAAGTCGTACTGCGTAAAATCATGATGCTCGAAAAAACGTCCCAAATAAGCGAGTGCTTCCTGAATGGTCACTAAATTCGCAACTTCCTGATACTTGCGTTCTGCCTCTTCTTCCGTTACGCCGATAATTGGTCCTATGCCGGGCATTACAACAATCTCATCAGGATTTCTTCCAAAACCTGCTGCTCGGCCTTTCACATCGTCATAAAAGCGCCTAGCATCTTCCACGGTTGGATGTCCGGTAAAGATCGCATCTGCTTCTTTGGCAGCCAAGTTTTTGCCATCCTCAGATGAGCCTGCTTGGAAGATAACGGGTCTGCCTTGCTTGGATCTCCCAATATTAAGCGGTCCTTGTACAGAGAAAAATTCGCCCTTGTGGTCCAATCGGTGCAGCTTCTCAGGATCGAAGAACACACCGGTTTGTTTATTCCTTACAAAAGCATCATCTTCCCATGAATCCCATAACCCTTTGGCAACCTGCAAATATTCAGAAGCAATTCGATACCGTTTGGGATGATCAGGATGATCCTCCAGCTTCTTATTGTAGTTAAGAGCGGAGCCCTCCAGCGGGGACGTGACCACATTCCACCCTGCCCGGCCATCGCTGATATGATCCAGTGAGGAGAACTGCCTCGACACTGTGAATGGTTCACTGTAGGACGTAGATAGCGTACCGACTAGACCAATTTTCGAGGTTACTGCTGCCAAGGCTGATAAAATCGTTATCGGTTCGAAGCGATTCAAGAAATGGGGAATCGACTTATCATTGATGAACAATCCGTCAGCGATAAACAACAAATCGAATTTACCAGCTTCCGCTTTTTGTGCTTGCTGTTTGTAATATTTGAAATTCACACTCGCATCTACGATCGCATCCGGATGTTTCCAAGATGACATATTGCCGCCGACTCCATGAATGATAGCTCCGAGCTTTAATTGTTTTTGTTTGGGCATGTTTTTTCCTCCTAAAAGTTTGGCTTTCATAGTTTAATCCTTACAGCACATGCATTCCCCTTTATAACTTATAAACAATAATTCCAATTGGTTTTGTCGGTATTAAGTTCCTTCTTACTGTATCACCGGCTTATTAGGCGGTCAATTTACTATTAAGATGTTCTATTATCAGATAGAATTGTTCTATGGAGGACTTATTTTCAATTTCATCTCTTTCAAAGCTTCTAGGCACACATGCGTGAAATCGTTGGCCGCTTCCTTGAGTGAAATGAGATTAGTCCGAAGCGACAATCCGCCTAGAGCAGGAATATGGATAGGTACAAGTAATCCATCCTTCACTTCTTGACGTACGCAGAGCTCGGGTAAAAAAGAAACCCCCATCCCACTCACGACAAGCTTCTTCGCCGTTTCAAGATTATCGATCTGGTATTCGATTTGGGGCGGACGGTCAAGTGTGGCGAATAAGCGATGTATCTTTATCCAATCGAGAGAGCCACACTCGAAAAACACAAGGGATTCCATGCTTACATCCTCAATCGTAATTTGTTCTTTCTTCACAAAAGGATGACGCTGATGTACAAAGAGTCGAATCGGATCTTCATAAAACCCCGCACAATCAACATGCGGATGCGTCACGTTTCGCACAAAGCCGATGTCTATTTCCTTATTCAACAGCTTCTCCAGAATCGTTTCGGTGGGAGCTGTCGTTAATTTAATCTGCAGGCTTCGGTACTCCTTTTTGATGATGGGAAGAATATCTGGTATGACATAATTGGAGACAGAAACCGTGCACCCTATTCTTAATTCATTAGGAGTCGTGTTTAAATTCTGCAGCTGTTGTTTTCCCTTCTTGTAAGTTTGGAGAATTTGCTGAGCATACGGTAGGAACTGCTTCCCTTTCTCCGTCAGCGTAAAATTCCTCCCTTCTCGATCGAACAGCAATGTATTCAGTTCTCGTTCTAACGATTGAATACGAGCCGTCACCGATGGCTGGGATAAGAACAATGCATCAGCTGCCTTGTTGAAACTATTGAAATGTATGACATAGACGAATGCTTCAATATTTTCAATATTCATAACAATAAACTTCCTCTCTAACTTGAAAGCGACTAGGAACTATGCGAATAGGCCTTTTGTATACTGTGATCCGCGCTTTGTAAGTACACAGATACTTTTTCAAATGCTTCCTGTGCATCAACACCATCTAACTGCAAAACAATAACCGACTGATTGCCTAGTGTTAGGCTTAGGGAAACAATGCCCAGTAAACCCTTTGCATTCAGCATTTTTCCACTTACACCTACATAAATATTGCACGAATACCGATTAGCTATGGTCACAAAATCCAACACAAGATCAATCGTCCAGGGTTTGTTCCTCGCAAAAGTCCATTCAATTTTCATACCTATTCCTCCTAGAAAGTGTTATAAAATAATTTGAATCGTAAGCTATAGATAGCATTTGCTGATTATGAATGAAAAAAGGAGACGCAGTCACCCCTTAGGATGAAGCATCTCCAGTTGTCTGGTTGATTCTTATTATTCCGATAAAATTACTTGTATTTAGATTATAGTGAATCCAACCAGATTCTGTCAACGTTTAAAATTGAAATATCTAACCTACATGCAAATGGCATTTCCGGCTAAGCGGGACCCCACTCTGAGAACAATTTGCACCGTATAGGCAACAGAAAAGAAGTAATTAACCATATTTACATGCAATTAGTCAGGAATAGACAATTTCTATCAATTTACACCTCTACCAAAAATGCTCGTTTGATGATAGTTTAAGATATACATCCAAGCGAGGGAGAGATCAGAATGAGAACCATTTATGAGAATTACCGAGGCTTTAAAATCAGCAAACAAGAAAGCACCTATAATGCGATTTCTTCAGACCAAATTATTTTTAGCCGTTGGCAGCTAAGCCAAGTTCTAGATACGGTCGATAATTATGTGGAAATAACGGATAACAACTCGAGTTCGGATGCGGAATCCGGTATGCCGCAAAACTAATCGTATACATGTTGAATTAACGAAAAGTTCATTAACCTAATCTCTCCGATTTACATGGAGTGGACCCATAGAGGAACGTGGATGCGCTAATTACTGAAAAAACGCCGGTTTCGCGAGTTGGAGGAACTACGATCCTTTATTCCGTCATTTTGGCCCTAAAGAGCATTGATTTCACCCAAATAGCGCATTGACGTTCTGTTCAATCAAATTGTTAACCAACTTTCCCACAAATAGCGGATTAAAGTTCCGTTCGTTCAAATTATTAGCCAATTTTCCCACAATAGTGGATTGACGTTCCGTTCGTTCAAATTACAGGCCAATTTCCCACAAATAACGGATTGAAGTTCTGTGCGTTCAAATTACAGGCCACTTTTCCTGCAAATAACGGATTGAAGTTCCGTTTCCCTTCAATACGGATTTTCGTTCCCCGACGTTGGTTATGTGCACTGTTTCCTTCATCTATGGACCTAATTGTTGTAATTTGTACATTTCATTAACGAATTCGCGTTTTCCCCAGTTAGTGTTGCAGAACATACAACATTTCCTTCCCAAAACAGCTTCATCGCATAAAATAAGTCAAAATTGTTGCACTACATACAACTGCAACAGCTTATAGAGAAGAAGCGAAACGAAATTGTTGTACGTAGTACAACATAACTTGCCTTAAAAAGCCCGCCAATGGCGGGCTTTAACAACTTTAACAGCTTTAACAACTTTATAAAAGGTCATCTTCATCAGCTCTGCGACCTTCTGGAACATGGAAGCATTATGACCAATAGACATCGCGCAGTGATGCGTCGGCGCCTCGGCGAACCAGCGCGTCATGTACGCATCTGGATGATCGCGGAACTTCACCGGCGTCTGCGTGTTGCCGATTCTCATGATCGGCCCGTTCGTGGACTCGCCTTCGCTGGAGATCAGCTTCAGCTGACCACCTCCGGTCTGCGTCACGTTAAGCGTCGTGATCGCTCCCGCTTTCACCTTCGCCTCGACGGATACGCCCTTGCCTTGCTTCCCGTGATAAAGCCCCATGCCGCGCAGAATCGGCTTTCCTTCGGAAATCGCAATATGGAACGGTCCGTCATGGCCCAGCAAGATCGTCTCGTCGATATAATCCACGACAACGATTTCCGAGAAGCTGCCGCCGACGCCAAGGATGTCGCTGATTTTCATCGCGACGGCCGTCTTGAGGTCCCCTTCGCCGGAGCACGAGATACCGCGTGCGGTAAGATAAACCTTGATCTCTGCTCTCAGCATAAAGCTGAAAAATCGTATTAAATGATAGCGGCTGAATACCTGAATGGCTGTATAATTCTCGCTCCGTCGTTTGCTGCAGCAATTCGCTCATCGCCACTGCATTCCGCGCTTCCCTATAATGATACGGATTGCCAAGCAGCTTGCCTTTTCCGTCAACAAAACCGTAGTCCACTCCCCACGTATCAACCGCAATGGAAGCAGGACTGCCAGGAGCATGCTGCTTATAAGCGTGGATTCCTGCTTTCAACTCATGAAAAAGCCGCAAAAAATCCCAGTACAAACTGCCGCCAAGCTCAACAGGATCATTCGAGAAACGATGAATGTCCTCTACGGAAAGGGTAGAACCACTCCATCGCCCCAAAATCGTTTTGCCGCTGCTAGCTCCGAAATCTACGGCTAGCATATTCAAATGGTTAGTCCCCACCAGAGTCACCTCAATTCGTGCAATTGCTACTATTTATATAAGGGCCCGAAGCTGCTGCAAGCTCTGAAATCAGCGCCTTCTGGATCTGATGTGCCGAAATTACTCCAAACGCGCGGACGGAAAATGTGTTCCTTCGCAACGTTATGCATAGACACAGGAATTCTCAGAATAGCAGCAAGTGTGATCAAGTCAGCACCGATATGACCATAGCTGATCGATCCATGATTAGAGCCCCAGTTATTCATAACCGAATAAACATCAGTAAATGAGCCTTCACCTGTCAAAATAGGAGCAAACCAAGTCGTCGGCCACGTTGAATCTGTGCGATCATCCAGCTGTTGATGCACATTTTCAGGCAGATCAACGGAGTAGCCTTCTGCTAACTGAAGCACGGGACCTAAGCCTCTTACTAAGTTGATGCGAGACATCGTAACCGGCATACCGCCTTTTGTAAGGAAATCAGTGGAATAGCCGCCTCCGCGGAAATATTCAACGGATGCAGGACGCCAAGAGGTTGCCTCCAGACACTTAGTCACTTCTTCATCCGTGATTTCCCAGTAAGGCTTCATAACAGGTTTGCCATTTCGGCTTTGTTCGCCTGTACCATCCAGTGCTGCTGGTCCGGAGTTAATCAAGTGAAGAATTCCGTCTTTGGCTGCACCGCTTAAAGTGTGCCCCGTTACGCGTTTCACCGCATCTGGGCTCCAGTACGTTCTTACATCGGCAAAAATTTGCGCTGTATTCGTCAACAGATTACCGAATAACATCGCAACACCATTCAGGCTATCGTTCTCAGTTGCAACCAGATAAGGTGCGCGTTTGCCATTCCAGTCAAAGGAAGTATTTAGAATAGCTTCCATGAAATCTCCGTTCGGGAAGTGATCCGTCCAATGACGCTGTCCTTGGAAACCAGAGAGGATCGCATTGTGGCCAAGCGCTTCTTCCCCGAACTCGATGTCAGCTAGACGCGGGTTGCCTACCATTAAGTCCCTGACAATTAAGGACATTTTCACGACGGTTTCCCAATCTTGATCTTTCTTTGCACGGCTCGTTTGAATCTCAGGAGGATTCTTATCCGGACCTTCAGTACAGTTCTCTTTTACCCAGTTCAGCGCCAATTGGTACTCTTCAGGATCGAGAATCTCTTCATCAATACGACGCACTAATTCGGACATATCGACATATTCGTTGCGCATGCCCAGGTAATTCTGGAACAACTCCTCATTTACGATTGATCCAGCAATCCCCATGGATACAGAACCGATAGAGAGATAAGATTTCCCTTTCATGTAAGCAGCAGCAAGTCCTGCCTTAGCAAAACGAATCAGCTTCTCATGAACGTCTTGCGGAATGTCTGTTGTACCTGCATCTTGTACATCTTTACCGTATATACCAAAGGCAGGAATGCCTTTCTGTGCATGACCCGATAAAACGGCGGCCAAGTATACCGCGCCCGGACGCTCTGTACCGTTAAAGCCCCAAATGGCTTTCGGTGTGGAAGGGTCCATATCCATCGTTTCCGTTCCGTAACACCAACAAGGAGTAACAGTGATGGATACGCCTACACCGGATTTTATGAATTTATCTGCTGCAGCAGCAGCCTCCGCTACGCCTCCGATGCAAGTATCAGCAATCACACACTCTACAGGCTCGCCGTTTGGATATTTAAGAGTTTCAATGAGTAAAGCTGCTACAGCTTTGGCCATATTCATCGTTTGATCTTCAAGAGATTCGCGAACACCTTTTCTTCTGCCGTCAATCGTTGGTCGTATCCCAATCTTCGGGAATTCCTGGTTCCATCTGTAATCACTGTTTGCCATTTTATTTCATCCTCCTCGTAGTGTGTGGGATTAATATACGAATTGAGCCTTCAAACAGGAGTAACTTAGAGTTATCGATAATCCAAACTACTCACTAATGACACCTTTTTTCAAAATAATATTAGCGTATAAAGCTTTCTCACTCGTTGCAACGATCGCATAGGCTTTCTTCGCTCGCTCATAAAAAGCGAATCGCTCCACATGCTCAATTTGTGGCTGCATATGGGTACGAATGATATCTTCATACGTTTTCCAAATTGGTGTTTCCACCTTATCACCTGGAACTTTGGCCATTAGCGCTACAGGTTGTTCACTGTAAGTATCCAGTGGGAATAACGATAAAACCGCTTCCAACAATTGCGGTACACCATGACCATCGCTGCGCAGCAGGCGATTCGTATGACTGGCAGCAGGGAAATTGCCATCCGCTAGAATAATTTCATCCCCATGCCCCATTTCCATCAGCACCTTCAAAAGCTCCGGCGACAGGATAGAAGGAATACCTTTAAGCATATTCAAGACCTCCTCAAAAAATGAGTGTTATCGATAACTCAAAATTATCAATTTTAAGCCTTGCTGTCAATCCTTAATTTCTATACAATAGACGGATAGCATGAGATGAAAAGGTGACTCAACGTGATTACAATTTATGATATCGCTGAAAAAGCCGGAGTATCGGCAATGACCGTTTCACGGGTTATTAATAATACAGGTCGTATCAGCGAAGCAACGCGCAAACGGGTAAGGAAAGTAATGGAAGATCTCCACTATATTCCGAACTCGATGGCACGCAGTCTGGTACTTCAGAAGACGAAAATTCTTTCCCTGCTCATTACAGATATTACAAATCCGTTCTATACTACGCTTGCACGCGGTGCAGAGGATGCAGCCTTGCGTGCGGGATATCGATTGCTTTTTGGAAATAGCGATGAGGATTATGCGAAAGAGAAAGACTACGTTGATATGATTCTATCAACCCGTGTGGATGGCGTTCTATTCGCCCCGACGGGCGATCATTCTGTCGAGAATCTTGGGCAACTGCAGAAGCATAATATCCCCTTCGTTGTTTTGGACCGTGAAATTCCGGGAATTGATGCAGATGTGGTACTCGGGGACAGCAAGGAAGGCGCGAGGAAGCTTGTTGAGCATCTAATTGGTCTGGGGCATCGCCGTATCGCGATGATTAACGGTTCACAGGATGTCTCTACGGCCCGCTTGCGTTATACAGGGTATTGCGAGGCGCATCTGCTTAGCGGGTTATCCGTAGATGACTCGCTCGTCACTCATCTGAACTATCGTGATTTCCACGATGAATCCGCATTAGATGCACTCCTTAATCTTGCAGATCCACCTACAGCTATCTTCGCGGCTAACAACATGCTCGCCGTCGGCGTCATTCAATCATTGAGACATCGCGGCTTGCAGGTGCCAGATGATCTATCGGTCGTCTGTTTTGACGATTTCGGCCCAGCAGGTGCGATTAGCCCTTTTCTAACCTTGGCTTCGCAGCCTGCCTATCAATTCGGCTTATTAGGCATGCAGCTGTTGATTGAACGCATTGAAGGTGAAGCCGTTCATGAGAATCGGAAGATCATTCTGCCTTCTGAGATGATTATCCGAGCTTCTACGCAGGCGTTGAAGTGATGGTTGAAATGACAATTTACAGGAGAGCCTATGGATTATCAGGCCTCGGCTTCGCAAGATCCTCCGAGTTCGAAGAACTGTGGATCTTTGCCGCTAATAGCGAGAGCCTACAGATTAGCAATCTCTAGCTAGCCCTTCGTAAAGTTCCTAGCCATAAGGTTTGAGTGAAATGTTGTAGTTTCTACAACAATCCGTTACACAAATAAGCTGAATGTAATGATTGTTGCATAATGTGCAAGATTATCACCTTAATAAGCTGGATTAGGTCTAAATTCAGGAAAAATGTTGTACATCGTACAACATTCAGTAGCTTTTGAGCTAAAACGAAGGAATTATGTTGTAGGGTGTACAACAATCCACTTGTTGTAGCTGCTGTAGAGTTTTTCCATCCCCCATCAAGTCAATTCAATTAGAAAAGTTGTTTAAGCACCCTATGAACCTTTAGGAGATTATAATGAATCCAAACGTAGAGCAAGCCTTACAAACCACGCTAAAAAACTGGAATGCCATGTCGGCATCACGAGGTGATGATCAGGAAGCTGTCGCCGATCAATTCCAATCTTCTTTTTATTTATTTATCGATGCAGTCCGTGAATGGGTGTATGAGTTAGAACCGCGGCCTCAAACCATTGATGAGTTATTAGACATGGACATGATACAGGAAATCTTCGATGTACTTCCAGCACCGCTTCATTTGAACTTCGAGACGGAACTTGAGCTTATCGTGGATAATGTGGTTAGAATCGACGATGATAAATATGATTAAGTGCTCGCGCAATTACGAATTATCGCTGCTCTAACCGTCTAATCTTTAGCTGGCTCATCACGCCTAAGCAGCAAAAAAAGCCCAATGTTGAATTGGGCTTTTTTCATCGTTTATGAGCTTCATGTCGCGCTATTTGCACTTATGCGTATTCCATGTCATGCAGTCTTCCATCACGCGCATTCTGTACTTAAAACATGCTCCAGATCGTGCAATCCGCAATTAAACCGTTTTATCCACAAACGTAACCTGGTTCTGCTCAGCAAATTTCTTTAATCTAGCCGCCATGGCCGCTACGTCGAATCGATTCAGAGATTTGTTGTACACCCAACGTGGTGACTTCCCATTCAGGTCAATGACCACCTGACCTGGGGAGTATACGATTTCTTTAATTTTATCGGCATTAAGTACAAGCTCTCTCGCAAAACCCCTCTTCGAGATACTCGTCTTACTAACCTTTAAATAAGGACGGCGAATAAAATAAACGAACAGTCCAACCGCCATGTAACTGAGCGTCGTATACCAGTACATCTTGTCCCCTTCTGTTTTGGTCAAAGTAACCAATAAAAGAATAGAAATTAGAACAAAAAATAAAGCTAACATAATGCTTCTACCCTTGAATACTTCCGATCGATCCGGATCTGAAGAAATCGGAGCTATCCCCTGTTTGGAGCGATTCTTGTTTACTGCTTTCGTATTTTTGCTTACCATTCTTTCCCACTTACGAGACATTCATTTCACTCCTTGGTTTATTCGTACTTACACAAATACATCCTTCTTCATTTCAATAATCGATTCAAAACGCCTTCATACCATCTCCATGGCAAAAGACTTCTCGCCCACAGCCCCGACCTTACACTACGTCCCATTGGATAACGGAGTTTTGGCCGCGGGTTGTCTACAATTCGCGCAATTTGGTCGGCTACTTCCTGCGGATCGGGTGCAGTCACAGAGGTTTTCCTTGAGTATTCAAGCATTTTACTAAGCCGTTTCCAATAAGGAGAAGCTTCCGTGGTATGGATCGCTTCGAAACCTTTACGCCAAATCTCTGTCTTATAGGCACCTGGCTCTACAAGCACGACGCGCACACCCAAGGGCATCATCTCCAAACGAAGCGATTCACTAAAGCCCTCAATGGCAAACTTCGAAGTGCTATATGGGGCATAGCCAGGAAATGCCGATAGCCCGCTCACACTGCTTACATTAACAATACAACCAGATTGCTGTGCGCGCATGTGCGGCAGGACGGCCCTCGTTGTTGCAATGACACCGAATACATTCGTTTCCAGCTGAGATCTCCACGCTTCCATCGGTACATCTTCCACATACCCCCCGACAGCAAAGCCAGCATTGTTAAGGAGAACATCGATTCTGCCATACTTGTCCATAATATCAGAAACGACTTGCTCAATCGAGTCATGAATCGTTACGTCCAGAGCCATGGTTTCGATGGCATTTGTTACACCAGCTTGTTCGGCATGCGCGAGCAATGCTCCGCTTTTACCAAGGTCGCGCATAGTTGCGATAACGTGATACCCTTTTTGGGCCAGTGCTATTGACGTTAATAAGCCAAATCCACTAGATGCGCCAGTCACTAATGCTGTCGGCGTTGTGAAACTCATCCTGGCTGCCCCCTATTATCCAACTCACATTCCTTCATAATCCCATACAAAAGGCATAATGTCGATATGTAAAAGAGGATAATTGATTCGAGCAGATGCTAACCTCCTAGTGATTGCCCATTTATGACTGAATTTATCCAAACACATGTAAAAAAACCTGAGGCTTCACCTCAAGTCGATCTTGCCAATTAGTCTTTACACGCAGAGGCGGAATGAATCGTTGGTTTTCTTCCAACCATCCGAAAACCTCGTGAGGAGGAACTTCGATGCTCCATCTTACTAATTATTGCTACTTTGCTAGGCGCGCGCGGAACGTAGATGCTCTATCTTACTAAAATGCGGCTAATTTGCTAGAGTAGCGGAACGACGATGCGTTAATTTCGCTTTGATGAGAGACATATTTGAGCCCAAAATGGCAAATTAACGCCTCTACGTTCACCTCAACGTTCAAAAAGTCAACTTTATCGAGAAATAACGCATCGTAGTTCCTCTTCCTTCTTTCTAAGCCGACAGACGTTGTCTTGTTGAGAGGCTTTCTCCCCTCCCGCCACCAGGTTTTCTCAAGCAATGTTGTAATTTGTACAACAATAGGCTAGTAATTCTCCGTTCTCCACGCGAATGTTGTAGAAAATACAACAATATCACCCAAAAGTAGCTCTCCAGAAAGAAATAAGGCTAATTTGTTGCACAAAATACAACATCTACAGTTTCTTGAGAAGAAACCATCGAAATTGTTGATCACAGTACAACTTTCAGATTTCGCTTCCCGTTAAAACAGGGCAGTGCTTCACCTTCGCCTCACCTCCCCCCAACCCAAAAACACAAAAAAACCTGTATCCAGATGCTCTCTTCCAAAGAGAACAATCACAGATACAGGTTGTCTGAGCATCCTTTATACTTTTGCCTTCTCGAGCAGCTTATCAGCTGGCTCTACATGCTCGGGAACCTCTTTGCCCTCGGAGACAAGTTCCCGCGCAGAGTTTTTGAACTCATGCAGCGTGCGTCCCACCGCGCGACCAAGCTCTGGAAGCTTGGATGGACCAAACAAGACTAACACAACAACTAAGATTAACATGAGACCAGGAAAGCCGATATTTTGCAGCATAGGATCATCAACTCCGTTTCTTTAGTTTTGATTATGATGCTTCGGATATACCGCTACAGCTTCGATCTCTATAAGCCAATCAGAGCTAACGAGTCCTGCCACACCAACCGTGGAGCGAGCTGGTTTAACCGGATTCGCTTCATTTCCAAAAAATTGTGCGTAGGCATCAAACCAACCTTGATAGTCGAATTTGCCTTCTTTGGCCGCATCTGCTGTAAGATATACACGAAGATAAGCGACGTCAGCAAGGGTTAATCCCTTCTCTTTCAATTGCTTCTCAATTTCCTTCAAAATTCCGATGCCTTGCGTTTTGGTATCGCCATAGCGCTCATAAACCGTCTTACCCTCTTTATTAAGAACAGGCGGCACTGTTCCGCTTGTGAATAAGTAGGAAGAGCCTGCAGGTATGGACACTCCGGCAGAGATCGAGGACGCTGGGTTTCCATAGAATTCAACTTCATTAATTGGCTCTGATGGGTATTTACTAGATTTTTCCGTTCCGGCTGCATAGGCGCTGACACATATGAGGCATGAACCTAATGTGACGGCTGCAATGGTTTTCACTTTCTTCGTTATCATCATCGTTCATCGCTCCTCAAAAGTCTACTCTTTCATTACACGCTCATGAATTTCGGTAACCACTTTCCTCGCAGATTCAATCGCCCCTGCTTGCCAAGCGGTAATATAGCTGATATGTTCCCCAGCCAAATAAATGCGACCATCAGGCTTACACAGGGTAGGGTAATACGTTTTGCGATCGTCCGCCGTATAGGAAGCCCATCCGCCAAGATTATATTTAATCTTCTTCCAATCGATGGAGAATGAGGCCTCAAACTCTTTATAATATTGCGGATGAATCTTCGCTCCTTGGCTTAATGCGTGATCCTCCCTTTGGGCAGGTGTCATTTTACCAATCTTGTCAGCGTTACCCCCGAAGGCATAATAGCCTAAGAGGAGTCCCTTTTTGGCAAAATAATCAGTCGGCGGGTAATAAATACTGGAAATGTCCATGTTCGTCAGCGAGCTTCCGCCATAAATGTACTCATCTTCCTCCCAGAACCGACGTTTGAATTGGAGGCCAATTTTACCGGCAGATGCATAGCTAATTTTAGAAATTGCGGTAGACATTTCGGCAGAGAAATCAGCCTTGATATCCTTAAGGACAGGTAATGGAATCGTACATATGCAGTAGTCTCCGGCAGCTTCCTTGCTGGCGCCACTATTCAAGTCCTTATACAGGATACGAACACCATCGGAGGATTGCTTAATTTCCTGAACCTCTGCATGGAATTCGATTCGGTCGCCCACACGCTTCTCAAACGCTTTAGCAATTTGGTCCATCCCGCCTACCGGATGAAACATCATCATTTGTTGATCATAACTGTATTCGCTGCTAAAAAATTGCCCAAAACCGGAATTTATGATCGCTTTTAAACTAAATGGATCTCTGCGTACGCCAGCGTCGAATTTACCGCCTGGTTCCTCGTTATACCCTGCTCTCTCCGAACCTTTATAGAACAGATCTGCGTTCAAATCCCCTTCGGTCTTCAAATAAGTAACAAGCTTAGCTTTTTCTTCTGTTGTAAGAGGGAGATCCAGTGCTTTCTGATTCACCGCTTTAGCCAGCATTTCGGCGACATAGCCCCTAACATCGGCCTTCGCTTGGCGCTTCGGAATTTTCACACCCGACAACTCGCCCACATTTTCGTTATAATAGTAGCCGCTCTCGTTCACATTGTTGAACGGCTCGATCGCGACACCAAATTTACGAGCATAATCCAACGTCACATGAAACTGGGGAATCCGCATCGGTCCCGCGTTGAAATACATCCCATTATCAAAGCGCGCAACCTGCTTGCTGCCTCCTAATTCCGTAACCGTCGTACCTCTGCGAACCGTCCAGGCTCTACCACCGGAACGAGCTCTCGCTTCTAAAATTGTGCACTGATATCCCGCCATTCCCAGCTCGTAGGCCGCCGTCATACCAGCTATCCCTGCGCCTAGAATGATCACCTTTTTCCCGTTACGGTTCGTTGAAGTGAGATCCCTACTTGAAGGTGGCGTGTAATCTGCCGCTTTCATCGTTTCTGGGGATAAGAGCCCCAGAGTCCCCATAACACTAAAGAGTGCGGCTGACCCTCCTATTTTGCCGACTGTGGTCAAAAATTGTCTACGTGTAATTTGATCTTCTTTGATCGGTGTCTTCTCCATGCTCCCATCTCCTCGTTCAAGTTTGGATAAACCGCACCTTAAACGTACCAGTAGGATATGTATTCGTCACTATTATGTGTAAGATTACATTACATAAATATTACTTATACCGGGATAAAAATAGGTTATTTGATCAGATATGGGCATGATGATAGAGTTATCTTGTAAACAATGTCATGTAAACGTTAATTTATCTAACATTATTAGGAGGTTGGATGATGTCGATGACGAAAAAGAAAGTAATTCAAATTGGTGTGGTAAGCGAATTAACCGGGTTATCGGAAAGGCAGATCCGTTATTACGAAGATCGCAAGCTTATTTTCCCAGAAAGAAGTAAAGGAGGCGTTCGTAAATATTCATTTGAGGATATTCAGATCATCATGGAGATTCACACAAAGCTGATGGACGGCTTCCACACCGTTGAACTTAAGCGTATACTAGCGGGATCTTAGGACAATTACAACCATACATAGCTTTGGAGGTGCCTTCCATGCCAATAAAAGAAATGATGTCTCTCGTTGAACATCTGTCCGAATTGCGAACACGCATTATTCGAGTTCTAATCGTTATTGCCCTTACGATGATTGCCGGCTTTCTTGCTGCCCAGAAGCTCCTCCTCTATTTGAAGCAAACACCCCCGGCATCCGAAATGACATGGCATGTATTTTCACCCATGGATAGTATTCGCCTCTATATGATGATTGCGTTCGTGATATCAATTACGGTTTCTTTGCCTTTTATCCTATATCAGATCTGGGGATTCGTTAAACAAGGTCTGACGAAGGAGGAGCAGTCAGCTTCACTTCGTTATATCCCTTATACTGTCCTGTGTTTCATCATCGGTTTAACTTTTGCTTATTTCGTTGTTTTCCCCATGTGTATGACATTCACTACCCAAATTTCCGATAACCTCGGATTAACTCCGACGTACGGCGTCGCCCAATATTTTAGCTTCATGCTGAACATTGTGCTGCCATTGTCGATTGCCTTCGAACTTCCCATCGTCGTCATGTTTCTTACTAGACTAAAGCTGCTGAATCCAAAGCTCCTGAACAAAATTCGCAGATATGCCTACATAGTGCTAGTCATCGTAGCTAGCCTTATTTCGCCGCCAGATCTCATCTCACATCTCATGGTGGCCATCCCCTTATTCGCCTTATATGAAATCAGCGTCGTACTATCACGTTTCGTCTTTAATGGACAAATGAAAGAACTAAGCAAACTAAGCGTTGAGTACGGAGCTTCATAAAATAGGGCTTCCCTATCATTGTCTATAGTCCGCATTTGGGATATATTTACGACATAAATAGCTTCCCAAAAAAAGGAGAACTATGCGGATTGAACAACTTCTCTATATCATTGAAATCAATCAAACTGGTTCGATTTCCCTAGCTGCCGAAAAGCTTCACGTCTCCCAACCGAATATCAGCCAGGCCATTGTGAGTCTGGAAGAAGAGCTTGGGGTTAAGCTTTTTAAGCGTTCGCGCTTTGGAGCCGTTCCTACGGAAGATGGGAAATTAATTATAAGTAAAGCGGAAGAGATTATTAACAAAGTAGAGGAACTCCGAGAGACGGCAGATTTTCAGTCCAATCAGCTCTCCGGGTTCCTCTCTATCGCTTCCGTACCTAGCCTATGCTTGAGTGTTTTACCCTCAACCTTGGCGATTTTCAAAGCAAAACATGCTGGCGTTGAGCTTGAAATGTTGGAACTTGATTATCCGCAAATTAAACAAGAAGTCCAAAGCGGTAAAGTAGACATTGGTCTAATCGCCGTATCCCGGAATTATGAAGAAACGAATAAAAAATTGATCACAGAGACGTTGATGGACAGCAGAGTGATGGCATGTGTGGGGAAAAACTCCCCACTGGCTCATCGAAAAAGCATCTCCTTAGAAGAACTTGTACATCAACCGATCCTCCTGAATTCGGAGTATCTTATTAGTAAATTAAAAAAGTATGGAGAGCCGAATATTTTATTTAAGCTAGGGAATTCAGAGGCTGCCAAACGAGTGATTGCGGAAGGTATTGCCATTGGATTTTATACGGAAATCGGTCTGAAATACGACCCCTATGTCCAAACAGGCAGCATAGTTGCATTAGAAATCACCGGAGAGGATATGGATATTTCCTTCTGCTCCTTACGTCTAAAGAATCGCCATCAGTCCCTGCCCTGCAAAGAGTTTACGAAAGAACTGAAAACAATTATTGCAACAATTTGATATCGCGACTATCGCTTGCAGCTGCGTTAGAAGCATGTTTATTTATTCGGCGTTTGCCGACAATCATCACATAAACAATGGATACTGCAACAAGCACTATGTTACCTACAATTAATGGAGCCGACAATCGGCTGAGCAGTAAATAGACTTGAAAGGCAAGTAAACCAACGGCTATGATGACAATAGTGTAAAGCAGGCTTGGCTTCATAGTAAAAGGCGCTTTGCGATAAAGCTCAGGGTACTTGTGTGGAAGCTGAATGGCAGAAAGTACGGGGAAAATACTGGAAAGAAGTAAGATGCCAACCCCTAATTGGGAAATCGTAGTCAAAGATACTCCTGTCACAATGGGGATGACCCCAAGCAGATAGTAAAACGTGAGCAGCCAATGCGGTGTGCCATACCTTCGATTAACCGCGCCGAACGATGCTGGTAGCCAACGATCGCGACATGCCACCAGCAACCCCCTCGTCACCCAGGAAAACGTCACATTGAGTGTAGAAGCCAGTGCAAACATGGCCCCGCCTATGATAAAAAATAGGAACAATGGATTGGGCAATATCGTTCTCGCCACATCTGAAAGCGACTCTCCTGCAACTTCGGAAATCGGCAGAACTCCGGTTGCCACGATGCCAATGCCTATATAAAGCATGGCAACTATACCACTACTGATAAAAATGGTAAGCGGAATATCCCTTTGCGGCCGCTTCATTTCGCCTCCGAGCTCAACTACAGCATAAGCGCCTCCAGACGCAAAGGATGTGATTCCAACCGCTGTAAGAAAGCTCCCTATTCCCTGAGGAAAAATCTCAGCTGGATGAAACACCGAATAATCGACCTTCGAAATTCCCCATACGATGAAAACAAGAAGTGACAGCAGCTTAATCGCTACGAGCACTTTACCTAATGATGACATGAACTTGATCCCAAATAAATTAATCAGATAGAAAAAAGTCAGCACAATGAAAGCAACAAGCATGATCGGCGTACCAGGCATGATTCCCTGTAAATATTGTGCAAATGATATGGCATACACAGCGATGGTCAAATGACCGAATGTAAATAGGATTAAATAGACAAATCCAGCATTCGGAGAAAGTAAACGACTCGTGTATGTATACATGCCTCCAGTCGTAGGAAGTACTGATCCTAATACGGCAAGAGGAATCGTGATGATGAGCATAAAAACAGAGGAAAGCACGAAAGCAAGCGGTACACCAGACCCCGTTAAAGCAATGGCAATGCCAGTTATTGACATGATACCCGCTCCAATAATTTGTCCGAGGGCGATACCAATCGAATCTCGTAAGCCCAACACCTTCTTCAATTTCCCATCTTCATTCACCATATTCAGCAGCCCCTCCCTCTAAACTCCACTCATAAATATATACACTCATCTTCTGCATAAGCCAAGCATTCCCTGCTTCTTCATGAAAATAGAGGTAATAATTATTTATTCTAAACAGTCATAATCGATTTTTATCCCGCATAGAATATATAGTTGCTTATTACTGAAAGCCGAATGAAAGTTTACTGAAATCCAATTTACACATTTGAAGGGATGCTGATTTCGTATTATTACATTAGAACAAATTCAATTTATCGAGACTCGCTGTATCAATCCGCAAGATGCCATCATCGTTCGTTTACTCACAGAGGGTATTGCCTCTCACGAAATTGTTTATTTGAAAAAGAACTCATTAGATGCCAAAAATCAAATACTTACAGTCACTGACTCCATGGGAGCAAAGAGGCAAGTACAAATTACGCGAAAATGTGCTGAACTGTATCATAGTGCTCTGGGACAAACGAAATACATAGTCAACTACGGAGACCTACCCAATAAACAACTGATAACCGATCTACGAGATAGCGATTATCTCATCAAGGTGAGCATGCGTGATTTTATTGCAAATCGCAGCATGATCACAGAGATGGATTCCGTTATTTTGCGAACGATATATATGAGACTTCGGCGATTAGCTGAATTTTTCTCAACACCGGAACTCACGTATTTAACGACAGGAAAACTTGAATTCAAACAATTAGCACATGCATAATGGATGGATGCGGAGGCTCTTAGAGACTCTTATTATGGAAACTAACGTTGAAATGAATAGAGGCTGTCCCTCCGGTAATCATCCTACCGTTGGTGACAGCCTCTTTTTATGTATTACTCCAACAACTCGTCAAAGATCCCCCTGAACTGATCCGCTACTGAGGAAGAACCTTCTTCCAGCTCTTCTAGATTGAAAAAGTAGCGATGATGAGACTCATCCGTATCCAACATATCCGATAGAAATCCTTTGAAACCACGCGTTTTACGATCGAATTCTAGGATAATCTCTACACCGTCCTCATTCGGATAGAAGATGAGTTCAAGTTCATCCACCGAACTGCGGTATTCGCCATTTTGATAGGGGACAAATTCAAACTTTTGAATAAACGGTAAATGATAATCTCGTTGTAAATAATACTCATTCTCCGCTTGATGCAAATGAAATCCGAGTTCTTCCAGAGCTTCAAAAACAACCGCTGTATGTGGATGTGCCTGAACCTCAATATCATCACGATCCGAAGGATCAACCGCATTATCAATGTCTAAACCTGTGCGCACCCAGATCGGGCTGACACCGATTGAGATTGGCGTTTCATGCGGCAATACGAATTGAAAAGGAATCTCAATCGTTTCATCCGCTGCAATCACAAGACTTTCACCAAGCAGCATGTTGGCAATAACGATGGTTTCATTCTCCATACGAGTTTCAGTTCGCCCATCGCGATTAGCATCTGTCTCCACAGGCTTCTTATATTCCGTCATGATTTGAAAGTAGATTTTATCCACCTTCTGTTCCACTTTTCCGCCTTTGGCAATAACGACGCCTTCAACCAGCTCCCCCGGAATAAAATCCTCCGTATGAAACTGCGTGTCGATATCGATATTCCCAATCCCAACGCGTGCTAACATTTTCTTGAAAAATGCCATTTCTGATTCCCCCAGTTGCTTAATTGTTAGTGTCTTCCTCAAACAAAGCTCGAAAATAGCGCTCTCTGTGATTTAAAAAGTCTCTCGTCAGAGTAAAATGATCTGTATCTTCATACGCGATTGGTTCAATCGTCGTTTCAGAAAATTGTAGAATCTTCGCGTTTGGGTACGCCATCAAAATCGGAGAATGAGTAGCGATGATAAACTGCGCTTGGCCCAACTGCTCCAATTCCCATATCATTCGCAAGAATGCTAATTGGTTTTGCGGGGATAAGGCCGACTCTGGCTCGTCTAAGAGATATAATCCCTTACCGCCTAATCTATTTTTCAAAAAAGTTAAAAAGGCTTGTCCGTGCGACTGCTGATTCAACGATTTCCCTCCATAGGGTGCATACGCTGATTGCCCTACGTAGGGGTCTTTCGCGAGTTCATCAATATAACCGGCAAACGTATCAAATGTCTCGGCACGGAAAAAGAACCCCTCCTTAACCCTAGGAAGCCAAGACAGCCGCATAATACTCGCTAAAGATACATCGTCTTTTTCCTTCGAAATCGTTAGATCCTTGCCGCCTACAACGCTGAATCCGCATGATATGCCAATTGCCTCAAGTAAAGTAGACTTCCCTGACCCATTATTGCCAATAAAAAATGTGACGTTAGATTCAAAATTGTATTCATTGAAGGATTGAATGGTTGGTATTTGGTATGGAAATTGTTCTCTATCCTCTGGTTTCAACTGGGACCAATCCAGGGAAATTCGTTTTAAGAATGGCATTTGAGCTTTCCTTTCTTTACACGATCAGAAACGAGATTCTCGGCATGTTAATTCCTGTTGATATCACCTATTAATCTTTCAACATCTACAGACTCCAGCTCCGGTGCCTCCAGAGATGCCTATGCCAAGAGGTTTTTTCATGTTTGTTGTCCTTCACGATTTTTCTTGATTGAAAGTATACACCCCAACATTCCTGAAAGGGCTATCCCAAAAAAAAAGCTATTTACATTAAAAAAAATGGTGTTTGTATACTGATTGAACCATCTCCACCTATAAATAATTGAATTCGAACTGTTAGGTCCTCCATTCAGTGTATCAAGATGCCATTTGACTTCATTGATCTCTCCTAAAACACAAAAAACTAGGAGTAAGCTTATAAAAAAGATGATCAAGCCTTTTTTTATCCTAGTTACACGCTTAATGTTATAAAAAAACATCGAAGTCATAACTAGCAACACTGCATATATGGGAATTGCAACAAGCATGATGATGATCGCAGGATTACCATTCCCTGAAATTGCGCCACTTGGCCTTGCTCTAAATGTCATTAGGCCTATCAAATAAAAACATGAAGCACTAATGAACAAAAAAGTGAGTAACCAAAAATAAAAGACACGATCGGATTTCCCGCTGCCACAAGCTCCAAGAATTCGAATTTTGATTAAATCCACTCCCTTGAGCCTTTACATAATATGGGTTATCTCCATTAACTTTACACGATAATTGATCCTTTCTCTACGAGTTTATGCAATTTTAATGTTTGCATACAAACAAAAGCCACCCCGCGTAGATCAATCTACATCGGGATAGCTTATCTCTTAGACTAAAGATCGAATCAAAATATCTCTGACTGTTTCCCTCGTCATCATTTTGTATTGCCCCACTTTGTCCTTCATGAATGATTTATGGACTAGTTCCTCTACCCTAGAATCATCGATTCCATAATCCCCTAACCGACTTGGCGCACCAAGGGAATTCCAGAAACTTCGCAGTGCTTCAATCCCTTCAAGCGCGATTTCATGATCCGTTTTGTCCGATGGATCGATACGGAAGACTGCAATCGCCAGTTTCTTCATGCGCGAAGGATCTTCCTCAGCACAATGCTTCATCCAGTTCGGGAATACAATCCCAAGCCCACCGCCATGCGGAATATCATAAACAGCGGATAGGCCATGTTCGATCTGATGCGATGCCCAATCTCCACCATCTGTGCCGCTGGACAGCAGCCCGTTAAAAGCAGTCGTCCCCGCATACATGACCGTTGCTCTATGCTCATAGCTGGTAAGATCGGCAAGCAGCTTCGGCGCAGCTTCTATGACTGTCAAGAGGACTGACTCCATGAAACGATCAATCATAGTTGTATTTTCCGTCCGGTGGAAGTACTGCTCCAGCACATGAGACATCATATCCACGATGCCATAAACGGTTTGATCCAGAGGTACAGAATAAGTATACGTCGGATCTAAAATAGAGAAAGCCGGATAAGCGAAAGGACTGCTCCAACCCCGCTTTTCATTTTTCTCCCAATGTGTGATGACGGAAATATTATTCATCTCAGAACCTGTTGCCGCAAGTGTTAAAACCGTTCCGAAAGGAAGCGCTTTGTGAGGCGCAGCTTTCCGAGTAATGATGTCCCAAACATCCCCATCATAATAAACGCCCACGGAAATCGCTTTGACACAATCAATCACGCTCCCCCCGCCAACGGCCAGAATGAGCTCAATTTGCTTATCGCGGCAAATATCAATGCCCTTACGAACAGTGGTAAGCCGTGGATTAGGCTCCACTCCGGACATTTCAAACACTTCTGCTTGCATATGTATAAGCTGTTCCACTACAGCATCGTATACGCCATTTTTCTTAATGCTTCCACCGCCGTACACAAGCAATACTCGCTTGCCCGTCGTACCAAGTTCCTGCTGCAGCTGTTCAATTTGACCTTGGCCAAACCATAATTTTGTTGGATTAAACTGTAGAAATGATTGCATGACTGTTTCTCCTTCGGTGACTGATATCTACAGCAGTATATCACATGTAAGTTTCAATATCGAAATCGTTCTACTTTACATAGAATAGATTGAGGTGACAATCCTATGCCCAATTACCGAATTATTGTTGATCTTTCTGACTTTCAATTATATCTGTTGGATGCAAATCGCGTTGTACGTGGATTCCCAGTTGGTATTGGTAAAATGGTAACCAATACACCCACGGGTGAATTTTTCATTATCAATAAGCAGCCACGTCCCGGCGGCCCTTTCGGCGTCTTCTGGATGGGTTTAAGCAAACCTCATTATGGTATCCACGGCACGAATGATCCTTCTTCCGTAGGAAAGAGAACATCTCACGGCTGTATCCGCATGTACAACGAAGATGTGCTTGAATTAGCCGCACTTGTGCCCATTCACACCAGAGTTACCATTCGACCTTAACCCAAAAAACCGTATACCGCACACGGAATCATGTGATGTATACGGTTCTCGGGGCTTAAATTCGATGCACTGGTAACGAGAATGAGATGCTGCATCCTTTTCCAAGGCGGCTTTCCGCCCAAATCTGGCCACCGTGATACTGTACAATCTCCTTAGCAATCGCAAGTCCTAGACCACTGCCGCCAGACGTGCTGCGTGATTTAGAGACTTTGTAGAACCGCTCAAAAATATGCGGAAGATCCTCTTCGCTAATCCCCACACCAGTATCGGTAACCCGAATCACTAACTCGCTCGGCTCATCCTTGATTGCCACGTGAACATCAATGAATCCGCCTCTAGTGGAAAATTTAATTGCATTGTACAAAATATTTGCATACACCTGTTCAATACGATCTGTATCTACCGTTAAAAGCAGTTCTTCGCCTTCCGAATGTACCATGTCCAACGTATAGGTAATTCCAGCATTCGCTGCATCCAGCTCATACTTTGCAAAAAGCTGACGCACCATCGTACCGCATGAGGTTGGAGCTAGCTGAAAATGGAACTGCTTCGTCTCAAGGCGACTTAACTGATACAGATCCGTAATGAGCCGCTGAATGCCGACAATCCGCATATGAACGACCGAAAGGTACTTTCTCTGTTCCTCAGGCTCTTGAATAACCCCATCCAGAATAGCCTCTACATAACCCTGAATGGACGTGAGCGGCGTGCCCAAATCATGGGAAATATTGGACAGCAAGTCTCGGCGCGACGTCTCCATCAAGATCAATTCGTTCGTCCGTTCTTTGACCTTGGACTCTAAATCATTATAGAGTCTTGCATTCTCGATAGATATTGCAGCCTGAGCAGACAATAGCTTGATAATATCAAGACGGTCAGATGTAAAGGCATTGCGAATCAAATTATTTTCAAGATAGAAGACGCCGACTAGATTGCCCTGATGCAGGATCGGCTCGCAGAATATCGATTTACTCTCCGTTGCCCGAATATACGGATCATGTGTAAAGAATCCCTTATTTTCGGCATCATCGAGAACTACGCCTTCCTTGGTTCTTGCAACGAATTGAATCACAGCCGTTGGGAGATCTTCTCTTGTTTCTAGTAGAACAGAGCTTACGGTACAAGAATCCTTACCGTCGATGGCTAGCATCTCAGCCTCCACGAATAAGCTGTCACGTTCCTTCAAGACAAGGATGCTTCTCTCCGCGCCAGACGAATAAGTTACAATTTCCATTAACCGTTTGATCAATTGCTCCAAGTTAACTTCACTCGACAACGACCTAGACGTATTCATAATCGTCATAAAATCAAGCGCCTGAAGGGAATAGTCACTTATTTTGGTTGTGCCCCAATCCTTCGACTCCTTAAGTGATGTTAAATAGCCCGGATAACGCAGCATTAACTCCTCGGCCTTTGCCTTGGCACCCCAGCTTAGATAACCGTAATACGCATCGACGAAAAAGGTTTTGGCAATCTTTTCACGTCCCGCTTCCTTGTACATCTTCCCCGCCAGCTCACAGGCTATCGCCTCATGCTGGATGAATCCCTGCTCTCTTGCTTGCCGGATTGACGTTTCGTATTCTTGCTCCGCTTTCTGGAAATGGCCCGTTATACGGTTCCACTCTGCATGCATTAATAGACTAATATGCATAAAGTTTTCCGGACAATGGGCAGCCCATTTATCCATCTTGCGAAGCATCTTTCTCATCTGTTTGGCGAGCATCTTCTGCTCTAAGATCGCAGCCTCTTTATATTTTGCAGCTATAGATAAAGCAAAGTAGAAATAGTTCTCAGGAATATGAAACAGACCGAAAGAAACAGACTGCATAGGTTCCGCATCTTTACCAAACTTTAAAGCTTCGTCATATTGACCAAACAAATAATTCAGCATCATTTTCTTTACCGTATACTCATGAATAATAACTTGGTTCGGGTGGACCTCCAGTTTACGGACAAATTGATTTTCCTCTTCCTCATCCTTGCCGATAATCAGGGGATTCTCAGACTTCCCTTCCAAATTATGAATGACCATACGGAGCATTTCTAACATGAGCAGGGTGTCATGATGATTGGTCTGTTCCAATATCCGATAGTTTTTAGCTAGATCTTCTTGCACTTCCGAAAGGACAACACCTTGAAAATCCTTTACCAAAACCTGATATGTTAGGGCATAACCTGCGAAAACCAAGTCACCGTCCTCGATCCCGCTTCGGAACGATTCCTTCAAATGCTCTAAACACACCTGCAAAGGCTTTACCCAAGGCGTCACGAACAACCCAAATGAGAAATGGCTTTTGCTGCGGAATTGATGAGATTGAAATCTGGCATTCATGCGGTCGCCAAGCTGCCCATATTGGTAGCCCAGCTGAAAATCCCCGAAGCCCGAGCCCAGAATCAAGCCATAGGATCCATATACATAGGCCATCATGGGGGTATTGCCATACTTCAAGGCATGCTTCGTCATGATGAACATGAACAAAACGAACAAATTCGTATTCACGAAATAGGCGGAGATGGCAATACTCATCATTAAGTTCATTAATTTGGTTGTATATTCATCTTCCATAATCGGTAAATCGTACAGCTGAAGTGTATTCTTCCGCCCAATCATTGCTTTCAGCTTCATATATTCGAAAAAAATGTTCACGCCCGTAGGTTCTTTATATACACGGATGCCTTGTTCGGCTAATGCTTTCAATCCGACTTCCACACTTTTATGCTGCTTACCGACGTTCGTGTATAGAATCACTTGTAAGTTATAAACTTCCAACTTAAGTTCGTTCGTACGGGCATCTACAAGCAGCTCTTCATAGGATATCTCGGCTTCATCCGCCTGACCATTCAGATAAAGTACTTCTGACTTCTCCAGTCGAATGGAAAAGCTAAGGTCATTTAACTCCACACTCTCTACCAACTTCAGCAAAGCTAGTGCTTTATTGTAGTACTGCAGTGCCGAACGATAAGCATTCGAGGATTTAGCCTTGCGGCCTGCACTGAGATTAAATTCTAGAAGCTGGATAAGTTCCTTCCGCTCCGTTAATAAGTTAGAGCCGATATTCATATGGTTGACGATATCGAATAACCGGGGCTCGGCCTGCTCTTCAGTTAAATGCTCCAGCAGCTGATGCGCGATGTTCAAATGCATTTCTGGCAGCATGGATTCTTCAATGGATCCATAGACAGCTTCTTGAATGGAATCATGCACAAACATAAAACGTATGTCCCGTGCAGTTGAGTTCCCTTGGATCTCGATAAAAAACTTATAATCTGTTCCAACTGGTATCATCAATCCGTTTTGGATAGCAATTTCCAACTCATGCAGTATATCTGTAAAGGACATCTTAGCAATAATACCAAGTGCTTCCAGGTCAAAGGAGACACCCAAACAAGCAGCAAGCCGCAATAAGTATTGCGTTCTAGGTGGCATACGCTGCAGCTTTTCAGCTAGGAGGAACATAAGATTATCGGTAATTCTAAGCTTCTGAATTTCACCAATATCCCATATCCAACGATTAATTTCATAATTAAAGGTGAGTAAATTTTGCTCGTGTAAAGCAGTTAAAAATTGTTTGACGAAAAAAGGATTCCCTCCGGTTTTTTGCAGAACGAGCTGTGCCAGCTCAACTACCTGCTGCTGCTCGGTTTTCAACGACTCCGCAATCAACTGCTTTACATCCGCAATTTCCAGTGGCTGCAAAATAATTCGTTCCGTAACAAGGCGCTCTGGGAGCTTGTCCAGCAATTGCACACGGGTTGATGATAACCAATTAGTGTCGTACTCGCTTCGATAGGAACCTATGAAAAGGAAATACTTCATTTGTGAATCGTTCAAAAGCAGATCAAGAAACTGTAAGGAGGCCGCATCAGCCCACTGCAAATCATCTAGAAACAACACGATGGGCCGGTCTTTCACACAGAAGATTAGCAGAAATTGCTGCAATAAGAAATGCAATCGATTCTGTGCTTCTTGCGGAGGAAGCTGCTTCGCAACGGGCTGCTTACCGATTAGGAGCTCAAGGTCCGGAACGAGATCCGTCAGTACTTTCCCACTTGTTCCCAGTACCTTCAGCAATCGTCCGCGATACTCTTCGATTTGATGATCTTTCTCCGTTAGAAGCTGACGGACTAACTGACGCAGTGCCTTAGACAACGCATGATACGAGACATGCTGTTTGTTCGGCTCGAATCTGCCGGATAAGAACCAGCCATTGTCCTTCATGATCGTCTTCATCGTCTCGGCGATGAGAAACGATTTGCCATAACCAGATTCCCCGGTTACCCAAACGGCCTCCAGCGATCCATGCACCGCACGTCCGTAAACATGCAGCAGATTTTCGATTTCCTGAGCTCGTCCGTACAACCCTTGAGGTATCTGGAACATGTCCGTCATGTCATAGAGCCCAACCGCAAATTCCGTCATTTCTTCTCCGGAATTGCTCAGCATCAAGATGTGCTCGAGATCCTGAATAATGCCGTAGGCGCTCTGATATCGATCTTCCGCATTTTTAGCAAGAAGCTTCATGACAATATCGGATAGCGGCTTCGGTATGCCCATCCGCAAGCTTTCGGGAGGAGTCGGCGTCACGGCAAAATGGCAATGAATCAGCTCCACCGGATCTTCCGTTTGAAACGGAAGACGTCCGGTGAGCATTTCATAGAACGTGACCCCTAAGGAGTAGTAGTCCGTTCGGTAATCGATAATACGATTCATACGACCAGTCTGCTCAGGTGACATATAGCTTAGTGTTCCTTCTAGCATCAACGGATCTAGCATTTCTTGACGCTCTCTCGTAAAAGAGGAAATGCTGAAATCAGCCAGCTTCATGATCTGCTTATCGGGATTAATAATAATATTGCTAGGCTTAATATCCTTATGTATAACGTAACGCTGATGAATATCCCCGACTATTTTAACCAATTGAATAGCTGCTTTGAGAAAGGCTTGTATGGACTGACGAAACATAGGGAAATACGCCGATAAGGTCTCACCGTCAAAGTCTTCCAAGATGAGAGCTAGGCTGTTTTGATGCTTTGGCAGCGCCAATGGCTTAACAATACCGGTAAAGTCCAGCATTCTGCCAATCTCGTACTCACGTTTCAATCTAGCGATATCTGCTGAAACAGGAAAGTCAGAACGTAAGGTTTTGATAATTACTTTTTCCATAGACGGCTTATGAACAGCACGATAGAGTACAGTCCGTTCACCTTGATAGATTTGTCTGATCAACTCGTATTCCGGCAAAATTAGCATAAAATCCTCCTAGTAAAACTAGCTGCTAGGTATTCCTAAAAAAGCTTTCCATCCCAAGGAAGCCCCTTCTCAAACCGTCGCTTGTCATGATGATGATAAGGTTTCAATAAATCGATATGCATAAACTCAAATGTGTACATTTCCCATATTTCACAAGGCTCTTCCGTCGAACCATCTTGTTTCAGTATGGCATTAACTGCGCGTCGTGCCGCTTCATTAGCGCCTTCCATCGTCGCAAGGTTTGTATTCGTACGTACGTAATCAGCAGCAAGGAACAGATTCGGAATTGCGGTATACGCTTCTGGACGGTCATCCCAAGTACCCACACGATTAATAAGTAGGGGTTCCATATTCGTGCATGCATGTTCGGGATTCTCAAATTGAATATCCGTATCCAAGAACCAAGAATGCAGAACATCGTCTTCTAGGATAACGGCACCATCCACGTTCAAGCTTAATTTCATCTGTGCCCATACTTCGGCTTTAATCTCTTCAGCCGTGCAAAGTGTTGCCGATTTACCGAATAATACGCCAGGTGTGTCCCAATCCGAAATATCGACGGATAAAACACCCTTCACTGTACCATCACCATACTGGCTAAGGTCGACATCCGGCCAAAATTGCTTCTGGGATACTGAGGTCAGCGACCAAGGTGCATCTAAGTATATAACATGTCCATGAGTGATTGGCAGTTCTTCCTTCAAATAATACTGAATGCCATTCATCCATGCGACGGAATCAACAAGCTTTTGCACACCAACAAGTGTTGGGTCGGCTTGTACCATAGCGTCCGTAATGAATTTACCCATCACTTCAACCGGGAATGCAGCTATGAAATAATCAGCTTCTACATCGAAGGTCTTACCGTTCTCCGTCACCTTCGCACTGCGAATAACGCCATCCACGCAGTCGATGCTTTCAACTTTTGCCGCTAAATGGTAATCAACTCCCTGATCTCGTAAAAAAGTTAGCCAAGGGTTCACCCATTTGTCATTCGTTGGACCGTTCAAGAGACGAACGAAGCTCGTGCCTGGTGTGGTGATATCTAGTGTCATTTGAACAGCTACAGGGCCGACAGTTTGTGTGTTTGCAATTTTGGATTGACAAGCAACGAGGGTTTTGGTGAATCCAGCGAATATTTTTTGAAATGCAGGGGATTGTTGATCTGCCTCAATGAAATTCCACCAATCGATGAGGTTATATTCCTCGCGAATGCGTTCATCACAGCTCGTCATGACTTGCCATAGCTTACGTCCGTATTGCTCCAGATCATCCATACTTAGACCTAAGCCATTATCGAATAAATCTCTGATGACCACCATAAAATTGTCTAAACTAAATTCAATCTTGGCCAGCAGCGGCAATAGCGGTGCTGTGTAGGTGGCAATATCTAACCGCGTCACTTCTGTTAAGTTATCATATACGGTTCCATTCTCATAGGGAATTCGTTTCAATGTATCAATGACATGTCTGTAAAAGCGAGGAAATAACCGAAAACCATGCTCGCCTGGAAGATCTTTTCTCCCGTCAGTTCCACTGCCTACAAAAGGCATACTTCTCGCTTTCCCGCCTGGAATACTTTTAAACTCGTAGACAGACACCTCATAGCCTCTGACGATCAATTCATGCGCGGCACTCATCCCGGCAACACCGCCGCCCAAAATAACGACTTTTTTCAACACAGTTCCCCCTCATATTGGATCAAATTGTAAAAAAATCTGTAAAACTATCATATCATCTAGGTCATTTGAATCATAGACTTTTAGTTCTGCGAAGTTAGAAAAAAAGCCCAAATCAGCTGAGTCTTGTCAGCTAGAAAAGGCTTCATAGAAAATTCGGGTTCTTTATGCAGCAACTTCTATACCTTTCAACTCATTTTTCTCAAGCTTATTCCAAAACTGAGAAAAAAAGTGTACAGTAAAATAAATGAAATAACTGCTATCTGCCTCTGGATCCAGACTCAACTTTGTTATTCCCTCGACTTCTTCAATAAGCTTTACAACAACCATTCACCCAGACCTTGCTGATTCCACCTCGATTGCGTTAATACCTAAATTCCTATATCCCGCCGAATCATATATAATAAAGGCAACTCCCAATGATGCCATCAAGAGAGAGGATGGATATTCCATGCATAAAAAAATGGGTACGCGCTATGTGCCAGATTCACAGATCGTCGCTTTACCTCATGGTACTTTGCAATATGGTGATGATTTATTTCTAACTCGAAAAGTTCTCCTTTATCAAATAGAGCTTCAACCTGGGCAGGTCGGTGAAGATTACATTCGAACCCTTCATCATAAAGCAGCTTTCATACATGACGGGTTTCAACATATCCTGGATACAGCTGTAGAGGAAGATTCGGTTACGATCATTCTGCAAGCCAAGCCAGGCTCACTATTCTCCAACCATGTTAACAAGAAAGAAATGTCTTTCCATACTATCATTGCAATGATTGCTGATCTAGGGGTTTCCTTGCTTGACGCAATGGAAGAACGTATTACAGGATTTACAGTAGGCGCTGAAAACCTATGGTTAGATGATCACGGCAAACTTTCCGTCATTAATTATTGGGACAAAGGCGATCCTCAGGCACAAGGGGCCATCGGTCTTTGTCGGTTAATGATTCAGCTATTTACTGGCGCGGAGACGATTAGCGGTGCTTTTGAAGTGATGCATACGCATCTGGAGCGTACGCCGATCCCATCTGCGACATATGAGCAAAAATTGGCTTTAATTAAGCTGATTAAGCTCGTCTGCCAAGGTCACGCATCACTTTCTTCGTTGATTTTTGGATTGCGGAGTTTACCATCTTCAGGTCAAAAGCAGGACGCTGGGCCTATCCACACGCAAAATCATTATCAAAACCCGAGTAAAATTCAAAAGCACGTAGTGGATGAGGATGAAGTTGATGAGGTGGACGAGGTTGCACCCGCTGCTGATAAGCGATCACAATCATTGAGCGCTCTAAGTAAGGCAGGGATAGGAGCAATTGCAATTTTGGCCGTCGTCTTGGTCACAGTTTGGGCGCTTTGGCCATCTCCCAAAACAGAGTCTGTTGTCGTGGTACCTATCCCCACCGCCACACCTACGACGACGACAAATACACCTGTCCCATCTACAACGAAGCCCCTCGGAGATTCGAACAAACAAGCCGAGGAAGTAGCCATACCTAACCTGGTAGGTCTATCTCAAGCTGATGCCGAAGCGCAAGCCTTGGCTGCCGGTCTGCATTACAATTTTTTGATTGAAGCAAACGATCAGCCAAAGGGAACCGTCATTAAACAAGACCCGAAGTCAGGCACGAAAGGTTTGCAGGGCGACAATGTTACGTTTTGGGTTAGTAAGGGAAGCCAGTAATGCTTAGGAAGCGTTGACAGCTAGAACAGTGACTCCTATGAGCGTAACTCCTAAAGAGCGTAATACCTACTAGCAGTGAACCTAAAAAACAGAACACCTAATAAGCAGAATCACATAGAGGAAAGTTGTACTTTGTACAACTTTTGTCGAGCAAACCAACCATTTCCCATCGATTGTTGCAAAACATACAACAATTTCGCTTGAAAATGCCCTAAAAGGAATAATAACGTCCAAATTGTTGTACGGAAGAGTCAATTTCATAATGCAATTTGCCCCAGGTAATACTCGCCGAAAATACGGTATTATTTTTTAAAATTAGCTCGCTTGCTTAACAATCCCAATTTGTTGGTTCATCCGAT